>NZ_CAMFHB010000037.1 GCF_945952055.1 uncultured Alsobacter sp.
CACGTAAGGAGTCGTCGGCAGCGTCAGATGTGTATAAGAGACAGACCCTGCACCATGACGGGGGGCTGCGGCGGGGGCGGACGCCGCGCCCAGCCCGGCATCGGGATCGGGATGGGGATCGGTAGGAAGCCCGGGGACGGCGGCGGGGGCGGCGGCAGCGCGATGGGTTCGCGCGGCGGCGGCAGCAGGTAGGCCGGCGGCGGAGGCGGCGGAGGCAGGTCGTCGACGAAATAGGCCGGACCCGTCTCGATCACCTCGACGCGCGGCAGGGGCGGCGGGAGATCGTACTCCATCTCGTCGAAGACACGGGGCGGCTCCGGCGGGGCGGCGAGACGGGCCAGGCGACGCCGTGCATCGGCCGCGTGCGGTCCGTCATCGTAGCGCCGCAGATAGGTCCAGTAGGACTCGGGCGTGTTGCGCGAGACGGTGCGCTGCCAGACGATCGCCTCGCGGCGGGCCGCGAGAAGCCGCTGGATCCGCGGCACCATGCGGTCCGAAGGGAAGGCGCGCAGGAACTCCTGGTAGCCGGTGATGGTGTCGCGCTCGATGGCCATCGCATAGGCCTCGGCCGGCAGCAGGTCGGCCATGCCGCGCGGGCGGGCGGGCGCCGGGGGCGGCGGCGGTCCCGCATTCTCCTGCGGCTCGTAGAAGGTGAAGGGCGCCTGCAGGGTGCCCGTCTGCGCCGGCGTCTGGCGTCCCTGGGTCACCTCGTGGACCCGCACGCGCACGCGGGCGAAGAGCTCGCCGGCCTGCAGACCCGGCTGGCGCATCATCTCGACCAGCGACGTGGCATACACGCCGTAGGGGCCGGCCTCCTGCGGCAGCACGGCGTCGGGTCCCGCGCTCATGGCCAGCAGCGTGCCCTGCGGCGGCTCCGTCAAGGCGAGGCCCGGCGCGAGGCCCTGGCCGTCGGCAAGCGGCGGGAAGGGACGGGCGAGGTCGAGGGCCACGATGCGGATGCGGCCGGAGGCGCCCAGCACGCGCAGCAGGTCGAGCATCCGGAAGCTCTCGAGGGGGATGTCGCTCGCCCGCTCGATGCGCGCGCCGATGGGGACGAAGTAGTTCTCGCCCTCGAACTGCACGCCCTGGCCAGCGATGAACACCGTGGCCGTGGCCTCCGGGCCGGCCGCGGTCAGCTTGTCGATGAATTCCCGCAGGCTCTTGCGCACCCCCGTGAGGTCGAGATCGGCGCCGGCGACGACGTCGAACCCGGCGGTCTGGAGTTCCTGCGCGAGGAGGCCGGCATCGTTGGCCGGGGTCGGCAGCTCTCCCGACCCGTAGTGGGCATTGCCGATGACGAGCGCCACCCGCGGCTCCGCTCTCGCGAACCCTGCGGAGGCCACCAGCACGAGGGCGGCGAAGAAAGTCGCGAAGCGCGGGCTCATGGACTGGCCTCCGTTTCTTGTCAGGACACGGAGACAATCTCCGAAGAGGGGCCTGAACGCGGCATGAACCCGGCAACGGGGTGTCCGTTCAGCTTGGCCGGCATCACGCAGGGCAATGCGGGCGCGAGACGCCGGGTTCCATGGCGGGCGGCCGTCGCGCCCGAGGCGTGACCCGGGATAGGGGGCCGCCCTTGATGGCGGGCCCGGGGAAGATTACGATGTTGCGATGGATACGGTCGCTTCCCACACCCTGCGAATGCCCCGGCCCGACCGCGCGAGGTCCGGCCGGAGAGGGTGACGCGCGCCAGCGCGCGAGACAGGCGAGAGCGCCGAACCCAGCCCTTCCGTGCCACGCGGGAGGGCTTTTTCGTTGCGGGTTCGGCGCGTCCACCTTTCCGCACGGGTCATCCCTCATGTCACGCCGCATCCTCATCACCAGCGCGCTGCCCTACGTCAGCGGCGCCAAGCATCTCGGCAATCTGGTCGGATCTCTCCTGCCGGCCGACGTGCACGCCCGCTTCCACCGGCAGATCGGGAGCGAGGTCCTGTTCGTCTGCGCCACGGACGAGCACGGGACACCGACCGAGCTCGCCGCAGCCCGGGCCGGCCTCGATCCCCGCCATTTCTGCGACGTCGAGCATGCCCGGCAGGCCGAGACCTTTCGCCGGTTCGGGCTGAGCTTCGACCATTTCGGCCGCTCCTCCGCTCCCTCGAACCACGCGCTCACGCACCATTTCTACCGCCGCCTCGACGCGGCGGGGCTGATCGCCGAGCGCCCCGTGCCGCAGCTCTGGTCCCCGGTGGACCGGCGCTACCTGCCGGACCGCTATGTGCTCGGCACCTGCCCGCATTGCGGGGGGCCCGACGCGCGCGGCGACCAGTGCGACGCGTGCGGCGCCTTGCTGGACGGCGTTGATCTCATCGCCCCGCGCTCCGCCCTCTCGGGCGACACCCGGCTCGAGGTGCGTGAAAGCCGGCACCTCTTCCTGCGGCAGTCGGCGCTGGTGGAGCAGCTGGCCGCCTGGGTGGATACGCGTCACGGATGGCCGGCCTTCGTGACCTCGCTGGCGCGAAGCTGGCTCACGGCCGACCTCAAGGATCGCTGCATCACCCGCGACCTGGCATGGGGCGTTCCCGTGCCCAGGCCCGGCTTCGAGGGGAAGGTGTTCTACGTCTGGTTCGACGCGCCCATCGCCTACATCGCGGCCACGCAGGACTGGGCTGCCGAACAGGGGGGCGATTGGCGGGCGTGGTGGTGGGGCGAGGCGGCGCGCCAGAGCACCTATGTCCAGTTCCTCGGCAAGGACAACGTGCCGTTCCACGCGGTCAGCTTTCCCGGCACGCTTCTGGGCTCTGGCGAGCCGTGGCGCACGGTGGACGTAATCAAGGGCTTTCACTGGCTGACGTGGGAGGGCGGAAAGTTCTCCACCAGCCAGGGGCGCGGGCTCTCGTGCGAGGCTGCGCTGGCCGAGCACCCGGCCGATCTCTGGCGCTGGTGGCTGATCGCCAACGCGCCGGAAAGCGCCGACACGGACTTCCGGCCGGCGCGGTTCGCGACGGAGGTGACCAAGGACCTCGCCGATGTGTTCGGCAATCTGGTCCAGCGCGTGACGCGCTTCGCCCACGCGGCGTTCGACGGGCGTGTGCCGGACGGGGGCGAACCGGCAGAGGCGGAACGCGCCCTGGTCGCCGACGTCGCTGCCCGCGTGAGATCGATCCACGACCGGCATCGGGCACGTGAGTTTCGGCAGGCCGCCGCCGAGACGAGAGCGCTCTGGTCGGCGGCCAACGCCTATGTCCAGGCCGCCGCACCCTGGGCCGCACTCCGCGGCGACCGGGCGAGGGCTGCCGCGGTCACGCGCACGGCGCTGGAACTCGTCGCGGTATGCGCCGCCGTGGCCTGGAGCATCGTGCCCACGCTGGCGGATGCGGCGATCCGGTCCGTCGGCGGATCGGCGGGCCGCACACCGCCTTGGCCCGTCGACATCGCGGACCGGCTGCTCGGAAGCCGGCATGCCGGGGCAACGCTGGGCGAACCTTTCGAGCCAGTCAAAAAGCTCGAGCCCATTGCTGTGGCCGCTGGATCCTGAGGTCTGAGCGCAGGGCTGAGGACGCAAGTCCCGATCGCCGCCGTCCGGGCGGTCCCCTCACGTCCGCGGACCGCCGGGTGCTCGCAGCAGCCTGTCCACCTCGGCGCGGAGGACGGGGAGCAGTTCGGCGTCGAACCAGGGATTGCGCTTCAGCCAGTGCGTGTTGCGCCAGGAGGGGTGGGGGAGGGCGAGGATGCGGGCCTCGGCGAGCAGGGTGCGCCAGGCGGCCAGCGTGGCGTCGAGCGTGCCGGCCATGAGGTCGGCGCTCCCGCGACGTGCCAGATGGTGGCGCAGGGCGGGCGCACCCAGCGTGACGGTCAAGCCGGGCTCGCCGATCGCGTCCAGGAGCGCCCCGTGCCAGGTCCTCGCGCATTCCGGCCGCGGGGGGCGGTCCCCGCCGCGCGGGTCCGTGCCGGGGAAGCAGAAGCCCATGGGAACGATGGCGATGCGGCCCGCATCGTAGAACTCGGCCTCCGAAACGCCGAGCCAGGCCCGCAGGCGCTGGCCGGACGGGTCGGAAAACGGCTTGCCGGAGGCATGCGCGCGGGTGCCCGGCGCCTGGCCGCACAAGAGCAGGGCAGGGGCGACCGTGCCGACCTGCAGGACCGGCCTCGGCTCGTGCGGCAGCGGCCGCCCGGACGGCTCGTCGCGGCAGACGCGGCATCGGCCGATCCGCGCGACCAACGCCTCCAGGCCATCCCGGCCAGCCGCCATCAGTCGTTCCTCGGGTGGCGCGCACGCCAGTCGGCCGGCCGCTCGAACCGGGTGGCCCAGACGCCGCGTCGTTCCGAGCGGGCCTCGGCCTCCTCGCTCTCGTAGCGGCCATAGGCCACGGCGTGTCCGGCCCGCACCATGTCGCCGTTCACGTCGCGGCCGTCCCGCCGGCACAGGGCCACGTCCCGGTCGTAGCGGTCGCGATCGACGATCGTGCAGTCGAGCCGGCCGGTGCCGACCATGCGCACCAGGGCGTCGCGCGCCTGCCGGCCGCATGGCTCCTGCCCGCGCGCCCCGAGGCACGTCTGGCGGAATTCCGGGGCGTCGATGCCGGCGAGCCGAATCTCGTGGCCGCCGACCTCCAGGGAGTCGCCGTCGATGACCCGGGCGGTGCCCGTCACCACGGCAGGCGGCTTCACCACCCGCCAGGCGAGAAATCCGCCTGCGGCGAAGAGCCCGGCCAGCAGGCCGGCAACCATGGACCGGGTCATCCGGTCGAGCACAGAGGTCATCCGCATCAGGCGTCTGGGAGGCGATAGGTCGGCATTGTCGGGATCGAGTCAGTCTGAAGTTAACTCTTTTCGGTCAGTTTGTTGCGATGGCGCTCACCCGCCTGAAAGCCAGCGGACCGCAATGACCGACCTGACGCCCGAGATCATCCAGAGAGGCCGCAAGGGGGACCCTGCGACACTGGCGCGCCGGCGCCAGGCCTCTTCGGAACTGCGGGCCGTTCGCGAACGGCTGACCTCGACGACGGGGCTCGCCCGCGCGTTCGACGACGAACTGCTTCGCCTTTTCGCCGAGACCCAGCGCAGCAGCATCACCCCGATGCTGCTTCTCGCGGTCGCCGTCGCCGCGGCCTCCACGATCTGGATCGATCTGCCGCGCGTGCTGCTGTGGACCACGGTGACGACCGCCGCCATGGCGGCCATGTCGCTGGTGTGCCGCCGCTTCCAGGCGATCCCGCACGAGAAGCGCGACGTCCGCGCCTGGCGACGCACCATCACGCTCGTCTCCCTGCTGCAGGGCATGAGCTGGTCCTACCTCATCACCATGCTGCTGTCGGTGGCCAACCAGGGACAGGGGGCCGAGACCTTCCTGCTCTTCGTGGCGCTGCTCATCACCGGCGTCACGGTGATGATCGCCTCCAACCTGCCGATCGCCGTCTATGCCGGGATCCTGCCCATCACGGGGGTGGTGGCCGGCACCATCATCTCCAACCATGGCATCGAATGGCTGACCATGGCCGCCATGGCGATCGCCGGCCAGCTCTACTTCGTGGTGCTGGCCAACCGCCTCTACTCGACGACCATCGCCACGATCGAGTTCCGGGCGGAGAAGGATTCGCTGATCGCCGAGCTGGAACAGGCCAAGGCCAATTCCGACGAGGCCCGTCGCCGGGCGGAAGAGGCCAACGTCGCAAAGTCTCACTTCCTGGCGACGATGAGCCACGAGCTGCGCACGCCGCTCAACGCCATCCTCGGCTTCTCCGAAGTGATGAAGTCCGAGCTCTTCGGGCAGCACCAGGTGCCGGCCTACCGGGAATACGCGCACGACATCCATGCCAGCGGGACGCTCCTTCTCGACATCATCAACGAGATCCTGGACCTGTCGCGCATCGAGGCCGGCCGCTACGAGCTGAAGGAAGAGGCCGTGAACCTCTCCCACGTGGTGGAGGACTGCCGCCACATGCTGCAGATGCGCGCCCGCGGCCGCAGCATCTCCATCCGCGAGATCGTGGAGAAGGACCTGCCCCGGCTCTGGGCCGACGAACGCGCCGTCCGGCAGATCGCGCTCAACATCCTGTCCAACGCCATCAAGTTCACCCCGCAGGGCGGCGAGGTCGTCATCAAGGTGGGCTGGACGGCGGCGGGCGGCCAGTATCTCAGCGTCAAGGACAACGGGCCCGGCATTCCCGAGGACGAGATCCCGGTCGTGCTGCAGTCCTTCGGCCGCGGTTCGCTCGCCATCAAGACCGCCGAACAGGGCACGGGCCTCGGCCTGCCCATCGTGAAGGGCCTCATTGACCTGCACGGCGGCAGCCTGAAGTTGAGCTCCGTCCTGCGCGAGGGCACGGAGGTGCTGGTCACCTTCCCGCCCAACCGCGTCATGGACACGCTGGCGCCGCTGAGCGACGTGTCGGACACGACGACGCCGTCAACGCCCCCCACGCTCCGGCGCGAACGTCGCGCCGCCTGAGGCCTCAGCCGTCCTTGTTGCTCACGCCCGCCTGGCCGAACGTGGCCATGCCCGTGTGGCAGGCCACCGCGGCCCTGACCACGCCCATCGCCATGGCGGCGCCGCTGGCTTCCCCGAGCCGCATGCCGAGATCGAGAACGGGCTCCAGCCCCAGGCGCTCCAGCACCTCGCCGTGGGCGCCCTCGGCGGAACGGTGACCGGCGATGCAGTGGTCGAGGGCGCTCGGGTCGAGCGCGTGCAGCACCGCGGCGGCGGCCGTCACGACATAGCCGTCGAGCACCACCGGCACGCGTTGCAGCCGCGCGGCCAGGATGGCGCCGGCCATCGCCGCGATCTCGCGACCGCCGACGCGGCGCAGGACCTCCAGCGGGTCGCCGAGATGCGAGGCATGCAGGACGAGCGCCCTCTCGACGGCGCTGCGCTTGCGCCGCAGGCCCTCGTCGTCGACGCCCGTGCCGCGTCCCACGAAACGCCCGGCATCGCCGCCATAAAGCGCCGCGTAGATCGCCGCCGCGATGGTGGTGTTGCCGATACCCATCTCCCCGAGCCCCAGCAGGTCGACTCCGCCGGCCACCGCCTCCATGCCGTAGGCCATGGTGGCGACGCACATCTTCTCGTCGAGCGCGGGTTCCTGGGTGATGTCGCCGCTCGGCACGTCGAGCGCCAGGTCGAACACCTTGAAGCCGATGTCGAAGGTCGCGCAGATCTGGTTGATCGCGGCGCCGCCGGCGGAGAAATTCTCCAGCATCTGGCGGGTGACCGCCTGCGGGAATGCCGAGACCCCCTGGGCCACCACGCCGTGGTTGGCCGCGAACACGCAGACGGTGGGGCGATCGATGGACGGCCGCGAGCGGCCCTGCCAGGCGGCGACCCACTCGGCCAGGTCCTCCAGGCGTCCGAGCGAGCCCGGCGGCTTGGTCAGCTGCGCATCGCGGTCTCGCACTGCACCCACCGCGACCGCATCCGGGCCGGGCATCTGCGCGATCAGGCGCCGGATGTCGTCGAAAGGCATGCCGCTGTCGGAAGGTCCCATGATGCACTCGCTTGACGGCCCGAGGATTCGGGCCGGACTGTCTAGCACCCGAAGCGACGGAGCGGAAACACGATGGCGGCTGAACAGGGGCCCGTGGGTGGGCCGAGTGCAGGACCAGGTGCCGGCCAAGCTCCGCTGAGCGGCCCGGGTCTCCTGGTGGAGGTGGCCCAGTGCCTGCGCTTCTATTCCCGCCTGCCCGTGCCCAGGCTGCCGGGCGAGGCCGATCCGCACGCCGTGCCGGACTTCACCCGCATTCCGCGGGCCCTGCCGCTGGCCGGCGCGGTGATCGGGCTCGTCGGTGCCCTGGTCCTCGCCCTGGCGCTGGCGCTGCGACTGCCCCCCGCGGCCGCCGCCGCCTTGGCCGTGGCGGCCCTGGTGCTGGCGACCGGCGCCTTCCACGAGGACGGCCTGGCCGACACGGCCGACGGGTTCGGGGGTGGGCGCACCGTTCAACGCCGGCTGGAGATCATGAGCGACAGCCGGGTGGGCACCTATGGCGCCACCGCCATCGGGCTGTCGCTCATCCTGCGCGTGACGCTGGTCGCGGCGATCGCGGAACGGCTGGGCGCCGGTCCCGCGGGACTGGCCCTCGTCGCCGTGGCCTCGGCGACCCGCGTCATCGCCTTGGCGCCGCTGTGGCTGTTGCCGCCGGCCAAGCCAGACGGCCGCTCGGCCTCGGTCGGCCGCCCGTCGGACACCACCATGGCAACGGCGGCCGCGCTCGCGGTCGGCATCACGCTGCTGGTGCTCACGCCGGCTTTCGGCCTGCCGCGCGCGGGCGTGTCGCTCATCGTCGGGACCCTGTCGGCCTGGCCCGTGCTCGTTCTGTCCCGCCGCCTCATCGGCGGCCAGACGGGAGACGTAGCCGGGGCGACGCAGCAGGTCGCCGAGATCGCGATGCTGGCCGTTCTGGCTTCGCGCTTGTGAAGGGTGCGAAAACGCCGGCTAAGCCGATCCAGCAGGCCGCCTAGATCCCGAACAGTCCCAGCAGGAACCGCAGGCTCACCAGCAGCAGGAAGATGCCGAAGGCCACCTCGAGTCGCCGCTTCGACAGTTTGTGGGCGATGGTCACGCCGAGCGGCGCGGTGAGGATGCTGGTGGGGATGACGAGCGCCATGCCGATCAGCGAAATGTAGCCCAGCGACAGGGGCGGGAGGACCGCCGGCACGAGGCCCATCTTCGGCCAGCCGGCATAGATGTAGCCCAGCGTGCCCGGGATGGAGATGATCACGCCCAGGCCCGACGAGGTCGCGACCGCCTGGTGGATGGGCCGGCCGTAGAAGGTCATGAACAGGTTGGAGAGTTGTCCGCCGCCGATGCCCATCAGCGAAGACAGCACGCCGATCAGCAGGCCGTAGATCTTCATCAGCGGGCCTGTCGGCAGGTCGGTGCCGAGCCGCCAGGAATCGCGGCCGAACAGCAGGCGGATGGCGCTGACGCCCGCCACCAGCACGAACACGAGCTTGAACAGGCCCGCCGGCGCATAGCGCGCGACGAGGCTGCCGAGGATCACGCCCACCACGACGGGCACGGCCCAGGCCTTCAGGATCGAGAGATCGACCGCGCCCTTCTTCTGGTGCGCCCTGAAGGATCGGATCGAGGTCGGGATGATGATGGCCAGCGACGTGCCCACCGCGAGCGGCATGCGGACATCCTCCGGCACGCCCTGGATGCGGAAGAGCTCGTAGAGCACCGGCACGATGATGGCCCCGCCGCCGACGCCGAAGATGCCGGCCAAGAGCCCGGTCACCGCGCCCGCGGCGAGGAGGCCCACGGCCAGGATCACGAGCTGGGTGACGGCGATGTCCTGGAACATGGAAACCTCGGGGGCAGGAAGGCGTGCACCCGAAGCTCTGGGCCATTTCGGGCCGGGGGGCAAGGCGCGCAGCCATGCGAAAATCGCATGGGCGGGCGGAACAAGGCCTGCGTCGGGCCGATCAGGCGGCCACGGGTTCCCCGTCCTCGGCCGGGGCGCGGCGCACGTGGGCCAACGCGTCGCGCAAGGTGTCCAGCCCGGCTCCCGGCTTCACGCCCTCGGTCGCAAGGTGCCGGCGCCAGGCCCGCGCACCGGGCCGGCCGTTGAACAGGCCCAGCATGTGCCGCGTGATGGCGTGCAGCCGCGTGCCCTCGGCCAGGCGTGCGGAGACATAGGGCTCGAACGCCTCGATCGCGGCGAAGGGATCGAGGGCCGGCGGCGCCTCGCCGAACAGGTGCGGGTCGACGGCGAGCAGCAGGCCCGGGTCGTGGTAGGCGGCTCGCCCCAGCATCACGCCGTCGACTTCAGCGAGTTGGACCGCGGCCTCGGCCAGGCCGGCAATGCCGCCGTTGATCGAGATCGGCACGTGCGGCAGGCGCGCCTTCAGGCGATGGACGCGCGCATAGTCGAGGGGAGGGATGTCGCGGTTTTCCTTGGGCGACAGGCCCTGCAGCCAGGCCTTGCGGGCATGCACCACCAGCGCGTCCGCGCCGGCGGCCAGCACCGCATCGGCCAAGGCGTCGAGAGCCGCCTCGGGATCCTGGTCGTCCACGCCGATCCGGCACTTCACCGTCACCGGCACGCGCACGGCGACCTTCATCGCGGCGACGCACTCGCCGACGAGCGCCGGCTCGCGCATCAGGCACGCGCCGAAGCGCCCGTTCTGGACCCGGTCCGACGGGCAGCCGACATTGATGTTGACCTCGTCATAGCCGAAATCGGCGCAGATCCGCGCCGCGGCGGCGAGATCCCCAGGGTCCGAGCCGCCGAGCTGGACCGCGACCGGATGCTCCAGGTCGTCGAACCCGAGCAGCCGGGCCCGATCGCCGTGCAGCACCGCGCCGGTCGTCACCATTTCCGTGTAGAGCCGGGCGCGCCTGCTCAGGTGACGGTGAAAGGCCCGGCAGTACCGGTCCGTCCAGTCCATCATGGGCGCCACGGAGAAGCGGTGTTGCTCGAACGGGCTCATCTCGCGGGTCATTCGCATCGGGGCGGGCGCGTTGTACACTGAAGGGGTGAGCGGCGCGAGTTTTTCGCAATCGACGTCGAGGACCGGCTTCAGCGATGTGAAGAGGATGCCGACAGTGAGCGACATCAGGCCTGATATTTCGGTGCTGAGGCGCGCCTTCGACCGTCTGGTCGAAGGGTTGGCACGATATCAGTGCGACACGTCGGACATTCAGATCCGCGACGGCCTCGTCCAGCGTTTCGAGTTTACCTACGAGATCGCGCACAAGACCCTGAAGCGGTACCTCGAGTATGCTTCCCCGACGCCCGAGCATGTCGATGCCATGAGCTTCCAGGACATGATCCGCTCTGCGAACGAGCAGGGTCTCCTGCTCGGGACGTGGCCAGAGTGGCGCAGCTATCGAGAGATGCGGAGCAAGACGAGCCATTCCTACAACGAGGTCGTGGCCGTCGAGGTCGTTGCCGGAATCCCGGCTTTCATCACGGAAGTGCAAGCTCTTGTGAACCGATTGGCGGAGCGCCTTGCATGACCTTGGCCGCAAGCAGGCTTTCTCTCAGGCCGCAGGACCAGACAGTCATCCGCGCCATTCTGTCTGCGAAGATACCTGATCGAGAAGTGCTCGCGTTCGGTTCGCGCGCCCGCGGACGCGCCAAGCCGTTTTCGGATCTCGACCTGGCCATTCTCGGCCAGGACGCTCTCCCGCTACCGCAGTTGGCAGAGTTGCGGGAGGCCTTCGAAGACTCGGATCTGCCCTTCAGGGTCGACCTGGTGGATTGGAACACGATCGAGGACGCGTTCCGCGCCATCATTCGCCGTGAGGCCGTTCTGATCCAATCCGTCCGGTGACGGCAAACCGCCCCAACTACCGGATGAACCGCTCCACGTAGTCGGCGCCAAGCCCGACCGCGGCGTAGTGCTTCTTGCACATCTCGATCTTGGTGAAGACGTCCTCGTAGCCCTGAACGCGGCCGTCGGGATCGACGTAGATCATGGCGCCGTTCACCTGGAAGAGCGTCATCATTTCCTCCACGTCCTCGTCCACCACGAGCGTGTGCGTCTCGCCCGGCGCCTCGTAGACATAGCCGCCCTCGGTGGCCACCCAGTCGTGCTCGAGGTAGCGCCATTTGCCTTTGAGGACGAAGCCGTGCACCGGCTGCGGGTGGCGGTGGCGCGACAGGACGCCGGACTTCCGCACGCGCAGGATGTTCTGCCAGTACCCGCGCGAGGCGCTCAGGCACAGGGGGCGGAACCAGACGTTCTCCGCCTGCGGAACCCAGATCCGCTCGTCGGTCGGCACGGCGTCGGGGATGACGATCTCCGGCGGGGAGTATTCGGGCTGGGGATGCCGGTAGGGCATGCGCTTCTCGTCGGCGGTCTCGACGAGCCCGGAGCGGTTGGCGGTGACGGTCATGGGCGCCTCTGCGTGTTGGATCAGGCGATCAGGTAGCCGCCGTCGACGGGAAGGACGGTTCCCGTGATGAAGCGTGCGGCATCGGACAGGAGAAAGGCAACGGCGCCGGCGACGTCGCCGGGCTCTCCCCAACGGGCCATGGGGGTGCGGCCGACGATGCCGGACGACCGGTGCGGGTCATTGACGACGGGCCGGGTGAAGTCGGTCTCGATCCAGCCGGGCGCCACCGCGTTCACGCGGATGCCCTCCGGGGCCCAGGCGGCCGCGAGCGACTTGGTGAGCTGCGCGACCCCGCCCTTCGAAGCCGCATAGCCCGGCGCGTGCGGAGCGCCGAAGAAGCTGTACATGGAGGCCGTGTTGACGATGGCGCCCTTGGCGTGGGCGAGGAGCGGCCGTGCCGCCAGGCAACAGCGCATCGTGCCGTGCAGGTTCACCGCGACCGTGCGCTCGAAGGCGTCCATCGAGAACTCGGCGCCGCCCCGCATCAGCACGCCGGCGCAGTTGACCAGCGCATCCAGGCGACCGCAGCGTTCCACGGCGGCCTTCACCGACGCGTCCGACGTGACGTCGAGCAGGATCGGCTCGATCCCGTCATGGGGTTGGAAGCCGTCCACCTCCGAAGCCAGGACGCCGCCCGCCACCACCCGCCAGCCTTGGCCGGCCAGAAGACGCGCGACGGCCTCTCCGATCCCGCGTGTCCCGCCTGTGACGAGCGCCACGGGCGCCGTGTCTCGTTCGTGAGCGTCCGCCAAGGCCGCCTCCCTGCTGCCGACGCGCGTCGGGCCCGGCGAGGCTCGCGGCGTCTTGCGTCAGCCATAGGGCGGCCCGTCGTCACTTGGCAAGTTGCCCAATATTCATGCGCGCTTGATCGACTGCATACACTTGATGAGTGTCGTGGCTTCGTGGTCTGTTCGTCGGGTCCCGGGGCCTCGCACCGGATGGATCCCGAGCATGCGCTGCCTCTTCGTCGCCGATCTGCACTACGCCCTGCCCCAGTTCGACTGGCTGCTCCAGGTCGGGCCGGGCTACGATCTCGTGGTCCTTGCGGGCGACTGTCTCGACGTCGGATCGATCGTCGACTTCAGCGCGCAGACGCTGGTCGTGCGCAAATACCTGCAGCGCCTGGCGGCCGCGACGCAGCTCATCGTCTGCTCGGGCAACCACGACCTCGACTCGCGGGGCGAGGACGGGGAGAAGGTGCCGCGCTGGATCGAGGACATCCGCGGGCTCGGCATCAAGACGGATGGCGACAGCGTCGTCGTGGGCGACACGCTCTTCACGGTCTGTCCCTGGTGGGACGGTCCGATCGTGCGCGAGCGGCTCATCCGCCAGCTCGAGACCGATGCGCAGCGGCGGGACGGGCTGCGCTGGGTCTGGATCCACCACGCGCCGCCGCGGAATTCGCCGACCAGCTGGTCGGGCAGCCGCAGCATGGGCGACGCGGACGTCGAGGCGTGGATCGCCCAGTTCGGACCCGACATCGTCGTGGCGGGTCACATCCACCAGTCGCCGTTCGTGCGGGACGGGTCATGGGCCGACCGGGTCGGCAAGACCTGGGTGTTCAATGCCGGGCACCAGTTCGGTGCGCCCCCCGCCCACATCGTCCTCGACACCGATGCGGACGAGGCCGTCTGGATCTCCGCCATGGGCATCCAGGCCGTGGACCTGGACGGGCCGCTGGTGCGGCCCATCCCACCCCTGACGAGCGTCCCCGACTGGTTCGACGTCAAGCGCACGGCCTGACGGACGGCAGACGCCCGGTGCGGCGATGTCGCGCCGCGCCTCAGCGCTCCAGGCGGGCCAGGAGGCTTGAGGTGTCCCAGCGCCGGCCGCCCATCTTCTGGACCTCGGCATAGAACTGGTCGACGAGCGCCGTGAGCGGCAGGTTCGCACCGTTGCTGCGGGCCTCCTCCAGGCAGATCGCCAGGTCCTTGCGCATCCAGTCGACGGCGAAGCCGAAGTCGAACTTGCCCGCGTTCATGGTCTTGTAGCGGTTCTCCATCTGCCAGGACTGGGCGGCGCCCTTCGAGATCGTCTCGATCACCGCCTCGACGTCGAGCCCGGCCTTCTTGGCGAAATGAACGCCCTCGGCGAGGCCCTGGACGACACCGGCGATGCAGATCTGGTTGACCATCTTGGTCAGCTGGCCCGCGCCCGACGGGCCGAGGCGCTTGCAGGCGCGTGCGAAGCTCATGATCACCGGTTCGGCGCGGGCGAAGGCATCCTCGTCACCGCCGCACATCACCGTCAGCACGCCGTTCTCGGCGCCGGCCTGCCCGCCGGAGACCGGAGCGTCGATGAAGGAAACGCCCTTCTCCTTGGCCGCCGCATAGAGCTCGCGCGCCACCTCGGCCGAGGCGGTCGTGTTGTCGACGAACACCGTCCCCTTCGTCATGCCGGCGAGCGCGCCGTCGGCCCCCAGCACCACGGAGCGCAGGTCGTCGTCGTTGCCCACGCAGGCGAACACGAAGTCCTGGCCGGTCGCGGCCTCGCGCGGGGTCTTGGCCGCCTTGCCGCCGTGCTCGGAGACCCACTTCTCCGCCTTGGCGAAGGTGCGGTTGTAGACCGTGACGGTATGGCCCTTGGAGGCGAGGTGGCGGGCCATGGGGTAGCCCATGACGCCAAGGCCGAGGAAAGCGACGTTCGCCATGTCGGAATGCTCCTGGATGCGGGCGGGTCCGCACGCCGTCGCGCGTCCGCCGAGGGAGGGAAGTCTCAAGCGTGGTGGAGATGCCGCGTCAGGCGCCGCTCGGCAAGGTCCCAGACGCGTCGGATCGCCTCCACGACGACCAGATACAGCACGGCGGCGAAGAGGTACACCGACAGGTCGAAGGACCGCGCGAAGGCCAGCCGGGTCGTGCCCATCAGGTCGAAGATGGTCACGAGCGAGGCGACTGCGGACGACTTGACCATGATGACGAGCTCGTTGCCGAGCGGACGCAGCGCCACGATCGCGGCCTGCGGGAACACGATGGTCCGCAGGATCTGGCTCCAGCGCATGCCGAGCGCGCGCGCCGCTTCCCACTGGCCCCGGTGGACGGACTGGATCGCTCCGCGGAAGATCTCCGCCTGGTAGGCCGCCGTGTTGATGGTGAAGGTGAAGGCCGCGCAGTTGAAGGCGTCGCGGAAGAAGCCCCACAGGCCGATGCTGTCCAGGAAGGGACGGAACTGCCCGGCGCCGTAGTAGACGAGGAAGAGCTGGCACAGGAGCGGCGTGCCGCGGAAGAACGTCGTGTAGGCGAGCGCGACCCGTCCCGCGACCGGCCCGCCATAGATCCGGACCAGCGCCACGGCGAGGCCGAGCACGCAGCCCAGCGCGACGGAGATCACGACGAGCTGGAGGGTGATCCCCAGGCCGCCGAACATCCGGCAGCCGTAGTTCTGGATCGCCTCGTTGCCGACCCAGTAGCCGGGAAGCTCGCACCAGGTCATCGCGATCCGCCTCCCTGGGCGAAGCCGCGGTTGGCCCGGCGCTCCAGCGCCTCGATGCCGCCGGCGGAAACGAGGGAGAAGGCGAGGTAGATCAGGCAGGCCACGCCGAAGAACAGGAAGGGCTCCTTCGTCACCACGTTGGCGCGCCCCGTCCAGAACATCAGGTCGGGCAGCGCGATGACGGAAATGAGCGAGGTCTCCTTGAGGAGAACCATCCAGTTGTTGCCGAGGCCGGGCAGGGCCACCCGGATCAGCTGCGGGAAGACGACGAGGCGGAAGGTCTGGGCCTTGTTCAGGCCCAGCGCATAGGCACCCTCGCGCTGTCCCTTGTGGATGGCGTTCAGCGCGCCGATCCAGACTTCGCAGGAGAAGGCCGCCAGCACCAGGCCCAGCGCAATCATGCCGGCCACGAAGGCGGGCATCTCGACCGTCCCGGGCAGGCCGAGCCCCGTCCACAGCCGCCTCATGCCGAGCTGCAGCCCGAAATAGACGATGTAGAGCGTCAGGAGCTCGGGAACCCCGCGGAACACTGTGGTGTAGATCGTCCCGAACGCCCGCAGGACGCGGCTGTCGGAGCGCTTGACCAGGGCCATGATCAGGCCGAGCGCCAGGCCGAAGGGAAGGGTGGCGAGCGCCAGCGAAATGGTCACGAGCGCGCCGGAGGCGAGCTCGTCGAGCCACCCCTGGTTCCCCCAGGACAGGAGCGTCAGGATGCGGTCCATGCGGGGGCGCCGGAGCGGAACGAGGAAAGGGCCATGGCGGCTCGGGCAGGCAAGCGGCGTGCCGGGAGCGGGGCCCGGAGCGGGACGAGGACCGGGGCTCGCGCCCCGGCCCGAATGCGCAAGGTCAATCGACGAGGATGTTGACCTTGAAGTACTTGTCCATGATGACCTTGTGGGTGCCGTCCTTGATCGACTCCTCGATCGCCTTCGACACCATGGCGCCCAGCGCCGTGTCTTCCTTGCGGAAGGCCGCGGCCACGCCCGGGCCGTGGATGGTCGGGTCGCGCTTGATGTCGGACACGAACTTGCAGCAGTCCTTGCCCTGGCCGTCGATGAAGTCGGTCAGCGCCAGCTTGTCGGCCAGGATGTAGTCCAGGCGCCCGTTCTTCAGGTCGAGGTTCGCCTCTTCCTGCGTCGGGTACAGCTTGATCTGCGCGTCCTTGTAGTACTTCTCGAGGTAGTTCGCGTGGATCGTCGAGCCCTGGGCGCCGATGGCCTTGCCCTTCAGCGCCGCCGGCGAGATGTCGGTCGAGGAGACCGACTTGGCCGCGATGAAGGAGATCGGCGTGCGGCTGTAGGTGGAGGTGAAGCTGACCTTCTTGGCCCGCTCCTCGGTGGCGTTCATTCCGGCCATGATCATGTCGTACTTGCCGGCGAGCAGCGCGGGGATGATGCCGTCCCAGTCCTGCGCGACCCAGGTGCACTTCACCTTCATCTTCTCGCAGAGCGCATTGCCGAAATCGATCTCGAAGCCCTCGAGCTTGCCGGCGGAGTTCAGGTTGTTCCAGGGAGGATAGGCGCCTTCCGTCCCGATCCGGATTTCCTTCCACTCCTTCTGCTGGGCGACGGCGGCTCCCGCGCCCAGAACCAGAGCGGCCATGGCGGCGGCCACCAGTCCGACAGTCTTCTTCACGTATCATCCCTCCGTTTGTCCGCCTTCGGCGGCACGGTTGTGCGGTCCGCGGCCCCGATGGATCGAAGCCAGGCCGATGACGCATTGGACACCGACGCCGGAGCGAGCGCAACAGCCCGGGCAAAATTGCGCAGCTCGCGCTTGGCCCGCGGGTCAGCGCAGGGGAAAGGGCCAATAGCCCGACCGGATCCTCTGGTAGGTCCCGTCCGCGATGATCTCGTCGATCGCGCGGTTGAACAGCTGGCGAAGGTCCGTGTCGTCCTTGCGCAATCCGACCCCGTAGCCTTCGCCGAAATGCGACACGCTGGGATGGGCGTCGGCCTGGAAGACGCAGCAATCGGCCTCCTTGCCGCGCTTCAGCCACTCGAAGAGGGCGATCTTGTCGCCCAGCACCGTATCGATACGCTCCAGCGCCAGGTCGAGGCTCGCCTCGTCCAGGCTCGCATAGAGGCGGATCTCGGTGCCCGCCTTGTAGAGATCCTCGAGATAGGCCGCATACACGGTCCCGGCCATAGCCCCGATCTTGCGGCCCTTCATGCCGGCCGGCGACAGGTCGGCGACGGGGGCGGCCTTGCGCGTCATGAACGCCGCCGGGGTCCGGTAGTAGGGGCGCGAGAAGGCGATGCGCTGGCGCCGCTCCTCGTTGATTTCCAGCGATGCCATGACGGCGTCGTAGCGGTCCTGGCGGAGCCCGGGGATCAGCTGATCCCAATCGTCCGTGGTGAAGGTGCAGGTCACGCGCATCCGCTCGCAGAGCGCGCGGGCAATGTCGATCTCGAACCCCTGGGGCTGGCCCTGCGCATCGACGAAGTTGAAGGGGGGGTAGGCGCCCTCGGTGGCGATGCGCACGGTCGTCCACTCCTTGGAGGCGGCCGGCGCGGCATGTCCCGCGATCATGCTCACGATCAGGGCGACGACGACGATGGGAGCCTTCACGGGGGACCTTCACCTCTCTGGCTGGCCAGGCTCGGACAGTATGCCTTGCCGGCCCGCGCGCGTGCAATCGGTCGCGAGAGGGATCCGATCCATTGCGAGGCGATTGACCGGCACGAGCCGCCCGTTACATCTGCCCGCACCGGGCCGCCGCCGCGAGGCGGGCGAGCCGGACCGCGGGTGATTGGCCCCGCGGGCATGCGACGGAGTTGTGACTCGTGATCACCGAAAAGGACGTCCTGGCCGCGCTGGCGGCCGTGAAGGGGCCCGATGGCCGCCCGCTGCCGCAGTCGGGTGCGCTCGCCGGCGTCTCCATCGCGGCCGGCAAGGTCTACCTGTCGATCGCCGCCGACCCGGCGAAGCCCGGCGAGGCAGAGCCCGTGCGGCGGGCCGCCGAGGAGGCCGTGCGCCGGCTGAAGGGCGTCGAGAGCGTCCTGGCGACCCTGACGGCGGAGCGCGCCCAGGGTGCGGCATCCGGCGCCCGGCCGGGGCCGGCGGCACCGGGGCCGAGAGCCGCGGCCGCGACGGCCCGGGCCGGCATTCCGGGCGTGCGCCACATCATAGCCGTGGCCTCGGGCAAGGGTGGGGTCGGCAAGTCGACGACCGCGGCGAACCTGGCGCTGGGCCTGGCGGCGCAGGGCCTCAAGGTCGGCGTGCTCGACGCCGACATCTACGGACCCTCCATGCCGAAGCTGTTCGGCCTCAACGAGAAGCCCGAGATCCTCGAGGGCCGCATCATGAAGCCGCTGACGGCCCACGGCCTCAGGATCATGTCGATCGGTTTCCTCGTCGAGGAAGACACGGCCATGATCTGGCGCGGCCCGATGGTGATGTCGGCCATCCAGCAGATGCTGCGCGAGGTCCAGTGGGGCGAACTCGACGTCCTGGTCGTCGACATGCCGCCCGGCACCGGGGACGCGCAGCTCACCATGGCCCAGTCGGTCCAGCTCGCCGGCGCCGTGATCGTGTCCACGCCCCAGGATCTCGCCCTCATCGACGCGAGGCGCGGGGTCGCCATGTTCCGCCGTGTCGAGGTGCCGATCCTGGGCGTGGTGGAAAACATGTCGACCTTCATCTGCCCCCATTGCGGCGAGCGGTCCGACATTTTCGGCCACGGGGGCGCGCGCAAGGAGGCCGAGCGCATCGGGGTGCCCTTCCTTGGCGAGATCCCGCTGGCCCTGAGCATCCGCGAGCGATCGGACGCGGGCCTTCCGGTGGTGGCCACCGACCCGAACGGCCCGCACGCCGCCGCCTACAAGGACATCGCCCGCCAGGTCTGGGCGACCTTGCAGGGTGCCGCGCCCGGGCGCGCCGCGCCGCGGATCGTCATCGAGTAACAGGCCGGCCGATCCGCGTCGGCCCTCACGCGTTCGGGGGTGTCCCATGTCTCGCGAAACCGTTCCGGCGAGCCCGGCCTATGTCGATCCGGCGACGGGCGCGCTCCATCCCCTGGATCGGCCCCGGTGGCGTTCGGACACCGGTGGCCCGCTGATGATCACGCCGCTTCCGGGCATTGGACGCGGCGACATCGCCGGCGGCACGCGGTCGCTGTGGCGCTACGCGGCGGCCCTGCCGGTCGACGTCCCCCGGCCCATCACCATGGGCGAGGGGCTCACGCCCCTGGTCAAGCGGGACTTCGACGGGGCCAAGGTCCTGTTCAAGCTCGAATGGATGATGCCGACCGGGAGCTTCAAGGACCGGGGCGCGAGCGTGATGGTGTCGGTCCTGCGCCAGCAGGGCATCGACCGCATACTGGAGGACAGCTCCGGCAACGGCGGCGCCGCGATCGCCGCCTATGCCGCCGCCGGCGGGCTGCGGTCGAAGATCCTCGTGCCCGCCTACACCCAGCCCGGCAAGACGGTGCAGATGCGGGCCTACGGGGCCGAGACCCAGCTGATCCCCGGCACGCGGCAGGACACGGCGGACGAGGCGGAGCGGCAGGCCGAGACGATCTTCTACGCCAGCCACAACTGGCAGGCCTTCTTCCTGCAGGGGACCAAGACGCTCGCCTACGAGCTGTGGGAGGATCTCGGCTTCCGCGCGCCCGACAACGTCATCATTCCCACCGGCGCGGGCAGCAACGTCCTGGGGTGCGACATCGGCTTCGGCGAGCTGCTGAGGCACGGCGAGATCGACCGGCTTCCCCGGCTCTTCGCCGTCCAGCCGGAAAACTGCGCCCCGCTGCACGCCACCTTCCTTTCGGGCGGCGACACGCTCGTGCCCATCGAGCCCCGGCCCACCATCGCGGAGGGGACGTCGATCGCCCGGCCCGTGCGGACGCGGGAGGTGCTGTCGGCGGTCCGTCGCTCGGGCGGCCAGACGGTCGCGGTGTCGGAGGACGAGATCGTGGCCGCGCACGGCGAACTGGCGCGTGCCGGGCTCTATGCCGAGCCGACCTGCGCCAGCGCGGCCGCCGCCCTGCGCCGGCTGCTGCGGGAGGGAACGGTGCTTCCGAACGAGACCACCGTCATCGTCCTCACCGGCAGTGGTCTGAAGGCCACCCAGCGCATCGGCGAGCTGCTGGGCATCGGTGCTTGAGCGTCGCCGCGCCACGGTCCCGCTGCGGCTCAAGCACGCAAGGCAGCCATGCGCTGGCGCCGTATCTGCCTTGAAACGCTCGGAATTGCCGGCTCGGTTACCGGATGTATTGGTGTGCGCGCCGCCTGCGAGCCCACCTTTCCGTGCCTCGCACGTCAATGGCCCCGGTCGAGTGTCGTCCGAGGGCCAGTCTTTGGAGAATACCCATGAAGCGTCGTCAATTCGTCCAGACCGCCGGTCTCGGCCTCGCCGCATCGGCGGTGGCTGCGCCGGCCATCGCGCAGTCTTCCCCCGAACTGAAGTGGCGTCTCACCTCGAGCTTCCCGAAGTCGCTCGACACCATCTACGGAGGGGCCGAGGTCTTCTCGAAGATGGTCTCCGACCTGACGGACGGGAAGTTCCAGATCCAGGTCTTCGCCGCCGGTGAAATCGTGCCGGCGCTGCAGGCCCTCGACGCGGTTCAGGCGGGCACCGTCGAGATGTGCCACACGGTCTCCTACTACTACGTCGGCAAGGACCCCACCTTCGCGATCGCGTCCTCGGTGCCCTTCGGCCTGAACGCCCGCCAGCAGAACGCGTGGCTCTACCAGGCCGGCGGCAACGAGCTCTTCAACGAGTTCTTCAAGACCTACAACGTGGTCGGCTTCCCCTGCGGCAACACCGGCACCCAGATGGGCGGCTGGTTCCGCAAGGAGATTAAGACGGCGGCCGATCTCAACGGCCTCAAGATGCGCATCGGTGGCATCGCCGGCCAGGTGATCCAGAAGCTCGGGGCCGTGCCGCAGCAGATCGCCGGCGGCGACATCTATCCGGCCCTCGAGAAGGGCACGATCGACGCGGCCGAGTGGGTCGGTCCCTACGACGACGAGAAGCTCGGCTTCAGCAAGGTGGCGCCGTTCTACTACTATCCCGGCTGGTGGGAAGGCGGCCCGACCGTGCATGCCTTCGTCAACCAGGAAAAGTACGCCTCTCTGCCCAAGGCCTACCAGGCCGCCGTCCTCGCCGCATCCACCTATGCCAACACCTGGATGCAGGCGCGCTACGACATGCAGAACCCCGGCGCGCTGAAGCGCCTGGTCCAGAGCGGCACGCAGCTCCGCCCGTTCCCGCAGGAGGTCATGCAGGCCTGCCTGAAGGCCTCGAACGAGCTCTATGCCGACATCAGCAAGACGAACGAGGCGTTCAAGAAGGCCATCCAGGCCATGACGGCCTTCCGCAACGACGAATACCTGTGGTTCCAGGTTGCGGAATTCACCTACGACAACTTCATGATCCGCTCGCGCGCGGGCGGTTGACGTTTGGTTGACCTTGATTGATGGCCCCGGCCGACAGGCCGGGGCTTTTTTGTGCGTATTTGCCTGAAAAACACGCTTCCAACTTGAAAATTGAAGTTCCTGAAACACATTTCCCCGTGCTATGCGGTTTCATAGGTCGTCATAAGCGCAGAGCGCATGGCGGACGAAAACCCAGACGGGAGGAATTTGATGAAGCGTCGTGAATTCATGAAGGTGGCTGCCGCGGGCGCAGCCGCTACCGCGGTGGCGAGCCCCGCCATCGCCCAGTCGGCACCCGAGATCAAGTGGCGCCTGACCTCGAGCTTCCCCAAGTCGCTCGACACGATCTACGGCGCTGCCGAGGTTTTCTCGAAGGCCGTGTCTGAAGCCACCGACGGCAAGTTCCAGATCCAGGTCTTCGCAGCCGGTGAAATCGTCCCGGCCCTGCAGGCGGCCGACGCCGTGCAGAACAACACGGTCGAGTGCTGCCACACGGCGCCCTACTACTACGTCGGCAAGGACCCGACCTTCGCCTTTGGCACCGCGGTGCCGTTCGGTCTGAACTCCCGCCAGCAGAACGCGTGGTTCTACCACGGCGGCGGCATGGACCTGATGAACGAGTTCTTCAAGAAGTACAACATCTACTCGCTGCCCGGCGGAAACACCGGAACGCAGATGGGTGGCTGGTTCCGCAAGGAGCTGAAGGGCCCGCAGGACCTCAACGGCCTGAAGATGCGCATCGGCGGCCTCGCCGGACGCGTCCTCCAGAAGCTCGGCTCCGTGCCGCAGCAGATCGCCGGCGGCGACATCTATCCGGCTCTCGAGAAGGGCACGATCGACGCGGCCGAGTGGGTCGGCCCCTATGACGACGAGAAGCTCGGCTTCAACAAGGTCGCGCCGTTCTACTACTATCCGGGCTGGTGGGAAGGCGGCGCCGCGCTGCACTTCTTCATCAACACGGCCAAGTGGGCGGAACTGCCGAAGTCCTACCAGTCGATCGTGAAGTCGGCCGCGGGCCTCGCCAACGTCGACATGCAGGCCAAGTACGACGCCCTGAACCCGGCGGCGATCAAGCGCCTCGCCCAGGGCGGCGCGCAGCTGCGTCCCTTCTCGGCCGAGATCATGGACGCCTGCCTCAAGGCCTCCGTCGAGCTCTATGCCGAGATCAGCAAGGAAAATGCGGACTTCAAGAAGGTCCACGACGCCTATATGGGCTTCCGGAACGACGAATACCTGTGGTTCCAGATCTCCGAGTTCACCTACGACAACTACATGATCCGCTCGCGCGCCAAGGGCTGACGCTCTTCACGGGAGGGGAACTGCGAAAGGCCCGGCAGCGATGCCGGGCCTTTTTCTTTTTGTGCGCACCGATTGGAAGATCCAGCCCACACGGTCCTCATGCGACCTTTGCACGAGCCACGATAGGGCCAGCCCCCCAACCTCCTCATTCTGAGAGGGTGAGAATCTTTCAACTGTCCAGCTTGCCTCACTCTCTCCGCGTCATGGCCGGGCTTGGCCCGGCCACCCACGACTTCAGAGTGGCGCAGGCAAAGTCGTGGGTCCCCGGGCCAAGCCCGGGGATGACGGCTGAGAGGTCGGTTTGAACTGGACTTCCATCTCTCAGGTGAAGGATTCACAAGCTCTAAGCATCCGCCGCAGGCCGCGCATCGCCCGACGCGCGGCCTGTCGGCGCAAGATCAGTTCAGCTTCGGCGGACCCAGGTCGAGCGGCGGGGCGTCGTCGGTGGGGGCGAGGTTCTGGAGCTGCTCCAGCGCCTTCTTCTGGTCCACCACGGGCCCGCTGTTCTTGTAGTGCATCACCATGCCCGGGAAGATCACGACCAGCGCCACCATGATCAGCTGGATCACGACGAAGGGCACGGCGCCCCAGTAGATCTGCCCGGTCGTCACCGGTTCCATCGTCAGGCCGGTCACCTTGTCTTTGTAGGGCTGGCGCGGGGCGACCGAGCGCAGGAAGAACAGCGCGAAGCCGAACGGCGGGTGCATGAACGACGTCTGCATGTTCACGCCCATGATCACGCCGAACCAGATCAGGTCGATGCCGAGCTTGTCGGCCGCCGGCCCGATCAGGGGGATCGCGATGAAGGCGAGCTCGAAGAAGTCGAGGAAGAAGGCCAGGACGAAGATGAGCGCGTTGACGACGATCAGGAAGCCGACCTGGCCGCCGGGCAGCGAGGTGAGCAGGTGCTCGACCCAGACGTGGCCGCTGACGCCGTAGAAGGTCAGCGAGAACACGCGCGCGCCGATCAGGATGAAGAGCACGAAGGCCGAGAGCTTGGCGGTCGACTCGACCGCCTGGCGCGTGAGCTCGAAGGAGAGGCGCTTCTTCATGAGCGCCAGGATCATCGCGCCCGCCGCGCCCATGGCGCCGCCCTCGGTCGGCGTGGCCACGCCGATGAAGATGGTGCCGAGCACGAGGAAGATGAGGCCGAGCGGCGGCACCATGACGAAGGTGACCTGCTCGGCGAGCTTCGAGACGAGGCGGCGCCCGGTCGTCTTCTCGATGATGCCGGCGATCAGCGCGTAGAGCGCGCCGGCGGCAAGCGCCTCCGACAGCAAAGCCGTCTTGGCCCATCCGTTGGCCTTCAGGAACCACCAGCCGGCGACGAACGCCGCCGTGACGATGGCCGTCAACACGACGCGCCGGCCGCCGAAGGTGTGGTTGAAGATGGCGCACAGGA
Source organism: uncultured Alsobacter sp. (assembly GCF_945952055.1). Taxonomy (GTDB): domain Bacteria; phylum Pseudomonadota; class Alphaproteobacteria; order Rhizobiales; family Beijerinckiaceae; genus Alsobacter. Next base: position 24,291 of record NZ_CAMFHB010000037.1, read on the forward strand.
ACGAGACGGTGACGCCGATCGACATGGTCAGCACCACGAAGTCGGCACCGCCACGCACGTCCGTCTGTGACATGACGTAGTAGCCCACGAAGCCGGAGAACAGCACGAGCAGCCCGAGCTGCCACACGCCGCGCGAACCGTCCGGCTCACGGAAGCCCACCGCTTCCTGGGGAAGGCCCGGCGCGGCCTTCGGGAAGATCATCGACACGCCGAACACGTAGAGAGCGTAGAGGCAGGACAGGACGAGGCCGGGGATGAAGGCGCCCTCGTACATGTCGCCGACGGAACGGCCGAGCTGGTCGGCCATGACGATGAGCACCAGGGAGGGCGGGATGATCTGGGCCAGCGTGCCCGAGGCCGCGATGACGCCCGATGCGAGCCGGCGGTCGTAGCCGTAGCGCAGCATGATGGGCAGCGAAATCAGGCCCATCGAGATCACCGACGCCGCGACGACGCCGGTGGTGGCCGCCAGCAGCGCGCCGACGAAGATCACCGCATAGGCGAGGCCACCGCGGATCGTGCCGAAGAGCTGGCCGATCGTGTCGAGCAGGTCTTCCGCCATGCCGGATCGTTCGAGGATCAGGCCCATGAAGGTGAAGAACGGGATGGCCAGCAACGTGTCGTTGTTCATCACGCCGTAGACACGTTCCGGCAGGGCCTGCAGGAAGTTCGGCGCGAACAACCCCAGCTCGATGCCGATCAGCGCGAAGAACAGGCCGTTGGCGGCGAGCGCGAAGGCGACCGGGTAGCCCAGCAGCAGAAAGAGGACGAGGGCGCCGAACATGACGGGTGCCATGTTCTGGATGAGGAAAGCGGTCATGGGCGGGCCCGGGGTGTTCGAGGCTCGTAAGGGATGATGTGGAAGGCCGTCAGCGAGCGTTGTGCGACTCGACCTGCTCCAGCAGGCGCGCCGCTTCCGCCTCGGCGGAGGCGTGGTGACCTCCGCCGGACGTGGTGTCCTGCAGGTGGCCGGTCATGATCGCGATGCGCTTGATCAGCTCCGAGACGCCCTGCACGAGCAGCACGATGAAGCCCAGCAGGATCAGGAACTTGGCCGGCCACTGCGGCAAGCCACCGGCATTCAGCGACTGCTCGTTGATGCTGAAGGAGCGCATGAAGAACGGCCCGCTCACCATCACCATGATGATGCAGAACGGAATGAGGAACAGCGCGTGACCGACGACGTCGATGACGTTGCGCACCGTCTTGGGCAGGGCGCTGTTCACGATGTCGATGCGGATGTGCTCGTTGTTGAGCAGCGTCCACGGGGAGCACAGCAGGAACACCGCGCCGAAAAGCACCCACTGGAGCTCGAGCCAGGAGTTCGACGACGTATCGAATATCTTGCGGATGAGAGCATTCACCGTCGAGATGATGACGGCGACAAGGATGAGCCACGCCAACCAGCGGCCCACGCGCGAATTGATGCCGTCGATGAGACGGCTCACGCCCAGCAAACCAACCATGTCCCCTCCGCCCACGAACCCATCATGTGAATGATTGTTGTCGAGGGCCGCACCAGGCGGCGGGCAGCCCTGCTCAGGCCGTATAGCACCGGGCCAACCTGTCTGCCAGCCGGGAAACTGCTACCGGCGGCTCAGGCGGCGCGTTGGGGCGCTCTTTCGCGAGCCCTTACCCGCTCCCGGTGCAATGTATAGGCTCCGCTACCGCCGATCAGGAGCGCGCCGACGAGGGTGAAGAGGTCCGGCACCTCGCCGAACACGGCCAGCCCGTACAGGACAGCCATGACGATCACCGAGTAGCGGAAGGGGGCCACCACGCCGACCTCGACGCCCCGGAAGGCCGTGATGATGAAATAGTTTCCGCCGGTCACGAAGAGAGCGGCCCCGGCCAGGATCAAAAGCGATCGTCCGGTGAGAGGGGCCCACGTCTCGAACAGGCCCATCACCAGTCCGCCGAGGAGGACGCTGATCGTCGTCGCGGCCAGGATCAGGACCGACGGCACCTCGCGCGGGACGGAGCGAGTGAGCAGATCGCGCGCCGCCACCAGCATCGCACAGACCACCGCGAGCGCCGTATACGCGTTGAAACTCTGCGCGCCGGGCTTGAGCACCAGCAACACGCCGGCAAATCCGACCGCGACCGAGGCCCAGCGCCGCCATCCCATGACCTCGGTGCCCGAAACCGCGAGATAGACCGCGATCATGAGGGGAGCGGATTGGCCGATGGCCGTGAGATCCGCCAGCGGCAGGTGGCCGAGGACCGTCAGGAAGGTCATGGCCACCGCCAGTTCGGCCATCGCGCGCCGCAACACCGGCGGGCGAAAGGCCAGCGGCAGACGCGGCAGTTCGCCCATCGCGGCGGCCAGCCCCAGCGCGAACACCAGCGCGAACACGCCGCGCAGCGTCATCACCTGCCCGGGAGGCATGTCGGCCCGCGCCAGCTTCGACAGCGTGTCGGTGGTGATGAATAGCGCCATCGCCACCACCATCGCGGCAATTCCGCGCCGGTTCCGCGCGGCCTGCAGGGCCTCGGCGTCTGGCGTCAGGGGGGCGGTCATGGGATGGCGACGTCCGGCGAGATTGGGCCACTCAGGTCGTAGGCAGAAAGGGGCGGTGCGGCAAGCCGCGGCAACGCAACCCTGGTCCCGACGGCGCCCGGAGCCTTTTCCTTGACCGTTCCTTAATCACGAAGCTGTTTACATTACGGGGATTTTCGCGATCGGACTGCCTTCATGACTTTCGAGAACGACCTCGCCTCACGCAAGCACACCTTCTCGATCGACGACGAGGTGACCGCGCTCGTCCGCGACATGAGGCCCGTCGTCTCGCGCGACGTTCGCCGCGTCCTGTCCGACTACTATGCGACGTGGCGTGGGCTGCCGGGGTTTCACGAGTTCGCCGAGCTTCACGCGAACGAGTTCGTCGAGTTCCAGTCGGACTTTTTCGTCAAGATGTTCGACGGCACGATGGACGAGCACTACGTGCGCGCGCTGCGCGACACGGTGGCGCGCGAATCCGTCGGCAGGTTTGGTCCGCGCATCCGCCTGGCCACGGCCGTCGTGCTGGCCGGCCACCTGTTCGGTGAAATCGGCCGCCGGAATCGCTGGTCCGGCCGGACCGTTGCGCGCAAGTGCAGCGCCCTGATGCGCTATGTCGCCGTCGATGCCCTGAACGCCATGGCGATCGACCAGGCGGAGGCCAAGAAGTCGCTCGAGGAGCGCCGCGACGCGGTCGAGCGCGCCATCACCGACTTCACCGCGGGCGCCACGGGGGTTTCGCAGGCGGTGTCGCTGGCCACGGAGGCCGTAGACGCCACCGCCGAGGGGGCCAATGACGCCTCCGTCCACGCCCGCGCGCAGATCGACATCGCCGACCAGGCGGCCCGCAACTCGGTGCGGCTCATCACCCGCACCGCGCAGGCGACCGGCACGCTCTCGGAATCGATCGGCAAGATCGGCCAGCAGGCCACGCGCAGCCTTGCCGAGACCCAGCGCGCCTCGGTCGACGTCGCGGCCATGAACCGGTCGATGCAGCATCTCGCCCAGGCGGTCGAGCAGATCGGGTCCGTCGCCGGGCTGATTTCCGAGATCGCCGCGCAGACGAACCTCCTCGCCCTGAACGCCACCATCGAGGCGGCGCGGGCCGGCGAGGCGGGGAGGGGATTCGCGGTCGTCGCCAGCGAAGTGAAGTCGCTCGCCTCTCAGACGAGCCGCGCGACGGCCGAGATCGGCGACCAGATCGGGGCGATCCAGGACGCCAGCCGCCGCAGCGTCGAGCAGATCGCCGCCGTGGTCGAGACGATCGGCCAGTTGTCCGACTTCGCGCGCTCCATCGCCGATGCCGTGCGCGACCAGAGCGCGGCCACCAACGAGATCGCCGAGAACGCCCATGAGGCGGCCAGCAGCGCGACCCGGGTCGGCGAGGCCGCCGACGCCATGCGCTCGGCCCTGGACCGGCTCGGCACCGCCGGCGACGAGATGCATCGGCGAACGGCGGAACTCGCCGGCCAGTCCGCCGCCATGCGCCGCGAACTCGACACCTTCGTGGGCCGCCTGCGCTCCGCCTGAGCCCTCGCGGCTCTTGACCTGCGGGCGCCGACGCGGGCGGAATGCGGCCTCCCGCATCTGGTCCGGAGCCGTCATGTCGTCGTCCATCGCCCCTCGTCTCGCCGGTCGCTTCGCCCTCGTCACCGGCGCGTCCCGCGGCATCGGCCGGGCCGTCGCCCTGCGCTTCGCGGCGGAGGGAGCCGTCGTAGCCGTGAACCATTGGCGGGACGCCGCCGCCGCCGACGAGGTGGTCGCCGCGGCCCGCGCCGCGAGCGCCGCGGCGGGCCACGACGGCAGCCGCCACCTGGCCGTGGAGGCCGACGTTGCCGACGAGACCGCGGTGGACGGCATGGTGGACCGCTGCCTGGCCGCGTGGGGGCGACTGGACGTCCTCGTCAACAATGCCGGCATGCAGACGCCGACGCCCGGCGAGGGCTTCGTCACCGCGGACCTGCGCAAGGTGCTGTCCATCGACCTGGAGGGGCCGGCCTACTGCTCGCGGGCGGCCCTGCGTCATTTCCTGTCGCGCCCGGGCGGCGGCAGCATCGTCAACACGACGAGCGTGCACGAGATGGTGCCCAAGCCCGGCTACGTGGCCTACGCCATGGCCAAGGGCGGCCTCGGCCATCTCACCCGGACGCTCGCGCTGGAGTTCGCCGACAAGGGAATTCGGGTCAACGCCGTCGGCCCCGGCGCGGTGATCACCGACATGAACGCCTCATGGACCGGCGATCCGAAGGCCAAGGCCGGCGTCGAGAGCCATATCCCGATGGGCTTCGCCGCGGCCCCCGACGACATCGCCCCCGTCTTCGCGTTCCTGGCCAGCGACGAGGCCCGCTACATCACGGGCCAGACCATCTACGCCTGCGGCGGCATCACGCTGTTCGGCGACTTCAAGCAAAACTGGGCGAGCTGAGCGGTCCCGGCCCTTTCATTCGAGCCCCCGTGGTCCTGATCCCGGGCCGGCCGCAAAGCGCCCGGGTCCAAGGACGCAGGACTGTGCAGCGGAGCGATGGCGCATCCGTCGACAGACCGCCCTGCGGGCCGGTGGCTGAGAGTGTGTGAATCGTTCGGCAGTCCAGCGCGCACCTCCCTCTCGGCGTCCTGGCCGGGCTTGGCCCGGCCATCCACGACTTCAGGATGGCCCCGGCAAAGTCGTGGATGCCCGGGCCAAGCCCGGGCAGGACGGCGGTGGGGTGGTCGCTGACTGGAACAGTCAGGCGCGAAGCTGCGCTGGAGACGGCTTCAAGAACTCTCGAGACGAGCTGCCCGGAGGGGGGGACGAGAACGCCCCCGCTTCAGCCGCCGGTCACGCTCATGTGCCGCCCGACGGCGGGGCGCGAGGTGGTGCGGTCGATGACGAAGTCGTGGCCCTTGGGCTTGCGCGCGATCGCGCCCTCGATGGCCCGGTCCAGCTTCTCGTCGCTTTCGGAGGCGCGAAGCGGGGCGCGCAGGTCGGCCGCGTCTTCCTGGCCCAGGCACATGTAGAGCGTGCCGGTGCACGTCACGCGCACCCGGTTGCAGCTCTCGCAGAAATTGTGGGTCAGCGGCGTGATGAAGCCGATCCGTCCGCCGGTTTCCCGCACACGCACGTAGCGGGCGGGGCCGCCCGTGCGGTAGTCGCTCTCCTCGAGCGTGTAGCGGTCCAGGAGCCGGGCCCGCAGCTGCGACAGCGGCCAGTACTGGTCGAAGCGATCGGGCTCGATGTCGCCGAGCGGCATGACCTCGATGAAGGTGATGTCCATGCCCCGGCCGTGCGACCACTCGATCAGGCGCTCGACCTCGTCCTCGTTGACGCCCTTCAGGGCCACGGCATTGATCTTGACCGCCAGGCCGGCCGCCTGCGCGGCGTCGATGCCGGCGATCACCTTGTCGAGGTCGCCCCAGCGCGTGAGCTCCCGGAACCGCGCCGGGTCGAGCGTGTCGAGCGACACGTTGATGCGCTTGACGCCGCAGGCGGCGAGGTCCGCCGCGTGACGGACGAGCTGCGAACCGTTGGTGGTCAGCGTGAGCTCTTCCAGGGCGCCGCTCTCCAGGTGGCGAGACAGCGACCGGAACAGGGTCATGATGTCCCGGCGAACGAGCGGCTCACCCCCGGTGATGCGCAGCTTGCGCACGCCCCGGCGCACGAAGGCCGAGCACAGGCGGTCGAGCTCCTCCAGTGTCAGGAGGTCCTGCTTCGGCAGGAACGTCATGTTCTCGGACATGCAGTAGACGCAGCGGAAATCGCAGCGGTCCGTCACCGAGACGCGCAAATAGGAGATGCCCCGGCCGAACGGGTCGACGAGAGGGGCCTCGGGATCGTAGGACATGGCGGACACGACGGACATGGCGGCTGCACTATTGCAGATATGGGATGCCAGGCAACGCTTTGCAGCCCCGGCAGATGGGTGATCGAACGATGAACCAGCAGCACTGGCCCACCGAACTGCGATTGTCAAAGGATCGGCGATCGCTCTCCGTGACGTTCGAGGAGGGCGCATCGTTCATGCTCGCTGCCGAATATTTGCGGGTCACCAGTCCCAGCGCCGAAGTGCAAGGCCATTCGCCCGATCAGCGCCAGACGGTTCCTGGCAAGCGGGACGTCGAAATCCTGCGCGTCGAGCCGGTCGGCAACTATGCCGTGCGGCTCGTCTTCGACGACATGCACGATTCCGGATTGTACACCTGGGACTATCTGCACGCGTTGGGCAGCGGCCACGAGGAACGCTGGGCCGCCTACCTGTCCGAGCTAGAACAAAAGAACCTCAGCCGCGACAAGAACACCAAAAAACTGTGAAATAGGCGAACTACACATAGGCCCAGCCCGATCACGAACCACACACGGACAGTTGCACTTCCGCGCATCCTCGGACACCTTAAGCTTGAGGCGATGTGACCCGATCAAAAAGCGGTGAATGAGCCGCCCGGGTCGGTGGGAGTGGGGATGGGGCAGATCGGCAGCACCGGGCCAGCCGCGGTTCGGGCGCTCGAGCTGGGACTTGCGTCCCGGTTCATGCGCCTGTCGGCCGGATTCTGGCGCGGCGAGACCGCACGCATCGCCTTGGGCCTGACGGTCCTGCTCGGCATCGCCCTCGTCCTCAAGCTGTTCGTCGACGTGGGCATGAACCGCTGGAACCGGTGGTTCTTCGATGCGCTGGAGCGGCACGACGGCCAGTCCGCGCTGAGGGCCGTGGTCGTGTTCTGCGGCATCGTGGCCGGAGCGGCGGCGGTCGGCGTGCTGATCGTGCGCACCCGTGAGGAACTGCAGGTGCGGTGGCGGGCCTGGCTGACCGGTCGTCTCCTCGACGGCTGGTTGTCACGTGAGACCTTTGCGCGCCAGGCGCTGGAGGCCGACGCCGTCGCCAATCCGGAGTACCGGATCTCCGACGACGTGCGCATGGCCACCGAGCCCCTGGTGGACTTCGCCATCGGGCTGTTCACGGCCATCCTGGCCTTCGTCACCTTCGTCGGAATCCTGTGGTCCGTCGGGGGCAACCTCGTGGTCACCGTCGGCGGGCGGACCTGGGACATCCCGGCCTTCATGGTCATCGGGGCGATCCTCTACGGCGTCACGACGTCGACCCTGGTGCCTCTCGTCGGCCGCCGCCTGTCGCCCACCGTGGAGGCCCGCAACGAGGCCGAGGCCCGCTTCCGCTCCGACCTGATCCGCATCCGCGAGAACGCCGACGCGATCAGCCTGGGCGCGGGCGAACGGCAGGCGCGCGACAACCTGGAACGCGGCTACGCCACCGTGGTGAGGCGCTGGTTGGAGGTGGTGCGCCAGCACGGCCACGTCACCTGGGTCATGAACGCCAACAGCGCCATCATCCCGGTCGCCCCGCTCGTCATGGCGGTGCCCAAGTACCTGTCGGGCGACCTGACGCTCGGCGAGGTCATGCAGCTCGCCTCCGCCTTCGCCCAGGTGCAGATCGCCATCGGCTGGCTGGCCGACAACTACTGGAAGGTGGCCGAGTGGCTTGCCTCCGCCCGCCGGGTGCTGGAACTCGGGGATGTGGTGGGTGCCGTCGATCCGGCGACGGGGCCGTTCCGGCCGTCCGTGGCGACGGCCCGCGGATCGGCGGTCGTCGCGGCCCGCCTGTCGCCCTGCGACGAGCGGGGCGTGGCCCTCGTCGCCCCCTTCGACCTGACGCTGGAGCCGGGCGACCGCGTGCATCTGAGCGGCAGGGCCGGGGCCGGGAAGTCCGTGATCGCGCGCTCGCTGGCCGGGCTCTGGCCGTGGGGCACGGGACAGCTGATGCTGCCCACGGGACTGAACGCGGTGGTGATGAGCCCGCAGCCCTACCTGCCCGACGGCTCGCTGCGCGCGGCCATCGCCTATCCCTCGCCCGAGTCGGCCTTCGACGCGGCGGACGTCGAGGACGCGCTGCGCGCCGTCGGCCTGGAGCGCTGCATGCCGCGGCTCGACCAGGAGGCGCGGTGGCAGACCGCGCTGTCCCTGCCCGAGCGGCAGCGAATTTCCGCGGCCCGGGTGCTGCTGCATCGCCCCGGCCTCGTCGTGATCGACGAGGCGCTGAGCGCGCTCGATCCCAAGGATCGCGACGACGTCTACGCGGTGCTGGCCCGCCAGTGCCCCGAGGCGACCATCGTCGACGTGTCCAACGGCGCCGCACCGGCTGGAGCCTATACGCGCAGCCTCGAAGTGCGGCGCGGGGCCACCGGCCCGGGCGTCGTCCACGAGACCGACGGCGCCATCACGAAACCGAGGCGAGCCGGACGCTCGTCGACGGCGACGGGCGAACCCGATGGTCGTTCCGCGCCTGCCATGCTTGGGAAGCCGACATGACCGAACGACCCGACCTCACCGCCGGGCCCGGTGCGAAGATGCATTTCTGGGATGCCTACTGGGACCTGCGGACGGGCGAGTGCCCGTGCGACGTCCACTTCGTGGCCTGGCTGAAGGACCGGGGCATCCGCGATGCGTCGATCTTCCACTTCGGGACCGGCGGCCACCACCATGTCGGGATCGAGACGGCGCGGGACGGCAGCAACAATGCCGTGCTGGGCATCACGGCCGCCCCGCAGGAATACGACAGCTACGTCAAGCTGGCGATCGAGACGCCGGAGGTGGCGCGGACGTACAAGGTCTTCTTCGGCGACATCTACCAGCTCGACCCCCGGCTCCTGCCGAGCTTCGACATCGCGACGCTGTTCCACCTGGGAGAGTTCCGCACCGAGAAGAACGACGCCTATGGCGGGCTCACCGATCTCGAGGTGGCGACGATCATGTTCGACCAGCTGAAGCCGGGCGGCCGGATCCTGACCTATACCGGCTCCTACGCCTTCGACGTGGCCGAGCGCGACATGGCGGCCCTGCAGAAGATCCGCCCCATCGCGCTGGAGGAGAGCTACGAGAAGCTCCTGGTGTTCCGCCGGACGGATTGAGCGGGCAGGTTGAGCCTAAAAGCAGAAAGGCCGGCGTGAGCCGGCCTTTCGATTCGAAACGTCCGCTGTGAGCGGGATCAGCGCTGGACGACCACGCGGGTGCCGACCTTGACGCGGCTATAGAGGTCGGTGACGTCGTCGTTGAGCATGCGGATGCAGCCCGAGGACACGGCCTGGCCGATCGTCTCCGGCTCGTTGGAACCGTGGATGCGGTAGAGCGAGGAACCCAGGTACATGGCGCGGGCGCCGAGCGGGTTGTCGGGACCGCCGGCCATGTAGCGCGGCAGGTCGGGACGGCGCTTCAGCATCTGCGCCGGGGGGCGCCAATCCGGCCACTCGCGCTTGGCGGTGATCGTCTTTTCGCCGGCCCACTCGAAGCCCGGGCGGCCTACGCCGACGCCGTAGCGGATGGCCTTGCCGCCATCCTGGATCAGGTACATGCGCCGTTCGCTCGTCGACACGACGATCGTGCCGGGCGCATAGCGGCCGCTGTAGGACACCGTCTCCCGCGGCACCGCCGTGGCGGCGGGGCGGCTTTCGGAGAACCCGTCGGGCAGAGGCTGACGGGTCAGGGGATCGATCTGGTACGCTTGGGCCGAACCGGCCAGCAGGGTCATGAAACCCGCGGCGGCGCCAGCAAACGCGAGAGCCAAACGGCGCATCGAAGTTGCCTCGCTCGAGTGGAGAGAATCAGTACGGTTAATCCGCGGCCATGAGGGTTAACGGCGGATCCTAAACAAATTCAACACTCCACCCCCCGAGTTTCATCACACCTCCGTGTTATGGCCATAAATGTGGCGAGCGTGCCACAGTTTGCCCGTTGCACCGGTTTTGGAGACGAGCGCGCGAGGGCGCTTGACACCACCCCCCGCCGCTGCCTAGAAGCGCGCACCGGTTCCGCGGAACCCGGTTGGGCGATTGGCACAGTGGAAGCGCGTTCCCTTCACACGGGAAAGGTCGCAGGTTCGAACCCTGCATCGCCCACCATCCACTTCTTCTCTTCGACGCACTGAGGCACGGCTGACGGCACCCCCATCGAGGTCATGGCCGCGACGACCCGTGCGATGCGGCGATCACTTGACGGTGACGCGCACCTTGTTGCCGACGCCGCCGGCGCCGCCATAGACCATCACCTCTTCCGTTCCCTTGAAGTTCGCCGGGGGCGTGTACCAGAGCTGCGTCACCGGCTCGGACGCGCTGCCGCAACGGTTCTCGACCGCCGACTTGGTCTCCACCTTGCCGGTCTTGGCGGTGCCGGAGATCGCCGGAGGAATGTGCTTCTGGCAGTTCCAGGTGGACCAGATCAGGACGGGCTTTCCCGCCTGGGTGGTCTTGTCCTGAGCAAAGGCCGGAGCGGAGACAAAAACGCCGCCCACGAGGGCGAGCATCGTGACCTTGATCTGCATAAGATTATTCTCCTGTGGAGAGATGGCCTGCGGATCGGTCTGCTGGGCGATGGAATTATTCTTGTAAAGATTTTATTGAATACATCACACAATGCAGGATTGTGGCAAGGACGACAGGAGCGTCGGCGGGACTTGGCCGGAGCCCATCGGCAAGGCGGCCGAGCCGGCGTGGTCGGGCTCGCACCTGGCCCAGGCCGGCAAGACCGCGCAGAGGGGCCAGCTGGACTGGCCAAGCCGGTCACGCCCGCCGAACCCGACGGCACGTGGGTTATCGGGCGCGCAGCCGACGGGTGCGAGCGAACGAGCCGAGGAGGGGATTTGCGGGGCGGCGTGAGCCGCGGTCAGGCGGCCGATGCGGCCTTCAGCGACACGATCTCGGGCATGAGCGCGTCGAAGTGGTCGATGATGCGATCCGGGCCGAGCTGGTCCACGGGCGTGTCCGTGTAGCCGAAGGTGACGGCGATCACCGGCAGCCCGGCATTGCGCGCGGTGTCGATGTCCGTCTTGCTGTCGCCCACCATGATGGCATGCCGCGGGTTGCCGCCGGCCTGCTCGATCGTCAGCGTCAGGTGCCGGGCATCCGGCTTCGACCACGCGAAGCTGTCGCGCCCGCAGATCGCCGCGAAGTGGTGGCTCAGGCCCAGCGCCTCGAGCAGCAGGCGCGAGTGCATCGTGTACTTGTTCGTGCACACGGCCAGGCGGTAGCCGGCCTGGGACAGCGCCTCGACGGCCTCGCGGGCGCCCGGGAACAGCGTGGTCTCCACCGCCAGCGCGTTGGCATAGAGGTCGAGGAAGGTCCGGAACAGTTCGCCCAGGCGCTGGTCGCTGACCTCTCGCCCCGACAGGGCGAGCCCGCGCATGATCATGGCCCGCGCACCCGCGCCGACCACGTCCCGCGCCCGGTCGACGGAGATGGGAGCGACCCCCTCCTGCTCCAGGATGACGTTCAGGATGGCGATCAGGTCGGGCGCCGTGTCGGCCAGCGTGCCGTCAAGGTCGAACACGATCGTCGGAAGGTGGGCCGAGTCAGCGCGCATGATCATGATTCGTGTCTGAACGAGCCGCGCTGCTTCGTCAACTTAAACACGCCCCGAAACCTTTCATTAACCATGGCATCGCCAGAGTGATGGGGCACGGACGGGCAGGTCCGGCAACGGCATCTGAGTCGGAGCGGCGTGGTATGGCGACCAAGGCAATCAGGACCCTCGTTCTCGCGGCGAGCCTCGTGTCCGGTGCGGCGACCGCCGCGCTGGCCGGCCAGTTCGACTTCATGCCCGCGCCCCAGACGGACCTCAACCGCATCTATCGCATCGACCGCGTCACCGGCGAGGTCGGCGCCTGCCAGTACGGCCAGAAGGAAGGCACCTTCGGCGTGACCCTCTGCTTCCCCGCCGGCGACGGCGCCGGCAAGCAGGAGCCGTCCGAATACGGCCTGATTTCCTCCCGTCACGAGCGGGAAGGCGGCGTGTTTCGCGTCGACATGCGCACCGGCGCCATGAGCGTCTGCTACGTCTTCGACGAACGCGTGGTCTGCACCCCGCCGGAGAAGGGCGCCATCGCCGACGCCGGCAAGACCCCCGCGGTCGACACCACCGGCAGCGTCGTCAAGAAGCCCTGATCGGGCCCGGCCCGGCCGCCGCCGTCGGCCGCATGCCTTTCCGCGGCCGTCCAGGCCGTGTTAGAGACCGCGCCATTCGGTCCCGATCGTCCGGGGCGGTTGCGGAGACGGTCGCCCTTGAGCCTCGATGACCTGAAGCGTGAGGCTGCGCGCCGGGCGCTCGACCATGTCGAGCCCGGCATGCGGCTCGGCCTCGGCACGGGCTCGACCGCGCGGCATTTCGTCGAACTCCTGGCCGAGCGGGTGCGCGACGGCCTTTCGGTGGTCGGGGTTCCGACGTCGGAGGCGACGCGCCGGCAGGCCGATGCGCTCGGCGTGCCGCTCACCACGCTGGACGAGACCCCCGAACTCGACCTGACGGTGGACGGTGCCGACGAGATCGACGGCCGGCTGCGGCTCATCAAGGGCGGCGGCGGCGCGCATCTGCGCGAAAAGATCGTCGCCTGCGCCTCGAAGCGCATGGTCGTCATCGCCGACGAGAGCAAGACGGTGGAGACGCTCGGCCGGTTCCCGCTGCCGATCGAGGTCGTGCCGTTCGGGCTGGCGGCCACCCGCCGCGCCCTCGACGACGCCCTGCGCGCCTCCGGATGCGGCGGCGAACTGGTGCTGCGCCGAGACGCCGACGGCCGCCCGTTGCACACCGACGGCGGACATCTCATTCTGGATGCCCACCTCGGCCGCATCGCCGACCCGGAGGGCCTGGCGGACCGCCTGGACGGCCAGACCGGCGTCGTGGAGCACGGCCTCTTCCTGGGGGTCGCATCCCACGCCATTCTAGCCACCCGCGACGGCATCGTCGTGCTCGAAGCCCCTCGCGCCATGGGAAAGGCGGATTGATCCCGTCAGCCTCAGCGCTTATGCCGCGTCCACTGTGCCGTGTTGAAAGCGGCCGTTCCCGAAGGAGCACCCGATGAACCGCTTTGCCACCGCCTGTCTCGTCCTCGCCCTGTCCGCGGCTCCCGCCCTCGCCCAGCAGGCCGCACCGGCCGCGCCGGCGCCGGCCGCCCCCGCCGCCCCGGCGCAGCCGACGGCCTCCCACCTCGCCATCGCCAAGGACGTCATCCAGCTCTCGGGCCTCGGCCGGTCGTTCGAGTTCGTGGTTCCCCAGTTCATGGACCAGCTCCGGCAGACCTTCGCCACGACCCGGCCCGAGATCATGACGGAGCTGACCAACACGCTGACGCAGCTGCGTCCCGAGTTCGAGGCGCAGAAGAACGACCTGCTGAACGCCGCGTCGCGCATCTTCGCGAGCCGCATGACCGAGGCCGAACTCAACCAGGTGGCGACCTTCTTCCGCAGCCCGGCGGGCCAGCGCTACGTGGCCGCGCAGCCGCAGATGATGGACGATCTCTTCCAGGAGATGCAGGCGTGGAGCCGTCGCCTGTCCGACCTGATGATGACGCGCACCCGCGCCGAGATGAAGAAGAAGAACATCGACATGTGATCGGGCTTCGCCCGACACCAGACTGGCCAGTCCCCGTTCCGGAGCGCCTGCGATGAGCGAGCACGACGTCGACCTTTTCGTGATCGGAGCCGGTTCGGGAGGCGTTCGTGCGGGGCGCATCGCGGCCGGCCACGGCGCCAAGGTGATGATCGCCGAGGAGTATCGCGTCGGCGGCACCTGCGTGATCCGGGGCTGCGTGCCCAAGAAGCTCTACGTCTATGCCAGCCGCTTCGCCGACGAGTTCGAGGAGGCGCGTGGCTTCGGCTGGACAGCCGCGGAGGGCGGAGCGTTCGACTTCGGCGCCCTCAAGGCGGCCAAGGACAAGGAGATCGCCCGGCTCGAGGCGGCCTACCGGTCGAACGTGGAGAAGAGCGGGGCCCGCATCGTGGCGCAGCGCGCCGTCGTGGTCGATCCTCATCGCGTCCGTCTCGCCGACGGCAGCGAGGTCACGGCCCGCCACATCCTCGTGGCGACGGGCGCCACGCCCTACCTGCCGCCGGCCATTCCCGGCATCCACCTCGCCGAGAGCTCGAACGACATCTTCGAGTGGGACGAGCTGCCGCGCTCACTGATCATCGTCGGCGGGGGCTATATCGCCGTCGAGTTCGCCTGTGCCTTCGCCCGGCTCGGCGTGGCCGTCACCATCGTCATCCGGCGCGACAAGGTGCTGCGCGGCTTCGACGAGGAGATCCGCGACCAGCTGATGACCGCGCTGGGCCAGGCCGGCATCCGTCTCGTCACCGGCACCGACATCGTCTCCCTCGACGGGCGGCCGGGCAACGTGTCCGCGGTGCTCATGAACGGGGAGGGGCTGTCGGCCGAGCGCATCGTCTACGCCACGGGCCGGATTCCCCACACCGCCGGGCTCGGACTGGAGGCGGCGGGCGTGGAGCTCGACCCGCTCGGCGCGATCAAGGTCGACCGGTTCTCCCAGTCCTCCGTGCCCTCGATCTGGGCCGTCGGCGACGTCACCAACCGGATCGCCCTCACGCCCGTGGCCATCCGCGAGGGCCATGCCTTCGCCGACACGGTGTTCGGCGGCCGGACGGTTGAGGTCGACCACGTCAACGTCGCCTCGGCCGTGTTCACCACGCCCGAGATCGGGACCGTCGGGCTCACGGAAGCGCAGGCCCGGGCGGCCGGCTGCGACGTCGTCCTGTTCAAGACCTCGTTCCGTCCCATGAAGGCGACCCTCTCGGGCTCGCAGCTGCGCACCTTCATGAAGCTGATCGTCGACAAGACGAGCGACCGGGTTCTCGGCGTGCACATCATGGGCGAGGGCGCGGGCGAGATGATCCAGTGCCTGGCGATCGCGGTGCGCATGGGCGCGACCAAGCGCGACTTCGACATGACCATGGCGGTGCACCCCACGGCCGCCGAGGAGCTGGTGACCATGCGCACGCCCTGGACGCCGCCCGCGGCCTGACGTCCCCTCAGGGGACCTTCGGCGCCTCGCCCGCGGCCTCCTCCGGCAGTGGCACACGGGGCGCCGGACCGCGCCGGACGATGCGCCACACCACGAAGGCCACCAGGCATCCGTGCGCGGCCGCGTTGTGCACGAACAGCATGACGTCGCCGAAGCGCGCGATCAGGGCCGAGGCCGTCATGGGGCCGATGATGGCCCCGATGCAGTAGAGGAACAGCAGCGTGCTGGAGATGGCGACGGCCTTCTCGCTGCCCATGCGGTCGATCGTGTGGGCCACGATGATCGGATAGATCACCGGGATCGTCAGCCCCAGCCCCAGCCCGAACACGTAGAGCAGCCATGTGGGCGGATGGCCGCTCGCCACGAGCAGCACCTCGACGATGCCCGTCGCCAGGCCGATGCCGGCGATGATCCAGCGACGATCCGACACGTCCGACAGCTTGCCCATCGGGTAGGGGCCGATGGCCGAGCCCGCGATGACGAAGGTCATGAAGGTGGCGACGGTGCCCGCGCCCAGTGAGAGGCGCTCGACATAGGCCGGCACGAGCGACCAGAAGGCGCCGTTAGCCCACCCCACCAGCGCGATGCCGACCGCGCCGATCGGGGTGGCGCGGAACACGCCGGCGATCTCCAGCCGGCCCTTGGGCGGCAGTGGCGGCGGCTCGGCCCGCGTGAGCGACATGGGCAGCAGGGAGAGCATGAGGAAGGACGCGGCGGCCGAGAACAGGACGAAGTTCCGCGGGTCCGTGAAGCGCAGGGCCTGCTGGCCCGCCGCCGATCCGGTGAAGTGCACGATGTTGTAGATGGCCAGCATGCGGCCGCGGTTGGTGGAGTCGGACTTGGAGGAGACCCACCCCTCGATCACGCCGTAGAGGCCCGCGAAGCTGAAGCCGATGACGCCGCGCATGGCGGCCCAGACCAGCGGGTGCACGGCTGCCGCCAGCGCGAGCGTGGCCACCGCCGCCAGGGCCGCGTAGGCCGCGAAGGCGCGGATGTGGCCGGCCCGGCGCACGATCGCCGGTGCCATCCACGTTCCCGCCAGCATGCCGCCGAAGTAGCAGGAGCCGATGAAGCCGATGTCGGCCTGCGAGAACCCCTCGAGCGTCGCCCGCAGGGGCACGAGGGTGCTGATGATGCCGTTGCCTGCGATGAGGATGAAGACCGCCGCCAGCAGGGGCACGACGGCTCGAAGGGCGGCAGGCACGGGGGACAGCCTCCGGGCGCGCGCGGCGCCTTCGACGGGTTCGCGATGGCGGGCGCCGCCGCCACGCCCCCCGCGTGCGCAGCCCCCGATGACAGGGCCATACAGCAGGACGATGCCGCGCCGCTATCGCTTCTTCGACCGATCCTGGTCAGGCAGGACACGGACTTGACCGGACCATGGCGACATCGCGCCCCGTGTGGCTGGCTCTCGGCCGTCTTGTTCTGTATAAGGCGCGCTTCCGATCATGGAGGTGAGCCCGCCGCGGGGAGCGTGGAGCGGGACATTGGGGGAAGCGTGATGAGCGAGCGTTGGACACCGACGAGCTGGCGTGACAAGCCGATCCAGCAGGTGCCGGTCTATCCCGATCTCGGGGCCCTGAAGGCCGTCGAGGCCCAGCTCGCAGGCTTTCCGCCGCTCGTTTTTGCAGGTGAGGCGCGCAAGCTGAAGCGGGCGCTGGCCAAGGTTTCGGCCGGCGAGGCTTTCCTGCTCCAGGGCGGCGACTGCGCCGAGTCCTTCGCCGAGCACTCCGCCGACAACATCCGCGACTTCTTCCGCCTGTTCCTGCAGATGGCCGTGGTGCTGACCTTCGCCGGCTCGTCGCCGGTGGTGAAGGTGGGCCGCGTCGCGGGCCAGTTCGCCAAGCCGCGCTCGGCCCCGACCGAGACGATCGGCGGTGTCGAGCTGCCGTCCTACCGCGGCGACATCATCAACGGCATCGACTTCACGCCGGAGGCCCGCATCCCGGACCCGCAGCGCCAGGTCGACGCCTACCGGCAGTCGGCGGCGACGCTGAACCTGCTGCGCGCCTTCGCCACGGGCGGCTATGCCAACCTGGAGAACGCGCATCGCTGGATGCTGGGCTTCGTCAAGGACAGCCCGCAGTCGGGCCGCTACCAGGAGCTCTCCGACCGCATCACCGAGACGCTCGACTTCATGCGGGCCATCGGCCTCGACGCCGAAGCCCACCAGGAACTGCGCGCGACGGATTTCTACACCTCGCACGAGGCCCTGCTGCTCGGCTTCGAGCAGGCCATGACCCGCGTCGACTCGACCACGGGCGACTGGTACGGCACGTCGGGCCACATGATCTGGATCGGCGACCGCACGCGCCAGCTCGATCACGCGCATGTCGAGTATTGCCGGGGCATCAAGAACCCCATCGGCCTGAAGTGCGGCCCGTCGCTGAAGCCGGAAGAACTGATCCGACTGATCGACGTCCTCAACCCGGGCAACGAGCCCGGCCGCCTGACGCTCATCGCCCGCTTCGGCGCCGAGAAGATCGGCGACCACCTGCCGGGCCTGGTGCGCCAGGTGCAGCGCGAGGGCCGGACCGTGGTGTGGTCCTGCGACCCGATGCACGGCAACACGGTGAAGGCCGGCTCGGGCTACAAGACCCGTCCGTTCGACCTGATCCTCTCCGAGGTGAAGGACTTTTTTGGGGTGCACTCGGCGGAGGGTACGCACGCCGGCGGCATCCATCTCGAGATGACCGGCAAGAACGTCACGGAGTGCACGGGCGGCGCCCGCGCCATCTCCGATGCCGAGCTGCAGGACCGCTACCACACCCATTGCGACCCGCGGCTCAATGCCGAGCAGGCGCTGGAGATGGCGTTCCTGGTGGCCGAACTGCTCAAGAAGCAGAAGAACGCCCGGGGCCGGCCCGTCGTCGAAGCGGCCGAGTGAAACGAAAAGGGCCGGGCGAAAGCCCGGCCCTTTTGCTATGGGAAGAGGCGTGCAGCGTCAGTACTTCACGCCCGCGCCGAGCCGGAACGAGTTCGCCGTGGTGCGGGCGCCGCGGTAGTCGGTCATGCCGATCCACTGGTATTCGGCGCGCAGGAACAGGTTGTCGATGACGGCGACGTCCAGGCCCGCGCCGAAGGCGCCGCCGAGGTTGTAGCCGGCCTTGCCGATGCTGGCATTGCGAGCCGTCGGACCCGCGTTGATGCCGGTGATGGCACCGGTCGCCGCGTCGAGCGTGTATTCGGTGTAGGTGCTGGTATAGGTCCCCGACACGCGCTGCTTGCCGACCACCATGCCGGCGGTGACGTAGGGCAGGAAGCGGCCGATGGGATAACCCATGCGCAGCTTGAGGATGCCGAAATCACCCAGCTTGGACCGGGCCGAAGCCGTATAGTTGATGTTGTCGGAGAACAGGCCCCGATCCCGCCGCCGTCCGTCCGAATAGGTGTCGGAAAACTGCAGCTTGTCCTTCATGTGGGTGTAGTCGAACTCGAGGCCGACCACGACGTCTTCCCACAGCCAGTTGTAGCCCAGGAAGCCGCCGAAATGCGTCTGCTGGTCGGAGCCCGAGGTCGTGAGCCGGGCGATGCTGGTCGCAAGGTCGTTGGCGATGTGGTTGGAATAGGCGTTGTCGGCCATTTCCTGGGCCACGTTGCCCATCCGGAAGTCGCCGTTGGTGATGCCGGCATGGATGCCGCCGTAGAGCCCACCCCAGTTGAAGTCTTCCACCGGCACCGTGGCGCTGGGCGGATAGGAGGCCCGGCGCCCGCTGTAGTCGGCTGCCTGCGCGGCGAGGGCGCCGAGGACGATCCCGGCGGCGGTGGTGGCGAGAAGGGCGCGACGCATCGGCATGGGCCTCTACCTGCTGGCCGGCGAAGGCACCGGATGGGCCTCCGCTTCGAATTGCGATGCTGCCGTTTGTAGATCGGTAACCCTAACGCCGGGTTAAACTGCAAATTGTGCATTCGCTTTCCGCAGTTTCAGGTTGGGGCGCCGGGCCGCCCGTCGCCCCTCGCGCCCCGCGGGGTCGCCGATCGCGGATCCGGCCCGCGCCCGTCAACATTGTCCGGCACCCATGGGCGCGCTAAACCCCGATGACGCGAAAGGGCCCGTCATGACCGCAGCTCCCGACAAGATCGCCATTGCTCTCGCCCAGCTCGACCCCACCGTGGGCGACGTGGAGGGCAACGCCGCGAAGGTGCGCGCGGCCCGTGCCGCCGCCGCGGCGAAGGGCGCGGACATCCTGATGCTGCCCGAGCTGTTTCTCGCCGGCTATCCGCCGGAGGACCTCGTGCTGAAGCCGGCCTTCCAGGAAGCCTGCCGCACCGCGGCCGAGGAGCTGGCCCGCGAGACGGCGGACGGCGGCCCGGCGATCCTGGTCGGCCTGCCCTGGGTGGAGGGCGGCAAGCTCTACAACGCCTTCGCCGTCCTGGACGGCGGGCGCATCGAGGCGGTGCGCTTCAAGGTGGACCTGCCCAATTACGGCGTCTTCGACGAAAAGCGCGTCTTCGTGCCCGGCCCGCTGCCAGGCCCCGTCTCGGTGCGCGGCGTGCGCTTCGGCGTGCCGATCTGCGAGGACATCTGGACCGACGCCGTCGTCGAGTGCCTGGCCGAGACGGGCGGCGAGATCCTGCTGGTGCCCAACGGCTCGCCCTACTGGCGCGACAAGAACGACCTGCGCGTCAACATCGCGGTGTCGCGCGTGACGGAGACGGGCCTGCCGCTCGTCTATCTCAACCAGGTCTGCGGCCAGGACGAACTCGTCTTCGACGGCGCCTCCTTCGTGGTCAATCCCGACGGGTCGCTCGCCGTGCAGATGCCGGCCTTCGAGGAGGCGGTGCTGGTCACGCAGTGGACCCGCACGGCGGACGGCTGGCGTTGCGCCGAAGGCCCGAAGGCCCTGCTCGACGAGGGCGACGCGGGCGACTACGCCGCCTGCGTGCTGGGCCTGCGCCACTATGTCGAGAAGAACCGCTTTCCCGGCGTGGTGCTCGGCCTCTCGGGCGGCATCGACTCCGCGCTCTGTGCCGCCATGGCGGTCGATGCGCTGGGGCCGGAGAAAGTCCACTGCATCATGCTGCCCTACCGCTACACGGCGCAGCGCAGCCTCGACGACGCCAGGGCCTGCGCAGATGCGCTGGGCGTGCGCTACGACGTCGTGCCGATCGGCGGCCCGGTGGAGGCCATGGAGGCCGCGCTGGCCCCGCTCTTTGCCGGCCGCGCGCCTGACGTGACGGAGGAGAACCTGCAGAGCCGCGTGCGCGGCACGATCCTGATGTCGGTCTCCAACAAGTTCGGCCCCATGGTCGTCACCACCGGGAACAAGTCGGAGATGTCGGTGGGCTACGCCACGCTCTACGGCGACATGAACGGCGGCTTCAATCCCATCAAGGACATCTACAAGACGCAGGTGTTCCGCCTCTGCGAGCTGCGCAACCGCTGGAAGCCGGCGATCGCCAAGGGGCCTGACGGCGAGGTGGTGCCGCGCTCCATCATCGAGCGCCCGCCGAGCGCGGAGCTGCGCGAGAACCAGACCGACCAGGACTCGCTTCCGCCCTACGACGTGCTCGACGCCATCCTCGAGGGCCTCGTGGAACACGAAAGCCGCGTCTCCGACCTCGTCGCACGGGGGATCGATGTCGCCACGGTGAAGAAGGTGGAGCGCCTGCTCTATCTCGCCGAATACAAGCGCCGCCAGTCGGCGCCGGGCGTGAAGGTGACGGAGAAGAACTTCGGCCGCGACCGCCGCTACCCCATCGTCAACCGCTTCCGCGACCCCGGCGGCCCGCTGCGCGCACCCGACGCGAGCGTGATGGGGCCGGGAGCGGCCAAGTCGTCAACGGACGTGGTGGATTTTTGAGGGGCCCGGAATGCACGCTCTCTCTCTCCACCGTCATGGCCGGGCTCGGCCCGGCCACCCACGACTTGAGGATGATATCGGCAAAGTCGTGGATGCCCAGGCCAAGCCCGGGCAGGACGTGCTGAGGGATGGGCGCATGGGTCTGGACCAGGAGTGCCGATGAGATGAGCGCTGGTCCCCTTCCCATCGTCCGCTTCGCCCCGTCCCCCACGGGGCGCATCCACATCGGCAACGCCCGCGTGGCCGTGCTCAACGCGCTCTATGCCCGCAAGCACGGCGGCCGGTTCATCTTGCGCTTCGACGACACCGACGTGCTGCGCTCGCGCGACGATTTCGCCCGCTCGATCCGCGAGGACCTGGTGTGGCTCGGCATTCCGCCGGACGTCGTGGTGCGCCAGTCCGACCGCACGGCGCTCTACGACGCCGCGGCCGAAAAGCTCAAGGCCATGGGTCGCCTCTATCCCTGCTACGAGACCGAGGACGAGCTCGAGCGCCGGCGCAAGCGCCAGGCGGCCCGCCACCTTCCGCCCATCTACGACCGCGCCGCCCTGAGCCTCACCGCCGACGAAAAGGCCGCCCTGGAGGCCGAGGGCCGCCGCCCGCACTGGCGCTTCCTGCTCGACCGCACGGTGGTGGCCTGGGACGATCTCGTCCGCGGCCCATGCACGGTCGACTGTGCCTCGCTCTCCGACCCCGTGCTGGTGCGCGAGGACGGCAGCTACCTCTACACGCTGCCCTCGGTGGTCGACGACATCGCGCTCGACATCACCGACGTGATCCGCGGCGAGGACCACGTCACCAACACCGGCGTGCAGATCCAGATCTTTGAAGCCCTGGCCAACGGCAAGCCGCTGCCCGCCTTCGGCCACCACAACCTGCTCACCACGGCGAGCGGGGAGGGCCTCTCCAAGCGCTCCGGCCACCTCTCCATCGGCGCCCTGCGCGAGGACGGCCTCGAGCCCCTCGCGGTCGCCGCGCTTTCCGTGCTCGTGGGCTCGGCCGAGGCCGTGCGCCCCGTGGCGAGCCTCGACGAACTCGCCGGCCTCGTCGACCTCGCCCGCCTCTCCCGCGCCCCGGCGCGCTTCGACGAGGCCGAACTCGCGAACCTCAACGCCCGCACGGTGCACGGCCTTCCCTACGACGCCGTCGAGGCACGCCTCACAGCGCTGGGCATTGCCGGCGGCGAGGCGTTCTGGCTTGCGGTGCGGGGCAACCTCGCCCGCGTTGCCGATGCGGCGACGTGGTGGGAGGTGGTGGCCGGAGATCCGTCGCTGCCCGCGCCTTCCCCGGAGGATGCCGCCTTCCTGGCGCAGGCCGCCGCCGTGCTGCCGCCCGAGCCCTGGACGCAGGACACCTGGGGCGCGTGGATCGAGGCCGTAAAGCAGGCCACCGGCCGCAAGGGCAAGTCCCTGTTCATGCCGCTGCGCCTGGCGCTCACCGGCGTAGAGCACGGGCCTGAGCTGAAGGCGCTGCTGCCGATGATCGGGCGCGAGGGGGTGATGCGGCGGTTGGTGGGCTGAGTACCTCCCAACGCCTTTAATGTGAGAGCGTTCAAATCTATCGTTTTTTGCCCGCTCCCATCGACTTCATCCTGAGAGTTTGTACATATCTCTCGCCTCCATCTCCCTCATCCTGAGCCGGCCGCGTAGCGGCCGAGTCGAAGGACGCAGAATCCTTCAAACGCCCTTGGCTCGTCCGTAGTCCCGAGCGACATCCCAACCCAAATTTTACAATCCCCGGTTCGTAGATCCCGCGGCCAGCCCGGCCGACCATGGCGTCTTCCGGACGACCACCTGGCCCCGCGTGCACGCCTTCTCGCATCTCTCCATCCGCGTCATCAGCCTGACCCGCGCGACAGCCCGGCGCAGCGCCGTCGCGGCGCAACTCGCAAGCTTGCGCATCCCGTTCCGGTTCTACGATGGCATTGACGCGGCCGCGCTCAGCGCCCAGGAACTCGCCAGTTTCAGGCAAACCCACAAAGCCATGCCCGGCATGAGCGACGCCGAACTCGCCTGCGACCTCAGCCACTTCCGCGTCATCAGCGCGTGGATGGAGGAGGATGACACGCCCTACCTCTGCGTTTTGGAGGACGATGCCACCCTGGGCTAGCCGTTCGTCGACGTCGTCAGCGACGCCCGGCTGATCGAGGATCTCGCCTTCGACGTGTTCAAGATCGGCGGCGCACCACCCCGCCGGCGGCGCCTCGCCCTCGAATGGGACCGCCGGGGCGAGACCCGCATCGTCTTCCCGCTGGCCCCCTCCTACTGCGCCGTGGGCTACATTCTGCACCGGCCAGCCGCGCGGAAGCTCCAACCCCACTTCGCGGTCTTCGACCAGCTCATCGACACGCGCCTCTTCCGCGACGCCCCGCCCGGCACACTGGTGCTGGAAGCCTCACCATTTCTCGTCACGGAATCAGGCGCGCCAAGTCTGATCGATCATCCTGTCGGGCCGCGGTGGGCGAGCACAATAATGGGGCGCATCCGAGCCGATCTGCGGCATGGCATGCGGACGTTGGCGTTGGTGAGGATGCTGTTGACGAGGGCCAGGATGCCGCGGCGGGCGACGTTTTGTTGAGGCGACGGCTCGTGGTGTGACGGGCTAGGGCAGTGTGGCCAGGTCCTCGGCACAGGGGCGGGACACGGAATCAATGACGTATCGAAGGTTGTGTCATTGAAAGCTCGAGCAGCTTTGCAGCATTGAAGTGTAGTTGATTACCAATTCTCAATCATGGCCAGTTGCAACGCGCGCTTCGTGCGCTAGACAAGGTCGGCCTCTGGTTTACAATCAGCCGAATGGAAACGGATACAGTTGGCGGCGGTATTGTACAAGTTCAATTTGTAAAAACATTAACCGTGGAGATACACATCACGCATGTACTTTTTGTACGGCGTACTAAATGGTGGATCTATTGGTTCACAAATTTACCATTCTGGGATGCGAAAGAGCGACTTAGACTTACAGTCATAGAAACAGTACAGGCAATAGTATTTATTGCTGTATATTATAATATTT
The DNA here is from genome assembly GCF_945952055.1 of uncultured Alsobacter sp. Taxonomy (GTDB): domain Bacteria; phylum Pseudomonadota; class Alphaproteobacteria; order Rhizobiales; family Beijerinckiaceae; genus Alsobacter. The sequence goes on from NZ_CAMFHB010000037.1 coordinate 48,398, forward strand.
TTTTCGCTGGACAAAGAGTGTGATGCGAGCTGACATTAGTTCTAAGGTCGTAAATAGCTTTCAGAGCTTTATTTTCGTTTTGATCAGCTGAGCTTTGCGCTCACCCGGGCAGATGAACGGAATTGCAGCCATGCGGACCCGTCGTGTCGATTAAATGTACAGACCAAGACTGGTGATATTAGCAAAGCGAAGCAAGAGACAGGGTATCTATGGAAAGAAAAATTCTAAGCCTGCTAATTGCCGCTGTTATGATGCATTCACTACAGGCATGTGGGTCGTTAGTCCAGGATGAATACCCCCAAAGGCTCGATCCTGATCTTTTCACGTGTGTGAAGAGCCTGAGGACGAACTGCAATATGGTCGTCGCGAATGAGGCGGCGAAACGATTGATAAGCCCAAGACAGTATTTGGAAAGCATAGGCTTCAACTGCCTTCCGGGCCCGCGCTTAGACTGTTCGATACTGTACTCGTTTAGGTATTATGCAATTTTTTCTTACGATTACCAGGTCGTGCAATATAGTATTCGAATCACAACAGCTGCATCCGAAATCAACACCATAAAAATCAAGGCATAGTCCATGGCTGAGTATAGCATCGAATATTCGGAACGTTCATTAGGTGTTGCTGTTCACGGTGTGATCTCCGTCGTCGATGAATTCGGCCGAACGATTGCCACATTTGAGGGTCTTGCTACAGATGCGTCGGGTCGGGGCAAGAGTATAGGATCTTCGATCTTCGGGGACAAAATACAGGGTTTCTATAATTTTTCCGGCCAGAAATCAGGCAATGCAATCTCTGTTCCAGAGGTCATCGGCAATGGCCAGATGAAAGATCTGGGTGCCGTACTTGGCGCGCTGAAAGACGCGATCGATGCGATCAATCGGCAAAATGCCCCTTACGAGCTGCCAGGGTTGAACTCGGGATTCAGGGCGCCGTCGAACAGCAATTCTGTTATTCAGGCCCTCCTAGATGTCTTAGGCCTTCAAGCTCCGTCGCACTACGGCACTTTGATGGGCGCTGTCGGCCGCGGCAACCAGCTTCTCGACAAGCAGACGATCGAGAGCATCAGGCAAAAAAATGGGCTGGGCCCACAGCCGGCGCCCGGGATTCCTCTCCCGCCTGAGCGCCCTGCGAACCTCGGACGTCCGGGAGCTCCCCAGTCACGCTCGAACACGGGCTCATCATTGAGCGCCGGCGCCCAAGCTGCGATGGACGGGGCTCGCTCAGCAAAGGCCAGCGCGGAAGCGTTGTCTACGGAAGCGTCAAATGTCGGAACGGCGCGGTCCGCCGCGGACGCTGCTCTGCTTGGCGCATGGCTCGGTGCTCAAAAGACCGAGGCAGATCGCCGAGACTCCGAACAGAACGCAATGGCCGCTGCAGCCAACGGAATCCGCCAGGCCGATGAAGCCGCCGCAAGAGCCGCGGCAGAGCGCGAATGTCAACGTCTGTCAGCGCAGTTACAATCATCTTTTGGCACACAAACGTGGGGCGGAGCAGAGGGCGGCGGAGACCCTTACGGAGGTTGGCAGCCAGGAGACGCGCCCGGCCAACCGGACCCGGGCACTCCGGGCCAAGGTGGTTCGGGACAATCGGGTGGGAGGTCCGGTGGAGGGACCGGGGGCGCACCATCAGGTACGCCTGGAACGGGCTACCACGCAGGGCCGAACCCGGGACCTTTCGATATCGAGCCCGGCTACACGCCTTCAGGATACAGGTCCGGACCAGACCCAGGTCCATTCGATGCCAGGCCGGAGGAGCCCGGCACGGGCACGCAGCCGCAAGAGGTCACGCCGACGTCGCCGACGGAAAGCAACGATTACGTCGGCGTCCCCGTCATTCTCGACCTCGACGGCGACGGCCTGTCGATCGTCCAGCGCGACGCCTCGACAACGACCTACGACATGGCGGGGGACGGGCTGCAGCACCGCACCGCCTGGGTTGGCAAGGGCGACGGCGTGCTGGCCATCGACGCCGACGGCGACGGCAAGATCTCAGAGCGCCGCGAGATCATCTTCACGGATTGGGATCCGGGCGCCGGCAGCGACATGAAGGCGCTGCGCAGCGTGTTCGACACCAATCACAACGGAAAGCTGGACGCGGGCGACGCGCGCTTTGCCGATTTCCGGGTGGTGGTCGACGGCCAGGCGAAGACGCTGGCCGAGCTCGGCATCGTCTCCATCGATCTGGTGACCGACGGCGCCCCGCGCCGCTATGCGGACGGCTCCACCATCGAGGGCCGCAGCAGCTTCACCCACGCCGACGGCTCCACCGGCACGGCGGCGGATGCCTCCTTCGTGTCGGATGCCGACGGCTGGCGGGCGGACAAGACCTCGGTGACCGGCGCCGACGGGCGGCGCACGGACACGTTGACCGCGCGGGCCGTGGACGGCACCCTGGTGTCGCAGATCGTGTCCGTGACCTCGGCCGACGGCAGCGAGACCAGCACGAGCTTCGACGACGACGGCGACGGCCTCGTCGACCGCCGGCAGACGGCGAGCGACACCACGACCGCGGGCGGGCGCGTCACCGCCGTGCGCTTCTACGACCGCCAGGGCGCGCTGCGCGGCTCGATCACAACGGCGCGGTACAATGCCGGCGCGCTCGAGATCGTGGATCTCGACCGGGACGGCGACGGCAAGGCCGACCAGAGCCAGCGCTACGAGGCGCTCGCCGACGGCTCCAGCGCCACCACCGTCACCGCGCTGAACCCGGACGGCACCATCCGCGCCGTGCAGCGCACCACCGTCAGCGCCGACGGGCTCGACCGGGTGGTCACGGAGGCGCCCGTCGGGCAGACGGTGGTCTCCACCACGCGAACGCCCACGCGCTACGCCGCAGACGGCACGCGCACCGACACGGCGACGGTGACGAACACCGACGGCACGCTGCGGGCGGGCTCCGTCACCGTGACCTCGGCCGACGGGCGCACCAAGACCGTCTCGGCGGACCGCGACGGGTCTGGCCAGCCGGATCTGGTCCAGGAGTCCGTCCTGACGACGGACGCCGATGGCAGGATCCGCTCGGTCGTGACGACCCGCTCGGGCAATGCCACACTGCTGGGACGCACGACCACGCTCTCGTCCGCCAACGGGATGAGCACCGAGACCCTGCTCGACGAGGCGGGCGCCGACCACACGTCCACCCGCATCCTCGCCACCCAGGCGAAGGACGCCGCGGGCGCCGTCACCCGCACCACCGAGGTGTTCAACGCCAACGGCAGCCGGCGCAGCTGGCAGAGCGAAACGGTGAAATGGTACTGTTGCGGCGACCTGCGCTTTCCCGAAACTAATCAACGGGCGCGCATAATCTTGAGGAATTGTAATGCATTTTCTTCGACGGTCGGTAATGATTCCTTTCTGATCACAACTCTGGCGAGCTAGACGGCGTTTGAGTTTTTCTCAATAATGCTAGCCATAATCGGATTATGTTGTCTCAACATCGTTTCCGTTCGACTTGATCTTAAATGCAGAAGCGGCTAATTCAGAAGATTTTTGAGACACTCGGCTCATTGGCTGTATTCGCAATGGGACTTGCCGCAGTACTTTACGGCTATGGCGTGTTTTTGCTGTGCCTTATGCTGATAACGATGGTCATTGTTTATTTCTTGAGGAAGTAAAGAATGAGTGCCGTCTTTGATTTCTTGGTTGACCGCGGTGCATCCATGGCGGGACGCCAAGCGGTCTCAAAATCCGGCAAAGCGGCCGCCGATGAAGATTTTGATCCGAGCGGAACGGTCGCCGGCACTATCGCCGGTCAAGCGACGGGCAGGCTGGCCGCTCCTGCAGCTTGGGCGGAATGGGGAGCGGCACTTGCGGGCCGTGTAACCACAAACGAGTTGTTTGGCTCGCTTATATCAAACGCCGTGCGAGGTGTTCCGGGACTCGCAGGGTTTATTGCTGGCTATGAGGTAATGAAATCAAGCCCAACCGATGTAGATGAGCCTGATTACGCCGCTCAGAACGCATTGGCTGCCGATCGCGCCTCGCCCGGCAACAGGGCCAACAGTCCGGAGGCGCCTGCCAATCGAGAAAACGCATCGAGAAACATAAACGATCAAGCGGCGCGGGATCGTTCAAATTGGGGCCCGGACCCGTCGCTACCACCCGAACTGACACCTCCCGAGCAAATTGAGCCCGAGCCGACCCCTTACGGCCCAAGCTTCAAGTCCGACGACATACCAGACGACACGCAGAACGTCGGCTATGGGGGCCTTTCGCCCAACCGTGGGCAAGGTGGGGTTGGCTCCCAATACGACGACGCTGGCGCCCCATCTCCGACTGCACCCGACCCCTTCGATCGCGGCCGTGATCTGGACGGTGTGACCGGCTTTGGCGCTGGTCCCACTGGTCCCGCCGATCCCGGCTTTGACCCCGGGATGGACCCCGGTGGCCTTGGTCCCGCTGGACCCGGCACAACCGATCCTGGCTTCGACCCCGGCATGGATCCTGGTGGACTCGGCCCGGCCGATCCGGGCACACCCGGCACGACTGACCCCGGCTTTGACCCGGGCATGGATCCCGGCGGGCTTGGTCCCGCGAGCCCCGGCTTCGATCCCGGAATGGACCCTGGCGGTCTCGGACCGGCTGAGACAGGCACTTCGAGCGAAACTGGCGACACGGGCAACTCAGGCAGCACAAGCGACGACGAACCCGTCATCCTCGACCTCGACGGCGACGGCCTGTCGATCGTCCAGCGCGACGCCTCGACGATGACCTACGACATGGCGGGCGATGGTCTCCAGCACCGCACCGCCTGGGTCGGCAAGGGCGACGGCGTGCTGGCCATCGACGCCGACGGCGACGGCAAGATCTCAGAGCGCCGCGAGATCATCTTCACGGATTGGGATCCGGGCGCCGGCAGCGACATGAAGGCGCTGCGCAGCGTGTTCGACACCAATCACAACGGAAAGCTGGACGCGGGCGACGCGCGCTTTGCCGATTTCCGGGTGGTGGTCGACGGCCAGGCGAAGACGCTGGCCGAGCTCGGCATCGTCTCCATCGATCTGGTGACCGACGGCGCCCCGCGCCGCTATGCGGACGGCTCCACCATCGAGGGCCGCAGCAGCTTCACCCACGCCGACGGCTCCACCGGCACGGCGGCGGATGCCTCCTTCGTGTCGGATGCCGACGGCTGGCGGGCGGACAAGACCTCGGTGACCGGCGCCGACGGGCGGCGCACGGACACGTTGACCGCGCGGGCCGTGGACGGCACCCTGGTGTCGCAGATCGTGTCCGTGACCTCGGCCGACGGCAGCGAGACCAGCACGAGCTTCGACGACGACGGCGACGGCCTCGTCGACCGCCGGCAGACGGCGAGCGACACCACGACCGCGGGCGGGCGCGTCACCGCCGTGCGCTTCTACGACCGCCAGGGCGCGCTGCGCGGCTCGATCACAACGGCGCGGTACAATGCCGGCGCGCTCGAGATCGTGGATCTCGACCGGGACGGCGACGGCAAGGCCGACCAGAGCCAGCGCTACGAGGCGCTCGCCGACGGCTCCAGCGCCACCACCGTCACCGCGCTGAACCCGGACGGCACCATCCGCGCCGTGCAGCGCACCACCGTCAGCGCCGACGGGCTCGACCGGGTGGTCTCGGAGGCGCCCGTCGGGCAGACGGTGGTCTCCACCACACGCACACTGACAGCCTCCCGCCTACTGCCCCGGCACACCTGCCCGCGCATTCCGCGGCGGCGTTGCCTGTGCAGCGGGGGCCTTCGGCTTCGGCGCGGGCGCGGCTTTGCCCTTCGCCGCGGCCGGTGCCGTCGGCTCCTTCGGGCGCGACAGCTCCTGGGCTTTTTCCTCGGTCACGATGATGTCGCCGGCGCCGCGGCGGTCGGCGAGCATGCGCTCCGCGTCGGCGAGCGCCTCGGCCCAGCTCTGGCCGGGGCGGCGGCAGGTGCAGCCGGGGTCGAGAGCCTTGCGGTAGCGGAAGGCGTTGGGCAGCGAGGTGTAGGAGGTGCCGTCCAGCGCCACGGCCGCGTTCGCGTCCTGGTTGGCCGGCTGCAGGAACAGCTCCACCTCGGCATTGGGGCAGGAGGCCTGGCACAGGCTCGAGTCGGTGTCGAAACGGGCCCGCGTCGTGCTGTTGCTGATGGGGAAGTAGTAGCCATCGCATTTGCGCACGCAAAGCGTGCGATAGGTGCCCGAGCCGAAGCCTTCGACCGGCGCCGGAGGCTCCAGGGAGGTCACCGGGTCTTCGTCGTCGGGGCCGAAGAGCCGCTCCAGGAAGCCCGGGTTGCGGGCCGAGGCGGGGGAGGGGGGCAGGCCGCGGCAATTGGCGTCGAAGGCCTGCATCAGCGCGGCGCGCTGCTGGCCCACGGCGCCCATGCCATAGCGGTCGCGCTGCCCCTCGAGCGCCGCGAGGTTGGACTCCATGCGGTTGATCTGGGCTTCCAGGCTGCCGCACTGTGCCGGGGGCGGCTCGCCGAAGATGAGGAAACGCTGGCGCTGGCAGCCGATGGAGCGGGCATAGGCCACGGTGCGGTCGAGCTCGGCCCGCTGCTGGCGCACCGCATCCGCGCCGCCGCTGGCGCCGGGCGCGCGGTCGAGGGCTGCGATGTCGGCCCGCAGGCGCTCGCAATAGGCGCTCTGCGACAACGCGGCCGTCGCCGAGGCCACCAGTGCCCCGGCGATCACCGCGATCGCCATGACCGAACGCTTCATGCTGTCTCCTGCGGACCCCAAACCGGATGCTGCCCTGCAATCGTGCCGAAACTACGGAAATCCCGTGGATTCGGCGAGCGTGGCGATGCGGGTCGTGTGCGTGTTGATGTGAGCAACCGGGAGTTGCTATGCCGCCCGTTGACGCCCGATCATGGCCTGGAGTTCCACCAGCGAGATCGGCCGGCTGAAGAAATAGCCCTGTCCGAGGTCGCAGCCGCACTCGCGCAGGAGGTCGGCCACCGGCTGGCTCTCGATGCCTTCCGCCACGGTCGACATGCCGAATTCACGGGCAAGCGACAGCATCGCCCGCACGATCTTCAGCGCGTAGGGGTCCTCGTCGCAGCGCTGGACGAAGGACCGGTCGAGCTTGAGCTCGCTGAAGGGCAGCCGCAGCAGCGACAGCAGCGAGGAATAGCCGGTGCCGAAGTCGTCGAGCGCCAGCGCCACCCCCTTGATGCGCAGCCGTGTCAGAATGTCGCTGGCCCGCACGAAGTCCGCCATGAGGGTGGATTCGGTGACCTCCAGGGTGAGCACGCCGGGCGGAACGCCGTTGGCGGCCAGTTCCGCCTCCACGTGGTCCGGCCAGGCGAGGTCGTCCAGCGCGAAGGGCGGCACGTTCACAGCGAGCCCGATGCCGGTCGAAGCCGGCTCCCACGTCGCCGCGTCCCGCACTGCGGCGCGCAGCATGGCGCGGGTCAGCGCCGTCGCCAGGCCCGCCTGCTCCGCCACCCCGACGAACACGTCGGGCGGCACCACGCCGTGGCGCGGGCTGTTCCAGCGGGCCAGCGCCTCGACACCCGCCAGGCGCCCGGTCGCCAGGTGCACCTTCGGCTGGTAGACGGGCCGGATCTCGCCGGCCTCGATGGCGAGCGCGACGTCGTCGGCCGTGACGTGCGCGGCGATGCCGGGGCGCCGCTCGTGCCCGGGCCTGTCCTCGCTCGCCTTGAGCAGGTGCTCGCGCACCTGCGCGAGGCTCAGCGGCTTGCGCAGCGTGCCCACCGTCGACAGGCCGACCGTCATGGCGAAGCGCACGGCGGCGTCACGGATGCGCTCGTCGAAACCCGAGATCACCAGCACGGACGGATGCCGGCCCGCGGCCGCCAAGTGCCGCAGCACCTCGACGCCGTCGCCCTCGCCGAGCGACAGGTCCAGGATCACCGTGGCGTGGTCGCGCTGGTCGATGAGGTCCACGGCCTCCGCCACGCTGGCCGCCATGTCGACGACGAAGCCGCAGCGCTGCGCCACCTGGGCGAGCAGCAGGCGCTGGGTCCGGTCGTCGTCCACGATCAGCAGCGGCCGGCCGAGCGGCGGAGCGGCGTGCGCGGTGTCAGGGCCGATCGAGTGCGGCATCAGGCGCTCATCAGGTGACGGCGCGCGTCGTCGAACGCCTCGTTGAGAGCATCGACGGAGGCTTCGATCGCACGGGGTTCGAGGCGGGTGGCATCCTGCTCCAGGGCCGCCGCGCGGGCCGACACGCCGATCATGCCGAAGGTCGCCGCCGCCGACTTGATCGCGTGGGCCTCGCGCGAAATCCGCACCGGATCGTCGATCAGCTTGGGCATGGCGGCCAGGCGCGCCTTGGTGTCCTCCACGAACACCTCGATGATCTGGCGGACGTTGTCTGGCTCGATCTCGTCCATCAGCACGGCGAGGGCGCCCCGGTCGAAGTCGCCCGTGCCCTCCGGCCGTGCCGTCCCGCGCGCCGGCGCGGTCTCGGCGGCGACCTTCTCCAGCACCCGGCGGATGACCTGGTCCAGCCGGTCGCGGCTGATCGGCTTGGTGGCGAAGTCGTCCATGCCCGCATTGAGGGCCGCGGTCACGTCCGCGGTCAACACGTTGGCCGTCAGCGCCACGATCGGCGTGCGCGCCGCCACGGCATCGGGCAGGGCCCGGATTGCCCGCGTGGCCGCGTAGCCGTCCATCTCGGGCATCATGACGTCCATGAGCACGAGGTCGTAGCGCTCCCGGCGCAGGCCTTCGACCGCGAGCAGGCCGTTCTCGACCGTGTCGCACGAGAAGCCGAGCTTCTCGACCTGGGTGCCGATCACCAGGCGATTCGTCGCGTTGTCCTCGGCCAGCAGAATGCGTCTGCGGCGGTTCTCCACCGTGGGGGCCACGGCCGGCGCCGGTGCGGCGGCGACGGCGGGGCCGCCGTCGCGAAGCGCGCTCACCAGCTCGCGCCGCGTCACCGGGCGGGCGAGGACGCGGTCGTACAGCATGCGTTCGGGCGACTGGGGATCGAGGCGATGCCCGGCCACGGTGACGAGCACGAGGGGAAGTCCCGCGTCCACGACGCTGGTGCGGACCGCCTCGCCGAAGGCCACCGCCGCGCCGGACGAGGCGGAATCGTCCACCAGCGCCGCGTCGTAGGCCTTCGCGCCCTTGCGCCGCAGCCGGCCGATGCCGCTGTCGGCGCCGTCGGCCTGCTCCACCCAGGCGCCCTCGCGCCGGAGCACGCGGGCATAGTGGTCGCGCACCACCGGGTCGGCGCACAAGAGCAGGATCCGGCGATCGACGATCTCGCCTGTCCGCGCGCCGTGCCGCGCCTCGCCCTCGAGGGCCATGGGCACGCAGAACCAGAAGATGCTGCCGACGTCGGGCTCGCTGTCGACGCCCACGTGGCCGCCAAGGCGCTCGACGAGCTGCTTGGTGATGGCGAGCCCCAGCCCCGTGCCGCCGAAGCGGCGGGAGATGGTGCCGTCGACCTGGGAGAATTCCTTGAACAGGAGGGGCAGCGAATCCTCGGGAATGCCGATCCCGGTGTCCTTCACCGAAATGCGGATGCCGGCGGTCTCGGCGCCGTCCAGGCTCGGCTCGCGGGAGACCGCGATCGTCACGCTGCCCTCGCTGGTGAACTTCACGCCATTGCCCACAAGGTTGAGCAGGATCTGGCGCAGGGCCGCCGGGTCGCCCTTGGTGTTGGTGGGCACGTCGGGATCGAGCGTGGCCCCGACGAAGATGCCCTTCTCGTTGGCCCGGGGAGCGATGATCTCCACGACGCTGTCGATCGTCGCCTCGAGATCCAGCGGGATCTTCTCGAACGTGGTGCCGTCCGCCTCGAGCTTGGAGAAGTCGAGGACGTCGTTGATGATCTGGAGGAGGTGATCGGCGGAGGTTCGCAGCGTGCTCGTGTAGCGAGCCTGCTCCCCGTTCAGGGGTGTCTCGAGCAGCAGGTCGGCCATGCCGATCACGCCGTTGAGCGGCGTGCGGATCTCGTGGCTCATCACCGCCAGGAAGGCGGAGCGCGCGCGGGTCGCGGCTTCGGCCGCGTCACGGGCCTTGGCGAGCGCCTGGGCGGAGCGGGTCTTCTCCGTCACGTCCGTGTAGGTCCGCACGATTCCCCCGCCGGGGAGCGCGGTGGAGCGGATCTCCAGCACCCGGCCGTTGGGCCTCGTGCGCTCGTAGACCGGGACGGTCATGGTGAGACCGCCCTTGCGGACATACTCCCGCACGGCTTCGTCGAGCGTCTCGCCTTCGTTGCCGAACTCGCCCGTCTGCCACTGCCAGGCGAGGATGTCGCGGAACAACGGGCGCGTGTGCAGGAAGTGCTCGGGCAGATCCAGGAGCGCGACCGCCTGTCGGTTGAGAACCCTCACGCGGCCCTCGGGATCGATCATCATGAGGCCCTGGCTCATGTGCTCGAGCGTGGTACCCAGTTCCTCCGACTTCTCGATCGCCCGCTCGCCGTTGCGCGCCGCCTCGGCCTGGGCCAGGCGCAGCTTGCGCTCGTGCCGGGCCGAGAACCCAATCACCAGCAGGATCAGCAGCGTCAGGACGCCGGCGCCCAGGTTGGCCGCCAGCCGCTTGGTGCCGATCGCCTCGTAGAGCGCGGAGGTGGGGATCGAGATCGCGACGATGAGCGGCAGGTCCTTCACCTGAGTGTAGGAGACGAGGTCCTCGCCTCCGTCAGGGCCCGTCCCCAGGAACCAGCCCGATGCGGACCGCGCGACGCGGTCGAGGAGGCCGGAGCCGACCGGAAGCTCCGTCCCGATGGCCGGGAGCCGGCCCGTTCCCGCGCGAACGATGCCATCCGTACCCAGCAGCATGACGGAACTGCCGCTGCCGAGCTCGATCGCCTCGTAGAAGGTGTTGAGACGCGCGGGATCGAGCGAGCCCACGATCACGCCCGCGAAGGCGCCGTTGCGCGTCATGCGCCGGGTGAGCTGGATCGACACCTTGCCCGATGCGCGTCCGACGACCGGCTTGCTGATGAACAGCACGTCGTCGCTCGTCCCGACGTGGACCCGGAAGTGCTCGCGGTCGGACAGGTCGACCCTGGAGTTCGACCCCTGCACGTTGCTGGCCATCATCATGCCGTCGGGGCCGATGAGGGCGATCTGGACGGTGAGGTCGCTCAGCGCGCTGTTGGAGCGCGCGTAGAGGCCGAGATCGAATGTCTCGGGGCTTTGTTCGAAGGCGGTGCGCAGGAAGAGGATCGTCTTGTCGATCTCCTTGACGGCGCGGATCGTGTGCTCCTCGAAGGCCTCCACGAGATTGCCCGCGTTCTGAACCGCCGCGCTGCGCGCCCGTAGTTCCTCGTTGCGGAGATGGAAGCCGATGGCGGTCCAGACGAGGACGATGATGCCCAGGCCCAGGATCGTGGTCCCGTGCTTCAGGCTGCCAAGCCATGACAAGGCCACTCGGCCGAGTTTCTGCACCCGTGACCCCCGCCAAGCCGGAAAAGCCAGAACAATCAGTTCGGTCGTATTTGATACAACGGAGAGTTGGGGAATTGCTTAAGGCCAAGCGGCGGGCCGAGCCGTCCGCCTCCAGAGATCGTCAACCATGGCATTGCCGCCATGCTCTGGAGATTGCACGCGTGGATTGCCATATGTCCGGCGACGAGGAGGACGGAATGATCCGCATGACCATCCCTGGCAGGACCACCGGTGGCAGGACCACCCGTGGCAGCATGAACCGTGGAACCACCATCCGCGCGCTCGCGGCCACCGCCCTGATCGGCCTGTCGGCCATGGCCGCTTCGCCGGCCCGCGCCGCCGACGATCCGGACGTCATCTTCAAGAAATCCACCGTCTGGAAGATGCTGACGCCGGACGACAAGCTCGTCACCTATGCCATCGACGATCCGGGCGTCGAGGGCGTGGCCTGTTACTTCACCGCACCCGAGCGGGGCGGGGTGAAGGGCATGCTCGGCGTGGCCGAGGAGGTCTCGGACGTGTCGCTCGCCTGCCGCCAGGTCGGCCCCATCCGCATCAAGGAAAAGTTCGAGCAGGGCACCGTCGTGTTCCGGCAGTCGCGATCGCTCTTCTTCAAGAAGATGCAGATCGTCCGCGGCTGCGACGAGAAGCGCAACGTCCTGGTCTATCTGGTGTATTCGGATCGGGTCATCGAGGGTTCGCCGAAGAACTCGACCTCGGCGGTGCCGATGATGCCCTGGGGCGCGACGGCGGACGTGGCCAAGTGCGCCGACTTCGTTAGCCGGTGATGGCGCCGGCTGACGGTCCGGCCTGCCGTCACTCGTTGCAGGTGACGGTGTAGGCCGGCGCGTTGCGGGAGCTGCTCACCGACGCCGTCACGTCCGCGGCGTCGGCGCGCCCGTAGGCGAGGGCCTTGCCCATGCCCTGGGCCGCGCACCAGGCGTCGGCCACCATGCGCGCGCAGGTGCCGCCTTCCGCCAGGCAATCCGCGATGCCGTAGCCGTCGTTGGCCGGCAGGATGAACTGCCTGTCCGCCGCACTGGCCGAGCCGACGGCACCGGCGACGAAGGCGCTGGCAGCGAGGGTCAGAATGAGCGTGCGCAAGGACATGGCGGGGTTCCGATAGGAGCTTGGACGATGCTGAACGATTTATTCGTTCAACTGTAACGATTGGGTTAATCGAACTCTCGCCCGGGCGATGTGCGATGCCGCACACCGGAGACGAGAGGCGTGGCTGTTAAGCCCAACGTTACGGCGGGGCAACTGGTTCGTACCGTTCCGGGACATTCCTCGGGGGGCTGTGTGGCCCCGGCCACACGCCTTTGGGATGAGGCTTCGGACGACCGGCTGGCACGGTTCGGCGTAACGCGGGACTTGACGCAGCCGACGCTCGCTGTATTGGCTTGCCGCATGATGGCCGCCGCGATCACGTTCACGCGAATTTCGCTCATTTGCAGCTAGCGTCACCGCTGGCTGGAGCCATCCTGTTCTGAACATCAATCGGAGCGGTGCCCCTAGCCAGCCTGGCGAGGGTGGAACCATGCCGTTGAAGCTTTACAACACGCTCACGCGCCGCAAGGAGGACTTCGTCCCCCTCGATCCCGCGAATGTGCGCCTCTATGTCTGCGGCCCGACGGTCTATGACTTTGCCCATATCGGCAATGCGCGGCCGGTGATCGTCTTCGACGTGCTGTTCCGCCTGCTTCGGCACGTCTATGGCGACGCTCACGTCACCTATGTCCGCAACATCACCGACGTGGACGACAAGATCAACGAACGCGCCGCCCGCGACTTCCCCGGCGTGCCGCTCAACAAGGCGATCCGCGAGCTCACCGAGGGCACGGCCGTCATCTTCCGGCAGGACATCGCGGCGCTCGGCAGCCTGCCGCCGACGGTGGAGCCGCGCGCCACCGAGCACATCTCGGAGATGATCGACATCATCGAGCGGTTGATCGCCACCGGCCACGCCTACCCGGCGGAAGGCCACGTGCTGTTCAACGTGCCCTCGATGCCCGACTACGGACGCCTCTCGCGCCGCTCGCTGGACGAGATGGAAGCCGGCGCGCGCGTCGACGTGGCGCCCTACAAGCGTGACCCCATGGACTTCGTGCTCTGGAAGCCGTCGTCGGACGAGGAGCCGGGGTGGATCTCGCCCTGGGGTCGCGGCCGACCCGGCTGGCACATCGAATGCTCGGCCATGAGCTGGAAGCACCTCGGCGAGGTGTTCGACATCCACGGCGGCGGCATCGACCTCGTGTTCCCGCACCACGAGAACGAGATCGCCCAGTCCCGCTGCGCCTTCGGCCACGCGGTCATGGCCAATGTCTGGATGCACAACGGCTTCCTGCAGGTGGAAGGCGAGAAGATGTCGAAGTCGCTCGGCAACTTCTTCACCATCCGCGAGCTCCTGGAGAGCGACCGCTTCGGCGGCCGCGCCTGGCACGGCGAGGTGCTCAGGCTCGCCATGCTGCGCACCCAGTATCGCCAGCCGATCGACTGGACGGTGAAGGCGGCCGAGGAGGCGGAGTCCACGCTGCTGCGGTGGCGTGCGCACGACGTCGTCCCCGCGGCGCCCGATCCTGGCGTGCTGGAGGCCCTGGAGGACGACCTGAACCTCCCGGCCGCCATCGCCCGGCTGCACCAGCTGTCGGATCCCGCCGTCCTGGCCGGCTCGCTGCGCCTGCTGGGCTTCTCGGCGACCCGCGACGAGATCGCGGGCTACGACGCCCGGCGTCGCGGGGGCGGTGCCACCGTCGACGCCGCCCGGGTCGAGGCCCTGCTGGCGGAGCGCAAGGCCGCGCGGCTCGCCAAGGACTGGGCTGCCTCCGACCGGATCCGTGGCGAACTCACCGAGCTCGGCGTGGCGGTGAAGGACAACAAGGACGGCACCACCACCTGGGAGATCGCGCGATGAGCGCGGTCTCTTCGAGGGTGGACGCCCGCCGCCCGGCGCCTTGCGGGAGGTCGCGTTGACCGAAAGCCCGTGGTCGCCGCGCCGCCTCGTCTGGCTCGTCGCCATCAAGATCGTCCTCCTCGCGTTCGCGGTGCTCGTCGCGCTGCGGATCTACGGCCTGCTGTGAGCGCCCCCGATGTCGCGTGAACGCCTCTATCTCTTCGACACGACCTTGCGCGACGGCGCCCAGACCACGGGCGTGGACTTCTCGCTGGACGACAAGCGCCAGATCGCGGGGATGCTCGACAGGCTCGGCATCGACTATGTCGAGGGGGGCTATCCCGGCGCCAATCCGCTGGACACCACCTTCTTCGAGAAGAAGGCGACGTCCCGGGCCCGGTTCACGGCCTTCGGGATGACCAAGAGGGCAGGGCGCTCCGCCGCCAACGATCCGGGCGTGGCGGCGCTGCTGGACGCCGACTGCGACGCCATCTGCTACGTCGCGAAGGCCTGGGACTATCACGTGCACGTGGCGCTGGGCTGCACCCTCGAGGAAAACCTCGAAGGCATCCAGGACAGCGTGGCGGCGGCGCTGGCGCGCGGCCGCGAGGTGATGGTGGATTGCGAGCACTTCTTCGACGGGTTCAAGGCGAACGCCGACTATGCGCTGGCCTGCGCCCGCACGGCCCACGTCGCGGGCGCCCGCTGGGTCGTGCTGTGCGACACCAATGGCGGGACGCTGCCGCACGAGGTCGAGCAGATCGTGGGCGTCGTCGCCATGGCGGTGCCGGGCATCAACATCGGCATCCACGCCCATGACGACACGGGCAACGCGGTGGCGAACTCGCTGGCGGCGGTGCGGGCCGGCGCCCGGCAGATCCAGGGCACGCTGAACGGTCTCGGCGAGCGCTGCGGCAACGCCAATCTCGTGACCCTGATCCCGACGCTGAAGCTGAAGCCCGCCTATGCGGAGGCCTTCGAGATCGGCGTCGACGACGCGGGCCTGTCCTCGCTCACCTCCGTGTCCCGGGCGCTCGACGAACTCCTGAACCGCGCGCCGGACAGGCACCGGCCCTATGTCGGCGCGTCGGCCTTCGCGACCAAGGCGGGCATTCATGCCTCGGCGGTGCTCAAGGACCCGCGCACCTACGAGCACGTGCCCCCCGAGGCGGTCGGCAACCGGCGGCTGGTCCTGGTTTCCGACCAGGCCGGCAAGTCGAACGTGATCGCCGAGCTGGAGCGCCTGGGCGTCTCGGTCCATCGCGACGATCCGCGCATCGCGCGCCTGCTCGACGAGGTGAAGGAACGCGAGGCGATGGGCTACGCCTACGAGGGCGCCGACGCCTCCTTCTTCCTGCTCGCCCGCAGGGTGATGGGCGAAGTGCCCGAGTTCTTCTCGGTCGAGCGCTTCAAGGTGAACGTCGAGCGGCGCTACAACGCCGTCGGAGAGCTCGTCACGGTCGCCGAGGCGATCGTGAAGGTGCGCGTCGGCGACGAGGTGCTGATTTCCGCCGCCGAAGGAAACGGTCCCGTGAACGCGCTCGACGTCGCGCTGCGCAAGGATCTCGGCAAGTACCAGCACTACATCGCGCCGCTGCACCTTCTGGACTTCAAGGTCCGCATCTTCCAGGGCGGATCGGACGCGGTGACCCGCGTGCTGATCGAGAGCGGCGACGACGAGGGTGATCGCTGGACCACCGTCGGCGTGTCGGCCAACATCATCGACGCCTCGTTCCAGGCGCTGACCGACAGCATCGTGTACCGGCTGGTGAAGAAGGGCGCGCCCGCCTGAGGGCCCGTCAGGGGGGCGCGCGCGACGGCGCTAGTCCACCAGCGCCAGCGTCTTGTCCTTGCACAGGTTCAGGCCGGATCCGGTGATCTCGGCCTCGTCGTCATAGCCCCCCGCGACGTCGAAGAGACACTGTCCCTTCTTGGCCTTCACCACGAGCGAGATCGACTTGCCCGGCTCCAGCGGCTTCTTCAGCAGGTTGGGACCGGTCGCTTCGCCCTGGGGCACGAACGACAGCGACGAGACCGCCACGGTGCGCCCGTTCGACACCTTCACCGTGTAGCTCGCCCCGGCCTTGCCGGCCGGCTTGGCCGCCTGGGCCAGGGCCGCGCCCGGAAGAGCCACGGCGGCCGCCAGGATCAGGACTTGGATCGTCTTCATGAAGTGCTCCTCCCCATTGTTTTGTGGGGCCGACTATCGCAGCGGGTCGGGAAGCCGTCCATAGCGCCGGGCCCCGCCAATCGTCATGGGAGAAAGCGCGACGGCGGGAACGAAGCGGGCATCGACGCGTTCATCCGGCAGTTCGCCGAGACCTGGAACGAGTTCGAGACCTGGAGCGAGATCATGACATACGAACCGAACGATCTGAACCGTCGTCCCGTGGACGAAGACTATCGTTCGACGGCCGACCGGCCTGGAACATACACACGGAACCCCAGCAATACCGGCGTGATCGGGGCGATCGTCGGCGTTCTCGCAGTCGTAGCCATCGTCTTCTTCGTTTGGCGCGGCTACGACAACGCCGATACGCACACCGGCGCAGCCAACACCTCCACGTCGAGCACCGCCTCGACGGCGGCTCCGAGCCCCCGGCCGGCCACCCCGGTCGCCCCGGCTCCGGCCGCGCCGGACACGACCGGAACCACGACGACGGCGCCGCGTCCGTAATCGGACGACGGTGGCGAAAGGCGGTCGGCATCACGCCGGCCGCCTTTTCGCGTTTCAGAACTTGTCTTCCACTCAGAACTTGTCTTCCACGAGGCCTTCGACCTCGGCGTCGGTGGCCGGCCGCAGCGCCTCGCGCAGCCGCGGCACGATGGCGTCGACGCTGTCGGCGACGAGGTAGTTCACCTCGAACCCCGCCCGGATGAAGCCGGTCTGCTTCATGTGCTCCAGCAGGGACAGGAGCGGGTCCCAGAAGCCCAGCACGTTGGCCAGAAGGATCGGCTTGCGGTGCTGCCCGAGCTGGGCCCAGGTCATCTGCTCGACCACCTCTTCCAGCGTGCCCACGCCGCCCGGTAGCGCCACGAAGGCGTCTGCCCGCTCGAACATGAGCCGCTTGCGGGTGTGCATGTCCGGAACGACGACCAGTTCCTGGGCATCGGCGATCATCAGCTCGCGCTGGCGCAGAAACTCCGGGATGATGCCGCACACATGGCCGCCATGGTCCAGGGCGGCGCGGGCGACGGTGCCCATCAGCCCCACATTGCCCCCGCCATAGACGAGCCGGATGCCCGCGCGGGCGATCGCGGCGCCCAGCGCGACGGCTGCATCGGTGAAGGCCGGGTCGCCACCGTGCCCGGAGCCGCAATAGACGCAAATCGAACGAAGATCAGCCATGCCGCCGTTGTTGCACCGCCGAAGGAGCGGGTCAATGCGGCCTTCGCGCCGGCGATTCCGCAGGGAATAGATCGAGGTGGCTATAGCCGCGGCGAGGCGGAATGCGCTAGGGATAGCGCGTCAAACGGCGACAGGGGCGAAAAAGGCGTAACTATGGCGGCCTGGCTGAAGATCTTGATCGTGCTGCTCGGGCTCGTCCTGTTGGCGGGTGCCCTGCAGCGCTTCGGCCTTCCCACGGGCTCCCTTAAGGAAGCCGTCGCACCGCCGGCCGCCCAGCAGGCCGCCCCGGCCTCGCCTCCCGCCGCGGCTGCGAGTGGCGCACCGGCGGCCCCCGGCGCCGCCCAGGCCTGTCTCTTATACACATCTCCGAGCCCACGAGACAAGAGGCAATC
>NZ_CAMFHB010000038.1 GCF_945952055.1 uncultured Alsobacter sp.
CGTCGTCAGTGAATCAGAACCGTCCCGCTCGTGCAAAGGTCTCCAGGATGAGGACGTTTGGAGAAGCCCGTCGATTCACAAGCTCCCAGGGGTGCCTCGGCTTTGGCACCAGTCCAAATCGGCCTGCCCCAAAGGACAAAGGGCGCGATGAGCCGCGGGGGTTGTCTCCGGCCGAGAAAAGGTTTATCGACACTCGTCCCTCCTCATCACCGGTCGGCCCGCCCAGCGAGTGCTTCGCTATATCGAAGCCACATCAGGCCAGCCCGGTTCGTGGAACCGGCGTGACCGGGGCCACGTTCCTCGTTCCCACGCTTCTCCGTGCCGCCCCCGGCGGGCCCGCGGCACCTTCCAGGATCTCCTCATGCGGGAAATCAAGCTCCAGGATCTCAAGGCGAAGTCGCCGACCGAGATGCTGTCCTTCGCCGAAGAGCTGCAGGTCGAGAACGCCAGCACCATGCGCAAGCAGGAGCTGATGTTCGCCATCCTCAAGCAGCTTGCGTCCAACGAGGTCGAGATCATCGGCGAAGGCGTCGTCGAGGTGCTCCCCGACGGGTTCGGCTTCCTGCGCTCGCCGGATTCCAACTATCTCGCCGGGCCGGACGACATCTACGTGTCGCCCTCGCAGATCCGACGCTTCGGCCTGCGCACCGGCGACACGGTCGAGGGTCAGATCCGCAGCCCCAAGGAAGGCGAACGCTACTTCGCGCTCCTCAAGGTCAACACGATCAATTTCGAGGACCCGGAGAAGGCCCGCCACAAGGTCAACTTCGACAACCTGACGCCGCTCTATCCCAACAGCCGACTGAAGCTCGAGCTCGAGGATCCGACGCGCAAGGACTTCTCGGCCCGCGTCATCGACATCGTGTCGCCGATCGGCAAGGGCCAGCGCGCCCTGATCGTGGCGCCCCCGCGCACCGGCAAGACCGTCCTGCTCCAGAACGTGGCGCAGTCGATCACGACCAATCATCCCGAGTGCTATCTGATCGTGCTGCTCATCGACGAGCGGCCGGAGGAAGTCACCGACATGCAGCGCTCCGTCCGGGGCGAGGTCGTGTCGTCGACCTTCGACGAGCCGGCGTCGCGCCACGTGCAGGTGGCGGAGATGGTCATCGAGAAGGCCAAGCGCCTCGTGGAGCATGGCCGCGACGTGGTCATCCTGCTCGACTCGATCACCCGCCTGGGCCGCGCCTACAACACCGTGGTCCCCTCCTCCGGCAAGGTGCTCACCGGCGGCGTCGACGCCAACGCCCTGCAGCGTCCGAAGCGATTCTTCGGCGCCGCGCGCAACATCGAGGAAGGTGGCTCGCTGACGATCATCGCGACCGCCCTCATAGATACCGGCAGCCGCATGGACGAAGTGATCTTCGAAGAGTTCAAGGGCACCGGTAACTCGGAAATCATTCTCGACCGCAAGGTCTCCGACAAGCGCGTGTTCCCGTCGCTCGACATCACCCGCTCCGGCACCCGCAAGGAAGAGCTCCTGGTGCCGCCGGACGTGCTGAAGAAGATGTACGTGCTGCGCCGCATCCTCAATCCCATGGGCACGGTCGACGCGATCGAGTTTCTGCTGGACAAGCTGCGCCAGACGAAGACGAACGGCGACTTCTTCGACTCCATGAACACCTGACCCGATGCGCCCGATTCGGATCCGCAACGATCGGGCGCATCCCTGAACGAGAGAGGTCGGGCCCGTGAGCGCGGACACGATCTTCGCCTTGTCGAGCGGGGCCGGCCGCGCAGCGGTCGGCGTGATCCGCATCAGTGGACCACTGGCTCGATTCGGACTCGAAACTCTCGCCGGCTCCATTCCTCCGCCCCGACGCGCCACCCTCCGCACTCTGACGGCGGATGGTGAGCCTATCGACCAGGCCCTCGTTCTCTGGTTCCCCGGTCCTGCCAGCTTCACGGGCGAGGACATGGCCGAGCTCCAGGGCCACGGCGGGCGCGCGGTGACGGCTGCGGTCGTCCGTGCTCTGGTCCGATTGGGCATGCGCCCCGCGCAGCCGGGCGAGTTCACGCGCCGCGCTCTCGCGAACGGCAAGATGTCGCTCCCTGAAGTCGAGGGTCTCGCCGATCTGCTGGAGGCCGAGACCGCAGCGCAGCACCGCCAGGCTGTGATGCAGGCTGGAGGTGCCCTCACCCGGACGACGGGCCTCTGGCGAAAAGCTCTCATCGATGCGATGGCGCTCGTGGAGGCGCATCTCGACTTCGCCGACGAAGGTGACGTCGTCGAGGACGGTGCGATCGCGGCGATCGGAACTGCGATCGAGACTGTCCGCGATCAGCTGCATCAGGCACTGGCCTCCGCCAGCCGAGGCGAGCGGGTGCGAGACGGCCTGACGGTGGTTCTGTCCGGTCCTGTCAACGCCGGCAAGAGCTCCCTATTGAACGCCCTCGCCGGCCGTGACGTGGCGATCGTGACCGACATTCCCGGAACTACCCGTGACGCCATCGAGGTCGACCTCGATCTCGATGGAGTGCGCGTGACCGTGGTGGATACGGCGGGGCTTCGGGACACGTCGGACCCCGTCGAGGCCGAGGGCATCCGGCGGGCGCGCGCCAGAGCCGAAAGCGCCGACCTGGTGCTGCGGCTGGTCCCTCCCGAGAGTGCGGCGGACATGGGCACGGTTCCGGCCGAGTGGCATGTCTTGACCAAGCTCGATTCGGATCCGGATCGGGTGGTGCCGCCCGGCGGCTTCGGCATCTCCGTTCGTTCCGGCCAGGGGATGGCTCGGTTGGTCGCTGCCCTGAGCTCCTGGGCTACGGAAGAGTCCGCGGGAGAGCCCGCCCTGGTCACACGCGCGCGCCACCGCGCCTGCATCGAACGGGCGATCGACGATCTGGGGCGTGGGCTTGGTGGTCTGAAGGCCGATCGGCTCGAGCTCGTGGCAGAGGACCTTCGGCTGGCCGTTCGGTCTCTCGACGAGCTCGTTGGACGCGTCGACGTGGATCATGTCCTCGACGCCCTCTTCGCTGGCTTCTGCATCGGAAAGTAGCGTTTCACGTGAAACGCTCGATTCGGACGCGAACCGGCCGGTGACCACCCTCACCTCTCACTGAAAGCGGGCTTTGACGCCCGTTCCGGCGTCGTCTATCTCCACCCGTGGAGTGTCATCATGACTGGTTTCGACGTAATCGTGATTGGCGGCGGCCACGCGGGCACCGAGGCGGCGGCCGCGGCCGCGCGCATGGGGGCGCGGACGGCGCTCGTCACCCATCGCTGGGCGACCGTGGGCGAGATGTCCTGCAACCCCGCCATTGGCGGCCTCGGCAAGGGGCATTTGGTTCGCGAGATCGACGCGCTCGACGGCATCATGGCGCGCGCGGCCGATCGGGGTGGGATTCAGTTCCGGCTGTTGAACCGCCGCAAGGGCCCCGCGGTGAGGGGGCCGCGTGCTCAGGCAGACCGCGCCCTTTACCGATCAGCCGTTCAGGAGCTCCTTCTCGAGACGGCCAATCTGCAGGTGCTCGAGGGCGAAGCCCACGATCTCGTCGTCGATGCTGGCCAGGTCACGGGCCTTGTCCTAACTGATGGCCGCCAGCTGAGGTGTCGCTCCGTCGTCGTTACGACGGGCACGTTCCTCAACGGACTCATCCACATCGGCGAAAAGAAGATCCCCGCAGGGCGGGTCGGGGAGGCCCCGTCGCGCGGGCTCTCGGCGCGTTTTGCCGCGTTCGGGCTTCCGCTTGGCCGGCTGAAGACCGGCACGCCACCGCGGCTGGATGGGACGACCATCGCCTGGGACCGTCTCGAGATGCAGCAGGGCGACGACCAGCCGGAGCCCTTCTCCGCGCTCACCGATCGAATCGCCATCGAACAGATCGCCTGCGGCATCACGCGAACGACGGAAGAAGGGCATGCCCTCATCCGCGCGAACCTCCACCGGGCGCCCATGTACTCGGGCGACATCACGGGAAGGGGGCCTCGTTATTGCCCTTCGATCGAGGACAAGGTCGTTCGATTCGCCGACAGAACGAGTCACCAGATCTTTTTGGAGCCGGAGGGTCGGGAGGACACGACAGTCTACCCGAACGGCATCTCGACCTCATTGCCTGAAGACGTCCAGCACGCCTTCCTGCGGACCATACCCGGCCTGGAGGAGACCCGTATCCTTCGCCCAGGCTACGCGATCGAGTACGACTTCATGGATCCGAGGGCTCTGGACCCGACACTGGCCGTCAAGGGCGTCCAAGGGCTCTTTCTGGCCGGCCAGATCAACGGGACCACGGGTTACGAGGAGGCCGCTGCCCAGGGGCTGCTCGCCGGCGTCAACGCGGCGAAGCTGGCCGGTGGCGGGCTGCCCGTGACGGTGGACCGGAGCAAGGCCTATATCGGCGTGCTGGTCGACGACCTCGTGACGCGCGGCGTGAGCGAGCCCTATCGCATCTTCACGTCTCGCTCGGAATACCGACTGTCGCTGCGTTGTGACAACGCCGACGAGCGGTTGACCGAGTGGGGTCGGGAGATCGGCGTCGTCGGGTCGCTGCGCCATGATCGGTTCCGCCAGCGCCAGAGCCGGATCGAAGCTCTGACCGGTCGCCTCCAGGCCCTGTCGGTCACGCCGACTGAGGCGGGGCGCCATGGCCTTGTCCTGAACAGGGACGGGGTGCGGCGGACCGCGTTCGAGTTGCTGTCCTATCCCGATCAATCGCTGGCTTCGTTGTCCCGGCTCTGGCCCGAGCTTTCAGGCGTGGATGCGTGGTTGGCCGATCGCGTGGAAACGGATGCGCGTTATGCGGTCTACCTCGATCG
Source organism: uncultured Alsobacter sp. (assembly GCF_945952055.1). Taxonomy (GTDB): domain Bacteria; phylum Pseudomonadota; class Alphaproteobacteria; order Rhizobiales; family Beijerinckiaceae; genus Alsobacter. The sequence continues at coordinate 4,754 of NZ_CAMFHB010000038.1, forward strand.
GCAGGATGCCGACATCGCGGCGTTCAGGCGGGATGAGTCGTTGCTCCTGCCCGAAGCGCTCGTCTACCGCGGTCTCCCGGGTTTGTCGGCGGAGCTTGCGACCAAGCTGGACGCGATCAGGCCGCGCTCGCTCGGACAGGCAGGCCGAATCGAGGGCATGACGCCGGCGGCCCTGACGCTCTTGGCGGCTCACGCCAGGCGCGCGCACGCGAGTGCCGCGTGATGGCCGCCCAAGACCCTTCAGATCGGGAACGAGCCCTTCGGCTCGTTCCGGTTTCACGTGAAACAGCCGAGCTACTCGACCGGTATGTCGAACTGCTCACGCGCTGGCAGGTCGCCAAGAACCTGGTAGGGCCGGCAACCTTGCAGCACGCCTGGACACGGCACGTCGCGGACAGCGCGCAACTCGTGTCCCTGGCACCCGACGCGCGACGGTGGGTCGATCTCGGTTCCGGGGCGGGCTTTCCGGGTCTGGTCGTGGCCTGCCTCCAGCGCGACAAGCCCGGAATGATGGTGCACCTGGTCGAGAGCAACGGCCGGAAATGCGCGTTCTTGCGGGAGGCGATTCGGGCGTTGAAGCTCCCTGCGAAGGTGCATGACGGGCGGATCGAGGACGTCGTCGCGGGATGGTCCGGAGCCGTCGACGTCGTCAGCGCCCGGGCCCTTGCACCGCTCCCCGACCTCCTTCGCCTGAGCCGAAACCTGTTGACAACGGGGGCCGTCGGCATCTTTCCGAAGGGCCAAGATGTAGATCTCGAATTGACCGACGCCGCTAAATATTGGAAGATTCAAGCGTCAACGGTGGCCAGCAAGACCGATCCCAAGGCCAGGATCGTCGTCGTCGAAAGCGCTGAGCCACGGATCGTTTCGTAACCGATCAAATCAAGGCGGCGGACTCATGTCGGATTCCATGCGCGTCAGCCAGGCTGGCAGCACTCCTCGTGTGCTGGCTTTGGCGAACCAGAAGGGCGGGGTCGGCAAGACCACCACCGCCATCAATCTCGGGACGGCGCTGGCCGCGATCGGAGAGCGCGTCCTCATCGTGGATCTGGATCCGCAGGGCAATGCCTCGACCGGTCTCGGCATCGATCGCAAGAGCCGCCGCATCTCCACCTATGACGTCCTGGTGGGTGCGGAGACGCTCGGCTCGGCCGTTCTCGAAACCGCGGTGCCCCGCCTGAGCGTCGCGCCGTCGACCCTGGACCTGCTCGGGGTAGAGCTGGAAATCGCGTCCGAGAAGGACCGGGCCTACCGCCTGCGCAACGCGATCCGGCACCTGCATGCCGAGCGGATCGAACGCGGGCAGGAAAGCTTCAGCTACGTCCTGGTGGATTGCCCGCCGTCCCTCAACCTGCTGACCATCAACGCGATGAGCGCCGCCGACGCGGTGCTGGTGCCGCTGCAGTGCGAGTTCTTCGCGCTTGAAGGTCTCAGCCAGCTGCTCAAGACCGTGGAGCAGGTTCGCTCGGCGCTCAACCCGCGCCTCAGCATCCACGGCGTCGTGCTGACGATGTTCGATCCGCGCAACAACCTCTCGACCCAGGTGGTCAAGGACGTCCGGGATTTCATGGGCGAGAAGGTCTACGAGACGGTCATTCCCCGCAACGTCAGGGTGTCGGAGGCGCCGTCCTACGGCAAGCCGGTTCTTCTCTACGACCTCAAGTGCTCGGGAGCGCAGGCCTATCTGCGTCTCGCGTCCGAGATCATCCAGCGCGAACGCGCCCTTCAGGCGGCCTGACCATGGCTGGAGTTGCTTCAATGCGCATGCAGGAGACCATCATGGCCGAAGAACCTTCCCGTTCCCGTCTCGGCCGCGGCCTTGCGGCCCTCATCGGCGATGTCGGCGACGAGGTCTCCGCTGTCGAGCGCGCCCGCGGCCAGCGCAAGGTGCCCGTCGAGTTCCTCCGCCCCAACCCGCGCAATCCGCGCAGGAGCTTCGAAGAGGGCGACCTCGAGGATCTCGCGTCGTCCATCCGCGAAAAGGGCATCATCCAGCCCATCCTGGTGCGCACCCTTCCCGGGCTCGCCGACGTCTACGAGATCATTGCCGGTGAGCGCCGCTGGCGGGCCGCCCAGCGGGCGGGGCTGCACGACGTGCCGGTGATCCTGGTCGAGGCCAGCGATCGCGAAGCGCTCGAGCTCGCCATCATAGAGAACGTCCAGCGTGCCGACCTCAACCCCCTCGACGAGGCCCTGGGCTACGAGCGGTTGATCTCGGAGTTCAGCTACGCCCAGGCGGATCTCGGCAAGATCATCGGCAAGAGCCGGAGCCACGTCGCCAACACCCTGCGGCTCTTGAAGCTTCCGGATTCGGTCAAGGATTACGTCCAGAAGGGCGAACTCAGCGCCGGGCACGCACGCGCGCTGCTCTCGGTCTCCAATCCCGAGGAGGCCGCGCGGCGGGTCATCGAGAAGGGCCTGAACGTCCGCGACGTTGAGCGCATGGCGCAGGAAGAGGCGGCCGAGCCCGTGCCCGCCGCTCCCGCGAGCGCCTCGGTCAAGTCGTCCAAGGATCCGGACACCCGCGCTCTCGAAAAGGCGCTGGAAGACGTGCTCGGCATGGTGGTCGACATCCGCCACGGCGCCCGCGGTGGCGAGGTGCGGATCCGCTACAAGACGCTGGAGCAGCTCGACACGGTGTGCCGCCGGCTGAGGACCTGACGGTCCCGGCCAGCCCACCGTCTATCGCTTCGCGACGCGCGTGGCGATCATCAGGAGCGTACGGGCGAGGTGGGTCTCGCCCAGCGACGGCTGCCGTCTCGTCAGCACCTGCGCGTCGCGCAGGAGCGTGATGACGCCTTCCAGCGCGCTCGCCGACCACAAGGTGATCTGCCGCTGGAAGGACGCCTTGCGCTTGTAGAAGACGCGCGCCTGCAGCATGGCCGTGTCGGCCGGCGTGCCCCGGTCGATCGCGGCCCGCGTCTTGTGCAAGGCCATGGCGTGGCGCAGCGCGCTTCCCGCGACCATTCCCGCGTCGTCCCCTTCGGCGAACAGGCGCGTCACACCGGCGTCGAGCGCGGCGAGCTGTCCCGTGAAGGCGGCGTCGATGACCGAATCGGCGGCCAGCGCCGAGGCATCGGCCATGATGGCTTCGATGTCGGCCAAAGTGATCGTCTGGCCCGGCGTGGCGTAGAGCACGAGCTTCTCGATCTCGCGCCGGGTCAGCAGCCGGTCGGCGCCGACGAGCTCGAGGACGGCGTCGCGCGCCTCACGGGCCATGGCGACGCCGGCCTCGCGCAGCATGCCGTCCACGAGGGCGGCGAGATCCCGGCCTTCGTCGGCATAGCAGGGCAGGGCCATGCCGTTGCGCGAGCCTTCCACGGCGGTTCGCAGGGGGTTGCGGGCCTGCAGGTCGCCGGCCTCGACCACGACCGTGGCATCCTGCGAAGGGGTGGCGAGGAGCGGCTGCAGGGCCGGGACGAGGTTCTTGCTGCCGGCGCGAACCCACAGCGCGCGCTTGCCGCCGAACAGCCCGATGGTGTTGGCCTCGTCGGCGAGGCGAAGCGGATCGCCGGCGACCTCGTCGCCTTCCAGCCTGATCAGCTGGAAGCTGTCGGAGGGGTCCGAGACCGCGCGGTGTGCGAGGCCGCGGGCCCGTTCATGCACCAGACCGGTGTTGGGGCCGAACACCAGGAACACGGGGTAGCCCGTGCCACGCTGGAGAAACGCCTCGACCTCGTGGGCCTTGCACGCCGCCACGGCTCAGCTGCGGCGCGTGGCGAAATACGCGGCGAGCCGCGTCCGGATCTGGTCCGCGAGGGTCTTGGCGATCCGAATCTCGGCATCGCGGGCCGCGCGCACGGACGCGAAGCGCTGGGGCCCGCGATCGTAGCTCGCCGTCATGGTGGCGGTGCCGGCGTGGATGGGAGCATCGCCGGGGAGCGACTTCAGCGTGTAGGTTACCTTGACGTACAGCGTCGCCGCCGTGGCACGGCCGGTCGAGGTGTTGACGATGGCCGACTGGACCGTTTCGGTCGCCGACATCGTCAAGCGGTAGCGCGGCGAGGTGGTCTCGTTTCCGGACCCGTCGAGGGCATAGCGCACCTCCTGGACCAGGTAGTGGCCGAGGCGGTCCGGCAGGTCGTCGACGATGATGCCCGACATGTCGGCCACCACGTTGGAGCCGTCGGCCGCCGTTCCGTACAGGGGGCGCAGGCAGCCGCCCAGGACCAGGGGAAGCGTCGATGCCAGCGCGAGGGCCCGCAGCGCGCCGCGACGGGAGGTCTTGTGATCAGCCGACGACATTGACGATCCTCTGGGGCACCACCACGACCTTGCGAACGGGACGGCCCTCGAGGGCGCGCTGCACGGGCTCGAGAGCCAGGGCCGCGGCCTCGACCACGTCGTTGCTCGCATCGCGCGCAATGGTCAGTTCCGCGCGCTTCTTGCCGTTGACCTGCACCGGCATGAGGACCGTGTCCTCGACCACGAGGGCCCTGTCCGGCTCCTGCCACCGGGTGTCGGCGACAAGCGTGTCATGGCCCAAGGCCTGCCAGCACTCCTCGGCCAGATGCGGCATCATCGGCGAGACGAGCGCGATCAGGATGTCGGCAGCCTCGCGGAAGGCCCAGGCGACGTCGGCGGGCCTGGTTTCGGTGGTCACCGCGCCGATGGCCGCCGACAGCGCGTTCGACAGCTCGTAGATGTGAGCGACGCAGCGGTTGAAGCGCAGCCGCTCGACGTCCTCCTCGACCCGGATCAGCGCCCGGTGGGCCGCCTTGCGGATAGCCAGCGCCTCCGGCCCGAAGGCGGCCGGAGCGGCCGTCCCCACGGGGGCCGCCAGGGTGGCCAGTTCGCCCGTGAGGCGCCACAGGCGCTGGACGAAGCGGGCGGCGCCCTGCACGCCCTCCTCGGTCCAGATGACGTCGCGTTCGGGGGGCGAGTCGGAGAGCATGAACCAGCGGGCCGTGTCGGCGCCGTAGGTCCCGATGATGTCGTCGGGGTCCACCGTGTTCTTCTTGGACTTCGACATCTTCTCGATGGGGCCGATCTCGACCGTCCCGCCGTTCGACAGCAGGCTGGCCTTGCGCGCCGCGCCGTCGCTCTCGATCCGGACCTCGGCCGGCGACACCCACGCCCCGTCAGGGCCCTTGTAGGTCTCGTGGACCACCATGCCCTGCGTGAACAGGCCCGCGAAGGGCTCGTCGACGCCGGCATGGCCCGTCTTGCGCATCGCCCGGGTGAAGAAGCGCGAATAGAGCAGGTGCAGGATCGCGTGCTCGATGCCGCCGATGTACTGGTCCACCGGCAGCCAGCCGTCGACGGCGCCGCGGTCCGTCGGGCTCGTCTCGATCCACGGATCGGTGAAGCGCGCGAAGTACCACGACGAATCCACGAAGGTGTCCATCGTGTCCGTCTCGCGACGCGCCTTGGCGCCGCATTGCGGGCAGGCGACGTGCTTCCACGTGGGATGGCGATCGAGCGGATTGCCGGGAACGTCGAAGGTGACGTCGTCCGGCAGCTTCACCGGCAGGTCCGCCAGCGGCACGGGGAGGGCGCCGCACGCGTCGCAGTGGATGATCGGGATCGGGCAGCCCCAGTAGCGCTGTCGCGAGATGCCCCAGTCCCGCAGGCGGAAGTTGACCTTGCGGCGCCCCACGGGAGCGTTGCCACGGGTCTCGGCCTCCAGCCGCCGCGCGACCTCGTCCTTCGCCTGGGCGGTGGTCATGCCGTCCAGGAATCGGGAATTCACCAGCAGGCCGTCCTCGACATAGGGCTTGTCGGTGACGACGAAGCCCGCAGGATCCACCCCGGCGGGACAGACCACCACCGTGTTCCCCAGGCCATAGGCGTTGGCGAATTCCAGGTCGCGCTCGTCGTGGGCCGGGCAGCCGAAGATGGCGCCGGTGCCGTACTCCATCAGCACGAAATTGGCGACGTAGACCGGCAGGGTCCACGAGGGATCGAAGGGGTGGACGGCGCGAATGCCGGTGTCGTACCCCTTCTTCTCGGCCTTCTCGATCAGTTCCGCCGCGGTCCCGGTGCGCTTGCACTCGGCGATGAAGTCGGCGAGCGCCTGGTCACGCGCGCCGGCGGCCCGCGCCAGCGGATGGTCGGCGGCGATGGCGATGAACTTCGCGCCGAACAGCGTGTCGGGTCGCGTCGTGTAGATCTCGACCTCGGTCTCGCCGGACGGCGTCGTCGCGGCGTCGAGCGCGAACCGCACCGACAGGCCTTCCGACCGGCCGATCCAGTTCTTCTGCATGACCCGCACCTTCTCGGGCCAGCGTTCCAGCCCATCCAGCGCGTCGTTCAGGTCCTGCGCGTAGTCGGTGATCTTGAAGAACCACTGGGTTAGCTCGCGCTGTTCCACCAGCGCGCCGGAGCGCCAGCCGCGGCCGTCGATCACCTGCTCGTTGGCCAGCACCGTCTGGTCGACGGGATCCCAGTTGACCTTCGCCGTCTTGCGATCGACCAGCCCCGCGGACAGGAAGTCCAGGAACATGCGCTGCTGGTGGCGGTAGTAGGAGGGATCGCAGGTCGCGACCTCCCGGTGCCAGTCCAGCGACAGGCCCATGCTCTTGAGCTGGCCGCGCATGGTGGCGATGTTGGCGTAGGTCCACTGGGCCGGATGGACCTTGTTCGCCATGGCCGCGTTCTCGGCCGGCATGCCGAAGGCGTCCCAGCCCATCGGGTGCAGGACGTTGAAGCCGCGGGCCCGCTTGTAGCGTGCCACCACGTCGCCCATGGCGTAGTTGCGCACGTGCCCCATGTGGATGCGCCCCGAGGGATAGGGGAACATCTCGAGCACGTAGTATTTCGGGCGGGGGTCGTCGTTGCGTGTGCGGAACAGCTCACGCTCGTCCCAGATAGTCTGCCACTTGGGCTCCGCCTCGCGGGCGTTGTAGCGCTCGGATGTCATCGCAAAGAGAGGCTCGGGTATCGAAAAAGGGGCTCGGCTCGTCGGTCACAGGACTGCGCGGACACGCAATCGCGTTCGCGCCGAGGGTGCGGCGCGCTCGGCCGGACTAGGACACGAATGCCTGCGCCGGTCAACGGCGCCCCGCCGCCTGACATGTCGGGATGACAGCGGACGCCCCGTTGGCTATCCACGCGGACGCCCATCCCGTGGAGATCTCCGTCCATGACCGCCGCCTCCGTCGAACGCCTCGCGCAGGTGCAGGACTCCATCCGTCGGGCGGCCGAGGACGCCGGTCGAAAGCCTGATGCCGTCGCGCTCGTGGCCGTGTCCAAGACCTTCGGCGCGGACGACATCCGGCCGGTCCTGGACGCTGGTCAGCGCATCTTCGGGGAGAACCGCGTCCAGGAAGCCGCCGGCAAGTGGCCCGGCCTGCGTGCCGACTTCCCCGGCATCGAGCTGCATCTGATCGGGCCGCTGCAGACCAACAAGGTGCGCGAGGCCTGCGCACTGTTCGACGTCATCGAAACGGTCGACCGCGAAAGCCTCGCGGTGGCGTTGGCCCAGGAGCGCGGGAAGCGCGGCAAGCTTCCCCGGTTGCTCGTCCAGATCAACACGGGAGAGGAAGAGCAGAAGGCCGGTGTCGCCCCCGCGGACGCCGATGCCTTCCTGGCGGCCTGCAGGAAGCGTTGGGAGCTGCCGGTCGAGGGGCTGATGTGCATTCCGCCGGTGGACGAGCCGCCGTCGCCGCATTTCGCCTTGCTGGCCACGATCGCGCGGCGCAATGGGCTGTCCGTCCTCTCGATGGGCATGAGCGCGGACTTCGAGGCGGCCGTCCAGCTCGGCGCGACGCATGTGCGTGTGGGCAGCGCGATCTTCGGCCATCGCGGCTGACGCAGGCGTTTTCGCGCGAACCGGTGCCGCCCTGCGCCGTTGATCCTCCCCCATGAGGTCAACGCAGGAGGCATGCCGTGACGGTGCGCAACCACAACAACCGATCCGAGAAGCAGAAGGGCCATCAGCCCCTCGACATGACGGGCCAGGAGAACCCTGCCAGTCAGGGCCACCAGGGCCGCGAGCGTGGCGGAACACAGGACCGCAGCGGCACGGACGAGCGGCATGACGGCCGCGGACGCCAGAATGGCGGCGGCGACGGGGCGGGCGGCGCTCCGAAGGTCCAGGGCCAGGGCGGCCACCACGGGCACCAGAACCGCGGCCATGGCGGCCACAGCTGAGGAGGCGACGATGACCGGCGGAAAGGACAGCGATCTCCACAAGGCGGCCGAGAAGGCCCTGCGCATGAAGAAGGATGCCGGGCCCGAGGCCTCGACACCCCCGCATCGCTCAGCCAAGCAGGGCGGCGTCAGGGGACCCCAGGTGGGCATGACGGACACGGCGGTCGGCAGGGAGCCGACCCAGACCCCCAACCTCAAGCGCAGCCACAACCCGCGCACCGGCGACGCCTGAGGGCGACCGCAGCGCAGGTCCAGGATCAGCGCAGGGTCTCGTCGAACAAGGTCAGCAGGCGCTTCCAGTGGCGCTCCGCCCCGGCCTCGTCGTAGACGCCGTGGTCGGGCACGCACCAGCCGTGCAGCTTGCCGACATAGTTCTCGATCAGGTGGTCGACTTCCGCCTCGCGCAGAGCCAGCGCGAGGCGGGCCGACTGCTCGGGCGGGAAGCTGTTGTCGACGCCGGCCACCCCCACGTAGATCCGGCCCTTCATCTGGGGGGCCAGGAGGTGCGGGCTGTCGGGGGCGTCGCTGGCGAGGTTGCCGCCGTGCAGACTCGCGGCCGCGAAGACCTGGTCCGGGTAGGCTCCGGCCGCCGTGAGGGCCCGGGCCCCGCCCATGCAGTAGCCCACCGCTCCGACGCGGCCGCCGGCCTCGCCCGCCAGCACGTCCAGGAAGTAGGCCGTGTCGCGGCGCGTCATTTCCTGCGGGGTGGCCGCCATGATTCCGCGTAGCGCGTTGCGGGTGTCTTCCTGGGTGAAGGCCGTCTTGGCGTCGAACGGTCCGTAGGCGCCCTGCCGGTAGAACAGGTCCGGCACGAGCACGACATATCCTTCGCCGGCCAGCCGTTCCGCCATGACGTCGAGCCCCGGCCGGGGTCCGAACGCGTCCATGTAGAGGATGACGCCGGGTTTCGGTCCCTTGCCGGGACCCGTCGAGAACAGCCCCACCGGGCAACGTCCATCGGCGGCGGTGATGGTCATCGTGCGCTTCATGAGATCCTCCGTCTTCGAGGAGCCTAGCCCCGCCGAAGACCGCCCGTCATCACCGTTGTGGGAACACCCCGGGCGCCCGTCGCGGCCGTCCCTGCGGACCGATTGGAACGGCGAGTCGAATCCCGAAAACGAAAAAGCCGCCTCGCGGCGGCCTTTCGATACCCTCTGGGGAAGGAGGGAAATTGGAGCGGGCGAAGGGATTCGAACCCTCGACCCCAACCTTGGCAAGGTTGTGCTCTACCCCTGAGCTACACCCGCATCCGACCGGCGTTGCCGCCGACGGGGCGGTATATGCCGCAAGTCCGGACGGGATGCAACAGCGATCTGTCGGCTTCTCGATGGGGCGGCTCGTCGTGGTTGCGGAGACGTTTGTGTGCACTACAGTCGGGAGGCCAGCATTCGCGACGCATGGGAGTGCGCATGGACCAGGCTCGACAGCGGCGGCTCGATGCGTTCCGCGCCGTGCTGGAAGACGCCCATGCGGTGCTCGCGTTGCCTTTCGGCTTCCGCCTGTGGGACGGAACCACCGTGCCGGCCGGCGGTTCGCCCGGCGACCTGCGCATGGTTCTCCGCGACGAGGGTGTCGTGGCCGGGCTCCTGCGCAAGCCGAGCCTCGACACGCTCATCAACGCCCATGTGGCGGGCCGAATCGACCTGGAGAACGGCACGTTGTTCGACCTGGCGGCGGCTCGCCCCGCCGGCAAGATCGGCCGGCTGCTGCGCCGGCTGAAATTCGGACGCCTCGCCAAGGCCGCCGTCCTGTTCCTGCGGGCCCCCGCCGACGCGCCCCAGCCGCTGGACGGCATCCGCGAGCAGGCCGATGCCCGCTCCGGCGACGCCGCCGTCAACAAGCGCAACATCGCCCATCACTACGACGTCTCGAATGCCTTCTACCGGCTCTTTCTGGATGCGGAGATGGTCTACACCTGCGCCTGGTTCCAGCCCGACTGGCACGACGACCTCGACCGGGCCCAGCGCGACAAGCTCGACATGATCTGCCGGAAGCTCCGGCTGCAGCCCGGCGACCGCTTCCTCGACATCGGCTCGGGCTGGGGCGCGCTCGTCTGCCATGCCGCGCAGCACTACGGGGTGCATGCCCATGGCGTGACGCTGTCGGAGGAGCAGGCCAAGCTCGCCCGCGACAAGGCCGCGGCCCTGGGTCTTTCGGACCGGGTGACCATCGAGCTCAAGGACTATCGGGCGCTGGAAGGCAGCTTCGACAAGATCGCGTCGATCGGCATGTTCGAGCACGTCGGCATCGACAATCACCCGGCCTATTTCGCCACCATCCATCGTCTCCTGCGGCCGCGCGGGCTCTACCTGCATCATTGCATCGCGCGCCCGGCCAAGGGCAGCGACAAGGCGTTTCGGAAGATGCGGGCCGAGTACAAGGCGCTGACGCGCTACATCTTCCCCGGCGGCGAGCTCGACCATCTCGGCATGTCCGTCTCCAACCTCGAGCGCGCCCGCTTCGAAGTTCACGATGTCGAGGGGTGGCGCGAGCACTACCAGCGCACGACGCGCCTCTGGCGCGACAGGCTGGTGGCCCGCCGCCAGGAGGCCGAGGCCGAGGTCGGACCGGAGAAGACCCGGATGTGGCTGCTTTATCTGGCCGGCTGCTCCCTGGCCTTCGAGCGGGGCGCCGTCGGGATCTTCCAGACCGTCGCCTCGCGCAGGACGCGAGGACCAGCTGGGCTGCCCCCGACGCGGGCGGGCCTCTACGAAGGGCTTTGATAGCCTGCCGCATTGCCGCCGTGCTCGCCCGACAGTAGAAGACAGCCATGCTGCGCTATGCAAACCCCACCGTGTTCCTGCGCCTGGCCGGGAAAGCCATTCCGGTGCTCTGGGCCCTGGCTCTCCTCGCGGGAGCGGCCGGCCTTTGGCTCGTGTTCTTCGTCGCGCCCGCCGACTACCAGCAGGGTGACTCGGTGAAGATCATGTACATCCACGTTCCGTCGGCGTGGCTGGCCATGGCCTGCTACAGCGTGATGGCCCTGTCGGCGCTCGGCACCCTGGTCTGGCGCCACCCGCTGGCGGACGTGTCGGCCAAGGCCGCGGCCCCGCTCGGCGCCGCGTTCACGGCCTTGTGCCTCGTCACCGGCTCGCTGTGGGGCAAGCCCATGTGGGGCACCTGGTGGGTCTGGGACGCGCGCCTGACCTCCGTGCTCGTGCTGTTCCTGATGTATTGCGGCGTCATCGCGCTCTGGAACGCCATCGAGGATCCGGTGCGGGCCGGCCGGTCGGTCGCCATCCTGACGCTCGTCGGCTTCGTCAACATCCCCATCGTGAAGTTCTCGGTCGACTGGTGGAACACGCTGCACCAGCCCGCCAGCGTGCTGCGCATGGGCGGGCCGACCATCGACAGCTCGATGCTCTATCCCCTCCTCATCATGGCCGTGTCGTTCACGGCCCTGTTCTTCGCCCTGCACCTGGCGGGAATGCGCAACGAGATCCTGCGCCGCCGGGTGCGCACCCTGGGCCTCCTGGCCGCGCAGGGTGACGGCGGCGTCGAAGCCGGACTGGAGACGGCCCGCTGATGACCCATGCCGGCTACATCATCGCGGCCTACGCTGCGGCCGTGCTCGTGATCGGAGCGCTCGTCGTGCGCACCCTGCTCGATCATCGCAGCCTCAAGGCGACCCTGGCGCAGCTCGAGAGCCGCGGCGTGCGTCGCCGGTCGGAGCGCGACGCGTGACCGACAATCCCGCCTCGGGTGCCGCAGCCGCGCCCTCCCGCCGCTGGCTCCTCGCCATCCCGCTGCTGGCCTTCGCGGCGCTGGCGCTCCTGTTCTTCTTCCGGCTGCAGTCGGGCGATCCCTCCAAGCTGCCGTCGGCCCTGATCGGCCGGCCGGTGCCGGCCTTCACGCTCCCGCCGGTGGCCGGGCTGCAGCGAGACGGGGCCGCGATGCCCGGTCTCGACAGCGCGTCGCTGAAGGGCCAGGTCACGGTCGTGAACGTGTGGGCGTCCTGGTGCGCGCCCTGCCGCGAGGAGCATCCCGTCCTCATGCAGCTCGCGCGCATGCAGGGCGTGCGGCTGGTCGGGATCAACTACAAGGACCAGGCCGAGAACGCCCGCCGTTTCCTGGGGGCGCTCGGCAACCCGTTCAGCGCCGTCGGAGCCGATACCGCGGGCCGTGCCGCGATCGACTGGGGCGTCTACGGCGTTCCCGAGAGCTTCATCGTCGATGCCAACGGCGCGATTGCCTACAAGCACGTCGGCCCGTTGACGGAGCAGGCGCTGGCGGGACCCTTCCGCCAGGCGCTGCTCAAGGCCGGGGCCGAGCTGAAGCCCTGAGGCCGGTCAGGCCTGGCCGCCGTCCTCGCTCTTGGCCTCGTGCCGCAGGATCAGCGGCGTCTGGGCCAGCGCGAAGGCCATGGTCAGCGGCATGATGCCGAACACCTTGAAGTTGACCCAGGTGTCGGTCGTCTGCGTGCGCCACACGACCTCGTTGATCGCCGCCAGCACGAAGAAGAACACGCCCCAGCGAAAGCTCAGCTTGCGCCAGCCCTCGTCCGTCAGCTGGAACACGGTGTCCAGCACGAGCGGCAGCAGCGGCCGCCCGAACGCCAGGCCGCCGAGGAGCACCGCGCCGAACAGGCTGTTCACGATGGTGGGCTTCAGCTTGATGAACAGGTCGTCGTGCAGCCAGATCGTCAGTCCGCCGAACACCAGCACGACCACGGCGGAGACCATGGGCATCACCGGCAGGTGGCGGGTGAGGACGTAGGACACCACCAGGGAGATCAGCACCGCGCCCATGAAGAGGCCGGTCGCTGCGTAGATGCCCGCCTTCTGGTTGGCCAGGAAGAAGACGACGAGCGGGCCGAGCTCCAGCACGAGCTTCAGGATCGGGTTCAGGGAGCGCATCGCACGTCCCTCGAGGAGCCCGGTGTCGCCCTTGCCTGGTTCAGCCATGCCGCATCCGTCCTTCCGCCGCGCCACCCCCGGCCTTGCCGGAGCGCCAACGGCCGTTATGGTGCGAACTTATTAGCAGAGCAGTCCCCCGCGGCGCCATCCCGGGTGCCGGGTCCTGCCGTTCGAGGCTCGCATGTCGTCCTACGTCATCTCCGTCGATCCCCGCCCCGCCCTGCCGGTGGTGGGCACCGACAAGCTCTTTCCGGTTCGCCGGGTCTATTGCATCGGCCGCAACTATGCCGCCCATGCCCGCGAGATGGGCGGAGACCCGACCCGCGAGCCGCCGTTCTTCTTCGCCAAGGCGGCCGACGCCCTGCAGCCCGTGCCCGACGGCGTCGCCGCGGTGCATCCCTACCCGCCGCAGACCTCCAGCTATCACCACGAGATCGAGATGGTGGTGGCGCTCGGCTCGGGCGGGCGGGACATCCCGGTCGAGAAGGCGCTCGACCACGTGTTCGGCTATGCGGTCGGCCTCGACATGACCCGCCGTGACCGGCAGGACGAGGCCAAGAAGCTGGCCCGCCCCTGGGAGGTGGCCAAGAGCGCCGATTTCTCCGGGCCCGTGGGGCCCATCCATCCGGCCTCTAAGGTCGGCCACCCCGCCAAGGGCAAGATCGAGCTCCTCATCGACGGGCAGGTGAAGCAGACCTCCGACCTTTCGGCCATGATCTGGTCGGTGGCCGAGCAGATCGCGATCCTGTCCACCTACTTCGAGCTCAAGGCCGGCGACGTGATCTTCTCGGGAACGCCGGAAGGCGTCGGCGCGGTGAGCCGCGGCCAGACCATGACCGGCTCGGTCGAGGGCCTGGGCAGCATCGTCCTCAAGGTGGAGTGAGCGATCGGGATCAGTCGATCCCGGCAATCGCCTTGGCGAAGTCGGCGGCCTCGAAGGGTTCGAGGTCGTCGATGCCCTCGCCCACCCCGATGAAGTGCACCGGCAGGCCGAAGCGCGCCGCCAGCGCCACCAGGATGCCGCCGCGCGCGGTTCCGTCGAGCTTGGTCATCACGAGCCCGGTCACGCCCGCGACCTTTCCGAAGATCTCCACCTGCGAAATGGCGTTCTGGCCGACGGTCGCGTCGAGCACGAGCAGCACCGCGTGGGGAGCCTGCGCATCGACCTTGCGGATCACGCGCACGACCTTCTCGAGCTCGGCCATCAGCTCGGTCCGGTTCTGAAGCCGGCCGGCGGTGTCGATGAGGAGCACGTCGGTCCCGGCTTCGCGCGCCTGCGTCAGCGCATCGAAGGCCAGGCCCGCCGCATCGGCGCCCTGGGGACGGGCCACGACGGGACAGCCGTTGCGTTCGCCCCAGACCTTGAGCTGCTCGATCGCCGCGGCGCGGAAGGTGTCGCCGGCCGCCAGCATCACCGAGCGTCCCTCGCTGCGGAACTTGGAGGTGAGCTTGCCGATCGTGGTCGTCTTGCCCGAGCCGTTGACGCCCACCATCAGGATGACGAAGGGCTTCGTCCGGTCGTCGACGACGAGGGGCCGCGCGACCGGTGCCAGGGTGCGCTCGACCTCGGCGGCGAGGATCGCCTTCACCTCTTCCGGCGCGATGTCCTTGCCGTAGCGGCCCTTGCCGACGGCCTCGACGATCCTGCCTGCCACGTCCACGCCGAGGTCGGCCTGGACGAGGATGTCCTCGAGACCCTCGAGCGTGTCCTCGTCGAGCTTGCGCTTGGTGAAGAGGTCCGTGATGCCGGTGCCGATGGCGCCCGACGAGCGGGACAGCCCCTGCTTCAGCCGCTGCCACCAGGACAGGCGCGGCTCGGCCGCCGGGCTCGCCGGCTGCGGGGCGGGAGCCTCGCGTCCGAACAGGCGCGACAGAAGGCCGGCTTTCTTCGGGGCGTCGTCGCCGTTGGTGTCGCTCATGGATCCTTCACCGTTGCAGCCCTCGCTTACCGGTTTCCCGGCCGGACCGGAAGCGGTTTGCGCCGGGCCCCAAATCCTCTAAGCGTCGGCCATGACCACCGTTCCCGCTCCCTCGCCCGCGCTCGATCTGCTCCCGCGCCTGCTCTACAGGGACGGGCTGATGCTCGTCATCGACAAGCCGGCGGGCGTTCCCGTGCACAAGGGCCCGAAGGCCGCCGCGGGCGAGATCAACCTCGAGCAGTTCTTCGACCAGCTGACCTTCGGCCTGCCGCGGCCTCCGGCGCTCGCCCACCGCCTCGACAAGGACACCTCCGGTTGCCTGGTGCTCGGTCGCCACCGCAAGGCGCTCGAGGCGCTGGGCAAGCTCTTCAAGCAGGGCAAGGTCGGCAAGACCTACTGGTCGGTCGTGGACGGTGGTCCCGCCGCCGACGAAGGCCTGATCGACCTGCCGCTCGGCCGGCTCGATCCCGGGCGTGGCTGGTGGATGAAGGTCGACGATGAGGGCCAGGCCTCCCAGACCCGTTGGCGCGTCATGGGCCGGGGCGTCGACCCGGACGCGGGCTCCCCGATCGCCTGGCTCGCGATGGAGCCGCTCACCGGCCGCACCCATCAGCTGCGGGTTCACTGCTCCGCCTCCGGCTGGCCGATCGTCGGCGACCCCGTCTACGGGTCCGGGCCGCGCTCGGGGGGGCCGGGGCTTCAGCTGCATGCCCGGGAGGTGGTGGTTCCGCTGTCCAAGAACAAGGATCCGATCCGGGTCGAGGCGCCCGTGCCGGTGCACATGACCGACAGGCTCAAGGCTTGCGGCTGGAGCGGTTGAGAGGCTCCACGTCTTTCGAAACGGGATCCGGTCAGGCCGCCAGCAGCATGCGCCCGTCGTGGCCGGCGATCGGCAGGTCCACGATCACGCCGGGCTCGAAGGGCGCATTGAGCCGGACCGGCGTGAAACCCTCGGTGCGCCCCAGCGACTCCGTTTCCACCAGGACGCTGCGCCGCAATCCCACCTGCGCGGCGAGATGGCGCTCCAGCGCGGCCTCGCCGACCTCGCGCAGGCGCCTCGCGCGGTCCTTGATCACGTCGCGCGCCAGCTGCGGCATCTTCGCGGCCGGAGTGCCCGGTCGGGGCGAGAACGGGAAGACGTGGAGGTGGGTGAGCCCGCAGGCCTCCACGAGATCGAGCGAGCGCTCGAACATCGCTTCCGTCTCGGTGGGGAAGCCGGCGATGATGTCGGCCCCGAACACGACGTCCGGCCGACGCGCGCGCACCGAGGCGCAGAACCGGATGGCGTCGTCGCGCAGGTGACGCCGCTTCATGCGCTTGAGGATCAGGTCGTCGCCGGCCTGGAGCGACAGGTGAAGATGCGGCATCAGCCGCTCCTCGTCGGCCAGGGCCTCGAGCAGGTCGTCGTCCGCCTCGACGGAGTCGATCGAGGAGATCCGCAGGCGCCGCAGGGCCGGAACGTGCCTCAGGACGGCCTTGACCAGGGTGCCGAGCCTCGGCGTGCCGGGCAGGTCGGCGCCCCAGCTCGTGATGTCCACGCCGGTGAGGACGACTTCGGCATAACCGTTGTCCGCGAGGCGGGCCACCTGGTCGACCACCGCGCCCATCGGCACGGAGCGTGAATTGCCGCGGCCGTAGGGGATGATGCAGAAGGTGCAGCGATGGTCGCAGCCGTTCTGCACCTGCACGAAGGCCCGGGTACGGCCTTCGAAGCCGTCGAGCAGATGGGGCGCGGTCTCGCGCACGGCCATGATGTCGGCCACCTGCACGCGCTCGGTCGAAGCGGCCGGATCGGCCAGCGCCTGCCACGTGGCGGCGGCGGTCTTCTCGGCATTGCCGATGACGCGGTCGACCTCGGCCATCCCGGCGAAGCGCTCGGGCTCGACCTGCGCCGCGCAGCCGGTGACCACGATCCTGGCGTCGGGGCGCTCGCGCTTGAGGCGGCGGATGGCCTGGCGGGCCTGGCGGGTCGCCTCGGCCGTCACGGCGCAGGTGTTGACGATGACGAGACCCTCGTGCCCGGCCGCCGTGGCCTCGCGGCGCATGGCTTCGGATTCGACCGTGTTGAGCCGGCAGCCGAAGGTGAGGACCTCGACGCTCATTCAGGCGGCTCCCGCAAAGAGGTCGGCGCGGAACGTGCCCTGGTGCTCGAGCTCGACCGGGCCGGTCATCAGCACGTGGTCGTCCTCTTCGCGCCAATGGATGGTCAGGTCGCCTCCGGGCAGGGAGATCACCACCCGGCGTCCGGTCAGCCCCTTGCGGGCGGCGGCGACGGCGACGGCGCAGGCGGCCGATCCGCAGGCGCGCGTCAGCCCGGCGCCACGCTCCCACACCCGCAGCCGAATGGTTGTCGGCGACGTGACCTGTGCGAGCGAGATGTTGGCGCGCTCTGGGAAAATCGGATGGTTCTCGAGCAGCGGCCCGACCCGGGCGAGGTCATGGGCCTCGACGTCCGCGACCCAGAAGATCGCGTGCGGGTTGCCCATGTTCACCACGGATGGCGTGTGCAGGACCGGGGCGTCGATCGGCCCGACCTGCAGCTCGATGCCCGTCGTGTCCTCGAACGGCTCGGCCAGGGGGATTTCGTCCCAGCGCAGACGGGGCCTGCCCATGTCGACCGTGAACACCACGTCGCCGTCCCGCGTGGTCGGCAGCAGGCCCGCCTGCGTCTCCAGCACAAGGCTCCGGCGGTCGGTGCCCTGCAGCGCCGCCCAGGCGACGCAGCGGGTGCCGTTGCCGCAGGCCCCCGACAGCGAGCCATCGGTGTTGTAGATCCGCAGGAACGCGTCGGTCCCCGGCGTCACCGGGTCGTGGAGCACCATCAGCTGGTCGAAATGGGACTCGCGTGCCCGCGCGATAGCCCGTGCCTCGGCGGGGGTCACGGAAACGGTCGAGCCACGCAGGTCGAGGACGACGATCTCGTTGCCCGCGCCGTTCATCTTCAGATACGGGCGGCCGTTCAGCGCGCTCATGCTCGTCTCGTCTCCGGGTCCGCCGGTGCGCGGATGGCGCTCATATAGCCCCGGATCGCAATCTCGACGAGTCCGGCTTGTTCCGCGGGGCCGCCCAGCATGGCTCACGGTCGACTTGGGTGGGGGGTGGACACTACAATCGGATCATGATGGCGGCCGATTCGGGCTGCCCTGTGAAGGCGTCCGGAGGCGTCGCGATGGCCAGGACATGCGTTCGTAACCCGGTGTGGAAGCGCGGTCCGGCCATCGCCGCGATCGTGCTGGGGGTGGGGCTCACGGTGGCCCAGGCCCAGACCCAGACCCCCGCGCCCGCCGCGCCGGCCCCCGCCACGCCGGCCCCGGCCTCTCCCGCGCCGGCCGCGCCCGTGGCTCCGGCCCCGACCGTGCCCGCACCCGTCCCTCCGGCGGCGCAGGGCACGCCCGCCCCGCTCACGCTGACGCCCGCGCCGGCCGATCCCTCGATGCCGGACGAGGTCGTCCTGTCCTCCCGGCCGGCCCTGACGGTGCGTGGCCAGTCCACCTGGGACGACGGCTACGACGTCCTCATCAAGGCCTTCGACAAGCTCAAGACCGAAGCCGGCAAGGCCGGGCTGCAGGCGGCCGGCGTTCCCCTGGCCTCGTTCCTGGAGACCGACGACACCGGGTTCAAGTTCGAGGCCCAGCTGCCCCTGGCCGCCGCCCCGGCGGGCCGCCCCGGCGGCCTCGCGCCGGAGATCGGCGTCGGCAAGACGCCCGAGGGCCGGGCCATCCGCTTCGTGCACCGCGCGCCCTACGACGACATCGATTCCACCTACGAGGCGATCTCGGCCTATCTCGACGCCAAGGGGATCGAGGTGAAGGAGTCCTTCACCGAGGAATACGTGAACCCGGGCAAGGATGCCGGGGACACCGGCATGGAACTCTTCATCTACGTGCAGCCGAAGTAACCCCCGTTCGCTCCCCCATGTCCCACGATCCCGCGGATCCGCCGCGCCGCGCCCTGCCCCCGCGGCCCGGCGTGGTGATCTTCGACCTCGACGGAACGCTCACCGATCCCAAGCCCGGCATCACCCGGTCGTTCCAGGTGGCGCTGGAAAGGCTCGGACGGACGCCTCCCTCGGCGGACGATCTCGAATGGGTCATCGGCCCGCCCTTGCGCGAGAGCTTCGTCAAGCTGCTCGGGTCGGATGCCGAGGCCGACCGCGCGGTCGCGCTCTACCGGGAGCGCTACGGTGTCGTCGGGCTGTTCGAGAACGAGGTGATCGCCGGCATTCCCGCCCTCCTCGCGAGGCTCGAGGCCGACGGCCGGCGGCTGTTCGTGGCCACGTCGAAGGTGCGGGTCTATGCGGTCCGCATCCTCGAGCATTTCGGCCTGGCGGCGCGGTTCGAGGGCATCTACGGCTCCGAGTTCGACGGCACCCGCGCCAACAAGCGCGAGCTGCTGCGCTTCCTCTTCGCGACCGAAGGCCTCGACCCCGCCGACAGCGTCATCGTCGGCGATCGCGAGCATGATGCGATCGGCGCGGCCGCCGTCGGCATGGCCACCATCGGCGTGCGCTGGGGCTACGGATCGGATGCCGAGCTGACGGCCGCGGGCGCGGCCGCCATCGTCGGCACCCCCGACGAACTCGGCCACGTTCTGGGGCTGCCTCCCGGCTGACGCCTGTCCCGCTTTCAGGCGGGCGGAACCTCCCACACGTCGCCCGGCGCCATCGGCCGGAAGCGTTCGGCGGCCACGCCGTGTTGGCGCCGGGCCACCTCGAGAGCCTGCGGCGGCCGCTCGATGCCTTCGTCGGTGAGCTTGAACGTGCCCCAGTGGTGGCCCGCCGCATGGACCGCGCCGGTGTCCAGCATGATGCGGACCGCCTCGTCGGGGTTGACGTGCTGGTCCTTCATGAACCAGCGCGGCTCGTAGGCCCCGATCGGCAAGATGGCGAGGCGCGGTGCCGCGAAACGCTCCCGCACGGCCCGGAAGGGCCGGCCGTCGCCATAGCCCGTGTCGCCGATGTGGTAGATCACGCCTCCCGGCGTCTCCAGCACGAACGCGGTCCACAGCGCGTGGCGGCGGTCGAAGAGCCCGCGGGCGGACCAGTGGTAGCATTCGGCCAAGGTGACGCTCACGCCGTCCGCGAGCGCGATCTGCTCTCCCCAGTCGTGCGCGGACATGGGCATGGCGATGCCCGCCTTGCGCAGGATGCTGTCGTTGCCCAGCGCCGTGACGAGGCGCGGCGCGTGCTCGCGGCCGAGCCTGCCGAGCGTGTCCACGTCCAGATGGTCGTAGTGGTTGTGGGTGAGCAGGACGACGTCGATCGCAGGCAGTTCCTCGAAGGCGACACCCGGCGCGTTGACGCGCTGCGGCCCGGCGAAGCGTACGGGAGAGACGCGTGGGGACCAGACGGGATCGAGCAGGATGTTCAGCCCGGCCGTCTGCAGCAGGAAGCTCGCGTGGCCGATGGCCGTGAGGACGAGCCTGTCGCCCTCCACCCGCGCCTCGGGCCGGGGCGCCCGGGTCGCGGGCCATTGTGCCGGCCACGGTTCCTTGCCTTCGCGTGACAGGTTCCATTTGAGCAGGTCGAGGGGTGTCTTCGTCCAGGGGCGACCCGGATTGAAGAAGACCCGTCCGTCGAAGTGGTCCGACCGGGGACCCTGGTAGTAGGCGTTGCGCCTTGCCGGCATGCGTCACCCGGGCTCGTCGCCCGGCCTCTTTCAGGCGGTGGGAACAGCGGATGATCGGGGCCTAAGCATTCCCCGGTAAGCAATCTCCCAAATGTTAAGGCGCCGCGAGTGGATTACCATCGCGGTCGATCAACGCACGCGCGAGCCCACTTGGTTGCGCCAGGTCTGCCCAAGGAGGCCCGGGTGATGAAGTTTCTCGTCGTCGATGACGAAGCCATGATCGCGGAGACGCTCTGCGACTTCCTCGAGGACGAGGGGATCGTCACCGAAAGCGCGACGTCGGGGAAGCAGGCCTTGTCGGCCTTCACGCTGCGGCCGGATTTCGACGCGCTGATCACCGACATCGACATGCCGGACATGAGCGGGCTGGTCCTGGCGCGGCGCTGCCGGCAGATCCGGCCGGGCCTCCCGGTGGTGGTCATCACGGGCTATGCCGCGAAGGCGTTCCTGATGCCCGACGAACCGACGATCGTGATGGAAAAACCCTTCCACCCCCGCGAGTTGGCCGAGGCCGCCGCACGCCTCGTGCAGAATCCGTCCAGGCCTCGGTAAGATGACGGCCCGTGGTCGTGCATTCGTCAATTTCACTCATCCCGCGACACGGCCGAAATACGTTGGAGAAGCGGGGACTTTGCCTTATGAAAGCTGATGCAATTCCGGTGAGAGTCAGTCCAAGGGCCTTCGTGTAGGACGCGTCCTCCCACCATTGCAGCGAAGCTCTCGACGCCCGGGGGCGCTGATGCATACCGACTACCAGGCGGTCGCGCGTCAGCTGGAATGGCTGGCCGACGACGTGCCGGAGCCCGACACGAAACAGGACCTGAAGGCTCTGGCCCGCAACGTGAGATTGCTCGGGGTGATGACCCACGTGCTCGCCGAGGCCCGGCGCCGTCGCCGGACCGCGGCCTACGCCGCCGCGATGGAGCGCCTGCCGATCCCCGGGATGCTCGACCCGGCCTCCCCCACGCCAGACCGCCCGCCCCTGTAGCGTCGTCCCAGGAACATTACCCCCCAGCCGTCGTTTCCGTGACCATTGCATCCTTACAAAGGAGATCGGTCATGGAATACATGGGTCTTGTTCTGTTTCTCTGGATCGTGGGCGGAAGTTGCCTGGGCCTTTACATTGCCGATCGCATGGGTCCTCCACGCCTTGCCCGCTCCCGTACCGACGAGCCCGTCCACGTCACGCGGGAAACGGTCTGAACGGCTTCCCGGCCGGGAGTCGCCGGACACAGACGGGAAGGAGCGCCCGGTCCTTCATTTTTTCGAGGCCTGCCCTTGAGCATCGGCCTCAGGAGGAGTAGGGACCGGGCAGCGGGCCGCTGAGAAGCGGCGTCGTCGCGTGTGCGCGCCCTCGTGGCAGCAGCGTGACGCGTCGATCGCCGACCGGCGGGTGTCGCTCCTGTACCCTAACGTGGATGACTCGATGGCCAAGGAAGAAACCATCGCCTTCGAAGGGCTCGTGACCGAGCTCCTCCCGGACGCGCGGTATCGCGTACAGCTCGACAACGGCCACTCGGTGGTCGCCTACACGTCGGGCAAGATGAAGAAGAATCGCATCAAGACGCTCGCCGGCGACCGCGTGACGGTCGAGATGTCGCCCTACGACCTCGACAAGGCGCGTCTCGTGTTCCGTCACAAGGACGAACGGGCTTCGTCGGCGCCCGGTGGTCCCGCACGTCCGAATTTCCGCCGCCGCTGAGCGGGTCCGGCCGGCGCAAGACCAGAATCCTGCGCCGGCGGCGGAATGAAACTGCCGAAACGCGACTTTGTTGGAAAATCCGTTCCGGCATGATTTGATGACGGCTCCCCCGTTCCGGAGAGCCGGATGCCCGACCCGACGACCCCGCGCGACTTCGAGAGCCTGAAGGCCGTGCTTGCCGAGCGTCGTGGCGATCTTCCGCGGCGCCTTCAGCAGGTGGCGGCCTTTGCCGTCGAGCATCCCGACGAGGTCGCCTTCGGCACGGCCGCGAGCATCGCGACGCTCGCCGCCGTTCAACCCTCGACGCTGGTCCGTTTCGCCAAGGCGCTGGGCTATGCCGGCTTCTCGGACCTCCAGAGCGTCTTCCGGCATCGCCTGCGCGAAGGCTGGC
Source organism: uncultured Alsobacter sp. (assembly GCF_945952055.1). Classification (GTDB taxonomy): domain Bacteria; phylum Pseudomonadota; class Alphaproteobacteria; order Rhizobiales; family Beijerinckiaceae; genus Alsobacter. Next base: position 27,343 of record NZ_CAMFHB010000038.1, read on the forward strand.
CGGACTATGCCGATCGCCTGCGCACGCTCAACGATGCCGGCACGGCCGGCCGCGACCCGTTGCGCCTGCTGTTCGGCTTCTCGGAAACGGCCGCAGCCTCGCTGGACCGGATGCGCCAGACGGTGTCTTCGAGCGATCTCGAGACGGCGATCGACATCCTGGCGCGGGCCGACTCGATCTATCTGCTCGGTCAGAGGCGGGCCTTTCCCATCGCCGCGTACCTGGCCTACGCCATGCCGAAGCTGAACCTGCGCGGCGTGCTGGTGGACAATGTCGGCAGCCTCGGGCCCGAGCAGCTCGCCAATGCCGGCCCTCGCGATGCCATGATCGCGGTGAGCTTCACCCCTTACACGCCGTTCACGGTCGAGCAGGCCCGCCTCGCGGCCGAGCGCGGCACGCCCGTCATCGTCATCACCGACAGCGTCTTCAGCCCCCTGCAGCCGCACGCGCGGATCTGGTTCGAGGTCGTCGAGTCCGACTACGGGGCCTTCCGCTCGCTTTCGGCCACGATGTGCCTGGCGATGACGCTGGCGGTTGCCGCGGGGGAGCGCGTCACGGCCCCCGCGCCGGCCCGCAAGCCGGTGCGGGGCACGGGAGAGGCGGGTCAGCCCCGGCCGACGTAGGGCATCTGCGTCGCCATCACCGTGATGGTGAAGACGTTCGCGTCGAGCGGCAGGCCGGCCATGTAGAGCACCGCGTCGGCGACGTGCTGCGCGTCCATGGTGGGTTCCGGCGCCACCGTGCCGTTCGCCTGCAGCACCCCGGCCTTCATCCGTTCCGTCATGTCGGTGGCGGCGTTGCCGATGTCGATCTGGCCGACGGCGATGTTGAAGGGCCGGCCGTCCAGCGCTGCCGTCTTGGTGAGACCGAGCACGCCGTGCTTGGTCGCCGTGTAGGGCATGGAGTTGGGACGGGGCACATGCGAGGAGACGGAGCCGTTGTTGATGATGCGGCCGCCCTGCGGGGTCTGTGCCTTCATCACGCGGAAGGCCTGCTGGATGCACAGGAAGGTGCCAGTGAGGTTGGCGTCGACGACGGCCTTCCACTGTTCGAAAGACAGCTCCTCCACCGGAATGGCCGGGGCGCCGCTGCCGGCATTGTTGAACACCACGTCGATACGGCCGAAAGCGTCGACGGTCTTGTCGAACAGCGCGCGCACGGAGGCCGGGTCGCCCACGTCGGTCGGGACCGCCAGGGCCTGTCCGGCGCCGATCGTCGCGGCCACCGCCTCCAGCGGCTCCCGCCGGCGTCCGGCCAGCGCAACCGCGTAGCCGTTGCGCGCCAGCGTCAGCGCGACCGCACGGCCCACGCCGCTGCCCGCTCCGGTCACGATCGCGATCTTGCGTGCTGACGACATTCTCGTCTCCCTGCTGTGGCCGCTCTTTCGGGCGGCATGACGTCGGGCGCCACTTTGGTCAGGCCGGGCTCGCGCTGCAAGCCGTTTTGGCCGGGGGGAACCGGCATCGCGCTGCGCCGTTGACGCCGGAAGCCGCGGAGCGGCGGCCGGGCCGGCCGCAGGCCCCGGCGTCGCAGTCCGGGGAGTGCCATGCCTGCCATTGGAAAACGGACCCTCGTCGCCACAGCGGCGACGGTTCTCTTCATCGGCCTCGGGGCCACCTCGATCCAGGCCCAGGAGGCGTCGCAACCGCCGACGCTGCCGGCCAAGCCCAATCCGCAGACCACGGTCCCCGAGAAGGTCGACCCGCCGCTGGGCACCAAGCCCTCGGACGATCCGCCCACGGGGAGCCTGAGCCGGCAGCTCGAGAACTCCAACGGGGTCATCAAGCCCCCGGCGAACGTCGATCCGGAGATCCACGTGCCGGCGCCCGTCCCTGATCCGGGCACCACCAAGGTCATCCCGCCGCCGGGATCGCCCGGCAGCACCATTCCCGTCCAACCGCGCTGAAGGGAGAGCCCCCATGCCCGATCCTCACCAGCTCGCGCACGATGCCGGCCGCCGCGGCGAACTCCCGATCGAGGAAACCGAGCGCCTGATCGCCGCCGACAAGGTGGAAGGGACGGGCGTGTACGATCGCGACGGCCACAGCCTCGGCACCGTCTCGACGGTCATGATCGACAAGCTCACCGGCAAGGTCGCCTACGCCGTGATGAGCTTCGGCGGGTTCCTGGGGCTCGGCGAGCGCTACCATCCGCTGCCCTGGCGCACCTTGACCTACGACACCCGGCTGGGCGGCTTCGTCGTCGACATCACCAAGGACCAGCTCGAGGCCGCGCCGAGCTACGTCGCGGCGGATTCGCCCTGGAGCGATCCCCAGTTCGGGCGCAGCGTCTACGACTACTACAATGTCCCCTGGTACTTCTGAGGGGGGCCGCGACGAGGACGATCCCTACAATTCAAAACAAACTCTCGGTTGATTAGCGCAAAAACGTGGTCATCGGCCCAATCTGCCGATGACCACAACTTCATCGGCTGCGGCCAAGCCGGCGCAACCCGTCAAATTTGACGCTATTCGATCAGCAGTTCACGGCAATCCGGCCGCCAGGATCTCACCCGATCAAGGGTGAAGATCATGCGCGTACACCATTTCCTCGTCCTGGCAGCTGCAGCCGCGGTGGCATTCGCGGTCGTGCCCGCCTTTGCCGCCGGCGATGCACGGCGCACCCAGACGCTCGCCGGCTCCTCCATCATGCCGGTGTCGCTGGGCGACTCCGTGACATCCCTGCCCGCGACGACGGTGTCGGTCCCGGCCACCGGACCGGCTCGCCCGATGGCGGCGTGGATCACGTTCTGCCAGGCCTATACCGAGGAATGCCGGGTCAATCTGTCCGAACCCGACACCATCCGGCTCACGCCCTCGCTGTGGCGCGACATCGTCACCGTCAACCGTGAGGTCAACGCGTTCGTGCGGCCGATGACCGACCTCGAGCACTGGGGGGTCGTGGACAAGTGGGACTTCGCCGAGGACGGCTACGGCGACTGCGAGGACTACCAGCTCCTCAAGCGCAAGCGCCTGGTGGCGCTGGGCCTGCCCCGCCGCGCCATGCCGATGACCGTCGTGCTGGACGAGCGCAACGAGGGCCATGCGGTGCTGATGATCCGGACGGATCGCGGGGACTTCATCCTGGACAACAAGCGCAACGACGTCCTGCCCTGGCTCAGGACCGGCTACGTCTACGTGAAGCGGGAGAGCCAGACCGAGACGGCCTGGACCAGCCTCAACCATGTCAGCGGCGTCGCCTCCACGGCAGCGCGGTGATTCACGTGAAAAAAGGGCGCCGGTGAGGGCGCCCTTTCCTGAGACCGGAGCCTGGGTGGCTCAGAAGTCCATGCCGCCGCCGGGCGCCGCGGGCATCGGGGCGTCCTTCTTCGGCTTTTCGGCGACGATCGCCTCGGTCGTGATCAGCAGGCCGGACACCGACGCGGCGTCCTGAATCGCGGTGCGGACCACCTTCGCCGGGTCGATGATGCCGAGCTTGTACATGTCGCCGTAGCGACCGTTCTGGGCATCGTAGCCCCAGGCGTAGTCAGGCTTCTCCAGGAGCTTGCCCAGCACCACCGAGCCGTCCTCGCCGGCGTTGTCGACGATCTGGCGGGCCGGCGCGGAAATCGCCTTGCGGACGATCTCGATGCCGGTCTTCTGGTCGTCGTTGTGCGGCTTCAGGCCGTCCAGCGCCTTGAGCGCACGCAGCAGGGCCACGCCACCGCCCGGCAGGATGCCCTCTTCCACCGCGGCGCGGGTGGCGTTGAGCGCATCGTCCACGCGGTCCTTCTTCTCCTTCACCTCGACCTCGGTGGCGCCCCCGACCCGGATGACGGCCACGCCGCCGGCGAGCTTGGCGAGGCGCTCCTGCAGCTTCTCGCGGTCGTAGTCCGAGGTCGTTTCCTCGATCTGCGCCTTGATCTGTTGGACGCGGCCCTCGATGTCCTTCTTCTTGCCGGCGCCGTCGACGATCGTGGTGTTCTCCTTCTCGATCCGCACCTTCCTGGCACGGCCGAGCATGCCGAGCGTGACGCTCTCCAGCTTGATGCCGAGATCCTCGGCGATCATCTGGCCGCCGGTCAGGATGGCGATGTCCTCGAGCATCGCCTTGCGGCGATCGCCGAAGCCCGGCGCCTTGACGGCCGCGACCTTCAGGCCGCCGCGCAGCCGGTTCACGACGAGCGTGGCCAGTGCCTCGCCCTCGACGTCCTCGGCGATGATGAGCAAGGGCTTGCCGGTCTGCACCACGGCCTCGAGCAGCGGCAGCATGGATTGCAGGCCCGAGAGCTTCTTCTCGTGGATGAGGACGTAGGGGTCCTCGAGCTCCACCACCATCTTCTCGGAGTTGGTGATGAAGTAGGGCGAGAGGTAGCCGCGGTCGAACTGCATGCCCTCGACCACGTCGAGTTCGGTCTCGGCGGTCTTGGCCTCCTCGACCGTGATCACGCCCTCATTGCCGACCTTCTGCATCGCCTGGGCGATCATCGCGCCGATGGTGGCGTCGCCGTTGGCCGAGATGGTGCCGACCTGGGCGACCTCGTCGTTTGAGGTGACCTTGCGGGCGTTCTTCTGCAGGTCCTTCACGACGGCCTCGACGGCGAGATCGACGCCGCGCTTGAGGTCCATGGGGTTCATGCCGGCGGCCACGGCCTTCGAGCCCTCGCGCACGATGGCCTGGGCCAGCACCGTGGCCGTGGTGGTGCCGTCACCGGCGGCGTCGTTCTGCTTCGAGGCCACCTCGCGCACCATCTGGGCGCCCATGTTCTCGAACTTGTCGGAGAGCTCGATCTCCTTGGCGACGGTGACGCCGTCCTTGGTGATGCGGGGCGCGCCGAAGCTCTTCTCGATCACGACGTTGCGCCCCTTGGGGCCCAGCGTGACCTTCACGGCGTTGGCGAGAATGTCGACGCCGCGCAGCATCTTCTCGCGCGCGTCCTGGGAAAACTTGACGTCCTTTGCAGCCATGGAACATCACTCCTGTGAGACGTGATGGGATCGAATAGGCCCCGGTCAGGCGGCCTTCTTGCGGGCGACGGTGTCCTCGACGATGCCGAGGATGTCGCTCTCCTTCATGATGAGCAGGTCCTCGCCGTCGATCTTGACCTCGGTGCCGGACCACTTGCCGAACAGCACCCGGTCTCCGGGCCGCACGTCGAGGGGGGTCAGCTTGCCGGTCTCGTCGCGGGTGCCGGCGCCGACGGCCAGCACTTCGCCCTGCTGCGGCTTCTCCTTGGCCGTGTCGGGGATGATGATCCCACCGGCGGTCTTCTCTTCCGCGTCGATGCGGCGGACCAGGACACGATCGTGAAGCGGCCGAAACTTCATCAGTTCCTCCATCGTTGAACGGGTCAGTTTGTCAAAGGGACCGGCCGGTACCCGGCCCATCGAGCCTCGGGCGCAGCCGTCCGGCGGATGAGTTAGGTGCGCCCTTTTTTCCGTTCAAGAGGGATGGCGCGCGGATTTTTTTTGCAGCTCGACATCTGCGTTCGATGGCATCTTTTCAGCCCCCGACGTCCTCATCCTGAGCAGCGGCCAAAGGCCGCGTGTCGAAGGACGCACGGTGCCGCGGCGGCGCCATTGTGCGTCCTTCGACACGCCTGCTGCGCAGCCTGCTCAGGACGAGGATCTTTGTGACGTCAGGGACTTCAGTGCCGTCAATCCAGCCGGGTGCGCTTCACGAAGGCGCCGTCCTTCATGATGATGGGCATGTGCCGGCCCTGCTTCGTCAGCAGCGACAGGTCGGCCAGCGGGTCGCCGTCGACCACGATCAGGTCGGCGAAGGCGCCCGGGGCGACGGTGCCGGCCTTGCCCGACAGGTTCAGAAGCGTCGCGGCCACGTGGGTGGCCGAGGCGATGACCTCGTGGGCCGGCAGGACGCGGCCGCGGATCACGAACTCCTCAGACTGGTGGCGGTGCATTTCACCCAGCAGGTCGGAGCCGTAGGCCATGGTGAGGCCTGCCTCCCGCATGATCGACAGCGACTCCAGGCCCGCGAGCCGCACCGTGTCGATCTTGGCGACGGACGTCGCCGGGAAGCCGAGGCTGGCGCCCTCCGAGGCGAGCTTGTCGTAGGTGACCAGCGTCGGCACGGCGACCGCGCCCTTGGAGGCCGCGAGCTTCGCGGTGTCGGGCTTGATCAGGTTGCAGTGCTCGAGGGAGTGGACGCCGGCCTCGACGCAGCGCCGGATGGCCTCGTCGGTGTAGAGGTGCGCCGAGACGTAGGTGCCGGCCATGCGCGCTTCCTCGACCACCGCGTCGAGCTCGGAGCGGGAGAAGCCGAGGAAGTGGATCGGGTCCGTCGGGGAGGCGACGCCGCCGTTGGCCATGATCTTGATGAAGTCGGCGCCGCCCTTGATCTCCTCGCGTGCGCCGCGGCGGATCTCGTCGACCCCGTCGACGATCCGGCCGAGCGCGCCGAGGCGGAAGGAGCGCTGCGGCGGCATACGGTCGTCGTAGCGGCCGCGGAAGTCGCAATGGCCTCCGGTCTGGCTCAGCGCCTTGCCCGAGATGACGAGCCGCGGTGTCGGGATCTCGCACTCGGCCGCGCCGACGCGCAGGCCCTGGTCGCAGCCCCCGACGTCGCGCACCGTGGTGAAGCCGCGCATCAGCATGGCCTTCATGATGGCCAGCGAGCGGATGGTGACGAGGCTGTCGGGCAGCATGGCGTTGCGGCCGAGATCGGCGGTGGCCGCCACCACGTGCACGTGCGCGTCGATCAGGCCGGGCATCAGGGTGCGACCGGCGAGGTCGATCCGCTTCGCCTTCTCCGACGTGATCCTGCCGACTTCGCGGATGGTCCCGTCCTCGACGAGGACGTCCACGGGGTCGGGTCGGTGTGCGCTGGTGCCGTCGACGATGCGGGCGTTGGCGAAGAGGGTCAGGGTCACGGCAGGTCTCCGATGCTCAGGCGGCGCGGGCGGCGAAACGGGCGGCGAGGAAGGCGGGCACGAGGAGCGGCGCCAGGCGGACGACCGGCGCCACGTGCTCCTCGCGGTAGTGATACTCGACGTCGAGCAGGTTCATCGTGCCGATGGTCTGGCCGTCGTAGAGCACCGGGACGTTGATGACCGAGCCGAGGCCCATGCTCTCGATGAGGGGTGCGTCGAAGAAGGCCCACCGGATGCCGGCCACGTCGCGGCCGAGATAGGGCTGCCGGCCCTGCAGGACATGCGCCCCCCAGGGGGTCGGCCCCATGGGCTTGCGCCCGGACACGGGGTATTCCGCGGGGCGGTTGGAGTAGATGCGCGCGACCTCCTGGCCGTCCACGTAGAGAAGCGTGAACAGACGGTGGCCGACGAGCGTCTTCGTCGCCTCGTCCACGGCCTTGAAGAGCGTGTCCGGCTGGCCCGGCTGCGCCAGCAGGGCGGCGAGGGTGGCGAGCGGTTCGTGGGAAGAGGACGTCATGCGGCAGGCCTCGGGGCTGGTGGATTGCGTTCGGGCAGCACGCCCTGCGGCTTCAGGCGCAGGATGAGAATCAGCGCCATCCCGACCATGATCTCGCGCAACGCCGCCAGCTGCACCGGCTGCAGCCCCGGCACGATCTCGGCCGCGAAGCGCGTGCCCTCCAGGAAGATCACGACGGCATAGGCTCCCAGCACCGCGCCGGCCGGCCGGCCGACGCCGCCGGCGGTCACGGCGAGGAAGATGTAGATGGTGATCAGCGGCTGGATGTGGTCCGGCGCGACGTAGGACTGGAAATGGGCGTAAAGGGCGCCGGACAGGCCGGCAATGGCGGCCGAGACGGCAAAGGCCTGGAACTTGAGCCGCAGGACGTCCTTCCCGGCGAAGCGGGCCAGCTCCTGGTCCTCGCGCACGGCCTTCATGGCGCGGCCGATCGGCGCGCGGTCCAGGCGGCGCATCAGCAGCCAGACCGCGATGACGATGGCCGTGACGAAGGCGAGGTAGAACCAGGCGAAGCCGGCAGTTCCGAGCTCCGCCTTGAACGGCGCCCTGATGCCCGAGATTCCGTCGGAGCCCTTTGTCAGCCAGCGCTCGTTCAGGGCGACCAGGCGCACCACCTCGGCAAAGCCGAGCGTCACGATGGCCAGGTAGTCGTCCCGCAGCCTCAGCGTCGCGAAGGTGACGAGGCCGCCCGCCGCGACGCCCACCAGGAGGGCGGCCGCCAGCCCCACCACGAGGGGGGCGCCGGCGCCCGTCGCGATCGCGGTGGCGTAGGCCCCGAGGCCGAAGAACCCGGCGAGCCCCAGATTGACCATCCCGACCCCGCCCCAGATCAGGTTGAGGCTGAGCGCGAGCAGGGCGTAGAGCCCGCCGATGGTGAGGGTGAAGACGAGGTAGGACAGCATCAGGCGGCCCTTTCGCCCAGGAGGCCGCGGGGCCGGAAGGTCAGCATCAGGAGGATCGCGGCGAAGCCGACCGCCGAGCGGTAGGTGGCCGGAAACACGAGCAGGGCGAGCTCCTCGGAGATGCCCAGCATGAGCGCGCCGGCGACGGCTCCCGGGATCGAGCCCAGTCCGCCCAGCACGGCGGAGGCGAAGACCGCGAGCAGGACGCGGTAGCCGGTGAGGGGGTCGATCGAGGTGTCGAGCCCGATCAGCACGCCGCCGACCCCCGACAGGCCGGCGCCCAGAAAGATGGTCACGGTGGCCACGAGGGCCGGATCGATGGCCTTGAGGCGAGCGAGGTCGGCGTTGTCGGCGACGGCCCGCATGGCGCGCCCGAAGCGCGTCCAGCGCAGGAAGGCGAACAGTGCCGCCATGATGGCCAGCGCCAGCACGAGGCTCTGGATCTGCTGCGGCCCGACGCGCAGGCCGGCGAAGCGCAGGTCGGCCACGATGGGCAGGTCGAAGCCGCGCAGATCGTTGCCGAAGGCGAAGCGCACCACGTTCTCGAGGACGAGGTTCAGCGCGATGGAGGCGATGGCCACCGTGAGCGCGCCGGCCGGACGCAGGGCATCGAGAGCCAGCTTCTCGGCCACCGCCCCGGCCAGGCCGGCCGCCAGGAAGGCGACCGCCAGGGCCGGAATGATGGGCAGCCCGAAGCGGGTGTTCACCCACCAGGCGGCGAAGGCGCCGATGGTGGCGTAGGCCGCGACGGCGAAATTCGGAAAGCGCAGCACCGCGAAAATCGCGGTGAAGCCGACGGCCGGCACGGCCAGAAGCGTGCCGGTCATCAGCCCGTTGAGCAGCGCCTGGAGGATCGCCGTCGCGGACATCGCGGATCAGGCGATCTTCACGAGGGAGAGCTTGCCGCCCTTCACCTGCTCGTAGCGGAACTTGGCGTCGGAGATGTCGCCGATGTCCGTGAAGTCGCAGGGGCCGCTGGCGCCGTCGTAGTCGACCGGCTGCTTGGCCGCGATCGCCTTGAGACCGTCCAGCGCATTGTCGACCTTGGCTCCGCCGGCCGCCTGGGCGACCTTGCGGATGTTGTCCTTGATCGCCGTGCCGGTGTCGGAGCCGCCGATGGCGATCGCCATCAGGATCAGGTTGATCTGGTCGTAGACCTGGCAGGTGTAGGGATCGAGGCTCGCCACGCCGATGAGCTTGGCCAGGCGCTCATATGCCTTGGAGCCTTCGGCCGTCGACGGCGCGATGGTGAAGATGTCCTCGACGACTTCAGGCTGGATGCCGGTCAGCATCTGCTGGTTCACCGAATAGGCGAAGGCGATCTTCCTGCCCTTGAATCCGGCGCGGAACAGGTCCTTGACCATGACGCTGGTGTCGGCGGTGTAGCCGCCGAGGATGACGGTGTCCGGGTCGAAGCGCAGCGCCTCGTCGATCTCGGTGCGGTAGGCCGGCTTCTTGTCGTCGTAGATCAGCGTGCCGGTCTTGCCGCCGGCCTTCTCGACCGCGGCGGTGATGTTGTCGAACTGGCTCTTGGCGAACGGAGTCTGCGGCGTCAGGAAGAACACCTTCTTGCCGCCCTGCTCCACGGCGAACTCGCCGAACTTGCGGCCCTGGAGGGTCGTGTTCGGCTGCGTGCGGACGAGATAGCCCTGGTGCGGCAGCAGCGTGATCGAATCCGCGCCGGAGACCGTCGCCAGGAAGGTCTTGGAGTCCCAGCACAGCGGTGCGACCGCGGTGGTCACGGCCGAGGCCCAGGTGCCGACGATGGCCGACACCTTGTCGACGTCGATCAGCTTGCGCGCGGCGCGGACGCCGGCATCCGGGTTCGTCTGGTCGTCTTCCGAGACGATCTCGACCTTGCGGCCGAGAACGCCGCCGGCGGCGTTGACCTCGTCGGCGACGGCCTTCACGGCCTTCACCATCACGGGGCCGTAGGGGCCGCCCGAGCCGGTGAGCGGCGTGAGCGTGCCGATCTTGATCGGCGCGCCCTGGGCGAAGGCGGTGCGCGGCAGAAGGCCGAGGCCCGCGATGGCGGCGCTGCCCGCGAGCAGGTGGCGCCGGTTCAGGTTCGTCAATGACATCGAAAACTCCGTTCCTCGTTTCCCCTCAGCCGCCCAGGAACAGGCGGCGCACGTCCATGTCCGAAGCGAGCTTCGGACCCTCCCCCTCGACCCCGTTTCGTCCGGCGACGAGGACATAGCCGCGGTGGGAGACGGCGAGCGCCTCCACCGCATGTTGTTCGACCATCAGGACCGGAAGCCCGGACCGGTTCAGCGCCACCACCGCCTCGAAGAGCTCGTCCGCGGCCTTGGGCGACAGCCCCGCCGTGGGCTCGTCGAGCAGGATCAGCCTGGGCTCGCCCATCAGGCCCATGGCCATGGCCAGCATCTGGCGCTGGCCGCCCGACAGCGTGCGGGCGAGGGCGCCGTGGCGGGCCGCCAGGACGGGGTAGCGCTCGTAGAGGGCTTCGGCGCGTTGCCGGGCGCCCGACGGGTCGGCGAAGGCGCTGATCTGCAGGTTCTCGGCGACCGTCATGGTGCCGAACACGTTCTTCTCCTGCGGGACGAAAGCAATCCCGCTGCGCGCCCGCTGGATGGCGCCCTGCCGGGTCACGTCCGCGCCCAGCAGGGTGATGGTGCCCTTGCGGGCGGGGACCAGGCCGGCCACGACCTTGAGCAGCGTGGACTTGCCGGCCCCGTTCGGTCCGATGACGGTGACGATCTCGCCGGCGCCGACGGCGATCTCGACGCCCTTGAGGATCTCCTCGGCCGCGCCGTAGCCTGCGACGAGACCCGTCGCGTGCAAGATCCGCTCGCCGGAGGCCGTCATTGGCGCCTCCCCAGATAGGCTTCCTGGACGCGGCCGTCGGCGACCACCTCCTCGAAGCTGCCCTGGACCAGCCGCCGTCCTTCGGCGAGGACGATGACGGGGTCGCACAGCCGCCGGATCAGGCCCATGTCGTGCTCGATCAGGCAGATCGTGATGCCGTCGGCGTGCAGACCCATGAGATGGCCGGCGATTTCCTCGGCGAGGGTGGGATTCACCCCGGCCATGGGCTCGTCCAGCAGGATGAGCCGGGGCTCGGTCATCAGCGCCCGCCCGATCTCGACGAGCTTCTTCTGGCCGCCGGACAGCGCCACCACCGGGTTGTCCAGGACATGGTCGAGGCGCAGCCGGCGGGCGATGGCCAGGGCGCGTTCGCCGAGCACCTCCTCCCGCTCCCGCGCGGCGCGGCTTCCCAGGATGCCGGCGACCAGGCCCTCGCCGGGCTGGCTGCGGCCGTAGAGCATGAGGTGCTGGAAGACGGACAGTTTCGGGAAGCCGCGGGCCAGCTGGAAGGTCCGGACCAGGCCTGCGCGGACCAGACGGTCGGGCGTCGCGCCCGTCACGTCGGCGCCATCGAACCGGATACTGCCCCCGGTGGGCCTGTATAGCCCGGTCACCGCGTTGAAGAGGGTCGACTTGCCGGCCCCGTTCGGGCCGATGAGGCCCGTCAGGCTGCCCGCGGCGATCTGCAGCGACACGCCGCGCAGGACCTCGACGCCGTAGAAGCCGAGGCGCAGGTCTTCCAGGGCGAGCGTCGCCGTCATGCCGGCACCGCCCTGGCGGAGGCGGGGAAATGCTGCCGGACCTGGCCTTTCCAGAAGTCGCGGAGCGCGGCGTAGTAGGGCGGATCGTCACGCAGCACGGTCTGGGCGATCATGCCGCGGAACAGGCACATCGTGGCGTTCAGGATGATGCGGGCATGCTCCGGCTCGACGCGGTTGCGGCGGGCCAGCACCGACCACACCGCATCCAGCCCGGCGTGGAACTCGCGCACGACGGGGATCAGCCGCGCCCGGAAGTCGGCGTTGTGCCGCGCCTCGGGAAGATACTCGAGCGTGACGTAGAAGAGGCGATCCGCCAGCACGTCCCACAGGTAGTCGACGATCTCGTCGCTGGTGCCCTCCCGCTCGGCGAAGTCGTGCGCGAAGCGATGCAGTCCGGCGGTGACCTTCTCGAGCATGTCCTGCACCGAGCGGACGATGATCTCCTCGCGGCTTTCGAAGTGATGGGTCAGGGCACCCCGCGAAACCCCGGCATGGGCGGCGATGTCGGGGGTCGACATGCGCCAGAAGCCGCGGTCGTGCAGGAGGTCTACGGTGGCTTCCATGAGCCGCCGGGAGGTCTCCTCGGAGCGTTGTCTCTGCGTCCTGCGACGCGACACCCCTTCACTGTCCGCCACCGGCGCCGCGCTCCAAGGCCAAGGGGGCCGGCACCAGCCGGATCCATGCCGAAAGGTGTGGCATCACTTACAAACAGTCAATCCTGTTTTTGTTAAGGTCCTAGCAAGCCTGGCGGACGCGGCCCTGTCACCGCGTCCGGGCGACGACACGCGCGTCAAGCCTCAGAGATGGACGTCGACGAGGGAGAGATCGGTCAACGTGCGGTGGCTGCGGCCGAATTCGTGCCACTGGTGCACCGTCCCGGCCAGGGTGTCGGCGATCCGGGCGAAGCGATCGGCGGCGGCGCGAAAGCGTGCGGCGGTGCCCGGGTCGTCCGTGGCATCGGCCTGTTCGAGATGTTCGCGGCGTGCGGCCTGGAGTTCAGCCACGACAACCGCAACGTCACCAAGGTCAAGCGACACGAGCACGGCGTTCCCCCGAACGAATGAGCTCCCGACACATTTCTGTCGTTCGTAAAGTGTCGTTTCAGTTCTTGGCGTTTGCAAATCCAAACGACGTTGTGTGTCCAGTCCTGTGGACAACCTTCCCTTAGAACAGAAAAGCCGCCCGAAGTCGGGCGGCTTTCAAGAAAAGACGTCGGCCCGGTTGGGGGCTGATCAGTCCTTGGCGCGTTCCACGTAGGAACCGTCCTCGGTCATGATCACGACTCGCGTGCCGGCGGTGACATGCGGCGGCACCGCGGTGCGGGCGCCGTTGGACAGGATCGCGGGCTTGTAGGACGAGGAGGCCGTCTGGCCCTTCGTGACCGGCTCGGTCTCGGTGATCTCGAGCACCACGCGCTGCGGCAGCTCGATGGCCACCGGCACGCCTTCGTGCATGCTCACGACGCAGGTCATGCCTTCCTGCAGCCACACCGACATGTTGCCGAGGACGTCGGTCGGGACCACGATCTGGTCGTAGGTCTCGTTGTTCATGAAGTGATAGCCTTCGCCGTCACTGTACAGGAAGTTGAAGTCCCGATCCTCGACGAAGGCGCGCTCGACCTGCTCGGTCGTCCGGTAGCGCTCCGAAACCTTCACGCCATCGCTGATGCGGCGCATGTCGAGCTGGGTCACCGGCGTGCCCTTGCCGGGATGAATGTTCTCGGCGCTGATAATGACGTAGAGCTTGCCGTCCTGTTCGACGATGTTGCCCTTGCGGAGCGAGCTGGCGATGACCTTCACGGCGGTGACCCTCTGAAGCGAATGGCAAGCGGCCGGGACTGCGCGCCGCCGTCGGCGCAGCGGCACCCTGGGCCGAGGTTGCAGCCTTTCAGCACGGAATGTGGAAAATGACCAGCCCCTCGCTCACGCCGTCTCCGTGGTGGACGCCGTCCGTCCATGCGGATCGGCGCCCGTTCCTCATGGCTCGCAACCGGATCGTCGCCGGCCTGCGGGCCTGGTTCGCGGACCGGGACTTCGTCGAGGTGGACGCGGCCGCCCTGCAGGTCTCCCCGGGGAACGAGGCGCATCTGCACGCCTTTTCCACGTCGGCGCTCGCGCCGGACGGCTCGTCGTCGCCGCTGTACCTTCACACCTCGCCCGAATTCGCGTGCAAGAAGCTGCTGGCGGCGGGGGAAAGCCGCATCTTCGCGCTGGCACGGGTCTACCGGAACCGGGAGCGCGGCCCGCTGCATCACCCCGAGTTCACCATGCTCGAATGGTACCGGGCGCACGCCCCCTACGAGATTCTCATGCAGGACTGCGCCGCCCTGCTGCAGATGGCCGCCGACACGACGGGCGTCGATGCATTCGTCTTTCGGAATGGTACTTGCGATCCGCGGCAGGAGCCGGACCGTGTCACGCTGGCCGGAGCGTTCCGCGATTTCGCGGGCATCGATCTCCTGGCCACCGTCGCCCCGGACGGCGCCACGGATCGCGCCGCCCTGGCCGCGGCGGCCACCGCGGCCGGCATTCGAAGCGCGGCGGACGATTCCTGGGCCGATATCTTCAGCCGCGTGCTGGTGGAGAGGGTGGAGCCGCGCCTGGGCTTCGGCCGCCCGACGATCCTGTGCGAATACCCGGTGAGCGAGGCCGCCCTCGCCCGCCCCGCGGCGCACGACCCGCGCGTGGCCGAACGCTTCGAGCTCTATGCCTGCGGCGTGGAGCTCGCCAACGGCTTCGGCGAACTCACCGACGCCGCGGAGCAGCGCCGACGGTTCGGTGCCGAGATGGACGAGAAGCAGCGTGTCTACGGGGAGCGCTATCCCATCGACGAGGATTTCCTCGCGGCGCTCGCCGCGATGCCCCCGGCCAGCGGCATCGCGCTCGGCCTCGATCGGCTCGTGATGCTGGCGACGGGCGCGCACCGGATCGAGCAGGTGATGTGGACGCCGGTTGCGGTTTCGTGAGAGGAAGCCCGCGACAGCCGACACCCTCCCGGAACCGTTGCCATGCGTTCGCCCGAACCCGTCCGATTGCCTCTGCCGCGCACCTTGCGCAGCGTGGACGAGCTCGTGGGGACCGGCCTCGTGTCGAAGGAGACCGCGCCGGCGCTGGAGGCGGTTGCCGAGCGCTATGCCGTCGCGGTCACGCCCGCCATGGCGGCGCTCATCGACCGTAATGACCCGAACGACCCCATTGCGCGGCAGTTCCTGCCCGACGGGCGCGAACTCGACAGGGGCGAGCAGGAGCGGGCCGACCCGATCGGCGACGACGCCCACAGTCCCATCCCCGGGCTCGTCCACCGCTACCCCGACCGGGTCCTGCTCAAGCTCGTGCATGTCTGCGCCGTCTATTGCCGCTTCTGCTTCCGGCGGGAAACCGTGGGCCCGGACGGCGCGGGCGGGCTGACCCAGGACGAGATCGACGCGGCGGTGGCCTATGTGCGCGAACGTCCCGCCATCTGGGAGGTGATCGTCACGGGGGGCGACCCCCTGGTGCTGTCGCCCCGGCGGCTCGCGTCGCTCGTCGAGGCCTTCGCCGGGATCCCGCATGTCAGGATCATGCGCTGGCATACCCGGGTTCCCGCCGTGGCGCCCGAGCGCGTCACGCCCGAACTGGTGGCGGCGCTGCGGTCGCCCGACCTCACGACCTATGTCGCCCTGCACGCCAACCATCCGCGCGAACTGACTCGCGAAGCCCGGGCGGCTTGCGCCCGGCTCATCGACGGCGGGGTCGCCATGGTCAGCCAGACGGTGCTGCTCAAGGGCGTCAACGACGACGTGGAGACGCTGGCGGCGCTGATGCGGGCGTTCGTCGAGGCGCGGGTGAAGCCCTACTACCTCCACCATGGCGACCTCGCGCCCGGCACGTCCCACCTGCGCACGACGCTGGAGGAGGGCCGCGCCCTCATGGCGGCCCTGCGCGGTGCGGTCTCCGGCCTCTGCCAGCCGCACTACGTGCTCGACATTCCCGGCGGCTACGGCAAGGCCCCGATCGCCCCGGACGCGCTGTCGCCGGATGGCGCGGCCGTGCGGGACTGGCGCGGCGGGCTGCACGCCTATCCTCCGGCCGCTGATGCCGAAGGGTGAGTGACGACCCATTCACCACGTGTGACGATTGACCCCACGACAACCGTCAAGACCATGGGCGCGTGAAGGCGGCCGCAACCGGTGGCATGCGACGGGAAGAGCCGACGCGGCCGGGAGGCCGCCTTGAAGGGGTTTCCGCCATGCGTATCTGGGCCGTTATCGCCGCTCTCTTTCTCGTCTGGGTTGCAGGAGCCGCTCCTGCCCAGGCCAAGGTCAACATCTCGGTCGATTTGGCCAAGCAGACGATGCGGGTCGAAAACGGGACGGGCGAGACCTACACCTGGCCGATCTCGAGCGCGCGCAAGGGCTTCGTGACGCCGCGCGGCACCTACGCCCCGCAGCGGCTCGCCACGATGCACTATTCGCGCAAGTACCACATGTCGCCTATGCCCCATTCGATCTTCTTCCACGCGGGCTGGGCCATCCACGGCACCAACGAGGCCCGCGCGCTCGGCCGGCCCGCGTCGCACGGCTGCGTGCGGCTGTCGAAGGAGAACGCCGCCAAGCTCTTCGCGATGGTGAAGGCCGAAGGCGCCGTCATCCGCATCGACGGCACGCCGCCCCACGGCACCATGATCGCTTCCAACGCCAAGGCGAAGTCGAAGGCCGTGAAGATCGCCTCCGCCAAGCGCAAGGTTGGGCCGGTGGCCCTGGGCTACGCGCCCGTGGGGCGCAGCGCGCCGCCGCTGAACGTGTGGGCGAAGGATCCCGCGCACTGGACCCTGCGCTGACCCCGGTTCGCGTCACGCAGGTGCGACGACCTCGCGAATAGGCTAGACTGCGCGCCGGGAGACGGCGATGCGCGGCTGGATCAGCGAGGAAGAGGACGAACGGGCCAGGCAGACGACAGTCAATCTGCTGGTCGTGATCGTATGCCTGCTGCTCATCGGGGCTGGGCTCTACCTCGTGGAGTCGATCCATCGGGCCAGCCGCATCCAGAACTGCTTCGAGGCGGCGCGAAAGGTGTGCTCCGTCTCGCCGCGGTGACCTCACGCTGACGCCGAGGGGGCAATCGCCTCCTCCACAAGAGGAATTCGGCGTTCCCGCAAGGAGCGTGGCCTCGACGCGGCGCGACGGCTGTGGCACGTTTTCTGCCTCGAAGCGTGCCGACCCGGTTTGACTGCAAGCGACTCATGCCGATGCGCGACAAGACGATCCTGACCGTCCTCCATCAGGAACATTCGACGCCCGGGCGCGTCGGGCGCCTTCTCACCGAGCGGGGCTACCGGCTGGACGTGAAGCGACCGCCGCTGGGCTGCGTCCTGCCCGAATGCCTCGACGGCTATGCCGGGGTGGTCGTGTTCGGCGGGCCCATGAGCGCCAACGACGAGCATGACTGGCTGCGCCGCCAGACCGACTGGATCGGCGCGGTCCTGGCCAACGGAACGCCCTATCTCGGCCTGTGCCTGGGCGCGCAGATCCTGGCGCGGCACCTGGGTGCCGCCGTGAAGCCCCACGCCGAAGGCTGCGCCGAGATCGGGTACTACCAGGTCAGACCGACCGCCGCCGGCGAGGCCCTGGCCGCCGACATCGGCGTGCAGTGGCCGGACAAGGTCTACCAGTGGCATCGCGAGGGCTTCGACCTTCCCGCCGGCGCGGAGATGCTGGTGGAGGGCGACCTCTTTCCGATCCAGGCGTTCCGCCACGGCAACGCTTACGGCTTTCAGTTCCATCCGGAGGTGACCTACGCCATGATGTGCCGGTGGACCACCCGCGCGCATGAGCGGATGGCCATGCCGGGGGCGCGGCCGCGGGCCGAGCACCTCGACGGGTGGTACCAGTTCGATCCGGCCGTCCGGCGCTTCCTGGACGGCTTCCTCGACCACTGGCTGAGTTCATCGCCTGCCCAGACCATGGGCACGCGACGCATCGACGCCGCGCAGGGGGCCGGCGTCGGCCGTGCTGCAGTCGAACTGGTCGGCGCCTGACGCCTCCCCCCGCGTCACGACGTCCGACGCGAGGAGACGACCATGACCCACAGCTCGATGCGGCGCTCGATGGCGCTGGGCGCGCTTGCCGCCGGACTTTGCCTTGGCGGGACAGCTGCCCGTGCCGATTCCATCGACGGCAACTGGTGCAATTCCACCAACAACAAGCAGATGCAGATCGTCGGCACGATGATCGTGACACCTGGCGGCAAGAAGCTGCAGGGCAGCTATTCGCGCCACACCTTCGCCTACACCATTCCCGACACCGAGACGCCGGCCGGCGCTCCCGCGTCGCTGCAGCTCGTCAACGAGAACCGGATCTCGGCCACGTTCGGCTCGACGCCGGCGGAGATGTGGCACCGCTGCGAGCAGACCAGCTGACGCGGCGCCCGCGAGCGGACGGCGCGGGGAGGCTCAACCCTCCGCGCTGCCGCCCTCGAACAGGCGCAGGAACAGCAGCGCCCCGAGCGCGAACGAGCCGTTGATGACGAGCCCGGTCAGCGCCCGCTGCACCGTGATGGCCTCGATCACGCGTCCCTTGAGCGGCGTCACGACATACCATCCGACCGCCGTGGTGGCGGCTCCGAAGATCAGCACCACGGCGATGGCGGCCCAGAGGCTGCGGCCGAGCCGCGCCGAAATCAGCGCCAGCAGTATGCCCCACACGCCACCCCAGAAGGCGAGCGAGAAGATCTGGTAGACGCCCAACGGTGGGACCGGTGTGACCGGCCATCCCCGCGGTCCGCCCGGCAGGATGCCGAAGTAGCCGCCGAGCCAGATCACGCTCTGGTGGACGGTCAGGACGGCCAGGAACCCGGCGATGAAGCCGAGGAGAATGCGACGAATGGGCATGGTCCAGATCCAGGTGGCACATCCAGAGAATCATGGCCACCGTGCCGCCGCAAGGGCGGGTTGCGGGCTTCGGCCATGGCTCTGCCCTCCTGCGCGGCGCCTTAAGTGGAAGCCCGATCTGGCCAAGCCCGCGCTGGGCCTTCATTCTGCGGCCTGCATGGACTTCTCCCACCCGACGCTGCGTCCACTTTCGATCTCGGGGCCATGACACGCGCTTTGAACGTCACCGCCGGTCTCATCTACCTCGCCTGGCTCGTCATCGGGGGCCTGCACGCCTCTGCCGGGCCGCGTTCGGAGACGGCGAGACCCCGGCCCGTCCTGGCGGGCAACCTCCACTGACGGTCCCGGCGCGAGCTCGGCCATTCGTCCTCACCGGGGCTGGCGTGAAGCTGGTGCGATGCTATCTTCATCCGGGGTCAACGGGCGGAGACAAGCCATGAAGTCCATCTTCCTTCCGATCGACGATCCTGAGGTGTGCCGGCCGATGTTCGAGGTGGCGCTCGCCTATGCGAGGCGCTTCGGATCGCACATCGAGAGCGGCGCGACGGTGCCCGTGCTCGACAACTACATCGTCGGCGAAATGGTGCCGCTCTGGCCGCCGCAGCAGCGCAGCATGGGCGACATCGCCCGCGAGGCTCACGACGTGTTCCAGTCCGCGATGATGCGCGCCGGCCTCTCGCCTGAGTCCGCCTCGAGCGATGGCGGCCCGAGCTTCGGCTGGTACGAATCGCCCCTGCTCGGCGACGGCGCCGTCGCGGCGCGCGCCCGCGTGTTCGACGCGACCGTCGTCGGCCGTCCCACGGCGAGCGGATCGGGCCCGCGTCTCTCCCTGCTCGAGACAATCGTCTTCGAGAGCGGGCGGCCGCTGCTGATCGCTCCGCCCGACGCCCAGCCCGAGACCATCGGCGACAGCGTTGTGATCGCCTGGAACTGCAGCACCGAGACGGCGCGCACGACCGCGCTGGCCATGCCGATGCTGCAACGGGCCAAGCGCGTGCAGGTCCTCACGGTCGAGGGCGGCACGGTGCCGGGGCCGAGCGGCGCCGACATGGCGCGCATGCTGCGCCTCAACGGCATCCCCGCCGAAGAGCTGACCGTCTCCGACAAGGGCCGGACCTCGGGCGAGGCCATCCTCACCCATGCGGAGGGCTTCGGCGCGGACCTGCTGATCAAGGGCGCCTACACGCAGAGCCGGCTTCGCCAGATGATCTTCGGGGGCGCGACCAGCCACGTGCTGGCCCATGCGCGCATTCCCGTGTTCATGGCGCACTGACGCTTCGCGGCCCGGCTCCGGCCCGTCCGGGGCCGCCTGGGGATCGAAGGGTGTCGCACGCCGGCCCCTTTGCCGCCCGATTCGGCGTGCCTCCTGGGGTCCGGACGGCGCAAACTGCGGCCGAGGCACTGGCAGCACGGGGTCATCGTGGCTAGGTTAGCCTTTCCACACGATCCCCCGGAGTGCCGTTTGACCCGCCCTCACGCCGTTGCCCATGCCGTCATCCCATGTGCCGAGCCCGCCGCGAGGCCGCTCGAACGGGCGATCGAGGCGACGGGGCGTGCAGGATCGCCGGCCGTGCGCGGGCTTAGCATCACGCTCGAACGGGTCTGAGGACCCGTCATGGCGACGATCTCCGACCGGACCCCGTGGTGGGCCCTGGCCTGGCCCCTGGCCGGGTGGGCCGTCCTTGTCGTTTCGCTGCTTGTCGGCCTTCCCTCGGTGCTGCCGGTCCTGGCCGGTGCCGCGCTGATCGCGACGGTGTTCGCGGCCGTCTACCATGCCGAGGTCGTCGCCCATCGCGTAGGTGAACCCTTCGGCACGCTCGTCCTTGCTGTCGCCGTGACGGTCATCGAGGTCGCGCTCATCGTGTCCATGATGATCGCCGGCGGGCCGGACAAGGCGACGCTGCCGCGCGATACGGCCTTCGCGGCGGTGATGATCATCTGCAACGGCCTCGTCGGCATCTGCCTCCTGTCCGGAGGCGTCCGGCATCGCGAGCAGGGCTTCCAGCTGCAGGGAGCGCTCGCGGCGCTGGCGGTCCTGGCGGCGCTCGTCACCCTCACGCTGGTGCTGCCCAACGTCGCGACGAGCTCGCCCGGTCCGCATTTCTCCTCCTCGCAGCTCATCTTCGCCGGGGTTGCGTCGCTCGTACTCTATGGCAGCTTCGTCTTCGTCCAGACCGTGCGCCACCGCGACTACTTCCTGCCGCCGGGGGGCGGCAGCGAGGACGATCACGCGCCGCAGCCTCCCGCGCGCGCCGCCACGATCAGCTTCGGTCTCCTGGTCGCCTCGCTCGTGGCGGTGGTCGGGCTCGCCAAGGCGCTGACGCCGACCATGGAATCGGCGCTCGAGGCAGCGGGCGCGCCCAAGGCCCTGGTGGGCATCATCATCGCCACCCTCGTGCTCCTGCCGGAGAGCCTCTCGGCCCTGCGCGCGGCCCGTGTCAACCGCCTGCAGACGAGCATGAACCTGGCGCTCGGGTCGGCGCTCGCCAGCATCGGGCTCACCATCCCGGCGGTCGCCGTTGTGTCGCTCGTCATCCACACGCCGCTGGCGCTGGGTCTCGACCCGAAGGAAATCGTGCTCCTGTTCCTGACGCTGTTCGTCTGCGTCATCACGCTTGGCACGGGCCGCACGACGGTGCTCCAGGGCGTCGTGCACCTGGTGATCTTCGCGGCATTCCTGTTCTTCGCCCTGGTGCCCTGACGAGCGCTCGTCCGCCTCGCTCCGCGACGCTGTGACAAGCCTCGCCCGGGCGTGTCACAGTCGCGCCATGACGGCCCTCGACATCGTCCCGCGCCTGCGCCTCACGGCGACCCGCGTCGCCTATGGCGCGCACATGGTGCACGACGGCTTCACCGACTGCATCTACGTGCTGCTGCCCCTGTTCCAGGCCGAATTCGGCCTGACCTACACGCAGACCGGGCTGATGAAGGCGCTGTTCTCCGGCGCGCTGGCGGGATTCCAGACGCCGTCCGCGCGACTCGCAGGAGCCATCGGTCCGCGTGCGGTGCTGGCGGGGGGCACGGCGCTGGCGGCGTGCGGCTTCCTGCTCGCGGGCGCGAGCGCCGGCTTTGCGATGCTGATGCTGGCGATCCTGGTCATGGGGCTGGGCACCAGCGTCCAGCACCCCATCGCATCCGACCTCGTGGCGTCCGAGCACGAGCATGGCGGCGGGCGCGAGGCGCTGAGCCGCTACAACGTGGCGGGCGACGTGGGGAAGGTGATCTTCCCCTCCCTCGTCGCGCTCATGCTGGGGGTGATGGCCTGGCGCTCGGCCGCGACCGTGGTCGGCGTCTTCGGCCTGGTGGCGGCCGGCGCGATCGCGCTCGCCCTGGCGCCCGGGCGCATCGCCGCGCGCAGCCAGGCCGACGCCGCGCCCGATGCCGCATCCGGCCGCTGGCGCAGCCCCGCCGGCTTCGCCGCCCTGCTGGGGATCGGCATGATCGACAGCGCGACGCGGACGGGCTTCCTCACCTTCCTGCCGTTCCTGCTGACCGCCAAGGGCGCGGGCGCCTCCACGATCGGCCTCGCCCTGTCGCTGGTCTTTGCCGGCGGCGCGTTCGGCAAGCTCGCCTGCGGCCTCCTGGCGGCGCGCATCGGCCCCTCGCCGACGGTGCTCCTCACGGAGACCCTCACCGCGGCGTTGATCGTCGCGCTGCCCGTCCTCGACGTGGTGCCGGTGCTCGTCGTCCTGCCGCTGCTGGGCGTCGCGCTCAACGGCACGTCGTCGGCCCTCTACGGCACGGTTCCCGAACTCGCCGGCCCCGCCATGCGCCGGCAGGCCTTCGCGATCTTCTACACCGGCACGATCGGGGTCGGCGCCGTCGCGCCCGTATTCTACGGCCTGTTCTCGGACCGGCTCGGACTCACGACGTCGATGATGCTGGTGGGCGCGGCGGTGCTTGCGACCCTGCCACTGGCGGTGGTGCTGAGCCGCCTCCTGAAGCGCTCGACCCTGCCGGATGCTCCACGGCAGCAGCCGTGAAGCCCATCGACGTCAGACCTGTTTGGGAAGACCTGGTGGAGCTGAGGGGATTCGAACCCCTGACCTCTGCAGTGCGATTGCAGCGCTCTCCCAACTGAGCTACAGCCCCCTTCCGGGTGCGGGCCTTCTAGGCCACGGCGGGCCGGCCGTCAATTGGGTTCTCTCGCGCGGCGCACGCGGGTCGTCGGCCGTCCGTTTTGCGGCGTTTTTGCCGCACGTATTCGTAACATCTTAAGGCAGCGGACGCGCTGGCTCGCGCGGGCTTGTCGGAGCGCGCGGGGGCGCGCTATGTCAGGGGTTCCCGCCCGTGCCGGAGTCCGTGATGCGTGCCGTCCTGAACGTGATCCTCCTCGCCCTGCAACTGTACACCTGGGTGCTGATCGCGTCGGCGGTCCTGAGCTGGCTGGTGGCCTTCAACGTGGTGAACATGCGCAACGATGTCGTGCGCATGATCTACAACGGCATCTACCAGCTCACCGAGCCCGTGCTGGCGCCTATCCGGCGCCGCCTGCCCAACATGGGCGGGCTCGACGTGTCGCCCATCGTCGCCTTCCTGCTCATCATCCTGATCGAGCAGATCATCCAGATGTACATCTACCCGTACGTGTTCTGATGGCCGACAAGCTCCTTCCCTGGCAGGCCTGCGACGAGGGCGTGCAACTCGCGGTTCGTCTCACGCCGCGTGGCGGCAAAGACGCCATCGAGGGCGTCGAGACGCTGTCCGACGGCCGAAGCGTCCTGAAGGCGCGGGTGCGCGCCGTGCCGGAGAACGGCAAGGCGAACACGGCGTTGATGAAGCTGGTGGCCGACGCCTGCGCGGTGGCGCCGGCCCAGGTGACCCTTGCCTCGGGCGCCACGGCCAGGGTGAAGAACCTGCGTGTCCAGGGCGACTTCGATGCCCTGGCCCGGGCACTGGCGCGGGCCGCGGGGCTCAAGCGCTGAGGAGACTGCCATGGCGGCAACGATGATCGACGGCAAGGCCGTGGCCGAGGCGTTGCGCGGCCGCATGCGCGAGGCGATCGCCGCTCTCGAGGCAAGCCACGGCGCGGTGCCGGGCCTGGCGGTGGTGCTCGTCGGCGAGGATCCCGCGAGCCAGGTCTATGTCCGCAACAAGGGCAAGCAGACCGTCGAGATCGGCATGCGGTCCTTCGAGCACAAGCTGCCCGCCACGGCGTCGGAGGCCGAGCTCCTCGATCTCGTGGGCAAGCTGAACGCCGATCCGGACGTCGACGGCATCCTCGTGCAGCTTCCCGTGCCGGCGCACATCAGCGCCGACCGCGTGATCGAGGCGATCGATCCCGCCAAGGACGTGGACGGGCTGAACCCCGTCAATGCCGGGCGCCTGGCCAGCGGCCTGCCGGGCCTCGTGCCCTGCACCCCCTGGGGCAGCATGCGCCTGATCCGCTCGGTCCGCACGGATCTGGCGGGGCTCGAGGCGGTGGTCGTCGGCCGCTCCAACCTGGTCGGCAAGCCCATCGGGCAGCTGCTCCTGAAGGAGAACTGCACGGTCACGATGGCCCATTCGCGCACCCGCGACCTGCCCGCGGTGTGCCGGCGCGCGGACATTCTCGTGGCCGCGGTCGGCCGGCCCGGAATGGTCAAGGGCGACTGGGTGAAGCCCGGCGCCATCGTCATCGACGTGGGCATCAACCGCGTGGAGGCCCCCGATCTCGGCGAGGGTCGCACGCGTCTCGTGGGCGACGTGGCCACCGCCGAAGCGGCGCTCGTCGCCGCCGCCATCACGCCCGTGCCCGGCGGCGTGGGGCCGATGACGATCGCCTGCCTGCTGGAGAACACGATCACCGCGGCCTGCGCCCGGCGCGGCTGGGTTCTGCCTGTCCTGTGAGGCGTGGCCCTGCGCCCTTAGTTTGAGCGACCAAAGTGCAAAGGCTCTCCGCCTTGAAGCCTTTGATCCAACTTCCCATACTATGCGCCGATTGCGGGTCGGCCCCCGGCGGCCCGAGGCACATGGAAACGTCTGTCCGCTCGCCTCAGCCCGCTGACAACGACCGCTCATCAAGGGCGGTCGCGCCTTTTGGGAGGAACCCGAATGTCCGAGAAAGTCTACCCCGTTTCCGCCGAATGGGCGAAGCGCGCCTGGGTCGATGACGCCAAGTACCAGGACATGTATGCCGCCTCGGTGCGGGACCCCGAGGCCTTCTGGGGCGAGCAGGGCAAGCGCATCGACTGGATGAAGCCCTACACCAAGGTCAAGAACGTCAGCTACGCGCCGGGCGCGGTCTCCATCAAGTGGTACGAGGACGGCGTCACCAACGTGGCCGTCAACTGCGTCGACCGGCACCTGGCCAAGCGCGGCGACCAGGTCGCGATCATTTGGGAAGGCGACGATCCCAACGACTCGAAGGCGATCACCTACAAGGAGCTGGCCCACGAGGTCGGCGTGTTCGCCAACGTGCTGAAGAAGCACGGCGTGAAGAAGGGCGACCGCGTCACCATCTACCTGCCGATGATCCCCGAGGCGGCCTACGCCATGCTGGCCTGCGCCCGGGTCGGCGCCATCCACTCGATCGTGTTCGGCGGCTTTTCGCCCGACAGCCTGGCGAGCCGCATCGAGGACGCCACCTCGGCCGTCGTCATCACCGCGGACGAGGGTCTGCGCGGTGGCCGCAAGGTGCCGCTGAAGGCCAATGTCGATGCGGCGGCGGACAAGGTCGACTGCCTGAAGACGGTGCTGGTCGTGAAGCGCACCGGCGGTGCCGTGACCATGAAGCCGGGCCGCGACGTCTACTACGACGAGGCCGCCAAGGGCGTCTCGGCCGACTGCCCGGCCGAGCCGATGAACGCGGAAGACCCGCTGTTCCTGCTCTACACCTCGGGCTCGACCGGCAAGCCGAAAGGCGTGGTGCACACGACGGGCGGCTATCTCGTCTACGCGTCGATGACGCACCAGTACGTGTTCGACTACCACGACGGTGACATCTACTGGTGCACGGCGGACGTGGGCTGGGTCACCGGCCACAGCTACATCGTGTATGGGCCGCTCGCCAACGGCGCGACCACGCTGATGTTCGAGGGCATCCCCACCTATCCGTCCATCTCCCGCTTCTGGGACGTGGTGGACAAGCACAAGGTCAACATCTTCTACACCGCCCCCACCGCGATCCGCTCGCTGATGGGTGCCGGCGAGGAGCCGGTGAAGCGGACGTCGCGCGCCTCGCTGCGCCTGCTGGGCTCGGTCGGCGAGCCGATCAACCCGGAAGCGTGGGAATGGTACTACCGCGTCGTCGGCGACAACCGCTGCCCGATCGTGGACACGTGGTGGCAGACCGAGACCGGCGGCATCCTCATCACGCCGCTGCCGGGTGCCACGAAGCTGAAGCCCGGCTCCGCCACCCGGCCCTTCTTCGGCGTGACGCCCGAGGTGGTTGACGCCGAAGGCAAGGTGCTGAGCGGAGCCTGCGAGGGCAACCTCGTCATCTCCGACAGCTGGCCGGGCCAGATGCGCACGGTCTACGGCGACCACCAGCGCTTCATGGAGACCTATTTCTCCACCTACGCCAACAAGTACTTCACCGGTGACGGCTGCCGGCGCGACGCCGACGGCTACTACTGGATCACCGGGCGCGTCGACGACGTGATCAACGTCTCCGGCCACCGCATGGGCACGGCCGAGGTCGAGAGCGCGCTGGTCGCCCATCCGAAGGTGTCGGAAGCGGCGGTCGTGGGCTACCCGCACGACATCAAGGGCCAGGGCATCTACGCCTACGTCACGCTGATGGCGGGCGAGGAGCCGACCGAGGCGCTGCGCAAGGAGCTGGTGGGCTGGGTGCGCAAGGAGATCGGCCCGATCGCGTCCCCGGATCTCATCCAGTTCGCGCCCGGCCTGCCCAAGACCCGCTCCGGCAAGATCATGCGCCGCATCCTGCGCAAGATCGCGGAGGACGAGTTCGGCAGCCTGGGCGACACCTCGACCCTCGCCGATCCCGGCGTGGTGAACGACCTCATCGACAACCGCCAGAACCGGCGGGCCTGAGGCCTCTCACCAACCGATAACCGTCATTCCCGATCGCGGTCGCCGCGATCGGGAACCTCGACTACCGTGCGCGGCGTTCAGATCCACAGGAGGTGGACATGACGCGTGCGGTGCTCGTTCTTGCGACCCTTCTGGGGTCGGTGCTTCCGGTTGCGGCCGCGGTCGACCGCGTGCCCTTCACGGAGCCCGTCCAGCCCGGCGTCATCGTCATCCGCACCGGCGAGCGCAAGCTCTACCTGCCCCTGGGAGACGGCAGCGCCCTGCGCTACCCCGTGGCCGTGGGCATGCGCGGCAAGCAGTGGCAGGGCACGGCCCGCATCGACGGCAAGTATGTCGAGCCGGCCTGGTCGCCTCCGGCCGAGGTGAAGCGCGCCAAGCCGTCGCTTCCGGACGTCATTCCGCCGGGCCCCAATAACCCCATGGGGGCGCGCGCGCTCACGCTCGACCGCGGCGAATACGCGATCCACGGCACGAGCCGCTCGATGCGCGGCTCCATCGGCACGGCCGCCTCGTTCGGCTGCATCCGCATGCTCAACGAGGACATCGTCGACCTCTACGAGCGGGTTCGGGTGGGCACGACGGTGGTCGTGCTGCCGTAAGGTCCTGCGTCCTTCGGCACGCCTGCTCCGCAGGCTGCCCAGGACGAGGACTGTCGTTGATGAATCAATTCGATCTGAGCAGCCGCCGGAGGCGGCGTGTCGAAGGACGGACGACCTTTCCGGGCCTCAGGCCGCCATTCCGGGCAACGGCTCGCCGCGCAGCAGGCGCGGCATTTCGGGTCCGAAGGCGGCGGCCTGGCGGATGAGGGTCGACTTCAGGACCGGCAGCCGTTCCACCACGCCCAGGCCCAGGTCACGCAGCATGCGAACGGGCGTGAGATCGTTTGAGAAGAGCCGGTTGAGGCCGTCGGTGACGGCTCCCATCAGCAGCGTGTCGAAGCGGCGGGCCCGCTCATAGGCGGCCAGCACGTCCGGTGCGCCGGGATCGAGACCCAGGGCGGCCCGGGCGACGACGACCTCGGCGAGCGCCGCCGCGTCGCGCAGGCCGAGGTTAAGTCCCTGCCCCGCGATCGGGTGCACGATGTGGGCGGCATCGCCCACCAGCGCCATCCGGTCGGCGACGAAGCGGCGGGCGATGGCGAAGGACAGCGGGTAGGCGGCCGGCTTCGTCTCCAGCGTCAGGGCGCCGAGATGCAGGCCGAAGCGCCGCTCGATCTCCGCCAGAAGATCCTCGCCATCGAGGCCCAGGATCGCCGGGACGTCCTCGGTGCGCTCCGTCCACACGATCGACGAGCGGCGCCCGGGCAGCGGCAGGATGGCGAAGGGGCCGGACGGCAGGAAATGCTCCTCGGCCCGGCCCTCGTGCTCGCGCTCGTGGCCGATCGTCGCCACGATGCCCGACTGCCTGTACGACCAGGCCACGCGCGTGATGCCGGCCTCCTCCCGCAACGGGGAGCGCGCCCCGTCGCAGGCGGCCAGGAGCGACGCGGACGCCGTGTCGCCGGACCCGAGGCGGATGTCGACGCCCTCCGAGTCGGGCGCCGACGACCGGACCGTGTCGGCCAGCAGGACCACGCCCGCCTCACGGGCGGCCTGCGTCAGGGCCGCCAGCAGGGCCGTGTGCTCGGCCATGTGCGCGAAAGGCTCGCCGGCCTCCACCTCTCCGGCGAAGGTGAGGAACACGGGGCGGACGGGGTCGGCGACCTTGCTGTCGGTGACGATCATGTCGAGGATCGGCTGCGTGCGCGCCGCGATTCCGTCCCAGACGCCGAGGGTTTCGAACATGCGTCGGGGGCCGGCCGCGATGGCGAAGGCCCGCCCGTCCTCGCGCAGGGGCCGCGCCAGCACCGGGTCGCAGACGGTCACCGCCAGGCTGCCGGCCAGCGCCCGTTTCAGCGCCAGGCCCAGGCAGAGCCCCACGACGCCGGCGCCGGCGATGAAGACGTCCGATCGGTGGTGCGCGGCCATGGCCTTGTCCCTGGCGGAAGGAATGCCGGCC
This sequence comes from uncultured Alsobacter sp., assembly GCF_945952055.1. Taxonomy (GTDB): domain Bacteria; phylum Pseudomonadota; class Alphaproteobacteria; order Rhizobiales; family Beijerinckiaceae; genus Alsobacter. The sequence goes on from NZ_CAMFHB010000038.1 coordinate 56,023, forward strand.
GGGTCTACCCCGCGCGAGGCAGCGCGGCAATGCGGCCGATCAACCGGCCCGCGTTGCCTCGCTGCAGGGCTCGTGGTCTGGTGCGGCTGTCGAATCGAGGATCTCCGGTGAGCCTGGCCGTCGAAACCCTGATCTCCCTGCTGGATCTCGAACAGCTCGAGGTCAATCTGTTCCGCGGCGTCAGCCCCCAGGACGGCTGGCAGCGCGTGTTCGGTGGACAGGTGATCGGGCAGGCCCTGGTGGCGGCCTGCCGCACGGTGGACGGCCGGCTTCCCCATTCGCTGCATGCCTATTTCATGCTGCCCGGCGACCCGCGCGTGCCGATCATCTACGAGGTCGAGCGGCTGCGCGACGGCGGCTCCTTCTCGACCCGACGGGTCAAGGCGATCCAGCACGGCCACGCCATCTTCGCGCTCTCGGCCTCCTTCCAGGTGGCCGAGGAGGGGCTCACCCACGCGGCGGCCATGCCCAACGTTCCCGCGCCGGAGGATCTTCCCGGCGAGGCCGTTTTCCGAGATGCCTTCCTCAAGCGGGTGCCCGAGCCGGTGCGGCGCTATTTCGAGCGGGAGCGGCCGATCGAGCTGCGCCCCGTGGAGTTCCAGCGCTATCTCTCGCTGGAGCCCCTCGATCCGGTCTTCCACGTCTGGATCCGCACCACGGGCCCGCTGCCCGACGATCCGGCGCTGCACCAGTGCGTGCTCGCCTATGCGTCGGACCTGACGCTGCTCGATTCCACGCTGATCCCGCACGGCCTGTCGGTGTTCGCGCCGGAGATGCAGACGGCGAGCCTCGACCACTCGCTGTGGTTCCACGAGCCTTTCCGCGCCGACGACTGGCTCCTCTACGCCCAGGAGAGCCCTTTCGCGGGCCACAGCCGCGGATTTGCGCGCGGCTCGATCTTCACGCGGGACGGCCGCCTGATCGCGTCCGTCGCCCAGGAAGGTCTCATCCGCCGGCGCACGGCGGCCAAACCGCACAAGAAATAGGCATTTGCTCAGATTGCGGCCGCGTCTTAGGCCGCGCGGCGCGAGTGGGCGATTCCGACCGCGCCACTGCGCGTAATTTTTCACCAACCATGCGGTGCCCGGAAAACTGGCACGCTGCTTGATTGTCCGACCTCGGCTCGAACCGCGCGCGGCAGCGCAGGTGGCGTAACGGGGAACCGAAATCCATGAAGATCGTGATGGCCATCATCAAGCCATTCAAGCTCGAGGAGGTCCGCGACGCGCTGACCGCCATCGGAGTGCACGGCTTGACCGTGACCGAAGTGAAGGGCTACGGCCGCCAGAAAGGTCACACCGAAATCTACCGCGGCGCCGAGTACGCCGTCAGCTTCCTGCCCAAGCTCAAGATCGAGGTCGCGGTGGCCTCCGAGCTGGTGCCCAACGTGATCGACGCGATCTCGTCTGCCGCCAAGACCGGCCAGATCGGCGACGGCAAGATTTTCGTTTCACCCATCGAGCAGGCAGTCCGCATTCGCACCGGCGAGCGCGACGGCGACGCGCTGTGATGCGCTGAGATCGGACAGGAGTTGAGGTTATGAAGGTCTTTTCTTCGATGAAGGCCGGAGTGCTCGGGGTCGGTCTCGCCGCCCTGACCAGCGCCGCCGCCTTCGCCCAGGCTGCCGCCGCCGCGCCGGTGCCCAACAAGGGCGATACCGCCTGGATGCTGGTCTCCACGGTTCTCGTCCTGCTGATGACGATCCCGGGCCTCGCGCTGTTCTACGGCGGCCTGGTCCGCACCAAGAACATGCTGTCGGTGCTGAGCCAGGTCTTCGCGATCGTGGCGCTCGTGTCCATCATCTGGGTCGTCTACGGCTACTCGCTCGCCTTCACCAACGGCGGTTCGCTGAACAGCTATGTCGGCGGCTTCTCCAAGGCCTTCCTGGCCGGTGTCGACGCCAACGCCAACGCCGCCACCTTCTCCAACGGCGTGGTCATCCCCGAGCTGGTCTACATGGCCTTCCAGATGACCTTCGCCTGCATCACGCCGGCGCTGATCGTCGGCGCCTTTGCCGAGCGCATCCGCTTCTCGGCCGTGCTGCTCTTCGTGGCCCTGTGGGTCACCTTCGTGTACTTCCCGATCGCCCACATGGTCTGGTACTGGGCCGGTCCGGACGCGGTCGCCGATGCCGCCAAGGCCGTCGCCACGGCTGCCGACGCCGCCGCCAAGACGGCCGCGCAGGCCAAGCTCGACGCGGTTAACGCGGATGCCGGCCTCATCTACCAGTGGGGTGCCCTGGACTTCGCGGGCGGCACCGTGGTGCACATCAACGCGGGCATCGCCGGCTTCGTGGGCTGCCTGCTCATCGGCAAGCGCATCGGCTACGGCAAGGACCTGATGGCCCCGCACTCGCTGACGATGACCATGATCGGCGCGTCGCTCCTGTGGGTGGGCTGGTTCGGCTTCAACGCCGGCTCCAACCTCGAGGCCAACGGCACCGCAGCGCTGGCGATGGTGAACACCTTCGTCGCCACCGCCGCCGCCGCCCTGTCCTGGCTGTTCGTCGAATGGGCCGCCAAGGGCAAGCCGACCATGCTGGGCCTTGTGTCGGGCGCGGTCGCCGGCCTCGTCGCGGTGACCCCGGCCTCCGGCTTTGCCGGCCCGATGGGCTCGATCGTCCTCGGCCTGGCCGCGGGCGCGGTCTGCTTCTTCTTCTGCAGCACCGTGAAGAACGCCTTCGGCTACGACGACTCGCTGGACGTCTTCGGCGTCCACTGCGTCGGCGGCATCCTGGGCGCGCTGGCCACCGGCATCCTGGTCAACCCGTCGCTCGGCGGCGTCGGCATCCCCGATTACGTCACCAAGCCGGGCGAGCTGGTCGTCGCCGAGTACGTGTTCAGCGCCGCGTTCATGGCCCAGGTCAAGGCCGTGCTCCTGACCGTCGTCTGGTCGGGCATCGGCTCCGCGGTGATCTACAAGGTCGTCGACGTCATCGTCGGCCTGCGGGTCAGCACCGAGAAGGAGCGCGAGGGTCTCGACATCGCCGAGCACGACGAGCGCGCCTACAACTACTGATCAAGCGTTCGGTCCTCGCGGATCCTCCGCGGGGACCGGTCCCGGCACCTTCGGTGTCGGGCCTCAGCGGCGGTGGGCGCGTCTTCCCCCGGTTTCCTCCCTGATCTCGGGCGGCCCTCGTGGCCGCCCCTTTTTTTGTTTGGGAGCGAACACCTTCCCGCTCCTCGCGCACCGCGCGCATCCTGCCCTCTATTCGCCGCACGGACCCGCAAGGTTAAGAGCCCCTTAACCGCGACCTCCCTAGGCTGGAGGTTGGCGGGCCCGCGTCGTCGGCGGGCTCCTTCTTGCGTCGGGATCACGAATGCGGACGACACGGGCGAGCCGGTCTGGCTTCGAGCACGTATCCGAGATGGTGCGCGACTTCCTCTGGCGTCGCGCGGCGGAGATCGCCGGTCTCGCCATGCTGGGATTCGCGGGCGCCTGCGGGCTGGCGCTGGTGACGTGGTCCGTCCAGGACCCGAGCCTGAACCATGCCATCGAGGGACCCGTCCGCAACATGCTGGGGCGGCCGGGCGCCATCGTCGCCGACATCCTGATGCAGCTCACGGGCGTCGCCTCCATTGCCTTCATCGCCCCGCCGGCGCTTGCCGGGGTGCGTCTTCTCGGGGGCCGCCCTCTGGTGCGGGCCCGGCTGCGCCTCGTCCTGTGGATCGTGGGTGCGCTGGCCGCCATGGGCGTGGCCTCGGCCCTTCCCACCACTGCGCGCTGGCCGCTCCCCACCGGCCTCGGCGGGGTGCTTGGCGATGCCGTGTTCTCCATGTTCCACGGCATCACGGGCCAGGGGCAGGGCCCCATGCGGATCCTGGTGACCCTCGGCCTGGCGATCGCCGCGATCCTGGGCCTGTCGGCCGCCGCCGGCTTCGGCTTCGACCATGCCGAGGAGGAGAGCGAGCCCCGCGAACGGCGGCAGGCAAGGCTCGACGACCTCGAAGAGGACGACCGCGGCGGCGAGCCGGGCATCGGCATCGTCTCGGTCGGCGCGGTCATCCATGGCCTGCTCGCCGCCAAGGGCGCCATCAGCCGGCGCTTCGCCAGGCGGCGCGCCGGCCCCGGGGTCATGGCGCGCCTGCTGGCGCGCGTGCCGCGCCGCGAGGCCGAGCCCGATCCCCTGGCCGGCCTGCGGGTGGCCTCTCCGGCCCGTGCGGAACCGGGCTTCGGGCCGCGCACCGCGCGGCCGTCGCCGCGGCCGCAGCCGCCGGTGGACGAAGGCTATGACGACGAGGTCGAAGAGGTCGAGGAGACCGAGGAGGAGGTCGAGGACGACGGCCAGGTGATCGAGGCGGTGGCGCAGCCCCGCGTCGCGCCGCGTGCGCCTGCCCCCAAGCCCGGCAAGCGGCTGGCGCGCGAGGCCCAGCCGTCCTTCCTCGAGGAGGACAGCTACCAGTTGCCGCCGCTGGCGCTGCTGGCCGAGCCGCGCAAGCAGGCGACGCCCTCCGTCTCCACCGAAGCGCTGGAGCAGAACGCCCGCCTCCTCGAGGGCGTGCTGGAGGACTTCGGCGTCCGCGGCGAGATCATCAATGTCCGTCCGGGCCCCGTCGTCACCCTGTACGAGCTGGAGCCGGCCCCGGGCATCAAGTCATCCCGCGTCATCGGGCTCGCCGACGACATCGCACGGTCCATGAGCGCCATCTCCGCGCGCGTCGCCGTGGTGCCCGGCCGCAACGCCATCGGCATCGAGCTTCCCAACCAGAAGCGCGAGACGGTGTACCTGCGCGAGCTCCTGGCCTCGGAGGACTTCGAGAAGACGAAGCTCAAGCTGGCGCTGTGCCTGGGCAAGACCATCGGCGGCGAGCCGGTGATCGCGGAGCTCGCCCGCATGCCGCATCTGCTCGTCGCCGGCACCACCGGCTCGGGCAAGTCGGTCGCGATCAACACCATGATCCTGTCGATCCTCTACCGGCTGAAGCCGGAGGAGTGCCGTCTGATCATGGTCGATCCCAAGATGCTGGAGCTCTCCGTCTATGACGGCATCCCGCATCTGCTCACCCCGGTCGTCACCGATCCCAAGAAGGCGGTCGTCGCCCTCAAATGGGCGGTGCGCGAGATGGAGGAGCGCTACAAGAAGATGTCGAAGCTCTCGGTGCGCAACATCGACGGCTTCAACGCGAGGGTCGGCGAGGCCAAGGCGGCGGGCGAGGTCATCACCCGCACCGTCCAGACCGGCTTCGACAAGCATTCCGGCGAGGCGATCTACGAGGAGGAGGTCATGGACCTCGAGCCTCTGCCCTATATCGTCGTCATCGTCGACGAGATGGCCGACCTGATGATGGTCGCCGGCAAGGAGATCGAGGGCACGATCCAGCGCCTCGCCCAGATGGCGCGCGCCGCCGGCATCCATGTCGTGCTGGCCACGCAAAGGCCCTCGGTCGACGTCATCACCGGCACGATCAAGGCGAACTTCCCGACCCGCATCTCCTTCCAGGTCACGTCGAAGATCGACAGCCGCACCATTCTCGGCGAGATGGGCGCGGAACAGCTCCTGGGCCAGGGCGACATGCTCTACATGGCCGGCGGCGGGCGAATCGGCCGTGTCCACGGCCCCTTCGTCTCCGACGACGAGGTAGAGAAGGTCGTCGCCCACCTCAAGATGCAGGGCCGGCCCCAGTATCTCGAGGCGGTGCTGCAGGACGACGAGCCGGCGCCCGGCGAAGAGGCCGAGGACGGGGCCGTCTTCGACAAGGGCGAGTTCGGCGCGCCGGGCGGCGATCTCTACGACCAGGCGGTCGCGGTGGTGCTGCGCGACAAGAAGGCTTCCACGTCCTATATCCAGCGTCGGCTGCAGATCGGTTACAATCGCGCCGCCTCCCTCATGGAACGCATGGAAAACGAGGGCATTGTCGGTGCAGCGAACCACGCGGGAAAGCGCGAGATCCTCGTGGAGCAACCCGCAGGACGCGGCGACGCGCCGTTCGACGACGACTGACCGCCGGGCCCTGCGGGGGCACGGTCGCGAAAGTGCCACACAGGACGAATAGCCCGACTGCATGACACGCCGACCCCGCCTCCTGCCGTGCCTCGTTGGCGCCCTGCTCCTCGCGATGCCCTGCGCGTCGTGGGCGCAGCCGTTGCAGCTGCCCACCGGCAGCGGCGCGCCGGCCGCGGCTCCCCGGCCCGCGGCGCCGGCGGGCGAAGCCCAGGCGCCGCGTCCGCGCGCCATCCCCA
>NZ_CAMFHB010000039.1 GCF_945952055.1 uncultured Alsobacter sp.
AACAGGTGTCCACCATCTCCCCGGTCTAAACACTTGGCCCGGCCACCCACGACTGTCGCATGGCCCCGGCAAAGTCGTGGATGCCCGGGCCAAGCCCGGGCAAGACGAGCGGAGAGAATGGTGGAGGGTTGAAGGACCGCGAGAGGCCTCCTCACCCCTGCTCGGCCATGATCTCCCGCAGGGCGGCGATGACCAGCCGGTGGTCCTCCACGGCCGGGAGACCGCTCACCGTGGCCGTGCCGACGAAGCCCGAGCCGCGCACGAAGATCGGTACGCCCCCGCCGCTGGCCGCGTAGTCCTCCGCCGGAAGCGCATAGCGGGCGTTGAAGTCCGTGCCCTGCTGCTCGGCGCGCAACTGCGCGTGCAGGGACGAGCGCTGGAACATCTGCACCGTCGCGCGCTTGCGGCGGGCCCAGCGGGCGTTGTTGGCCGAGGCCCCGGGCAGCATGGCGAAGAAGACGACGTCCGGGCCCTTGGTGATCTCGACGGCGATCGGCAGGCTCTCCGCCAGGCCCCGGCGCTGGATGCGGCCGCCGAGATCGACTGCGACGGCGTTGTCGAAGCGGGCGAGCTGGACCTCGGTTTCCTCGGCGATCAGGTCGTCGAGCGAGGGCATCGGAGTGGCAGGAGAAGACATCGGCATTCCCGGGTTGGTTGCGCCGGCAAGGTCGGCCATGGCGCGTCGGGCGTCAATCAGGCGGCATGCCCGGCAACCCACTCCGACAGTCCGTCCGCCAGCGCGTCGAACACCGCCCGGACCGGGGGCGCGTTGCGCTGGTCCTCGTGCATGGCCAGCCAGCAATCGAGCGCGACCGCCACCTCCTCAGCGAGGACGGGCACGAGCATCGGGTCCTGCCGGGCCAGCGCCTTCTGGATCATGCCGATGCCCAGCCCGGCACGCACGGCCATCACCTGGGCCACGTCGTTGTCGACCCGGACCGAGAACAGCGTGCGGTCGATCGGCAGTGTCCCGGCCACCACCGCCCGGGCGGAGTGATCGTCGCGGTCGAACCCGACGACGTGGTGCTCGCGCAAGGCGGCGACCGTGCCGGGCAGGCCGAAACGCTGCACGTAGTCACGGTGCGCGTAGAGGCCGAGCGGCACGGTGCCGATCCAGCGGGCCACGAGGCTGTCCTGCTTCGGCCGCGCCATCCGCACGGCGATGTCGGCATCGCGCCGGAGCAGGTCGTCGGTCCGGTTGCTGAGCGCCAGCTCCAGGACGATGCCGGGGTGCCGGTGGCGTAGCGGGGCCAGGACGTCGGGAAGCACGAAGGTCCCCACGATCTCGCTGGCGGTGATCCGGACGGTGCCGCGCGGCCCCGCCGCGTCGCCGCCCGCCGAGGCCGCGCGGACCAGGGCCGCGAAGGCCGCCTCCATCGCCTCGGCATGAGTCACGAGGCCGCGCGCCGCCTCGGTCGGGACGAGCCCGCCGGGAGACCGCGTGAACAAGGCGAGCCCCAGCCCCTGCTCCAGCTCGTCGATGTGGCGACCGAGGGTCGGCTGGGTCAGCCCCGTGGCGCGGGCCGCCGCCGACAGGCTCCCGCGCCGCCAGACGGCGAGAAAGGAGCGCAGCAGGGTCCAGTCGTTGATCTCGGCCATACGGAAAAGAATAGCGACTCTACAGAGAACCGCAATTTTCGTTTGCTCTCCGTGTCCCCATTCTCCGTCCAGACAGACGGAGGACTTCCCCATGACCAACGCATCGACCCCCGCCCCCGGCACTGCACTGGTGCTCGGCATCACGGGCGGCATCGGGGCGGCGATCGCCTCGCGGCTCGCGGCCCGCGGCTGGACAATCCGAGCGCTGACGCGGCGGCCGCCCGACCAGCGCCCTCGGATGGACTACCCGGTCGAGTGGCGCCTCGGGGACTCGCTGGATCAACGCTCGGTTCGCGAAGCCGCCCGCGGTGCCGGCCTCATCGTGCACGGGGTCAATCCGCCCGGCTACGCCCGCTGGCGTGAGGACGGCCTGCCCATGCTGGCCAACACCATTGCGGCGGCTCGGGACGCCGGTGCCACGATCCTGTTTCCGGCCAATGTCTACGTCTTCTCCGCAACGTCGCCCGCAACGGTGGATGAGACGACACCGCGCCACCCGACGACCCGGAAGGGCAAGGTCCGCCTCGAGATGGAAACGATGCTGGCCCTGGCCGCGCAGGAGCACGGGGTCAGGGTCATCGCGGTCCGGGCCGGCGACTTCTTCGGTCCGGGAGTGGCGAGTTCCTGGTTTTCCCAGGCCCTGGCCAAGGGCGGGTTGGCGGCAAGGTCCGCCGCGACGCTGGCCAGGCCCGGGACCGGGCATGCCTGGGCCTTCGTGCCGGACCTCGCCGAGACGTTTGCCCGCCTCGTCGACCGCCGGTCCGCGCTGCCGGCGTTCACCCTGGTCCACTTCGCCGGGCACCACGACGCATCGGGGCGCGACCTGGCTGAGGCCGTGCGCCGGGTGATCGGCCGCAAGGACCTGCCGATCCGGCCGTTCCCCTGGATCGTCGTCTGGCTCGGCGCGCCCTTCGTGCGCTTCCTGCGCGAAGCCCTCGAGATGCGCTGGCTCTGGACGACAAGCCTCGCGCTCGACAACGGCCGGCTGCGCAGCCTGATCGGCGAGGAGCCTCACACGCCTCTCGACGATGCGGTCCGCACCGCGCTCGCCGGCTGAACCACGCCTCTCCCTCACCCTCAAATCGGAAGACAAGCCATGACACCGTCGACCGCGGCGCCGCAGGAGCGCGCGCATACCCTCCCGCTCGTCCTGCTCGTCCTCGCGCAGGTCGTCCTGTTCATGATCCCGCTCATCGTGCTGGGATCGGCCATCGGCTGGCCCGCCAGCCTCCGCCTGCCGGCCGCCGAGGCCCTGCCCCTGATCGCGGCGAAGGCCGAAGCCGTCCAACTCGGCTACTGGGGCTACCTGGTCACGGCCGTCGCCATGGTGCCGCTGGCGGTGGCGCTGCGGCGTCACTTCGCCAGCCGCGGCGCCAACGGGATGATCAACGACACGATGGTCGCTTTCGGCGTCGCGGCGGCCATCCTCAAGACGCTCGGGATCGTTCGCTGGCTGACCGCCATGCCGATGCTGGCCCTGGCCCACGGCAACGCGGCAGACCCGGGCCGGCGCGCAGCGGTGGAGACGGCCTACGCTGCCCTCAATGGCTATGCCGGCAGCGTCGGCGAACTCCTGGGCGTGCAGCTGGTCTCGGGCCTGTGGATGATCCTGGTCGGCGTCCTGCTGGCCCGGACGGACCGGCGGGCCGTCGGGATCGCAGGCGCGGTCGTCGGCGCCGGCTTCGCGGCGAATGCCCTGCGCAGCGCGGTGCCGGCCCTCGAGGTGCTCTCGGCCGTCATGCCGCCGGTCGGGCTTGCCTGGCTGCTCTGGCTGGCGGTGGCCCTGTGGCGGTCGCGCTGAGCGCGCGACCGCGTCCTGCCCGAGGGCTTACTTGCCCCGGTACTTGTTCGTGGGCGTGAACCCCGACGGCGTGGCCGGCCGGGGCTCGCGCACCCAGACCTCGCGGTTGGGATGCAGGCCGCCGCCCCGCGTCGCGGGAACCGCCGTGTGGCGGGCGCGGTGCAGGAGCCGGGTGTCGGCGATGCCGCAGTTCGGGTGCACGCCGCCATGGGAGGCCACGACCTTGTCCCACGCCGCCTTGCGGGCGGAGAAGACGGCCGGGTCGGAGAGCGCGGTGCAATCGAGGGTGTTGCTGTTGAGGTCGACGACGATTTCGTCGCCCATCTCGATCAGCGCGATGGGCCCGCCGAGCGCGGCTTCCGGCCCCACATGACCGATGACGAGGCCGACCGAGCCGCCCGAGAAACGGGCGTCGGTCATCAGGGCCACCACGATGCCGCGCTCGCGGCACAGCGTCGTGATGCGCGAGGTCGGATCGAGCATCTCCGGCATGCCGGGGGCGCCGCTCGGGCCCTCGTAGCGCACGATGATCATGTCGTGGTGCTGGAACTGGTCCGGATCGCTGTCGAGCGCGGACAGGAGATCCTGCTCGCCCTCGAACACCCGGGCCCGGCCCTTGAACACGTTGTTCTCGAGGCCGCCCTCGACGCCGGCGAGCTTGAGGATCGCCGAGAAGTCGGGCGACAGGTTGCCGCCGAGCACCCGCAGGCCGCCCGTCGGCTTGTAGGGCTTGGACACCGGATAGATGACGACGCCGTCCGCCTTCGGCGGATTGAGCCGCGCGATCTGCTGCGAGAGCGTCTCGCCCGTGCAGGTCATGACGTCGCCGTTGAGCAGGCCCGCGTCGAGCAGCTCCTTCACGATGACCTGGATGCCGCCCACGCGGTCGATGTCCACCATCGAGTACTTGCCGTAGGGTCGTGCGTCGGTGAGCACCGGCACGACGTTCTTGGAGAGATGGTTGAACTCCTCCGGCGTCATGACCTCTTTCCAGAAGTCGGCGTAGCCGGCGGCGCGCGCGATCTCGGGCGCGTGCAGCGTGACGTTGGTGGAGCCGCCGACCGCCATGGCGACGATCATGGCGTTGCGCAGGCTGTCGCGCACGACGATGTCGCGCGGCTTCAGGTTGCGCTCGATCTGCATGGCGAGCAGCTCGACGAGCTCGTCGGCGAAGACTCCCGTGCGACGTGGGTCGTCGGACGCCGGCGCCACCATGTGGAGCGGCTGCAGGCCCACCACGCCGATGAAGGTCTGCATGGTGTTGTAGGTGAACATGCCGCCGCAGCTGCCGATGCCCGGGCAGGCGTGGCAGGCGATGTGGTGGCGATGCGCCTCGTCAGGATGGCCAGCCACCTGGTAGGCGCTGACGATGTCGAGCGCCTCGCCCGTCTGCGGGTCCTTGCCGGGATGGATCGGCCCATCCGACATGATGATGGCCGGCTGATTGTGCTCCAGGAACGCCGCGAGCGTGCCGACCGGCGGCTTGTCGCAGGCCACCACGGCGATGGTGCCGGCGAGGCCGGTCGCCTCGAGATGCTCGCACAACGCGTCGTGCGTCACTTCGCGACCGATGAGCGAGTAACGCATCTCCCGCGTGCCGTTGCGGATGCCGTCCGAGGTGGCGATCGTGTATTCGGGCTGCACCAGGCGCAGCCGGAGCTTGCCGGGCTCGTTGCCGATCCGGGCCTTCAGGCGCGCGTGGATGGCATCGACCTTGTCCAGCACGCCCAGATAGCACTGGCTGTCGCCCTTGGTGCCCACCACGCCGACCGAGGGCTCGTGGATGAGCGCGGGATCGGTCCCGATCACGCGGGCCATGCCGATCGTCTGGCTGTTGCGGCCAGGGTGGTGGTCGATCAAGACGATCTTGGAATTGCTCACGGACGTCTTACTCCCTCAGGCGGTTTTCGGCCAGGCGCTGCTCGGGGCGGACTATGCCCCAGGAGGCCCTGCCGCGCCAACGGGCAATCAGGCCGCGGCGGGAATGACACCGATCCGGGCCAGTTCCGCAAGTGTCTTCTCGTCCACCCCCCAGCTTCGCAGGGCCCCGTACGTATCCGTCCGGGGGTCCAGCGGCCCGTGGCGAACCGCGCCCGGGGTCCGCGTGAAGCGCGGCGCGGGCGCCGGCCCGACGACATCGTCGGTCTCCGCGGCCATGGCCCGGGCGCGCGCCATGGGGCTCGCCAGGCTTTCCTCCATGGTGAGCACCGGCGATACGCAGGCGTCCCGCCCCTCGAAATGGGCGGCCCAGTCGTCCCGCGTGCGCGTGGCGAACGTTGCTGCGAAAACCTGCCGCAGGTCCGCCCAGCGCGAGCGGTCGTCCTGCGCCGGCAGTGCGGCGGCCTCCAGCCCCAGGCCCTCCAGCAGGGCGGCGTAGAAGCGCTTCTCGATGGCCCCGACCGCCACGTATCGGCCGTCGCTGGTGCGGTAGGTCGCATAGTAGGGCGCGCCGCCATCCAGCACGTTGGCCCCGCGCCCGGCCTGCCAGAGTCCCGCCTGGCGAAAGCCGTGGAACATCGCCATCAGGCTCGCCGCGCCGTCCACCATGGCCGCGTCGACGACCTGCCCCTGCCCGGAGCCGCGCGCCTCGATGATCCCTGCCAGCAGCCCCATCGCGAGATAGAGGGCGCCACCGCCGAAATCGCCCACGAGGTTCAGCGGCGGCAGCGGCCCGCCCTCGGCCGGTCCGATCGCGTCCAGGGCCCCCGCCATGGCAATGTAGTTGATGTCGTGGCCGACCCGCTGGCTGAGCGGTCCCTCCTGGCCCCAGCCCGTCATCCGGCCGTAGACGAGGCGCGGGTTGGCCGCGAGGCAGGGCTCCGGTCCGAGCCCCAGGCGCTCCATGACGCCGGGACGGAAGCCTTCGATCAGCGCGTCGGCCGATCCGACGAGCCTGCTGACGAGCGCCACGCCCTCGGGCCGCTTCAGATCGACCGCGATGGCCCGCTTGCTGCGGTTGGGAAGGTCGAAGCGCCGCTCCACGTCGATGCCGAGGTCAGCAGCGGCCGTCAGCCGGTCGACGCGCAGCACCTCGGCGCCGAGTTCGGCCAGCAGCATGCCGCAGAACGGCGCCGGCCCGATCCCCGCCATCTCGACGATCCGCACGCCTGCCAACGGCCCCATGAACGCCCCCGTTCCCTCGCTGGACGGGACACTCGCACGGGCCGAACCGCGCCGGAAGCCCGTGCGGCCGGTCAGGGCGCGACCCTGATCTGGAGCTTGATGTCCTCAGGCCGCCCCTGCGCGGCGCGCTGGAAGGCGGCCACGCTGTCCTCGAAGGCAAAGGTCGCCGACACCAGCGGCTTCAGGTCGACCTTGCCCGACGCGATCAACGCGAGCGCACGATCGAAGACGTTGGCATAGCGGAACACGGTCTCGACGCGGGCCTCCCGTGAAATGGCGGCGTTCACGTCGAACTGGATGGGCTCCACGGGCAGTCCGACCAGCACGACGGCCCCGCCCGGCCTGAGCACCGGGAACAGGTCGGCATAGGCCCGCGGACTGCCGCTGGCCTCGAAGACGATGTCGGCACCCCACCCGGTCGTCTCGGCGGCCACGCGGTCGCGAAGGCTCTCGCGCGTCACGTCGATGGGCACCAGCCCGTCGTAGCCGGCGGCGACGGCGAGCTTCGGGGCGCTGACGTCGCTGATCAGCACGCGCGAGCAGCCGCCCGCCAGCGCAGCCAGCGCCACCATGATCCCGATGGGCCCGCAGCCGATCACCACCGCCACGTCGCCCGGCGTGATGCGGGCGCGGGCGGCGGCCTGCATGCCGACGGCGAAGGGCTCGACCATGGCGGCCTCCGCGAAGCTCACCGCGTCGGGCAGCTTGAAGGTGAAGGATGCCGGATGCACCGTCTCGGCCGTCAGCACGCCATGCACCGGCGGCGTGGCCCAGAAGCGGACGGCGGGATCGACGTTGTAGAGCCCGAGCTTGGAGGCCCGCGAAGCGAGGTCGGGAATGCCCGGCTCCATGCACACGCGGTCGCCCACGGCCAGGTGCCGGACGCGCGAGCCGACCGCGATCACCGTTCCGGAGGCTTCATGGCCCAGCACCATCGGCGCCTCGACCACGAAGGAGCCGATGCGCCCGTGCGTGTAGTAGTGCACGTCGCTGCCGCAGATGCCCACGGTGTGGAGCGCGATCCGGACGTCGTCGGCCCCCATCTCCGATGGCAAGTCGATGTCACGAAGCGCGAGTTCGCCCCGCCGTTCCAGCACCAGCGCACGCATGTTCCCGATCCACTCCGCAGACAAACCCGATCCGTCGAAGCTAGCACAGGACACGGCCGCAGTTCGGCCGTCTGGCGTCAGCGGGATTGCAGGGTCGGGTCCAGGCGGTCGCGCAGCCAGTCGCCGAGAATGGAGATCGACATCGTCGTCAGGAAGATGGCGGTGCCAGGGAGCACGGCGATCCACCAGGCCGTCGTGAGGTAGGCGCGTCCCGCGCCCAGCATCTGGCCGAGGCTGGTGAGCGGCGGACGGATGCCCAGGCCCAGGAAGCTGAGCGACGTCTCGAGCAGGATCACCTGCGGAAAGTTCAGGGTGAACTGCACGATCAGCACGCTGAGGATGTTGGGCAGCACGTGGCGCCAGTAGACGTGGCGCGCCGGGGCGCCCAGCGCGACCACCGCCGTCGCGTAGCCCTGGGTGTTGGCCGCGATGACGACGCCGCGCGTGAGGCGCGCGAAGACCTCCCAGCCGTAGAAGCCCATCAGCGCCACGAAGAGCATGAAGCCGCCGCCGAACATGGCGATCATGGCGAGCGCGATGACCATGAACGGCAAGGACGCCTGCACGTCCGCCATCATCATGATCACCTCCTCGACCATGCCGCGGAAATGCGCGGCGAGGAAGCCGAGAGCCGTCCCGATGAGCGCCCCGATGAGCGTGCCGCCGAGCGCGACCAGGACGCTGAAGCGGATGGCGTAGATCAGCCGGCTGAGGACGTCGCGGCCGAGTTCGTCCGTGCCGAACAGGTGCTCGGGTGGCCCGCCGAGGAAGGACGGGGGCTTGAGCCGCTTGAGCAGCGACTGGGCGCGGTAGTCGTAGGGCGCGAGCCAGTCGGCGAACAGGAAGATCGCGACGATGACCGCGAGGATGGCGAGGGCGACGAGGACGAGCACGGGATAGCGCGCCTCGGCCCGCACCGGGGCGTCGTCCGCGCGACGAATGGGCCAGCCGATCCCCATGTCAGCGCTCCGCCGCCCTGGCGCGCATGCGCGGGTCGATCAGGACGTAGACGGCGTCCACCGCGAGGTTGGCGCCGACCATGGTGATCGACACCATGATCAGGATCGCCTGCACCAGGGCGAAGTCGCGCGAGGTCACGGCGTTGACCAGGAGGCGCCCGACCCCGGGCACGGCGAAGACCGTCTCGACGATGATCGAACCCGCCACCAGGTCGCCGAGCTTCAGGCCGACGATGGTGATCAGCGGGATGGAGGCGTTGGGCAAGGCGTGCCACAGCACCCGGCGCGGGCGCGGCACCCCCTTGGCGCGGGCCGCCACGACATACTGCTTGTTCAGCACGTCGAGCATCGTCGAGCGGGTGAAGCGGGCGAAGGTGCCAGCGAAATGCGTGCCCAGCGTCACCGCGGGCAGGATCAGGTGCCAGGCCGTCGCGTCGCCCGAACTGGGCAGCAGGCGCCAGTGCAGCGCGAAGAGCAGGATGAGGAGAATGCCGAGGAAGAAGTTGGGCAGGCTGAACCCCAGCACCGCGAAGCTCATGACCAGCCGATCGACCGCCTTGTTGCGGTTCAGCGCCGCGACGATCCCGAGCGACACGCCGAGCAGCAGCCCGACGACGAAGGCGGTGAGCCCCAGACGCAGCGTGTGGGGCAAGGCGCCGGCGATGAGTTCGACCGCCGGCCGCTGGTCGGACAGCGAGAGGCCGAAGTCGCCCTGTGCGATGCCGGCAAGATAGGACAGGTATTGCTGCCAGAGGGGTCGGTCGAGACCGAACTTCTCGCGGTAGTGCGCGATCACCTCGGGCGAGGCCTGGTCGCCCACGAGGGCATCGATCGAATCGCCGGACAGGTTGAGGGCGACGAAGGTGAAGGTGACGATCAGCCAGACCGTCAGCACGCCCCGCCCGAGCTTGGTGAGGATCCGCCGCATCAGGAGGCCTTCGTGCCGGTGAGGCCGACCATCAGGTCGGGATCGTTGAGCAGGACGGCCCCGGGACCCCTGGCGAGAATCCCGCGCAGTTCGCTGGCCCCGACGTCACCGACCTTGCGGCCCGTCCCCTTGCCTCCCGTCGTGACCCACACCGGGCGGCTGGCGAAGAGGTGGCCGGCGGCGGGACCGTCGAGCGCGCCCTCCCAGATCCGGAAGGCCGCCGCGCCTGCGTCCGCGAAGCGCTGGGGATCCTCGCCGTCGGGCAGGAAGGCCAGCACGCGCACGGTCGGCAGGTGGCCGCGGGCATGGGCGGCCTGCCCTGCGTCGCGCACGCCGAGCCACACCCGATCCGTCACGTCGAGGCGCCGCAGCACCGCCACGATGGCATCGATGATGGCGAGATCGGCCGTCTTGACGTCGATCAGCGCGTCCCGTGCCGGGCAGATCGCGGACAGGGCTTCCTCGAGCGTCGGAACCTCGACGCCCCGCGCCCGGGCCATCGCCTTGAGGTCGGCACAGGCGGTGCCCGCGACGGTGGCCTGCGTGCCGGCGACGCGAACGAGGTCCGCGTCGTGGACCGCGACCGGGATGCCATCCGCGGTCAGGCGCGCGTCGGTCTCGACGAGGTCCGCGCCGGCGGCGATCGCGCCGCGATAGGCCACGACGGTGTTTTCGGGAAAGCGGGCGGAGTGTCCGCGATGGGCGACGACGAGTGGCCGGCTCATGCCTGGGCTCCGAGATCTTCGGCGAAATGGCAGCGCACCGTGCGGCCCGGGCCCAACGCCCGCAGCGCCGGCTTCTCTGCGGCGCAGCGCGGCCGGGCATACGGGCAGCGGGTGTGGAAATGACAACCGGGCGGGGGCGCCGCCGGGGACGGCGGGTCGCCGGTCAGGCGCGACCGGCGCGCGCCCCGCGGCGCCGCGATGTCGGGGATCGCGGCCAGGAGCGCCATCGTGTAGGGGTGCAGGGGCGACCCGTAGACGGGCTCGGTCGGCCCCTCCTCCACGATCTCGCCGAGATACATCACCGCGATGCGGTGCGAGAGCTTCTTCACCACGCGCAGGTCGTGGGAGATGAAGAGATAGGCGATGTCGAACCGCTCCTGCAGGTCCTGCAGGAGGTCCGTGACGGTCGCCTGGACCGACACGTCGAGGGCCGAGACCGGCTCGTCGCAGACGATGAGGCTGGGCCGCAGCGCGAGCGCCCGGGCGATGACCACGCGTTGCGCCTGCCCGCCGCTGATCTGGTGCGGGTAGCGCCCGGAAAGCTCCGCGGACAGGGCCACCGCCGCCATCAGGCGCGCCACCTCGGCGTCGCGGCCGGAGGCCTCGCCGATCCCGTGCAGGTCCAGCGGCTCCCGGATCTGGCGGGCGATGGGCAGGCGCGGATCGAGCGCGGCCTGCGGGTTCTGGAAGATAATCTGGATGTCGCGGCGCTGCCGCTGCCAGCCGGCCGGCGTGAGCGCGGTGAGATCCTGGCCCTTGAACAGGATGGCACCGCTCGTCGGCGTTTCCAGGCCGACGACCATGCGGCCCGTGGTCGACTTGCCGCAGCCCGACTCGCCAACGAGGCCCAGGGTCTCGCCGACGCGCACCGTCAGCGAGACGTCCTCGACCGCGCGGATCGTACGGCTCGTGCGCAAGAACGAACGGCCACCGCCGAAATGACGGCGCAGGCTCGTGACGCTGAGGAGCGGCGTTTCGCTCACGAAAGCACCCTTTCGCGGTAAACGGGAGCGGGAACGTCGAGGCGCGGCATGGCGGCGAGGAGCTCCCGCGTGTAGGGCGCCTGCGGGCTCGCCAGGATGCGGTCGGCAGGCCCAGCCTCCACGACGCGGCCGTGCCGCATGACCACGATGTCGTCGGCCATTTCGGCCACCACGCCGAGGTCGTGCGTGACGAACAGGATCGCCATGCCGGTCTCGGCCTTGAGACGGTTCAGGAGGTCGAGGATCTGGGCCTGGATGGTCACGTCGAGCGCGGTGGTCGGCTCGTCGGCGATGAGCAGCGCGGGCTCGCAGGCCAGGGCCATGGCGATCATCACGCGCTGCGCCATGCCGCCGGAGAATTCATGAACGTGGGAGGCGAGCCTCTGCTCCGGCTCGGGGATGCCGACCATGCGCATCAGGTCGACGGCCCTCGTCCGCCGCTGCGCCTCGGCCATGGACGTGTGCAGGCGCAGCGTCTCGCGGATCTGCGCGCCGACCGTGTGGAGAGGATTGAGGGAGCCGAGCGGATCCTGGAACACCATGCCGATGCGCCGCCCGCGGATCCCTTCGAGCTCCCGCTCGCTCGCGGCGGCGAGATCGGTGCCCTCGAACAGGATGCGCCCGCCCGTGCGCCGCCCGTTGCCCGGCAAGAGGCCCAGCACGGCCTGGCAGGACACGCTCTTGCCGCTGCCGCTCTCGCCCACGATGCAGGTGGTGGCGCCGCGGCGCACGGCGAAGGAGACGCCATGCACCGTGTCCGCATAGCCCGACGCCGTGCGGAAGCCGACGGTCAGCCCCTCGACGGCGAGGAGCGCGCCGTTGCCGGGGCCGCCCGGCCCGGAACCGTCCGCCCTCACTTCCCGGCCAGGGAGAAGTTCGAGGGGCGGAAGTCCATGTAGTACTGGCTGTAGGGCGTCCAGTTCACGCCCTTCCGCAGGGCGTAGCCGGTGACCGGGTTGTAGAGCATGGTCATCGGCATGTCGTCCTCGAAGGCCGCCAGCAGCCGTGCGAACGCCTCGCGGCGGACCGCAGTGTCGGCGCTCGCCTGCAGGTCGGCTGCCGCCGTGTTGAAGGCTTCGCTGGCGCCGTAGAACTTGTAGGTCTTCTGGTTGTCGGTGTCGGGGCCCCAGAGCACCAGGATCGAGCCCACCGGATCGGGGACGCGGTAGGTGTTGGACCAGGCGAACACCTGGGCGCCGGGCTTGCGCACCTCCTTGAAGCTGTCGACGTAGTCGATGCGGGCGTTGATGCCCACCGCGCGCCACATCTCCTGGATCACCTGCGCCGCCTCGACGTTGTAGAGATAGTAGTTCGGGATCAGGCGATAGGAGATCTCCTGTCCCTTGTACTTGCTCTCGGCGAGCAGCTTCTTGGCCAGTGCCGGGTCGTACGGGTAGCCCTTGTCGTCCTTGATGTAGAGCGGACCGAAGCTCGGCAGCTGGTGGCCGTTGGGCGCGTAGGTCTGGCCTTTCCACAGCGCGTCGATCAGCGCCTTGCGATCGATCGCCAGGCTCATGGCATGGCGCAGCTTCTTGTCGGACAGGACGGGGTCGTTGGTGTTGAACTGCAGGACGTGGCTGTTCTCGATCGGCTCGGTCTTGAGCACGACGTCCTTGTACCGCTTCAGCGCATCCCACTGGTCCGGCGGAATGTCGACGGCGATGTCGAAGTCGCCGGCGACGAGGCCTGCCACGCGCGCCGCCACCTCGGGCACGGAGCGGAACGTCACCGTCTGGGCGGCCGGCGCACCCTCGTAGTACTTGTCGAACGCGGCCAGCGCGATGCGTTCGTTCTTCTGGTAGTCCACGAACTTGTACGGGCCAGTCCCGACGGGCTTCCAGCGCAGGGCCTTGGCGGCCTGGTCCATCCAGGTCGCGGCCGGCACGCCCTCCTTGCGAAAGGCCGTCCAGGCCTCGTCGCAGACGATGAAGGACATATAGCTCGACAGCCGGTGCTCCATGATGGGATCGGGCTGGGCCGTGGTGATCCGCACCGTGAAGTCGTCCACCTTCTCGACGTTGGTGAAACTGCCGAAATAGAGGCGCCCGTCCGGGTAGTACGCCTTCGGTCCCCAGAGACGGTCGGGAGAGAAGGTCGCCATCACGTCGTTGGCGTCGAACGGAGAACCGTCGTGGCACACGACGTTGCGCCGCAGCTTGAGCTCGAAGGTGGTGGGGCTGGTCCATGACCAGCTCTCGGCGAGCCCGGGGACGAGATTGGCGCCGCCGCCCTCCTTGGGATGGGCGAAATCGCGCCGGATGAGGGTGTCGAAGATCGAGTAGTACACGCGCACGTCGACGTTGCCGGTGTTCTCACCGGGGTCGAGCGAGCGGGCGAGTTCGTTCACGGCGACGGTGACGGCGGGGCGATCGGCCGCGACGGCACCGGTCGCGAGACAGGCGGCCAGGCCCGTTCCAGCCAAGGCCGCCAAAGCTGCTGCGTGCGTCATCGACTTCATGGCGTTCTCCCGTGGATTGAGCCCCTGCGCGGGGTCTTCTTGGGTGATTTCGACTTCAGTTTTGCGACAGGGGCTCACCCGGCGCGGGCGCGGAACATGCGCTGCAGGGTCTCCACCTTGGCCAGCGTCTTGAGCGAGCGGCCGCGATCGGAGCGCGACAGCTCGAGGATGAGCGTGTTGCACACCGCCATCGGCACGGTGAGCGAATGGAACTCGCCCTTCTCCCCGCGCTCGGCGACGAGGGCGACGTCGCAGGCGGGCACGCCCGCGTGCCGGTCGGTGATCAGGAGGGTTCCCGCGCCAACCGAGCGCGCATAGGCGACCACCTTGTCCACCGGCGGGCTCTCGTGGCGGAAGATGAGCGCCACGACCACGTCGCCGGCGGCGAGCCCCAGCAGCTGGTCGGCGGCCTGCCAGTCCGCATGCGCGACGACGGCCGCGCGGTATCCGGACCGGACGAGGCGGCGCACGAAGATGTCGGCGAGACTGCTGGCATGCCCTTCGCCGACCACGAGGATGCGGCCGGCTTCGCGCAGCAATCCCGCGGCAGTCACGATGTCCTCGTCGGAAATCTGCCCGGCCAGCGCGTTGAGCGCGCGGATCTCACCCTCCACGACGGAGCCCAGGAGGGAGCTTCCCTTGACGCGGCTGAGCCGCCTGCGCACCCGCACGGACGCGTCGAGCTCCGCGACGACGCTGTCCTGCAAGGCACCACGCATGTCGCGGTAGGTTGCGAAGCCGAGCTTGCGGGCCAGGCGGCCGGCGGTGGAGGCGTGCACGCCGGCCTGGTGCGCGACCTTGTGGGCGGGCAGGAAGCTGCCGGCCGCGCGATCGGCGAGCAGGATGTCGACGAGCCGGCGGTCGGCGTCGGTGAGTTCGTCGCGCCGCGCCGCGACCATGTCCGCGAGAGTGATGCGATCGGCCATGGCGGCACGGTAGAGGACGGCCCGCGCTCCGTGCAAGAAAAATTGCAAATCCTCAACTTGGCAATTTATGTTGCATGCCGTCGAACACGCCGGGAGGACGCGCCATGACCGACATTGCCTCGCACCGCGGAGGCGCCATGCTGTGGCCCGAGAACAGCCGCCTCGCCTTCCGCAACTCGACCGCCCTGCCCGTGGAGTTCATCGAGTTCGACGTCCACCGCAGCCGCGACGGCGTTCTCCTCGTCCATCACGATTCGCAGTTGGGCCGCACCGCGCGCGGCAGCGGCGCCATCGCCGAGATGGACTGGGAGCAGCTCTCGGCCGTCCCGTTGCTCGGCACCGACGGCGAGACCATTCCGACCTTCGAGGAGGTCCTGGACATCATCGGACCCAGCGGTATCGGACTGCGCATCGAGATCAAGACCCGCCACGACGGCGGGCGCTATGCGGGGATCGAGCAGGCGGTGGTCGACGTGCTGGCGCGCCGAGGCCTCCTGGCGCGGACGACCTTCACGTCCTTCGACCTGCCGACGCTCGCGACGCTCGCCGGAATCGCGCCCGGCGCGCCCGCGATCTGGCTCGTCGCGGACCGTCACCTCGCACCGGCGCGGGACATCGCCTCCCTGTGCCGCAAGGCCAAGGACGCCGGCGCGGGCGAGATCGCCCTGCGCGCCTCGAAGGTCGAGGACGCAGACGCGGCGGCCTGCCATGCGGCGGGCATTCGCTTCGGCGTCTACGGCGCGCACGACGAGGCCACGATCCGCTGGGCCTTCGCGACCGGCGTGACCGTCTTCACCACGGACCGGCCGGACCTGGCGATCGCCCTGCGGCCGACTGCGGGGTGAGGAACGGCCACCGGACGCGCAGCGCGACGGGCGTCTTGCGCCCCGTGCCGCGATCGGCGCAGATTGCCCCCGGCCTGCGGGACGGCCCGCAGCCGACAAGGACACTCCCCATGAAGGGCAGCCAGGATTTCGCGCCGGACGGCCGGAACGCCGACGTACTCGTCTACCTCAACGGCGCCCTGGTCCCCCGCTCGCAGGCCGTGGTCTCGGTCTTCGACGCCGGTTTCGTGCTGGGGGACGGCGTCTGGGAGGGACTGCGCCTGCACCGCGGCGCACTGATGTTCCTCGACCAGCATCTCGACCGGCTCTTCGACGGCGCGCGGGCCATCGACCTGGACATCGGGCTCGACCGCGCGGCGCTCGTCGAGGCGCTTCACCGGACGCTGGCGGCGAACGGGATGCAGGACGGCGTCCACATCCGCCTGATGGTCACCCGCGGCCTGAAGAAGACGCCGAACCAGGATCCGCGGCAGACGGTCGGTCCCGCCACCGTCGTGATCGTCGCGGAGTACAAGGTGCCCAGTCCCGCGATCATGACGCGCGGCCTCAACCTCTTCACGTCGTCGATCCGCTGCACGCCGGCGGACATGTTCGACATGCGCCTGAACTCCCACAGCCGCCTGAATCTCATCACCGCGCTGCTCCAGGCCATCAAGGCCGGTGCCGACGAGGCCCTGATGCTGGATCCCCACGGCTTCGTGTCGAGCTGCAACGCCACGAACTTCTTCTTCGTGCGCAACGGCGAGGTATGCACGTCCACCGGGGACTACTGCTTCCACGGCGTGACGCGGGCCAACGTGATCGCGCTGTGCCGCGCCAACGCCATTCCGGTGAGGCTCGCGAACTTCGCGCTGATGGACGTCTATGGCGCGCAAGAGGCCTTCGTGACCGGAACCTTCGGCGGCGTCACGCCGGTGGCCTCGATCGACGGCCGACCGCTGCCCAGCGCGCTTCCGGGTCCCGTCACCCGGCGCCTGAGCGAGCTGTACATCGCGTGGAAAGACGAACTGGCCCGGACCGGCAGCGCGCCGGCCGGCACGGAGGACTGATGCCATGGAGGAAACGAGGCTGGCCGATGTCGTGCCGGTGATGCGGCAGGAGGGCCTGGATGCCGTGGCTTTGGTGCCGGGCGCGAATTTCAGGCGCATCTTCGGCAAGGACTTTCACCAGAACGAGCGTCCGCTGGTCGTCCTGGTGACGAAGGCCGGCAAAGCGGTGGCCGTCGTGCCCCACCTGGAGTTTGCCTCCTTCGCCAAGCTCGATTTCAAGGGCGAGGTCTTTCCCTGGCGTGACGAACAGGGTTTCGACGCGGCGTTCATGGCCGCGGGCCAGGCGATCGGTCCGCTCGATCGCCTGGGTGTCGAAGGCCAGCGGATGAGGGTGTTCGAGTATCTCGCGCTCGCCCGGGCCTTTCCCGGCGCGAACCTGTGCGACATGCACCGCCCGATCTCTCAGTTGCGGGTCGTCAAGAGGCCGGGCGAGGTCGAACTCCTGCGCCGCGCCATCCGGGTCTCGGAAGCCGCGCTGGAGGCGACCCTCGCCCAGGTGCGGGTGGGGCAGACCGAGACGCAGATCGAGGGCATCCTCCTGAACGAGCTCTTCGCGGCCGGCGCGGAGGGCCTCTCCTTCGCCCCGATCGTGGCGGCGGGATCGAATTGCGCGCAGCCGCACGCCAAGGCACGGCCCGACTACAAGGTCCAGCCGGGCGACGCCCTGCTGTTCGACTTCGGAGGCACCGTCCAGGGCTACTGCGCCGACATCACGCGCACCGTCTTCATCGAGCGGGTCAGCGACGAGGACAGGGCCTTCTACGAGACCGTGCTCGCGGCCAACGAGCGGGGGCGCAACGCGGCCCGGCCGGGCCTGGCGGCCGGCGACCTCGACGACCTCGTGCTGAAGGTCCTGGAAACCTCCCCCTATGGCGCCTTCACCCGGCACAAGACGGGGCACGGGCTCGGGCTCGACGTCCACGAGGATCCCTACATCATGCGCGGCAACACGACGCCGCTGCAGCCGGGCATGGTCTTCACCATCGAGCCGGGGCTCTACCAGCTGGGCAAGGTCGGCGTCCGGATCGAGGACGACGTCGTCGTCACGCAGGACGGCGTGGACGTACTGACCACGTTCCCCAGGGACCTGCGGATCGTCGCCGCAGCGCCGCGTTGACGCGGTTCGCCCTGGGGCTCCATAGTTAGACAATTAGTCAATCGCGGTCTGTGGGGAGACGAAGCATGCGCATGATGTCGGGTTGGACGAAGGCGGTCGCACTCGGGTGCACGACGGCCCTGGCGACGCTGTTGGCATCCGCGGCATCGGCCCAGACGCTCCGGTGGTCGGCCCCCACCGACATCGCCACGCTCGACCCGTACGCGCACACGGAGAGCTTCACCACGAGCATGCTGCACCACGTGTTCGATCCGCTGGTGCGCCGCAGCCGGAAGCTCGAGCTCGAGCCCGCGCTGGCCACGAGCTGGAAGCTGACCGCGCCGGACACCTGGCGCTTCGAACTGCGCAAGGGTGTGAAGTTCCACAACGGCAACGCCTTCACGGCCGACGACGTGGTGGCCTCGATCACCCGCCTGCTCGATCCCGGCGCACGCGCCCGCGGCAACCTCTCCACGGTGGAATCCGCCACGAAGGTCGACGACTTCACGGTCGACATCAAGACGAAGGGGCCCTACCCGCTCCTCCTGAACGACCTTGCCGGCATCTACATCATGGACAAGGAGTGGATGGAGCAAACCGGCTCGCTCAAGCCCGGCAACATCGCCACGGGCGTGACGACGGCGGCCTCCACCAACGCGATCGGCACCGGGCCGTTCAAGGTCGAATCCTACAAGCCGGACATCGGCACCAATCTCGTGGTCAATCCGGACTGGTGGGACAAGCCCGAGCACAACCTGAAGCGCATCGAGTTCAAGCCGGTGAAGTCGGACGCGACCCGCGTGGCCGCGCTGCTGTCGGGCGAACTCGACATGATCGCGCCGGCGCCCCTGCAGGACCTCGCGCGCATCGGCTCGGCCTCGGGTTTCAAGGTGATCGAGGAGCCCTCGCTGCGCCTGATCTTCCTGGGGCTGAACCACCGGCCCGAGCTCAAGGCCACGCCGGGTCAGAAGAACCCGATGCTGGACGTGAAGGTTCGCCAGGCGATGTGGCACGCCATCGATCTCGACACGATCCAGAAGCGCGTCATGCGCGGCAAGTCGCGCAACACCGCCACGCTGGTGGCGCCGCCGGTGCCCGGCTTCTCGGCGGAGAACGACAAGCTCGTCGCCTACGACCCCGAACTGTCGAAGAAGCTGCTCACCGAGGCGGGCTTCCCCAACGGCTTCAAGACGAACTTCAACTGCTCCAACGACCGCTACATCAACGACGAGCAGATCTGCGTCGCCATCGCCGCCATGTGGAGCAAGGTGGGCATCCAGGCCGACCTGAAGACGGAGTCCCGCGCCACCTATTTCCCGCGCATGGATAAGGGCGAGTTCGACGTCTACATCATCGGCTGGGCGACGCTGCCGCCGATGGACGGCTTCAGCGTGCTGTCGGCGCTCCTGACCGAGCCGAAGGACGCCTTCGGCGGGTCGAACCCGATGGGCTACGTCAATGCCCAGATCGAGAAGCTGACGCGCGACAGCGCGGTCGAGCTCGACGAACCCAAGCGCCGGGCGATGCTCGCCGAGGCGATGAAGATCGCCAAGGACACGGTCGCCTACATCCC
Source organism: uncultured Alsobacter sp. (assembly GCF_945952055.1). Taxonomy (GTDB): domain Bacteria; phylum Pseudomonadota; class Alphaproteobacteria; order Rhizobiales; family Beijerinckiaceae; genus Alsobacter. The sequence goes on from NZ_CAMFHB010000039.1 coordinate 19,175, forward strand.
GCTGCACACCCAGCCGGTGGCGTGGGCGGTGCGCTCCGGCGTCGAGGTTCCGCAGTTCCCGGACGAGTACGTCCGCCTGTGGTTCGCGCAGGTGAAGTGATGAAAGACGCCTGCCCCCGCGCCGGATCGCTCGGCCCGGGGGCAGCGGCCATCGTCCCATGATCCGCGTCGTTCTCGAACGGCTGGCGCAGGCCGTGCTCGTCCTGCTCGCCGTCTCGGCCGTCTCCTTCGCCATGTTCCGCTACGTCGGCGATCCGGTCGCCGCCATGTCGCGCGAGGGCGCCTCCCTGCAGGAGAAGGCCGAGCTGCGCCAATCGCTCGGCCTCGACCGCCCCGTGCTCGTGCAGTATGGCGCGTTCCTGCAGCGCACCCTCAAGGGCGACTGGGGCATCAGCTACCGCAACCAGCAGCCCGTGACGAAGCTTCTGGCCGACCGCCTTCCGGCGACGCTCGAACTCGTCCTCATGGCGACGCTGCTGTCACTCTCGCTCGGAATCCCGCTCGGCGTCGTCTGCGCCCTGCGGCCCGACGGGATCGTCGCGCGGCTGATCCAGGCCGTGTCGCTGATCGGGATCTCGACGCCCACCTTCGTCACCGGGATCGTGCTCATCCTGGTCTTCGCCGTGACGCTCGGCTGGCTGCCCTCCTTCGGCCGTGGTCCCACCGTCGACCTCGGCTGGTGGACGACGGGCCTGCTGACGCTCGGCGGGCTGAAGGCGCTGGTGCTGCCGGCCATCACGCTCGCGCTCTACCAGCTCACCCTGATCATGCGGCTGGTCCGCTCCGAACTGATCGACGTGCTGTCGACCGACTACATCCGCTTCGCCAAGGCGCGCGGGCTGCCGTCGCGCTACATCCACTACCGCCTGGCCCTGCGCAACGCGCTGATGCCGGTCATCACCGTCACGGGCCTGCAGGTCGGGTCGCTCATCGCCTTCGCGATCGTGACGGAGACGGTGTTCCAGTGGCCGGGGATGGGCCTGCTCTTCATCCAGGCAGTCAGCTTCGCGGACGTGCCCGTGATGGCCGCCTACCTGCTGTTCGTGGGGCTGATCTTCGTCATCATCAACAGCGTCGTCGACCTGCTCTATGCCGTGGTCGACCCGCGCCTGCGCGTGAGGGCGGGATGAAGCGCCCCGGACGCATGCCCGTCTCCGTCGCCCTGGCCTGCCTCGCGGCACTGGTCATCATCGGCGTCGCGGCCTTCGCGCCGCTGCTGGCGCCCTACGACCCGACCAACCTCAAGAGCTTCAACCTGATCGACGCCGAGCTGCCGCCGCGGTTTTCAGCAGACGGCGACCCACGGTTCATCCTCGGCACGGACAACCAGGGCCGCGACCTGTTCTCGACCATGCTCTACGGCGCGCGGGTCTCCATCGCCATCGGGGGCGGCGCCGTGCTGGTGGCCTCGACCATCGGCGTCCTGCTGGGCCTGCTCGCCGGCTATCTCGGCGGCTGGGTCGACGCCCTCATCATGCGCGTCGGTGACGTGATCCTGAGCCTGCCGACGATCCTGCTCGCCCTGCTCGTCGCGGGCATCGCGCGGGTGCTCTTCCCCGCGGCAAGCGGCGCGGAGTGGGCGCCCGTCATCCTCATCGCGGCGATCGCCATTCACGAGTGGGTGCAGTATGCCCGCACCGTGCGAGCCGCGACGATGGTGGAGAGCGAGCGCGACTATGTCCGCGCCGTCAAGGTGATCGGCCTGCCGGCCCACCGCATCATGCTGCGCCACATCCTGCCGAACGTGATGGGGCCGGTGCTCGTCATCGCCACCATCAACCTGGCGGCCGCCGTGCTCACCGAGGCGACGCTGTCCTTCCTCGGCGTGGGGATGCCGCCCACCTACCCCTCGCTGGGCACGCTGATCCGGATCGGCAACGAGTTCGTGTTCTCCGGCATCTGGTGGATCGCGCTGTTCCCGGCCCTGCTGCTCGTGGTGCTGGTGCTCGCCGTAAACGTGGTGGGCGATTGGCTGCGCGACCGCTTCAATCCGAAGCTGCGGGGCCGGTGATGGGCGACGCCGCTCCCGTTCTCGCCATCCGCGACCTGCGCATCGAGTACCCGCTCGCCGACGGCGGCGCCTTCGTCGCGGTCGAGGGCGCCTCGCTGGCCATCCAGCCAGGCGAGATCCACGCGCTGGTGGGCGAGTCCGGCGCGGGAAAGACCACCATCGGCAACGCGGTGCTGGGCCTCATCGAGAAGCCGGGCCGGATCGCGGCCGGATCGATCCTCATCGACGGCAAGCCCTTCGTGTCGGGCGATCCGAATGGCGAGGTCCGGCTCGGCAGGGACATCGGGGCGGTGTTCCAGGATCCGATGACGAGCCTCAACCCGCTGTTCACGGTGGAAAGCCAGCTCGTCGAGACCATCCTGGCCCACAGGCCCATGGGCCGCCGCGCGGCGCGCGACAGGGCGCTGGAGCTGCTGCGGTCGGTCGGCATCCCCGAGCCGGAGCGCCGCCTCGGCGCCTACCCGCACCAGCTCTCGGGCGGCCAGCGCCAGCGCGTCGTCATCGCCGCGGCGCTCGCCTGCCAGCCGCGCCTGCTGGTCGCCGACGAGCCGACGACGGCGCTCGACGTCTCCATCCAGGCCCAGATCCTCGATCTGCTGCGAGACCTCGCCGACACGCAGGGCATCGGCATCCTGCTGGTCACCCACAACATGGGCGTCGTGGCGCAGATCGCCGACCGCGTCACGATCATGCACCGCGGCGCCATCGTGGAGAGCGGGCCCACCGCGCAGGTCCTGCGCCAGCCCCAGGCCGACTATGCCCGGGCGCTCATCGCGGCCGTGCCGCGCATCGACGTGCGCCTGGACCGCTTTCCGATGCTGGACGGCGTGAACCACCAGAAGGCGGCACGGGCCCGCGGGGCATTCCGCGGCAAGCTCCCGGGCACCGTCGGGGAGAGCGCACCGGCGGGAGAGCCCGGCGCGCCGTTGCTGGAGGTCCGCAACCTGACCGTCGACTACCAGGCGGCGGGCTGGCTGCCGGGGGTCGCGCGCAAGGGCTTCCGGGCCGTGGACGACGTGAGCTTCTCGATCATGCCCGGCGAGGTCTTCGGGCTGGTGGGCGAGTCGGGTTGCGGCAAGACGACGATCGCCAACGTGGTGGCGGGCCTGCGCCGCCCCACCGGCGGAACGGTGCGGTTCCGGGGCGCGGCCATCGCTGGCGAGGGCTCGGCCGGCTGGACCGTGCGGTCGCGCCGGGCGATCCAGATGATCTTCCAGGATCCCTACTCGTCGCTCAACGCGCGCATGCGCGTGGGCTCGATCCTGTCGGAGCCGATCCTCTTCTACCGGCTCGCCGCCACGCGCGACGAGGCCCGGCGTGACGTGGAGACGCTGATCGAGGCCGTGGGCATGGATGCCGATGCGGCCGGGCGCTTCCCCCACGCCTTCTCGGGAGGCCAGCGGCAGCGCCTGTCGATCGCCCGGGCGCTCGGTGCCCGTCCCACCCTGATCGTCTGCGACGAGCCGACCTCCTCGCTCGACGTGTCGATCCAGGCCCAGATCCTGAACCTGCTGAAGGACCTGCGGGACGCGACCGGCCTCACCCTGCTCCTGATCAGCCACGACCTCGCGGTCGTGCGCCAGATGTGCGACCGCGTGGCCGTGATGAAGAGCGGCAAGCTCGTGGAGACCGCGGCTGCCGAGACGCTCTTCACCGCGCCGGAGCATCCCTACACGCGCGACCTGCTCGCGCTGGTGCCCACGCTCGACCACGTCCGCGGCGAGCCGCGCTGACCCCTTTGCAATGACCATCGACAGGAGACGCCCCATGGCCGACATCCTCATCGTCAACGCCATCGTCGTGACGCTCGACGAAGAGCGTCGCGTGATCGAGGACGGCGCCATCGCCATCAGCGCGGACCGGATCACCGCCATCGGCACCACCGCGGAGGTCACGGCCGCCCACAAGGCGCCGACCGTGATCGACGCCAAGGGCAAGCTGGCCATGCCGGGCCTCATCGACGGCCATGCCCATGCCGGGCACGGCCTCATCAAGACGCTCGGCGGCGGGCGAAGCGACATCTGGTACAAGGCCTGCGAGATCGCCTACACGGTCGCATCCACGCCCGCATTCTGGCGCGCCGAGGCGCGGCTGGCCGCGCTGGAACGCCTGCGCTTCGGCGTCACCACCGGTGTCTCGCTGCTGGGCGGCGGCGACACGATCCTGCGCACCGACGAGCCGATCTACGGCGATGCCCACGCGGAGGGCGTGCGCGAGGTGGGCACGCGCTCGGTGGTCGCCGTCGGCACGACGCGCCCACCCTTCCCCCGCACCTATGCCCGCATCGAGAACGGCGAGGCGAACGAGCGGCCGGTGAGCTTCGACGAGCAGTTCGAGACCTGCCGGACGCTGGTGAAGCGCTGGCACGGCAGCCATAGCGGCCGGCTCAACATCGCCATGATCACACCCACGCTCCGCGACGAGCACACCAAGGGGCTCTCGGCCTCCGACATGGCCGACGCCCGCGCCCAGGCCCAGAAGGTCGCGGCCTTCGCCCGCGAGGCGGGCCTGGTGTTCACCCAGGACGGCCACACCCGCGGCAGCGTCGCCTATGCGAACGCGCTCGGCATCCTCGGCCCCAATGCGCTGCTGTCCCACTCCACGGCGCTGACCGACGAGGAGATCCGGATCGTCGCCGACACCGGCACCCACATCGCCCACAATCCCAGCGCCGTCGCGTCCATCCTGGCGCGCTGCCCCGTGACCGAACTGCTCGAGGCCGGCGCCAACGTGTGCCTGGGCTCCGACGCGACCGCGCCGGACCGCTCCGGCGACATGTTCCGGCACATGCAGCAGTGCATGCACTACCACCGGACCTTCCACCACGATCCGTCGTGGCTGCCGCCCGGCCGCGTGCTCGAGATGTGCACCATCGACGGGGCCCGCGCGCTCGGCATGGAGAAGGACATCGGTTCGCTGGAGGTCGGCAAGAAGGCCGACGTGGTGCTGCTCGACATGCGCCGGCCGCACATCTACCCGCTGAACATGCCCGTCTTCCGCCTCGTCTACTTCGCCAACGGCAACGACGTGGACATCGTGATCGTCGACGGCCGCATCGCGCTCCAGGGGCGCAAGGCGATGTTCGTGGACGAGGACGAGGTGCTCGACGACGCCCAGCGCGAGACCGAGGCGTTCCTCGATCGCGTGGGCATGCGCAGCGCGCTGGAGACGCCGGACACCTTCTGGCGGCACGTGCGCGCGACCGACCAGATCGAGGGCCACTGAGGCCGCAGCGCCCTGCCGGCCGGCGTTTCACCGGCCGGCGTGGCGCGCTCCGACGAAGGCCGCGGCGATCAGGCTCAGGGCCAGGATCGAGGTCATGGTCGCGATGCCGTAGAGCGACGCGAGGGCGCCGGACACGAACGGAGCCACGAGCTGCAGGGCATTGGCCGAGATCGAGGCCATTGAAATGGCCTCGTTGACCCTGCGGGGCGGCGCCGTCTCGTAGACCATCGCCATCGACACGGGCTGGCCGAGCCCCGTCGCCGCACCGACGCACACCGAGACGGCCGCCAGCAGCGACCAGTCTTGGAGCAGCGGCGTGATGGCGTAGGCGGCGGCGGACACGACGAGGGCTGTGCTGACCAGAAGGCGCCGGCTGACGGCGGACTGGATGAGCGAGATGGTCCCGCGGGAGGCGATCTGGCCGACGGCCTGGGCGGCGAACAGTCCGCTGATCACGGCCCCGCTCATCCCCAGCTTGGATCCATGCATGGCCAGGACGATGGGATAGAGGCCCAGACCGGCCTGGAACACCGCGTAGATGAGCGCCCAGCCCCGCAACCGGGCGTCGGCGAGGAGGCCCAGGCGGCCTCCCGGAGCCACCGGTTCCGAGGCGTGCGAAACGGTCGGCACGTAGAAATGCCGGCCGACGAGCAGGACGACCATGCCCAGCAGCGGCGTCGTGCTCAAGGCCAGGAACGCCGCCCGCGGGCCCGAGTGATCATAGGCGTAGCCGATCACCAGCGGCGAGACGAACTGCATCACGGAATAGGCCATGGCCAGGAGCCCGAGGGTCCGCACGCGGGTGTTGCGGTCCCCCGCCCCGCCGACCGCCTTGATCGAGGCCACGTGGCAGAGCATGGCCCCTGCCCCGGCGAGCGCCGACGTCAACGCCAGAGACACCAGGCCGGGCTGCACCACGCTGACGAGGCCCGCCAGGATCGCGAGTGCCGTCGCGATCTTCATCGGCTTCAGCGCGCCGACCCGGTCCATCCAGCGCCCGTAGGGCACGGTGGTCACCAGCGGAACGATCATCAGCAGCGCCGAGAGGACCCCGACCGTGAAGTCGCTGGCCCCGAACCCCAGCGCGACCACGGGCACGGCGAAGCGGCTCGCGGAGAGGACGCTGTTGGACGTGACCGCGACGAAGATCGTCGTCGCGAGACGCCGCCCGTCGATCCGATCCCCGTCCATCGCACCCCGCCAGCCGACAGGCATCCCCTCATGGGGCGCCGGTCCGTTTCGATCTCCTGCGATCTAGACAGTCTCGGGCGGGATGCACCAGTGCCCGTGACGCGCACCGGACCTGTCGGGCCGCGCGATGCGGCCGCCAGGCCGCAAATCGCCGAATACAGAGGATTTAAAGAATAAGCTGGAACGCACTTTTAAGAAGATGCTCTCAGAAATCGTCTCTCGAATACAGAGACCCCAGCGTTGTGGCGAAATTGAAATTCGTCAAAAACGCAGTAATCATTCGACTTACAATCGTGTCGCATTCGAAAACAAAGGGCCGGTGTCCTGGCGAACTGCACGGTGTGCCGTGCAGGTGGCGCCGCGCTTGGCCCTCGTCCGCTGCCCCTCGCTGACCTGAGCCGAAATCCGGAGTTGACCATGCGTTTCACCGTTCGTGCCAAGATGGGCGTCGCCTTCGCGGCGATCATCGGCCTCTCCGCGGCCGGCCTCGGCGTCGGATACGTCAAGATGTCGGGCCTGAACGACAGCCTGGATTTCGCCGTCCACAGCGTCGCCAAGCGCATGGAACATGCCGGCGAGCTGCGCACGGAACTGCTCGAGGATCTCAGGGCCGAGAAGAACCTGCTCATCGCTCCCACCGAGAGCGACATGCAGAATTACTATGCGAGCCTCAAGCAGAAGCGCGAACTCTTCCTCAAGGCGCGTGAATCCCTCGCCGGCCTGACGACGGGCGAGGACGGCAAGGCCGTGATCGCCGACATCAAGACGCTGTACCAGCGCCACGGCGAGATCCAGGACAGGATCTACCAGCTGGCGCGCTTGAACTCGGGCCGGCGGACCGAAGCCCTCGTGACGGGTGACGGCAAGGTGGCCCTGGAGGCCGTGAGCCATGCCAGCGCCACGGCCGCGGGCGCCCTGACCGGGCCCAAGGCCCCGGTGGCCGAAGCGGTCACCGCGCTGGTCGACGGCGCCCAGGAGGCCATGATCGACCTGCAGAGCATTTCCGGTGCCGCCACCAGCGCCCAGCTCGAAGAGCGGCTCAAGCTCGCGACCGAGGAGGTCGGACGGCTCAGGCAGGCCCGCGAGGCCCTCGTCGCGACCGCGCAGCGCAACGACGCCACCGCCGACGTGGCCCCCACGCTGAAGACCGTGGACGCCTGGACGGCGATCGCGGAGCGCGCGCTGGCCATCGCCGGCGAGGGCGGCACCGTGAAGGCGACCGAGCTCTCCAACGGCGAGGGGCGGACCCTCGTGAACGAACTCTCGGCGCGCATGGAGCGCTACATGGCCCTGCTCGACGGGGTGATGAACCAGACGGGCGAGGAAGCGGCCGCGCAGTTCCGCTTCGCGCAGATCGTGCTGGCCTCGGCGCTAGGCATCATCCTCCTCGTCAGCATCGGCATGGCGATCTGGCTGGCGATGACGGTCAACAAGGGAATTTCCCAGTCCATGACGCTGGCGCAGGCGATCGCCGACGGCGACCTCACCGCGCGCGCAAAGGCCCGGGCCAACGACGAGTTCGGGGATCTCGCGGGCGCGCTGGACACCATGGCGGAGCGGCTGCGCTCCGTGGTGGGGGACGTGGCGACCGCCGTTCGCAACGTCTCCGCGGGCAGCCAGGAACTGGCCTCCAGCGCCGAGCAGCTGTCGCAGGGCGCCACGGAGCAGGCCTCGTCCACCGAGGAAGCCTCCGCCTCGATGGAGGAGATGGCCGCCAACGTGAAGCAGAACGCCGACAATGCCAGCCAGACCGAGAAGATCGCCCACCAGTCCGCCAAGGACGCGGAAGCGAGCGGCGTCGCGGTGTCCTCGGCCGTCGACGCGATCCAGACGATCGCCGAGAAGATCATGATCGTGCAGGAGATCGCCCGGCAGACGGATCTCCTCGCCCTGAACGCCGCGGTCGAGGCCGCCCGTGCCGGCGAGCATGGCAAGGGCTTCGCCGTCGTGGCCTCCGAGGTCCGCAAGCTCGCCGAGCGCAGCCAGGCGGCCGCCGCCGAGATCGGCACGCTGTCGTCGAACACCGTCAAGGCGGCCCGCGACGCCGGCAGCATGCTGACCAAGCTGGTGCCCGACATCCGCCGCACGGCCGACCTCGTCGGCGAGATCACCGCGGCCTGCCGCGAGCAGGACATCGGCGCGGCGCAGATCAACACGGCCCTGCAGCAGCTCGACAAGGTGACCCAGCAGAACGCCGCCGCCTCCGAGGAAGTGTCCGCGACGTCGGAGGAGCTGTCGGCGCAGGCCGAGCAGCTGCGCGACGCGATCGCCTTCTTCCGGATGGACGAGACGGAGCAGGACGCGCCCGGCCAGGCCAAGGCCGCCACCCCGGTCCACGCGATGCGCCAGCGCATCCAGTCCTCGGGTCTGCAGGCACCGGCCGCCAAGGCCGACCGCAAGCCGAAGACGTCGCGCCAGGCCGCGCCCGCCCCCCAGCGGGACGCCGCCCAGGTGCGCGCCGTGGCCAATGGCGGCTTCGCCTATGACCTCGGCGCCGCCCAGGACGCCGAGGACGCGGAGTTCAAACGCTTCTGATCCGCGCCATCCGGGGCAGCATGCCCTAGAGGTCGATCCTCACCGGTTCGTCGAACTCCTGCGTCGGCGCAAGCGCCGACGCAGCCGCCTGCAGGGCGGTGAGATACTGGTCGAAGTTGGAGCGGATGCGCTGGGCCACCCCGCCCACCGCCAGCACGGCCGGCTGCCCCTGGATTTTCACCGGCAGCAACACCGCCAGCGTCCCGCCCCCGAGGAAGGGGACGTTCTCCGCGTGGGCATATCCCCTGGCGCGGATCTCGCGCAGGCGATCCATGATCTCACGGACGGGGACGCGCTCGGCCGCATCCGGGGTCGCGATGTTGGCGCGGCGCACGATGTTGTCGACCTGTTCGTCCGACATGTCGGTGAGCAGCATCCAGCCGGCGGCGGAGCGGGTGATCGGCCGGATCGTGCCTTCGTCGATGTGGAACCGCAACGCGTGGATGGACGGGATCGTCGTCACGTATTGCAGGTAGACGTCGTTGCGCGTCCCCAGGAAGACGCCCTCCCCGGTCGCGGCATGCAGGTCCTTCATGGCCTCCAGGATCTTGCCGGACCCGAACAGGACCCGCGGGATCCAGTCGCCCAGCGCGGTCACCTTGGGGGTCGGGAAGTAGACCCGGCTGCGGCGGTCGAAATTGAGATAGCCGAGCTTCACGAGCGTCTTGAGAAGGACGGTCATGCTGGAGTGCGGATAGCCGAGCGCGCTCGCCAGTTCGCTCATGGAGCGCGGCTGCTGCCCGAGCTTGAAGGATTCGAGCACCTCGATGGCCCGGGTCGCCGATTTGACCAGCAATGAGCCCATGTCGTTCCCCCGTCAGCGCGGCGAGGTTCACATCCGTGAAACTCGTCCGGCCACCCCGCTGGGGGGTGGTTGTCCAAGAGACCGCATGACATGCTTTTCAATGTCAAGGCGATGGTGACGACCACCGAGCGGGCCAAAACGACGGTCCGGAGACGTAAATCGGCCTCGCCGCAACGGGTAGGAGACGCGATGACCGGGAGGCTTGCCGGGCGCGTAGCGCTTGTCACGGGTGGCGGACGCGGGATCGGACGGGCGATCAGCGAGGCCTATGCGCGTGAAGGCGCCAGGGTCGGCGTTCTCGATCTGAAGGCGGAAGTCGCGGCCGAGGCCGCCGACGCGATCCGCGCGGCCGGGGGCGAGGCGCTGCCCCTCACCGGCAACGTCGCCAACCGCGCCGACGTCTTCGCCGCCGCCGAGGCAGTGCGCCAGGCCTTCGGGCCGGTGACGATCCTTGTCAACAACGCCATGTGGAACCGCTACGGGCCGCTCGAGGAGCAGACCGAGGTGATGATCGGCCGCATGATCGACGTCGGCTTCAAGGGGGTCATCTGGGGATACCAGGCGGTCCTGCCGCAGATGCGCGACGCGGGCGGCGGCGTCATCGTCAACATCGCCTCCCCGTCGGCCGTGATCGCGATGAAGCACGGCATCATGTACAGCGCCATCAAGGCCGCCGTGGCCGCCGCGACGCGCTCGGGCGCCGCCGAGTTCGGCCCCGACAACGTCCGCGTCGTGGCCATCGCACCGGGCCCGACGCAGACCGACGGAGCCAATCTGGTCCTCACCGAGGAAGCCTGGGAACGCCGCCGCCAGCGGGTGCCGATCGGCCGCCTCGGCCAGCCGGTCGACATGGCCCACGCGGCCGTGTTCCTGGCCTCCGACGAGGCCTCCTTCATCACCGGCGACATGCTGTTCGTCGATGGTGGCATCACCTACGCCTTCTCATGACCTGACGTCGACCGACACGCGACACCGACCAAGATCTGGCACCGGCCGACAGAAGCCGGGGCCTCAACACCAGGAGGGACACCCATGACTTCGACGAGGAAGACCGCCGGCCGGATCGCCGCCCTGATGGCCGCCACCGCGATCGCGGCGACCCCGCTGGCCGCCCGGGCCGCCGGCGACACGATCCGCATCGGCGTGATGAACGACATGTCCGGCCCCTATGCCGACAACTGCGGCCAGGGCTCCGTGACCGCGGCCAAGCTGGCCGTCGAGGACTTCGGCGGCGCCATCAACGGCAAGAAGATCGAGATCGTCACCGCCGACGACCAGAACAAGCCCGACATCGGGCTCGCCACGGCCCGCCGCTGGGTCGAGAAGGACGGCGTCGACGCCATCGTCGGCTGCTCGATCTCGCCGATCGCGCTCGCGGTCTCCGACATCATGCGCGAGTTCAACAAGCCCTACATGCTGGCCGGCACGGCCTCGTCCGACACGACGAACTCCAAGTGCTCGCCCATGACCACCAACTGGGCCTACGACACCTACACGCTCTCGAAGGGCGCGGTGAAGGCGCAGATCGACCAGGGCATGGACAGCTGGTACTTCATCACCGTCGACTACGCCTTCGGCAAGCAGTGGCAGGAAGACGCGACCAAGTTCATCACCGCCGCCGGCGGCAAGGTCCTCGGCACGTCGCTGCACCCGCTGAACTCGAACGACTTCTCCTCGCAGCTGCTTCAGGCGCAGGCCAGCGGCGCCAAGGTGATCGTGCTCGCCAACTCCGGCTCCGACCTCGCCAACGCCCTCAAGCAGGCCAAGGAATTCGGCATCCTCGGCAGCAAGCAGCGCATCGCGCCGCTGGGCATCCTGATCAATGCCGTGCACGGCATCGGCCTCGACGCCACGCAGGGCCTCGTCATCTCGGCCGCCGCCTACTGGAACGCCAACGACGAGTCGCGCGCCTTCACCAAGCGCTACAACGCCGCCTTCGGCAACCGGATGCCCAACGAGTCCCAGCTCGTCACCTACTCGGCCGTGAACCACTACCTCAAGGCCGTGAAGGCCGCGAACTCGCTCGACGGCCAGGCGGTGATGGGCAAGATGCGCGAACTGCCGGTCGACGACATGACCGTGAAGGGCGCCAAGATCCGCGAGGACGGCGTGGTCGCCCGCCCGATGATCGCCGCCCGCATCAAGAAGCCCGGCGAGCCCAAGGCCACCTGGGACTACTACGAGGTGATCGGTTCGATCTCGGCCGACGACGCCTGGCGTCCGCTCTCCGAGAGCGCCTGCCCGCTCGTCAAGAAGTAAGCCGCAGTCCCGCGGCGGAGGCTCGCCTCCGCCGCGCCCACATGGGTCCCGCCGATGGCACAGTCCTCCCGCCTCACCACCGCCACCAGGATCTCGCCCTCGCAGGACATGCTGGGCGAGAGCCCGATCTGGGACCCGGACAGCCAGTGTCTCTTCTGGGTCGACGGGGTGTCCCGCCTGATCCGCAGCCACGACCCGTCGACGGGCATCTGCCGCTCGATCCCGGTGCCCTCCATGATCGGATCGATCGGCCTGGCCACCGGCGGCAAGCTGGTCGCGGGCCTCGTCGACGGGATCTACCTCGTCGACCTCGAGACCGGCCAGTGCGACCCGGTGTTCAAGCCGGCGACGCCCGATGCCCGCGCCCGCTTCAACGACGGCAAGGTCGACCGCCAGGGCCGCTATGTCTGCGGCACCATGGGCATCTACGCCGAGCCGCGCGGGGAGCTCTACCGCGTCGACAGCCAGGGCCGGCACGACGTGCTCGCCAACGGCATCCGGATCGCGAACTCGCTGTGCTTCAGCCCCGACGGCGGCACCATGTATTTCGCCGACAGCCTGGACCGGGCGATCCGCGCCTACCGCTACAGCCCCGGCGACGAACCGCTGGAGCACCCGCGCATCTTCGTCGACACCTCCGCCTTCAACTCGGGCCCCGACGGGGCCACGGTGGATGCGGAAGGCTATGTCTGGGCCTCGCTCGTCACGGTCGGCAAGATCGCGCGCTTCACGCCGACGGGACAGCTCGACCGGCTCATCGAGGCGCCGACCGACATGCCCTCCTGCGTCACCTTCGGCGGCCCGGACCTGACCACCCTCTTCGTCACCTCCATCAAGGATTCGGGCTCCGGCCGCGCCATCTCGCGCCACCCCGCCGGCGGCCATCTCTTCGCCATCGACGGCCTGGGCGTGAAGGGACTGCCCGAACCGCGCTTCGGCGTGCGGCAGGCCGCGCCGTGAGCAGCGCGCTCGCGTCCCTGCTGTCGCCGCGCGCGATCGCCATCGTCGGTGCCTCGGACAGCCCCGCCCGCATCGGCGGCCGGCCTCTGCGCTACATGCTCGAAGCCGGCTTCGGCGGCACGATCTATCCCGTCAATCCGAGCCGCGAGACCGTGCAGGGGGTGAAGGCCTGGCCCTCGCTCGCCGCCCTCCCCGAAGCCCCCGACGTCGCCATCCTGGCCGTGCCGGCCGATGCGACCGAGAAGGCCGTCGCCGAATGCGCCGCCCGGGGCGTCAAGTCGGCCATCGTCTTCTCGGCGGGGTTCGCCGAGGCCGGCGACGACGGGGCTGCGCTGCAGAACCGCATGACCGCGACGGCCCGCGCGGCGGGCCTGCGCCTGCTCGGGCCCAACTGCCTCGGCGTGTTCAACCCGTCGCAGCGCTTCTACGGCACATTCTCGGTGGTCCTGGACAACGCGTTCATCGCGCCGGGCCCCGTCGGCATCGTGTCGCAGAGCGGGGCCTACGGCGCCCACGTGGCGCATCTCGCCCGCAACCGCGGGCTGGGCGTCAGCCAGTGGATCACCACCGGCAACGAGTGCGACATCGACCTCGCCGAGGCGCTGGCCCACGTCGTCGAGCAGGACGACACCCGCGTCGTCATGGCCTATGCGGAGGGCGTGCGGAACCGCGACGCCTTCATCGCCGCGCTGGAACGTGCGCGCGCGCTCGGCAAGGCGATCGTCTTCATGAAGACGGGCCGCTCAGCCGTGGGCGCCGAGGCCGCCGCGTCGCACACGGCCGCGCTCGCCGGCTCCGACGCCGTGTTCGACGCGGTGCTGCGCCAGTTCGGCGTCCACCGCGCCCGCACCACGGCCGAGCAGATCGACGTCGCCTATGCCTGTGCCTCCGGCCGCTACCCGGCCGGTGACCGCATCGGCATCTTCACCATGTCGGGCGGCTTCGGCATCCAGCTCGCCGACGATGCCGGCGAGGCGGGCCTCGACGTGGCCCCGATGCCCGAGAACGCCCAGGCGGAACTGAAGGCGCTGCTGCCCTATTGCTCGCCGCGCAATCCCGTCGACGCCACCGCGCAGGCGGTGACCGAACTCTCGATCCTGTCGAAGTCGGTCGACAGCATGCTGCGCCTCGGCGGCTACGACCTGTTCTCGATTATCCTGGGCACCGGGCCCGCGACCAAGACCTTCGCGCTACCGCTGCGCGAGGCGCTGGCCAAGGCGATGGCCGGGCACGACGACGTCATCCGCGCGGCGACCATGTCGGTGCCGCGCGAGGCGGCGGAGATCTACGAGAAGGACGGCTTCCTCGTCTACGAGGACGGCTCGGCGCTGGCCAACGCGCTGGGCGCCCTCGTCCGCTTCAGCCGGAGCTTCGAACGAGCCCGGACCGGGACGAAGCCGGCGCCCGGCGAAAGGCTCGCCCTCCCGGCGGGCCCCATCAGCGAACGCGCCGCCAAGGACATCCTGCGCCAGGCCGGCATCCCGTTCCCACGCGAGATCCTGGTGCCGCCGGGCGGCGATGCCGGCAAGACCGCGGCCGAGATCGGCTTCCCGGTCGTCCTCAAGGTGTCCTCGCCCGACATCGCCCACAAGACCGAGGTCGGCGGCGTCGTGGTCGGCGTGAAGGACGAGGCCGAGGCGCGCAGCGCCGCCGCCGCCATCCTCGCGCGCTGCGCCGAGAAGGCGCCGGGCGCCGGCATCGAGGGCATCCTCGTCGCGCCCATGGTCAAGGGCGGCGTGGAGACCATCGTCGGCGTCGTCGACGACCCCACCTTCGGTCCCGTGGTCATGTTCGGCCTCGGCGGCATCTTCGTGGAAGTGCTGAAGGACGTGACCTTCCGCGTGGCGCCCTTCGACGCCGGCGAAGCGCGCCGGATGATCGACGAGATCCGCGGCCGGGCCCTGCTCGACGGCGTGCGCGGCGCCACGCCCTGCGACGTCGACGCGCTCGCCGACCTCCTCTCCGCGCTCTCGCGCTTCGCCGCCACCCATGGCGACCGCATCGAGTCCATCGACCTCAACCCGGTGCTCGTCCTGCCGCAGGGCCAGGGCATCGCGCCGCTCGATGCGCTGATCGTGCTGAAGCCGGAGACATCGCCATGAGCGGCACGCCGGCAGCGGCAAGATATCCCCTTTTGGAGCTTGGTTTCCCCCATCTCCCTCATCCTGAGCCGGCCGCGCAGCGGCCGAGTCGAAGGACGCAGAACGGTTCAGCGGAGCCATGGTGCGTCCTTCGACTCACGGCCCTTCGGGCCGTGGCTCAGGATGACGGGCGTGGGGGCGGTTGGGGCAACAGGACCCAAGCTTTCACAAAGCGGACCACGGGTGGCGTGAGACGTTCGAAAGGCCTTTCGAGATGACTGAATCCCGGCTCACCGAGCTCATGGATCGCGAGGCGATCCGCGACTGCATCTACCGCTATTGCCGCGGCGTCGATCGGGGCGACGAGGCGGCGCTTCGCTCGTCCTACTGGCCGGGCGCGACGGACAGGCACGGGCCGTTCAACGGCACGGCCGAGGGCTTCATCGAGTGGGCCAGGAGCATCTGGAAGACCGGCCCCCGCAACGTCCACCACGCGACCAACATCCTGATCGAATTCCAGGGCCCGACGACCGCCGCCGTCGAGACCTACTTCATCGCCATGCAGCGTGGTGCCGGCGCCGACGGCGTCGTGCGGCAGGTGGTGATGTCCGGACGCTACTGCGACCTCTTCGAGAAACGCGGCGCCGAGTGGCGCGTGGCCAGGCGGACGGTCGTCTACGATTGGGTCGATCCGCAGGCGCCCCACGAGGGCAGCGACGCCGATCGCTTCGGCCCGCGCCAGCCCATCGGCGGCTTCTTCCCCGACGATCCGGTCTACGCGATCGGTCAGAACTGACGGCGCGACATGACGGTGCAGACGACCCGTGCAGGTGAGGGCGAACGGCCGGTCGTGGCGACCGACGCGTTCCGCAACGCCATGGGACACCTGGCGATGCCGGTGGCCGTGGTCGCGGCCGGCGACGGCGGCGAGCGCGATGCGGTGACGACCACCACGCTCTGCTCGGCCAGTGTCGATCCACCGACGCTCATCGTCAGCGTCAACCGCCACTCTCCGCTGAACGCGCTCGCCGAACGCAGCCGCGCCTTCTCCGTCAACGTGCTCACCGACGAACAGGCCACCATCGGGCGGGTCTTCTCCGACGCACGCCGCACGGGCGAGCGCCGGTTCGGCCAGGGCACCTGGACGACCGGCGCGACGGGATCGCCGCTGCTGGAGGACACGCTCGCCACCTTCGACTGCGAACTCGTCCAGACGCTCGACTACGGCCCGAACCGCATCCTCATCGGACGGGTGGTGGCGATCGGCTTCGGCGAGAAGCAGCCCCTGCTCTACCGCGACGGCTTCTTCCGCCGCCTCACCACGTCCTGACATCCGCCTCCCGGAGGAAAGCCATGCCGGTGTCCGCGCAGACCGTGATCGTGACCGGAGCGGCCGGCGGCATCGGCCGCGCCCTCGTGGAGGAGTTCGCCGCACGCGGCGCCCGCGTGATCGCGGTCGACCTCGCCTCGGCCAGGCCCGAGGATGCGATCGCGGGCCTCGGCGCCCGCCACCGGGCCTATGGCTGCGACCTCGGCAGCGAGGCGGAGATCGTCGCCCTGTTCGAGACGCTCGACCGGGAGGTCGGCACCGTCGACGTCCTGATGAACAACGCGGCCATCGGACCGATCATGTCCGATACGCGCAAGACGGACTTCGCGCATTTCCAGCTGACGGTGCGGGTGAACACGATCGGACCGTTCGTGATGGCGCGGGAAGTGGCGCGGCGCATGGCGCCAGGCGGCGTGATCGTCAACACGGCTTCCCTCGCGGGCGTGCTCGCGAACCCGCGCCGCAATGCCTACGCCGCCTCCAAGGCCGCCCTCATCTCGCTGACGAAGTCTCTGGCCTGCGAATGGGCCAGCCGCGGGATCCGGGTGAACGCCGTGGCGCCGGGCTACGTGCGCACGCCGATGGTCGCCGAGTTGGAGCGGACGGGGAAGGCCGACATCCCGCTGGTGCGCCGTCGCGTCCCCATGGGCCGCATGGGCCGGCCGGACGAGATCGCCTCGGCGGCCGTGTTCCTCGCCTCGCCAAAGGCCCGCTACGTCACAGGCTCGGTGCTCGCGGTCGACGGCGGCTGGATGTCCTTCAACCAGCCCGGCCACGCCCACCCCGCGGTCGAAGGCGTTCCGGCCGACGAGCTCGGCCGGCCGAAGGCCTCATCGGAACCACGGGTCGTGGTCGTCGTGGGCGGCGGACGCGGCATCGGCGCGGCGATCGCCGCCCGCTTCGCCGCCGGCGGGGACCGGGTGGTCGTGGCGGACAAGGACGGCGCTGGCGCCGTGACGGCGTCCCTCGGGCCGCAGCACCTGGGCGTGACCGTCGACATCACCGACGAGGCCCAGGTTCGCGATGCCTTCACGGTCATTCGCGAGTGCTTCGGCCATGTCGACGTGCTGGTCAACGACGCCGCCGTCGCCGACGTCTTCAAGCCGGCGCTGGAGCAGACCGGCGCGGACCTCGCGGCCACGCTCGACGTGAACCTCGCCGGCACCTTCCTGTGCACCCGCGAGGCGCTGGGGCTCATGGAGGGCCGCAAGGGCGTGATCCTGAACCTGGGCTCGATCAACACCTTCCTGCCCTTCGCCCCACGGCACGGCTACGGCGCCTCGAAGGCCGCGGTCGACGTGTTCACCCGGTGCCTCGCCGGCGAGCTCGGCCCGCAGGGCCACCGCACGGCGACGATCGCGCCGGGCTACATCCGCACGCCCGGCGTCGCGGAGCTCGAGACGTCGGGGCGCATCGACGCGGGCAAGATCCGCCGGCGCATTCCCATGGGCGACATGGGCCGGCCAGAGGACATCGCCGACGCCGCCTGGTTCCTCGCCTCCCCGGCCGCCAGCTACGTCAACGGCGGCATCCTCTACGTCGATGGCGGCTGGACGTCGTTCGGCAACGCCGGGGATGCGAGCACGGGCGAGGATTGAGCACGGCGGGATTCTGCGTCCTTCGACTCGGCCGCGCTGCGGCCGGCTCAGGATGAGGGACTTTTTGCAATTTCAATAAGTTACAATGGCCCTCATCCTGAGCCGTGGCCAAAGGCCACGAGTCGAAGGACGCACCACGGTTCAACCGCTCACCGCGCGGGAGCCACCTTCTTGCGCCTCAGAAAGGCGTCGATCTCGCCCACCACGCCGCGGCGCAGGAAGATGATCACGACCAGCATGATCACGCCCTGGGAGATCAGCGACCACTCGCCGAACTGCGAGAGGAAGTCGTTGAGTCCGATGATGATCACCGCGCCGACCATGGGGCCCGCCAGCGTGCCGAGGCCGCCGAGCAGCGTCATCAGGATCACCTCGCCCGACACCGTCCAGGACACGTCCGTGAGGGTGGCGATCTGGAAGGCCACGGCCTTCAGGCCGCCGGCGACGCCGGCCATGCCGGCCGAGATGACGAAGGCGATGAGCTTGAAGCGCTCCGGGCGGAAGCCCAGCGATTCCACGCGGGCCTCGTTGTCGCGGATGGCCTTCAGGATCTCGCCGAAGGGCGAGTGCACCACACGGTAGAAGAACAGCACCGCCAGCACCGTGAAGCCGAGCACCACGTAGTACAGCGAGCCGCTCTTCGACACGTCGACGACACCGAGGAGCGCCGTGCGCGGAATGCGCTGCAGGCCATCCTCGCCGCCCGTGAAGGGCGCCTGCAGGAGCACGAAATAGACGAACTGCGAGATCGCGAAGGTGATCATCGCGAACTGGATGCCGCTGCGCTTCACCGCGACGAGGCCGACGAGCAGCCCCAGAGCGGCGGCCGAGAGCCCGCCCACGAGAATGCCGATCTCGATGGAGGCGCCCGTCGTCTTCAGGAACCAGCCGGTGACGTAGGCCGCCCCGCCGAAGAACATTGCGTGGCCGAAGCACAGCAGGCCGGCATAGCCCAGCAGCAGGTTGAACGAGCAGGCGAAGACGATGAAGCTCAGCACCGTCATCAGCAGCACGGGATAGACGACGGTGGGCGCCACCAGCGCCACGGCCAGCAGCGCCAGGAGCATGGGCCAGCGGGTCATCGCGCCGCCTCCGACGAGGTGAAGATGCCGCGCGGACGCAGCACCAGCGCGAGGATCATGACCACGAAGATCACCATGTTGGCGCCCTGCGGATAGAAGACCTTGGTGAGCGCCTCGGCGAGGCCGAGCAGGTATCCCGTCGCCACCGCCCCGATGATCGAGCCCATGCCACCGATCACCACGACCGCGAAGATGACGATCATGATGCTCGAGCCCATGGACGGCGAGACCTGGTAGATCGGCGCCGCGAGCACGCCCGAGAGCGCCGCGAGCCCGACCCCGAAGGCGTAGGTCAGCGTCACCATGCGCGGCACGTTGATGCCGAAGGACTCGACGATGGCCGGGTTCTCGTTGGCGGCGCGCAGGTAGGCGCCCAGCTTGGTGTGCTCGATGAGGAGCCAGGTGCCCAGGCACGTCACCAGCGAGAACACCACCACCCACAGCCGGTACCACGGCATGAACATGAAGCCGAGATTGATGCCGCCCGAGATCGGCAGCTGGTAGGGCAGTCCGGTCGAGCCGTATTGCTGGCGCACGATGCCCTCGACGATCAGCGCCACCGAGTAGGTGGCGAGCAGGCTGTAGAGGTGGTCGAGGTTCTGCAGCGGCTTCAGGACGAGCCGCTCCATCACCAGGCCGAGGCACGCCACGACGATCGGCGCGATGACCAGCGCGCCCCAGTAGTTGATGCCGAGCATGTTGAGGAGCAGCCAGGCGACGAAGGCACCCAGCATGTACTGCACGCCGTGGGCGAAGTTCACGACGTTCATCAGCCCGAAGATGATGGCCAGCCCCATGCTGAGCATGGCGTAGAACGAGCCGTTGATGAGCCCGATCAGCATCTGGCCGAAGAACAGCTGGGGGGTGAGGTTGGACAACATCCGTCAGACCCCCAGGTAGGACTTGACCCGCGCCATGTCGGCGTCGAGCTGTGCGGCCGTGAGGACGTCCACCACCCGGCCGTTCTCGACCACCACGTGGCGGTCGGCAACCGAGCGCGCGAAGCGCAGGTTCTGCTCCACGAGCAGGATGGTGAAGCCCTGCGCCTTGAGGCGCTGGATGAGCTCGCCGATCTCCTTGACGATGACCGGCGCGAGCCCCTCGCTGGGCTCGTCGAGCAGCAGGAAACGCGAGCCGGTGCGCAGGATGCGGGCGATGGCGAGCATCTGCTGCTCGCCGCCGGAGAGCTTGGTGCCGCCGCTGCCGGCGCGCCGGCGCAGGTTCGGGAAGGCGTCCATGAGCGCCTCGTCGTCCATGCCGCCGGGCTGGAGGACGGGCGGCAGCGTCAGGTTCTCCCGGACGGTGAGGCTCCCGAAGATGGCGCGCTCCTCCGGGCAGTAGGCGATGCCCTTGCGCGCGATCTCATAGGTCCGCCGGCCGACGAGCTCCTCGCCCTTGAAGCGGATGGACCCGGTGCGCTTGCGGACGATGCCCATGATCGACCGCAGAGTCGTCGTCTTGCCGGCGCCGTTGCGCCCGATGAGCGTCAGCAGCTCGCCCTCGCGCACCTCGAACGACATGCCGTGCAACGCCTTGGACTCGGCGTACCAAGCCTGCAGGTTCTCCACCTTCAGGAGCGGCGTCGCACCCTCAGGACTCATCGACGCCTCCCATGTAGGCGGTGACGACGTCGGGATTGGTCGAGACCTCGGCATAGGTGCCCTCGGTCAGCACCTCGCCGTGCTGCAGCACCGTGATGCGGTCGCACAGGCTGGAGACGACCGACAGGTTGTGCTCGACGATGACGACCGTGCGCCCCTGCGCAGCTCGCCGGATCAGGTCGGTGATCGGCTCCACGTCCTCGTGGCCCATGCCGGCGGTCGGCTCGTCGAGGAGCATCACGCGCGGCTCCAGCGCCAGCGTCGTGGCGATCTCCATCGCCCGCTTCTTGCCGTAGGAGAGCTCGGTCGCAGTCAGGTGGGCGGAGCCCGCGAGCCCGACCTCCTCCAGCAGCTGCATCGCCCGCTTGTTGAGGGGCTCCACGGCCTTCAGCGAGCGCCAGAACTGGTAGGCCCTGCCGTAATCGGACTGGAGCGCCACGCGCACGTTCTCCAGCACGGTCAAATGCGGAAACGTCGCCGAGATCTGGAAGGAGCGCACCAGCCCGCGCCGGGCGACGTCCGCCGTGCGCAGGGCCGAGATGTCCTCGCCCTCAAACAGGATCGTGCCGGCGGTCGGCTGCAGCGTCTTGGTGAGCAGGTTGAAGCAGGTGGTCTTGCCGGCACCGTTGGGCCCGATGAGGGCATGGATCGCCCCCCGCCGCACCGCGAGGTTCACGTCCTTCACGGCCGCGAAGCCGCCGAAGACCTTCGTCAGGCCCCGCGCCTCCAGCGCGAAGTCGCCGGCTCCCGCCGGAGCGTTCGTCGTGCCCATCCCCCCTCCCCGCGGCGTCATCCAGGCAGGCCCAGCACGGCCTTGGCCAGGATGTTGCGCTGGATCTCGTTCGACCCGCCGAAGATCGCAGGCGCGCGCGCGTCGAGATAGAGGTTCATCGCGTCGACCTCCGATCCGTTCGCGTCGAGGTCGTCGGCGAAGCGGGCTTCCTCGCCGGCGATCTCCAGCATCTCCTCGGTGATGCGCTGGTAGAGCTCCGTGCAGAAGAGCTTCAGCACTGACACGTCGCCGCCGAGTTCCCCACCGGTGCGCAGCACCTTGGCGAAGCGGTCGAAGGCCGAGCACAGGTCGTAGAGGTCGAGGCGCAGCCTGGCGTAGCGCGAGCGGAAGGCCGGGTCGTCGAAGGCGCCGCGCGCCTCCGCCAGCATGATCAGCCGCGACAGGGCGTATTCGGGCCGCGACGGCGCGCCGAGGAAGATGCGCTCATGCCCGAGCACCGCCTTGGCGAGGTTCCAGCCTTCGTCCACCACGCCGACCACGTTGGCGGCCGGCACCCGGACGTTGTCGAAGAAGACCTCGCAGAAGTCGGCCTCCTCGCGCAGGTTCGGGATCGGCCGCACGGTGACGCCGGGCGAAGTCAGGTCGATGAGCAGGACCGTGATGCCCTTCTGGCGCACCTTCTCGTCGCGGCTGGTGCGCACCAGCGCGAAGATCCAGTTGGCGCAGTGGGCGAGCGTGGTCCAGATCTTCTGGCCGTTGACAACGAAGTGGTCGCCGTCGCGCACGGCCGCGGTCTTCAGGCTCGCGAGGTCGGAGCCGGAATTGGGCTCGGAATAGCCCTGGCACCACACGTGCTCGCCGGAGAGGATCTTCGGCAGGTAGTGGTCCTTCTGCTCCTGCGTGCCGTAGCGAATGAGCAGCGGGCCGACGAGGCCGATGCCATGGTCGGGGATGCGGGGGCAGCCGAGGCGTGCCCACTCCTCGACATAGATGATGTGCTTGGCGGCGCTGAGCCCCATGCCGCCATGCTCGCGCGGCCATACCGGCGACAGCCAGCCCTTGGCGGCCAGCGCGTGATACCACTCCGCCACCTCGTCGAAGACGGGCCGCTGCTTGCGCATGAAGCGCAGGTGCCGCGGGCAGTTTTCGTCCACCCAGGTGCGGAAGACGTGCCGGAAGTCCTCGTCCGGCAAGGCGTTCCAGTCGGTCTGCATCACGCCTCGTCCTTGAACACGGGCTTGCGCTTCTCGATGAAGGCGCGCATCGCCTCCTTGCTGTCCTCGTGGCGGCTCATCTCCACCGTGAGGTTCTGCTCGAAGCGATAGCCGTCCTTGAGACCCATGGTCTCGACGGTGTTGATGGCGCGCTTGGCGAGCCGGATGGCGGCCGGGCTCTTGCTGGCGATCTCGGTGGCGATCTTCATCGCCTCGGGCAGCAGCTGGTCGCGCGGCACGCAGCCTTCGATGAGGCCGCGGCGATAGAGCTCCGCGGCCGGCACGCGCCAGCCGGTCAGCACCATGCGCTTGGTCAGCGACAGCGGGAACACGCGCATCGTGTGGCGCACGCCGCCCATCAGCCCGATGTCGATTTCCGGCAGGCCGAACACCGCGTCCTCGGACGCGACGATCATGTCGGCGCAGATGGCGAGCCCCATGCCGGCGCCCAGCGCGGCGCCGTTGACGGCCGAGATCACCGGCTTGTTGGATTCGATGATGACGAAGCCGAGCTCACGCGCCCGGCGCAGGTGCCGGTAGGTGTCTCCGGGCGCCCACTCGGAGGCCCGTGCCCGCGCCTTGATGTCGGCGCCGGCGGAGAAGACCTTGCAGTTGCTGGCCAGCACGATGACGCGCACGGCGGGCGTCTCGTTGAGTTCGTCGAAGACGGCGATCAGCTCTTCCATGAACTCGCGCGACTGCGCGTTCACCGGCTGGTTGTCCATCATTACCAGCGCGACGTTGTTCTCGATGGTGGTCTTGATGAGGTTGTTGTCCATGGCGGGTCCAATCAGGCCGAGCGCTCGAGGTCGACGAAGGCGAGACGCAGCTCCTCGGGCTGGCCGAGGGTGGCGTTGAGGTTGACGGCGCGCTTCATGTAGAGGCCGATGTCGCACTCGTCGGTGAAGCCCATGGCGCCGTGCAGGTGGATGGCCCGGCGCGTGATGCCGACGGCCGCGTCGCCGGCCCGCGCCTTGGCGGCCAGCGTGGCGAGCCGGCCGTCCCTGCCGCCGGCCCCGAGCGTCCGCTCGACCGCGTTCACCACCGCGCAGCAGGCGAACTCCGCGTCGCCCCACATGTCGACGAGGCGATGCTGGATGGCCTGGAAGCTCGCGATCGGCTTGCCGAACTGCACCCGCTGCTTGGTGTAGTCGACCGTGATCTCGAGCGCCCGCGAGGCGACGCCGGCGAGCTCTGCGGCGAGCGCCAGCCGCGTGACCTCGATGGCGGAGGCCAGCAGGCCGTCCACCTCGGCGCCCGCGGCGATGACCCGCCCGGACTCGACCGGCGTTCCGGCGAAGGCCACGGCACCGAGCACCGCCCCGTCGAGCGTCGGACGCGTCGTCACGGACAGGCCGCCAGCACCGGCGGGAACGCTCACCAGGAGCCGGCCCCGATCACCCTCCGCCAGGACGAGCACGTCCGTCGCCGAGACGGGGGCCGCCACGAAGTGGCAGGTGCCCGTCAGCGTCAGCGCCGGGTGAGCACCGCTCGCCTTCACGGGGGCGGCCTTGCCGCCGGCGCCCTGCCAGGCGGCCGTGACCAGCAGCGAGCCGTCGGCGATGCCGCGCAGCAGGCGGTCGCGCTCCTCGCCGGCCGGCGCGTCGCGCAGGAGGGCGCCGGAGAAGATGGCGAGCTGGGCCACGGGTTCGGTGAGCAGGGCCCGTCCGAGCGCCTCGCTCAGCACCGCCTGCTCGCGGATGGAGAGGTCCGCGCCGCCCAGATTCGCCGGCAGCATCAGGCCGAGCCAGCCGGCCTCGGCCATAGCGGACCAGAGGCCGCGGTCGAGGTCGCCGCCGGCCTTGCGGCGGGCCCGCAGCGCCTTGGCGCCGGGATGGGCCTCGGCAAAGCCGCCGACGCTGTCGCGCAGCATCGCCAGCGTGCCGTCCTCGTCGTCGA
Source organism: uncultured Alsobacter sp. (assembly GCF_945952055.1). Classification (GTDB taxonomy): domain Bacteria; phylum Pseudomonadota; class Alphaproteobacteria; order Rhizobiales; family Beijerinckiaceae; genus Alsobacter. The sequence goes on from NZ_CAMFHB010000039.1 coordinate 43,699, forward strand.
ACATCGTCTTTGGCATGGCTCGATCGTCCTGCCGGGGCCAACGCCGCCCCGGGTCATGAAAGGGCTTGCCCGGCTCAGGCGCCGGGCAGCACGTGGTTGCGGAACTGCTCGCGCAGCTTCACCTTCTGCAGCTTGCCAGTGGCGGTGTGCGGCAGCTCCTCGACGAACACGACCTCGTCAGGCAGCCACCACTTGGCGACGCGCTCGGCGAGCGCGGCGAGGATGTCTTCGGGCCGCGGATCGGTGCCGGGCTTGCGCACCACGAGCAGCAGCGGCCGCTCCTGCCACTTGGGATGGGCGACGCCGATGACGGCCGCCTCCTGCACCGCCGGGTGCGCCATGGCCGCGTTCTCGAGGTCGATGGAGCTGATCCACTCGCCGCCGGACTTGATGACGTCCTTCGAGCGGTCGGTGAGCTGCAGGAAACCGTCCGGAAAGACCTTGGCCACGTCGCCGGTGGAGAACCACCCGTCCGGCCCGACCACCGCACCGCCCTCCGAGCGGAAATAGCCCGCCGTGACCCAGGGCCCACGCACCTGCAGGTCGCCCGCGACCGTGCCGTCGTGCGGCAATTCGTTGCCCTGGTCGTCGACGATGCGCAGCTCCACCCCGAAGATGGCCCGGCCCTGCTTGACCTGCACGTCGACCTGCTCGGTCGGCGACAGGCCCGCATGCCGGGGCAGCAGGTTGCCGACCGTCGCGAGCGGGCTCGTCTCGCTCATGCCCCAGGCGTGGATGACGAAGACGCCCTGCTTCTGGAAGCGCTCGATGACATAGCGGGGCGCCGCCGAGCCGCCTATGACGACGCGGTTGAGCTTCAGCGCCGCGAGGTCGAGACCGGCAGTCTCGTCCAGGTACTTGAACCAGCCGAGCCAGACCGTCGGCACGCCGAGCGAGAAGGTGCAGCCCTCGGCTACCGCGAGGTCGAACAGGGTCTTCGGGTCGGGCGCGGGGCCCGGCAGGACGAGCTTGGCGCCGCACATCGCCGAGGCGTAGGGCACGCCCCAGGCGTTGACGTGGAAGAGCGGCACGACGAGGAGCGTGCTGTCCTTGCTGGAAAGCTGCAGTCCGTCGGCCTGGCACACCACGAAGGAGTGCAGCACGGTCGAGCGGTGGGTGTAGAGCACGCCCTTCGGATTGCCCGTGGTACCGGACGTGTAGCAGAGCGAGGAGGCGCTGCGCTCGTCGAACTGCGGCCAGGCGAAGCGGCCATCCTCGGCCGCCACCAGCGCGTCGTAGCAGAGCGCGCCCTCGACGGACGCCGGCATGTGGTCGGCGTCGGTCATGGCCACGAATGTCGTGACCTGGGGCAGCCGCGGGCGGAGCCCGGCGACGAGGTCGGCGAAGGAGATGTCGAAGAGCAGGACGTTGCAGCCGCCGTGATCGACGATGTAGGCGATCTGGTCCTGGAACAGCCGCGGGTTCACCGTGTGCAGCACGGCACCGAGGCCGGACACGGCGAAGTAGAGCTCCATGTGCCGGTGGGTGTTCCAGGCGAGCGTCGCCACCCGGTCGCCGGCCTTCACGCCGAGGCGCTGCAGGGCCTGCGCCATGCGCCGTGCGCGGTCGGCAAGCATGCGGTAGTTGCCGCGCAGCACCGTGCCCTCGCAGGTGCGGCTGACGATCTCGGCGTCGCCGTGGTAGCGCTCGGCATAGTCGAGAAGGCCCGAGATCAGCAGCGGGCGATCCTGCATCAGGCCCATCATGGCGCCACGTCCTCCCCCTCGTCTGGTCGCATGCCTTTCGCGAAAAGCCGGATCCCGCCTTTTCGCAGCATGCTCTGGCACGCCCTTTCCGGGCGTTGGCATGGCCGGAGGGTCACCGCGACGGGTCCCCGCTGTCAAAGGAAACCGGGAGCGCCCGGGGACTTTCTCATCTGTGAAAATCCGCGGCACGCGTCACAGATGTGAAAGTGGGCCGCGGGCTCGCTTTTGCTTTGACCCCCGCCCGGAGCCCTCTCCATCATCCGGCCAAACAGCAAGCATGCGAGGGCGGAGATGAACGACAAGGCTGGGACCACCGGGGCCGTGAAGCGGCTCGACGCGGTCATCGTCGGTGCCGGATTCGGCGGCATGTACGCGGTCTACAAGTTCCGCGAGATGGGTCTCTCCTTCGTCGGCATCGAGGCGGGCGGAGACGTGGGCGGCGTCTGGTACTGGAACCGCTATCCCGGCGCGCGCTGCGACCTCATGAGCGTCGACTACAGCTACTCATTTTCCAGGGAGATCGAACAGGAGTGGACCTGGTCCGAGCGGTTCGCCGGACAGCCCGAGATCCTGGCCTACGCCAACTTCGTCGCCGACCGCCTGGACCTTCGCAAGCACATCCAGTTCAACACCCGCGTCACCGGCGCCGTGTGGGACGAGCGCCGCCAACTCTGGGTCGTGAAGACCGACAAGGGCGAGACGATCGAGGCGACCTATTGCGTCATGGCGACGGGCCCGATCTCGACGCCCAAGGACCCCGACATCCCCGGCATCGCGAGCTACGAGGGCGAGCTGCTGCGGGCCCAGAAGTGGCCGCACCACCCCGTGTCCTTCGCCGGCAAGCGGGTCGGCGTCATCGGCGTCGGCTCCACCGGCATCCAGGTCATCCAGGAGGTCGGCAAGGAGGCAGGCGAGCTCTACGTCTTCCAACGCACGCCGAGCTACTCGATGCCAATGCGCAACCAGGCGCTCGAGGCCGACTACGTCGCGGAGATGAAGAAGCACTACCCCGCCTTGCGCGCGGCGATGCGGATGAGCCCGAACGGCGGCGTGCGCCCCTCCAGCACGCGGCCCTTCTTCAGCCTGCCTCCGTCGATGCGGCGCCAGGTGCTCGAGCATGCCTGGGAGGAAGGCGGCCACAGCGTGCTCGGCGCCTTCTCCGACGTGATGGTCAACCAGGAGGCCAACGACCAGGTGGCCGACTTCCTGCGCGAGAAGATCGGCCAGATCGTGAAGGACCCGAAGACCGCCGAGCTCCTCAAGCCGCGCGGCTATCCGGTCTTCGCCCGCCGCCCGTGCCTCGACAGCGGCTATTACGAGACCTACAACAAGCCCAACGTCCACCTCGTCGACTGCAACAGCGAGCCGATCGAGGCCATGACGGCAAAGGGCGTGCGCACCTCCGCCCGCGAGATCGAGCTCGACATGGTGATCTTCGCGACGGGCTACGACGGCCTCACCGGCGCGCTGCTCGCCTTCGAGGTGACCGGGCGCGGCGGTCTGAAGATGAGCGAGAAGTGGTCGGGCGGCGCCCGCTCGTTCCTCGGGCTGATGATGGAGGGCTTCCCGAACCTCTTCACCACCGCCGGCCCGAACGGTCCGGCCGCGCTCGCCAACCTCATCAACATCAACGAGCACGACGTCGACTGGATCGCCGCCGCCATCACCTACATGGCCGACAACAAGCTCACGGCCATGGAGCCCACGAAGCAGGCCGAGGACGACTGGATGGAGCTCGTGGCGACGCTCGCGCCGCGCACCCTGCTGTCGAAGGCCTCGACCTGGTACACGGGCACCAACGTGAAGGGCAAGCCGACGGGGCTGACCATGTTCGTCGGCGGCTTCCCCAAATACGTGGAGCACTGCGCCAACGCCACCAAGGACGGCTACCACGCCTTCAGCTTCAAGACGCGCGAGGCCACGGCGGCGGCGTGAGGGGTGAGATCCAGCCCTTCTCCACCTCTCAGTCGTCCTGGCCGGGCTTGGCCCGGCCATCCACGACTTTGCCGGGGCCGCGCGTAAGTCGTGGGTGCCCGGGCCAAGCCCGGGCATGACGCGCGGAGGGGTAGAGCCCGACCGAGTGAGGCCTTGATCCTTGGGGTATGAGGGCCTAGCGAGGCAACGCGCCAAAGAGCAACAACTCGCCCCACCTGCCCCTGATCGGACCTCCCCCTTGCCTGCACTGTCCCTTGATGACCTGCGCTCCATTGTCGGCTCCGAGATCGGCGCCTCGCCGTGGATCCTGCTCGACCAGGAGCGCATCAGCGCCTTCGCGGTCCTGACGCAGGACGAGCAGTACATCCACGTCGATCCCGGGAAGGCCGCCGCGACGCCCTTCGGCGGCACCATCGCCCACGGCTTTCTGCTGCTGTCGATGCTGAGCCGGATGTCCTACGACACGCTGCCCGCGATCGCGGGCGCCACCATGAGCGTCAACTACGGCTTTGACCGCATCCGCTTCCTGTCGCCGGTGCGCGCCGGCAGCCGCATCCGCGGCCGCTTCACCCTCGCCGACGTGCAGGCGAAGGGCGAGCGCGACGTGATGCTGCGGGTGGCGGTGGCCGTCGAGACCGAGGGCGGCACGAAGCCGGCCGTCGTGGCCGACTGGCTGATCCTGTTCATCCTGGGGGCGGGCGAGCCGTCCTGACGTCCATCGGAGAGTTTGCGACATGAGCATCAGGTTCGACGGCCGCGTGGCCATCGTCACCGGGGCGGGCAACGGGCTGGGGCGCTGCCATGCGCTGGGGCTCGGCGAGCGTGGGGCCAGGGTCGTCGTCAACGACATGGGCCCGGGCGCCGATGCGGTGGCCGAGGAGATCCGCGCCGCCGGAGGCGAGGCCATCGCGATACACGCCGACGTGTCGGATTTCGCCGCGACGCAGGCCATGGTGGCCGAGACGCTGGCGCGCTGGGGCCGCATCGACATCCTGGTCAACAATGCCGGGATCCTGCGTGACCGGAGTTTCGCGAAGCTCGAGCCGGCGGACTTCGCCAAGGTGCTCGACGTGCATCTCACGGGCTCGTTCAACTGCACCAAGGCCGCGTGGGAGACGATGCGCAGCCAGGCCTATGGCCGCATCGTGTTCACCTCGTCTGGGTCCGGCCTCTTCGGCAACTTCGGCCAGGCCAACTACGGCGCCGCCAAGACCGGCATGGTCGGCCTGATGAACGTGCTCCACATCGAGGGCCAGAAATACGGGATCCGCGTCAACGCCCTCGCCCCCACGGCGCAGACGGCCATGACCAACGGCCTGTTCTCGCAGGAGCACGCCGCCCTGCTCGGCCCCGAGACGATCACGCCGGGCCTGCTCTACCTCGTCAGCGAGGACGCGCCGTCGCGCGTCATCATGGGCGCGGGCGGCGGCTGCTTCACGCGCATCGTCATCCGCGAGACGCAGGGCGTGTGCTTCGACCCGCAGGCGCTCACGCCCGAGGCCGTCGCCGACCAGTGGGGCGCCATCGCCGACGAGACCGGTGCCCTCGACATTCCCGACGCCTTCTCGCAGCCTGTCCGCTTCGCGACGATGGCGGCCGCCAGGACCAAGTGACGCCCGACGCCCGAAACCGCCCGCGCCCGGAGATCGATGCGATGTCAGCCCTTTTCTCGCCCCTCCCGCTCGGCGGCATCACGGTCCCGAACCGCGTCGCGGTCTCGCCGATGTGCCAGTACAGCGCCGTCGAGGGCCTGGCGCAGCCCTGGCACCTCGTGCATGTCGGCAACCTCATGATGTCCGGCGCGGGGCTCGTCATCATGGAGGCGACGGGCGTGGAGGCCGCCGGGCGCATCACCCACGGCTGCCTCGGCCTGTGGAACGACGCCCAGGAAGAGGCCCTGGCCGACCTGGTGCGCGAGGCGAAGAAGCTCTCGGGCGCGGCGCTCGGCATCCAGCTGGCGCATGCCGGGCGCAAGGCCTCCAGCCGCTCGATCGCCGACCGCTGGAAGGGCGAGGTGCTGCCGCCGGAGGAAGGCGCCTGGCAAACCTGCGGGCCCTCCGCCCTGCCCTTCGACACGGGCTGGCACGTGCCGCAGGCGATGGACGACGCCGCTCTGGCCCGCGTGCGCGACGCCTTCGCGGACTCCGCCCGCCGCGCCGACCGCGCCGGCTTCGACGCCGTCGAGGTTCACGGCGCCCACGGTTACCTGCTGCACACCTTCCTGTCGCCGATCTCCAACACCCGCACGGACCGCTACGGCGGCAGCCGCGAGAACCGTATGCGCTATCCCCTCGAGGTGGCGGCAGCGGTGCGCGAGGCCTGGCCACGCGGCAAGGCGCTGGGCTTTCGCATCAACAGCACCGACTGGCATCCCGACGGGGCCACGCTGGACGACGCCGTGGCGCTTGCCGCAGGACTGAAGGCGATAGGTTTCGACTATGCCGTCATGTCGGCGGGCAACGTCGCGGCCGGCGCGCAGATCCCCACCGCCACGCCAGGCCACCAGGTCGAGTTCGCCGCGCGCGTGAAGCGCGAGACCGGACTCACGGCCATGGCGGTCGGCTTCATCGTCGAGGCGCGGCAGGCCGAGGCCGTGGTGGCCGACGGCCTGGCGGACATGGTCGCACTCGGCCGCGCGATGCTCGACGATCCGCGATGGGGCCTCCACGCGGCGGCCGCCCTCGGCGTCGACGTCGACTACCCGCCCCAATACCTGCGTGCGCGTCCCAACAACTGGATCGGCTACCGGGTCGCCCACCCTGACACCGGCGCCATCGCGGCCACCCGCCAGGCGGACCGGCCGGCCTCGCAGAGCTGGGACCGGCCGAAGGCGGGGTGACGCACCGGCTCAGCGCCGGTAGGCCGCGTTCCCGGACCCGGCCAGCATGGCCGGGGTATCGGAATAGCCCGGCTCCGCCGATGGCCCGAACGCGGCCATGACGGCGTCGACACGCTCGCGGACCAGCGGCTCGTATTCGGGATGCGTGAACACGTGCAGCTCGTTGGCGCGGACGGCCTGCACCACCCGTTCACCGACGTTGCGGGCCTGCATCTTCATCGGCTGGACCGGAGGCGTGAAGGGCCGACCGGCCGCGAGCGCGGAGCGCTCGGCCGACCGCTCGACGAAGTCGGACCGGACGCCGCCCGGGCAGAGGATGCTGACGCCAATGCCCACCGGCAGCAGTTCCGCGGCCAGCGATTCCGACAGGGCCACGACGCCGAACTTGGAAGCCGAGTAGCCCGCCAGACCGGCCGGCGCGAGGAAGCCGGCCATGGAGGCCGTGTTGACGACGTGGCCGCCCCGCCCCCGGGCAATCATCCCGGGCACGACGGAGCGCACCCCGAGAAAGACGCCCGTGAGATTGACGTCGAGGAGCAGTTGCCAGTGCTCGAGAGGGATATCGGCGAAGCCGGTCGGCCCTGAAGCGGCAGAGCGCCCCATGCCCACGCCGGCGTTGTTGCACAGGATGTCGATCCCGCCGTGCACCTCCTCGATGCCGGCGACGACCCGCGACCAATCCGCCGGCGAACGCACGTCGAGGCCGAAGGTCAGCGTTCCCAGCGGCAGCGAGCGTGCGGCCTCCTCGAGCGCCACCCCGTCGATGTCGGTGAGCGCGAGGTGAGCCCCGGCCGCGGCGAAGGCCTGCGCCAACCCCAGGCCGATGCCCCGCGCGGCACCCGTGACCAGTACGACCTTGCCGGCGATGTCGTCCATGGCTGCTCTCCGGTTCATGAGCGCGAGCTGCCCGCGAACCATTCGGTCACGGAGCCGATCTGGTATTTCTCGACGCGGGCGGAGGTCTTCGCGGCGTGGGCGGCCGTAGCCTGGCCGGCGGCGGAGTCGCGCAGGGCGGACAGGACGTCGGGGCTCTCGTACCAGAGCTCCACCGCGCCATCGAACGGGAACGCCGTGTCGTCGACCGCCTCCGACCAGTTGCGCCAGCGCCCCGTGACGAGGTGCTGTCGGTACCCCCTGATGGGCTTCACCGCCTGGACGAGCGGCACGTGCACGACGCGCCACTCGTACAGGAACGCCTCGTGGGAATAGCCGTCGGCCCGCCGGATGATCGACATGGTCTTCACGGCACGCGGAAGGTCGCGGGGCGGTGAGATGACGACCCGTTGCTCGACCTCCAGCACCATGGTCATCGCCGTGACCTTCGCCTCCGCCGCGCGCAAACCCTGCCCGGCGGGCGACGCCCCGAGCTCCGCGACCCCCGGTCCAGGATCGAGGATGCATTGGACGAAACCGGCGACCGGCAGCGCCGGGTGCTTTGGGTCGGTGTCTCGGGCGAAGCGATCCGCGGCCCGGTTCCACGCGCAGTAGCGTAGTCCCGGAAGCCGTCGGACCTCGGGCAGGCAGGTCTGCGTCCACGCATCGCGCACTGCGTCCGGATCGTCCCCGTCGCGACACAGCACCACCCCGATCAGGTTCAGCATCGCACGTCCTCCCTTTTCGAGGTTTCGATCACTTCCAGCTCGCCAAGTAGAAGCGTGCCCAGCTGTCGGACGAAGGCTTGAAGTCGAGGGACTTCGTCATGCCGTAGGTCTTGACGTAGGTGAACAGCGGCAGCTGGTAGACCCGATCGCTGACGAGTGCGAACGCCTTCTCGTAGGCGGCCTTGCGCTGATCCGCGTTGCTGTTGCTGACCGCAGCCTTCACCAGCGCGGTGACCTCTTCGTCGCGCGCCTGGTCCAGCGCCGTGCCGCCGAAGAAATACTGGAGGTAATAGGATGGGTCTCCGATGTCGCCGCCGCCCCAGCGACCGAGGTTCAAGGGCAGCTCGCCGCGCTGGAACATGGGAAAGAGGGCGCTGATCTGCATCTGCTCGATCTGCGCCTTGATGCCGACCGCACCGAGGTAGTTCTGCACGGCCGCGACCCAGGAGGGTGCCAGGTAGTTGTAGAGCTTGATCGAGAAGCCGTCCTTGTAGCCCGCCTCCTCCAAGAGGGCCTTGGCCTTGGCCGGATCATAGGCGAAGGCCCGTGCCTTGCCCTGGTCGCAGGCGAACTGCTGCTCGTAGCAGGCAATGTTCAGGACCTTCGAGCCGCCGGGCTGGAACTGCCGTGCCATGGCCTGGCGGTCGATCGCATAGGCGATGGCCTGGCGGACCTTGACGTTCTTGAGCGGGCTCTGGGGATTGTCGCGGCCCGCGCCGTTGAGGGTCAGGTAGACCAGGGAGTTCACCGGCGTAGCCAGCGTCTGCACGTTCGGCATCCGCGACAGGCTCTGCAACTGGTCGGCGGCGACGTCCTCGATCCAGTCGGCTTTGCCGCCGATGAGCTCGGCCATCTGCGCGGTCGGATCGGCGACAGCGCGGAAGATCACGGTGCGGATGGCGGGCTTGGGCTTCGGCCCGGCGAAGTAGCCGTCGAAACGCTCGGTGACGATCTCGCCGACGCCATCGAGCTTGACGATCTTGTAGGGGCCCGTTCCGACCGGCTTCTTCGCATACTCGTCGGCGCCCACCTTCTCGCGATAGGCCTTCGGCCAGATCGGCGTGGTGGCGGCCAGGAACTCCAGCGCCGCAGGGAACGGCGTCTTCAGCTTCAGGCGCACGGAAAGATCGCCGGTCTTCTCGGCGGAGGCGATGTGGGTGAAGTTGCTCGGGTTGGCGACTTTGCTCCCCGGCGCGATCACGGTCTGGATCGTGTAGACGACGTCGTCGGCGGTGAAGGGGTCCCCGTTGTGGAAGGTGACGCCGGGCCGCAGCTCGAAGTCGATGGTGAGATCATCGACCTGCGTCCACTTGACGGCAAGAAGCGGCTGCATGGCGCCGGACTCGGGATCGCGGTGCACGAGCGTGTCCCAGGCGTGCTTCTGCAGCATCACACCCGATCCCTGACCGTTGTAGTAGGGGTCGATGTTGGCCAGCGCGTCGCGGATCGTGACCCGGAGGGTGTCGTCCGCCTTGCCGGCCCAGGCCGGCGACAGGGATGCCAGCAGGATGGCCGTCGTGGTCATTGTCAGTCCAAGGCGCTTCATGGGGGCTTTCCTCCTGTCAGGGGCCAAGGCCTGCATGGACCTGGCTCGTTGCTTCTCGGGATGCGGTCTCGGGAGCGAGGATGCATTCGACCAGGTGCCCGGCGTCGACCCGCAGCGGCGGCGAAGCGTCGGCGCAGGCGGGCAGCGCGCTGGGGCAGCGCGGGTGGAACCGGCATCCCGGCGGAATGGCGGCGGGGTCCGGGAAACCCTCGCCGAGCGGGATGCGAGGAATGCCTTTGCCGGGCTCGGGCGTCAGGACCGACTGCAGGAGTGCGGCGGTGTAGGGGTGGCGAGGGGAGCCGAAGAGTTCGGCCGTCGGCGCGGCCTCGACGATGCGGCCGAGATACATCACCGCCACGTGGGTCGCGATGTGCTCGACCACCGCGAGATTGTGGCTGATGAAGACCAGCGTCAGATTGAGCTCGCGCCGGAGCGCCTGCAGCAAGTTCAGGATCTGCGCCTGGACGGACACGTCGAGCGCGCTCGTGGGCTCGTCGCAGACGACGATACGGGGCTTGAGGACGAGAGCCCGCGCGATGGCGACGCGCTGGCGCTGCCCACCCGACATTTGCCCCGGGTAGCGCTCGCCGACGGCGGGGTCCAGCCCCACGAGCGCAAGCATCTCCGAGACGCGCCGCGCGCGTTCCTCGCGCGGTACGTCCCCCTGCGCCACCAGCGGGAGAGCCACGATGTCGCGCACGCGCTGGGTCGGGTTCAGCGACGAGTACGGATCCTGGAAGACCTGCTGGATGAGCCGGGCGCGTTGCCTGCGGTCCGCTTCGGCCAGGCTGCGGCCGGCGATGCGGACGTCCCCGGCCGTAGGCCGCAGCAGGCCGGTGATCAAGCGGGCCAGGGTGGACTTGCCCGACCCGGACTCGCCCACGATGCCAAGCACCTCGCCATGGCTCACGTCGAAGGATACGCCGTCCACCGCGCGCACCGTTGCATGCGTCGAGAGAAGCCCCCCGCCCCGGACGAAATCGCGGCGCAGGCCGCGCACCGAGACGGCCGGACCGGCCTCGTCGATCAGCGCTGTCACGACGCCTGCCCCTGCAGCTCGGACGACAGCCGGCACAGGTAGCGATGCTGTGGCCCCTCCTCCCGCGGCATGATCGTGTCCTCGCATCCGCGGTCGGCCAGGCCGCAGCGGTCGCGAAACCCGCAGCCGCGGAACGCCGCGGTGATCCTGGGGACCGTCCCGGGGATGGCCTTCAGCTGATCGCCCGGTCGCAGCTTCCCCGGCACGGGAATGCTGTCGAGGAGGCCGCGGGTGTAGGGATGCATGGGTCGGCCGAACAGGGCCTCGGCCGTCCCGCTCTCCACGATCTCGCCCGCGTACATCACCGAAACCCGGTCAGCCATGCGTGCGACGACGCCAAGATCGTGGGTGATGAGGAGGATCGCGAGCCCCGTCTCCTTTTGCAGATCCTGCAGAAGGCGCAGGATCTGGGCCTGCACCGTGACGTCGAGCGCCGTGGTCGGCTCGTCCGCGATGAGCACGTCCGGCTCGCACATGAGTGCCATCGCGATCATCACGCGCTGGCGCAGGCCGCCGGAGAGCTCGTGGGGGTACTGCGCCAGCCGCAGCCCTGGATTGGCGATACCGACCCGGGCGAGGAGGTCTGCAGCGCGGTCGCGTGCCTGCAACCGGCCCGCGCCTCGGTGCCGACGATACACCTCGGACAATTGGTCGCCGACCGTGTAGGCGGGATTGAGGCTGGTCATCGGCTCCTGGAAGATCATGGCGATGCGGTCGCCCCGCAGCTGCGCCATCCGGCGCTCCGAGGCGCGCGCGATGTCCTCGCCGGCGAGCCTGATCCCGGCCGCCGTGCGCGCTGCGCCGCGCGCCAGCAAGCCCATCACCGCGAGCGAGGTGACCGACTTGCCGCACCCGGATTCGCCCACCAGTCCGAGGGTCTCGCCATGGCCGAGGTCGAGGGAGATGCCGCGCACGGCAAGCGTGCCGTCGCGAAAACCGACCCTGAGATCCTGGACGGCGAGCACGCTCATCGAGCATGCCCTCCCGCCACGAGGTCGCGCAGCCCGTCGCCGAGGATATTGATCGCCAGCACCAGGGTGAAGAGCGCCACGCCGGGGATCGTGATGACCCAGGGCATGAAGAACATCTGGTCGCGCGCCTCGGCGATCATCAGCCCCCACGACGGCAGCGGCGGAGGAACGCCGAGCCCCAGGAACGACAGCGCGGCTTCCAGCAGGATGGCGATCGCAAGCTCGAGCGTCATGACGACGACGAGGTGCGGGAGAATGTTGGGCAGGACCTCGCGCAGGAGGATGTGCGGCAGCGACGCTCCGCACAGCCGCGCCGCCTCGATGAACTCGCGGTGGCGGACCTGCATGGTGGTCGTGCGCGCGACCACGGCGAAGCGCTCCCACAAAAGGAGCCCGAGGGTGAGCATCACGACCACGAGCGACGTGCCGGTCAGTGCCACCACCGTGAGCGCCACCAGGATGAGGGGGATCGACAGCCGACAGGTCACGACGATCATGACCGCATCGTCGAGCCAGCCGCCGGCATAGCCACCCGCCATGCCCAGCCCGACCCCGATCATCCCCGAGAGGATGACCGTCACGGCTCCGATCAGCAGCGAGATCCTCGCGCCGTAGAGGAGGCGCGAGAGATAGTCCCGGCCCAGTTGGTCCGTCCCGAGCGGATGTCCCGACAGGGACCCCTCGGCCCAGAATGGCGGGGCGAGGCGCTGGTCGAGGTTCTGCAGGAAGGGATCGTGGGGCGCGATCCAGGGGGCGAGCAAGGCAAGGAGCACTGTCGCGCCGAGCACCGATCCACCGATGACCAGGGCCGCTTTCGCCGAAGGAGTGAGGCGCCCGCTCATGCGATCCTCAGCCTCGGGTCGATGAGCGCGTTCAGGAGGTCCGCGATCAGCGTCAGGAGGATGAAGATCGTCGCCAGCAGCAACACCACCGCCTGGACGACCGCGAAGTCCCCCTTGCTGATCGCCTCCCACGCCAGGAAGCCCATGCCGTGGAGGGCGAAGATGGACTCGATCACCACGGACCCGCCCAGCATGAAGCCGAACTGGACCGCCGCAACCGTCACGACCGGCATGGCCGCATTCCGCAGCGCATGCTTGAGGAGCACGCTGGCCCAGGACAGGCCCTTCGCACGCGCGGTCCTCACATAGTCGGAGGCCAGGGCCTCGACCATGCCCGCCCGCGTGAGCCGCATCAGGACGGGGACGGACGACGCCGCGAGAACGATGCCCGGCATGACGTAGCCTTGCCAGTCGTCCAGCCCGGAGATCGGCAGGAGCTGCCAGTAGACGCCCACCCAGATCATCATGAGCAGGGCGAGCCAGAAGCTCGGCATGGCCTGGCCCACCAGGCCGACGAGACCGATCAGGCGGTCCCAGACGGAGCCGTTCGCGACCGCAGCCGCGATCCCCAGCGGCACGCCGACCAGGACGGCCAGCACGAGCCCGACCGCCCCGAGCGTCAGCGTGACGGGCAGGCGTTTGGCGAGCAGGTCGGCGACGGGCTCGCGATAGAGGTAGGAGGTCCCGAGGTCGCCGTGCAGCAGATTGCCGAACCAGACGGCGAACTGGACTGGGAGGGGGCGATCGAAGCCATAGCGTGCGCGAACCGTCGCAACATCTTCAGCGGTTGCATTGGGACCCGCGATGGAGACGGCCAGGTCGCCCGACAGGCGCGTCAGGAGGAAGCTCACGGTCACGACGATCAGGAACACGGCGAAAGCCAGCACGAGACGTCGCAGGATGAAGCGGATCATGGATCGAGCGATCCCCGCAGCCCTGGACTCGCGGCGATGCCGTCTCTGTCCATCCTCGCGCTCCCCCGGTCCGCGTGTTGGCCGCCCGCTCTCGGGGCTCATCCAACCGCCATGACGCCAGAATGCTCCGTCGGGGCGAAGCGCGACAGGACGAACAGGTCCGCGTTGGGAAATTCACATGAGTGAAACCACTCCGTCGGCGTGGGACCGGCCGAAGGCGGGATGAACCGGCCGCGCGCTCAGAAGCCCGCCAGCGTGATCTTGCCCACCACGCGGCCAGCCTCGATGGCCGCGTGGGCACGCCGCAGGTTCTCGGCGGTGATGCGGCCGAAGGTCTGGCCGGCCGCGGCGCGCAGCGCCCCCTTGTCGACCAGGGCCGCGACCTCGTCGAGGATGTGGTGCTGGCGCAGCATGTCGGAGGTGGCGAACATCGGCCGGGTGAACATGGCCTCCCAGTGGATCGAGACGCTCTTGAACTTGACGAGCCGCAGGTCGAGGGGCTCGGGATCGTCGATCAGGCCGATCCGGCCCTGCGGTTCGACGATCTTCGCCATCTCGGCCCAGCTCGCCGTGTCGGTGTGGGTGGAGAAGATCCAGCGCACCGGCGGCAGTCCGCCGATGGCGGCGACCTGTGCGGCCAGGGGGCGGGTGTGATCGACCACGTGCTGCGCCCCGCAGGCACGGACCCAACTCTCGCTCTCCGGCCGCGAGGCGGTGGCCACCACGGTCGCCTTGGTCAGCAGCCGCGCGAGCTGGATGGCCAGGGACGGCACCCCGCCGGCCCCACCGACGATGAGCAGGGTGCGCTCGATGTCGGGATCGCGGCCGATCTCCAGCCGGTCGAACAGCATCTCCCATGCGGTGAGCGCGGTCAGCGGCATCGAGGCGGCGCCGGCATGGTCGAGGCTCGCGGGCTTGCGCCCGACGATCCGCTCGTCCACGAGCTGCAGCTCCGCGTTCGAGCCCTGCCGGTCGAGCACGCCAGCGTAGAACACCTCGTCCCCGGGACGGAACAGCCGGGCGTCGGGCCCCACCGCCTCGACCACCCCGGAGGCGTCGTAGCCGAGCACGACCGGCGCCTGCGGCGAGGCCGGAAAGGCCATGCGGCTCTTCACGTCGCGCGGGTTGACGGAGACGGCATGGACGCGGACCAGGAGGTCGGAACCGGCCGGCCGTCCAGGATCGGGAAGCTCGAGGTCTTCCAGCGAACGAGGGTCGGACACGGGCAAACCATGCTGGCGGTAGCCGACGGCCTTCATGCTCTGTCTCCCCGGGCGGGCCCCCCGCCGAGCTAGATGTGGACGGCGTGGCCCAGCGCGCGCAGGCACGCTTCCTGGAAGGCTTCGCCGAGCGTGGGATGGGCGTGGATCGTCGCGCCGATGTCCTCGAGCCTGGCGCCCATCTCGATGGCGAGCCCGAAGGCGGCAGCCATTTCGGAGACGCCACGCCCCGTCGCCTGGATGCCAAGGACCTCATGCGTCGTGCCGTGGGCCACGACGCGCACGAAACCGGTCTCGTCTTCCAGGGTCATCGCGCGGCCGTTGGCCGTGAACGGGAACTGGGAAACCTTCGCCTCCAGCCCGGCCTTGCGGGCCTGGTCCGGGCTGAGGCCCACCGAGACGATCTCGGGGTCGGTGAAGCAGACCGCCGGAATCGCCCGCTTGTCCCAGACGCGGCGGTGCCCGGCCACGATCTCCGCCACCATCTCGCCCTGCGCCATCGCCCGATGGGCCAGCATGGGCTCGCCGGTGACGTCGCCGATCGCGAAGACGCCGCGCATGGAGGTCTCGCACCGGTCGTTGATGCGGATCGCCGGGCCGTCCATGTCGACCACGAGCTCCTCCAGCCCGATGCCCTCGGTGCGGGGCCGGCGACCGACGGTGACGAGGACCGCGTCCGCCGCGATGCGCTGCTCCGCCCCCTCGCCCTTGCGCACGGCCAGGGCGCCGCCGCCGACGAGCCCCAGCGCCTTCGTGTCCACGAGCAGACGGATGCCGAGCTGCTTCAGGCGGGCGACGACGGGTGCGGTGAGCTCCTCGTCGTAGAGCGGCAGCGCCTTGCCCTGGCTCTCGACCACCGTCACCGCGGTGCCGAGCTTGGCGTAGGCCATGCCCAGTTCGAGACCGATGTAGCCGGCCCCGACGACGGCCAGCGTCTTGGGGACCGATGGCAGGGAGAGAGCCTCGGTCGAGGAGAGCACCGGCCCGCCGAACGGCAGGAACGGCAGTTCCACCGGCACCGACCCGGTCGCGATCACGACCTGCTCCGCGCGGATCTCCTTGGGGCCGGTCTCGGTGGAGACGACCACGGTGCGCCCGTCCTTGAAGCGCGCCCACCCCTGTACGACCTTGACCTTCGCCTTGCGCAGGAGCGTGCCGACGCCGCCGTTGAGGCGCCGGACGATCCCGTCCTTCCACGCCACGGTCTTGGCGAAGTCGAGGGCTGGGGTGGCGCAGGTGAGGCCGAACGGGGAGCCCGCCTCGGAAGCGTGGCGCAGGCGCGCGAACTCGTCGGCGGCATGGATCAGCGCCTTGGACGGGATGCAGCCGACGTTGAGGCAGGTGCCGCCGAGCTTGCCGCCCTCCACCAGCACCGTGTCGATGCCGAGCTGGCCGGCGCGGATGGCGCAGACATAGCCCCCGGGTCCGCCGCCGACGACGAGCAGCTTGCAGGTGATCGCGGTCATCGCTGCGGTTCCACGAAGATCATGGCGGGGGTTTCGAGAAGCGTCTTGAGGCGCTGGACGAAGACCGCCGCGTCGTAGCCGTCGATCACGCGGTGATCGAAGCTGGACGACAGGTTCATCATCTTGCGCGGCTCGAAGGCGGTGCCGTTCCACATCGGCCGGACGGCCATTCGGTTGACGCCGACGATGGCGACCTCGGGGTAGTTGATGACGGGGGTCGTGGCGAGGGCTCCCAGCGCGCCCAGCGACGTGATGGTGATGGTGGAGCCACCGAGCTCGTCCCGGCTGGCCGAGCCGTCGCGGGCCCGCCGGGCGAGGCGGTCGACCTCGCCTGCGCACCCCCACAGGTCGCGCGCCTCGGCGTTGCGCACCACGGGCACGACAAGGCCGTTGGGCGTCTGGGTGGCGATGCCGATGTTGATGGCCGCGTGCTGGCGGATGATGCCCGCGTCGTCGTCGAAGAGGGCGTTGAGGGCCGGCTGCGCCTCGAGCGCCCGCACCATCGCCCGCATCAGGAACGGCAGCAGGGTGAGGCGGATGCCGTCGCGCGGCGCCTTGTTCAGCTTCTCGCGCAGGTCCTCGACGGCCGTGACGTCGACCTCCTCGACGATGGTGATGTGCGGGATGCGCGACTTCGAGAGCGCCATCTTCTCCGCGATCTTGCGACGAAGCCCGACGACCTTGATCTCGGTGACCTCGGTGCGCTCGCGCGGCCTCGCCACGGCAGGGCCTGCCGCACCGGCGGCATGGCGCTCGACGTCGGCGTGCAGGATGCGACCGCCCGGGCCCGTTCCCGGCACGAGGCGCAGGTCGATGCCGCGGTCGCGGGCCGCCTGGCGCACGAACGGCGCCGCGAGCGGACGCGTCCCGGCCGGCCGGGGCGCGGGCGCCACGGTGCCCCGCTGCAC
>NZ_CAMFHB010000040.1 GCF_945952055.1 uncultured Alsobacter sp.
GCCAGGGCCTGGGTCGCCGCGGCGACCGCGGTCGCCCCCGTCGCCTGGACACGGGTGGTGGCCGCCTGGTCGGTGACGGCCGTGACGAGTGCGGCCCGCTGCCCCACGCCGACCTGCGCGGCATTGGCGGCGATCACCGAGGTGGCGGGCCTGGAGACGCTCGCTGTCCGGCTGCCGGCGGACTGGCTGGCATTGCCGGACTGGGCCGAGACGGTCGCGGGCGGCGCGCCGGTGGCGGGATTGACGTAGGCGGCGCGGACCAACGGGTCGGTGGGCGGCCGCGGCGCGCCGCCGAACTGTCCCGGACGGCTTCCGATGAGCGTGGTCGGCAGGTCGTAGTCGCCGGGGCCGGACCGGGCGGGCGACGCCGGGGCCTGCCCGCCCACCACCACGACGACGAAGCCGGGGCGTTCGATTCGCTGCGAGCCGAGCGCGTTGGAGACGGTCAGGCGGCCATAGGTCGAGATGACGCGCAGCGTCCGCGTGGCGGGGTCATAGATGACCGTGAAGGCGCCTCCCCTGACGCCCACCGTTCCCACCGGTGTGCGCACCTCGACCGTGCCGCGGTGGCTGATCTCGCCGCCGACGAAGCGCAGCATCCCCTTGCCGAGGCTCATCAGCATCGTGCCGGCCTTGGCATTGGGATCGTAGAAATATTCGTCGAGGACCACGTCGGTCTCGGGCCCGAGCCCGACCACCGACTTGTCCACGAAGGCGATGTTGACCGATCCCTGCTGGGTGGTCTGGACCCGCTCCTTGAAGATGACGTTCGTGCCCAGGTCCAGCGTCCGCCGGACGCGTCCCGGGGGCGTGCCCTCGGTGGTCTGGTTGACCGCCCCCACGCGCCCGACGTCCTGGGCCATCAGCGCGCCGGGCGCGACTCCCGCCATGAGCAGGGCCAAGGGGGCCAAGGGGCCGATGAAGCGACGCAACGCCATGTCGAACTCCAGCCCGCCGGCCTCGCGGGGCGCGCCGGGCTACACCACACTCACTCACGTCCCCCTGCCCTGCCGTGCGCTCCGGCACCGGGCCTTTGGTTCCATGTCACCGCTTGCCGAGGAACACCCCGTTCGCGGCGTAGGCCGGCCCCCCCGTGCTGGACAGTCCGAACTGGCCCCCCATCTCGGCGGGCGGCGTGCCCGGCCCGTAGAAGGAGCCGCGCAGCGCTCCCGCGGCGCTGGCGCCGGAGATCACGCCCGAGAAGTTGACGGTGCCCGCCGCCAGCGTGCTCGAGAAGGAGTAGTTGCGGCCGTCGAGATTGCTGATGGCGCCGGTGCCGCTGCCCGTCGCGAAGTTCACCGTATGGCTCAGGTTGCCCGCGGCGATGTAGACCGCGCCCGCATTGTTGACGCTGGCGATCGCGTGGCCGTTGTACGTGGCCGAGCCGGTGTTGGGGATCTGCCCGGGGCTGGCGAGGACGCCCGCGACCCAGGGGTTCAGGTTGCCCCAGTCCGTGTCGGAGGCATGCGATCCCGCGACCGACCAGAAGCCCCACTGCGTGTAGGCGCAGTCGCAGATGGTGACGCCCGGGAAGAACTGCGTGTTCGCGTTGGGATTGCTCGAGACGACCGCCGACCACGGGAACAGGAGCTGCCTGTTGCCCGTCCCGATGGTCTCCACGACGTTGGTGCGCAGGGTCGCGGTCGAGGTGGCGGCCGATCCGCTGTAGCTGCGCAGGGCGAAGGTCTTGCTGTCGATGTATGTCGAGCGGCGCCCCGCCTCGTTGGAGGTGTCCGAACCAAGCTGGTAGATCGCCGAGGCCAGGCGCGACGTGGGGTCGGTGCTCTGGATCTTAATCGTGGCGCGAACCGTCGACGAGGCGGGATCGAAGGTCATCACCACGTCGTCCGGCGTGCCGGTGAGGCCCGCGAACTGGTAGTCCTGGCGGGTGGCGGTGAGCAGCGGGAAGAGGCCGTTGGCGCCGGCCACGTTGCTGGCCTGGGTGGACGTGAACGAGCCCGAGACGTAGCCGTTCAGCGTCATCGCCGGGCGATCGTTGCCCAGCCCCGCCGGCGGCGTCACCGCCGTGCCGGACTGCGAGATGGCGTAGTTGGGCGTGTTGTTGCCCGGCAGGTAGCCGTATTGCTGCGCGCCCGTGTTGGCCGGGGCGATGAGGCCGCCGGCGAGGCTCGCCTGGTCCACGGTCGCCGCGTTCGGGATGCCGTCCGCATCGACGGTGATCGAGCCGTTCGTTCCGGTGATGGCACCGGCGGCGAAGGACGGTCCGTTGGATCCGACCGTGCGGCCCGACGCGAAGAAGCCGCCGATGAACTCCTGAGCGTTGCCCGTGCCCGTCCGCGCCGGCTCGAAGCTGCCGGTCGCCACGATCGCGTTCGATGATTGCGTGGCGCCGGTTCCGGCCAGGGAGAAGCCGATGAGCAGCGTGCGGGTGACGCCCGGCGTGACCGTGAAGCCGTCGGCCGACACCGTGCCCTGGCCGCGATAGCCGAGCATGGGCGTGGTCACCGCGGCGTTGCTGTTGGCGTTGCTGACGAAGACGTTGGTGAGGAACGGGATGGCCGAACCGGCGGAGGCCGTGCCGTCCAGCGCGAAGACGCGGGCGGGCACCAGCCTCGCCGCCTGGAACGAGGCCGCCACGAGCGAGGTGACGTCCAGCGCCCGCGCCTGCGCGATCGCGTTCTGGCTCACGACGGACTGCACGGCCGACAGCACGGTGTTGGCCACCGCCACCAGGTCGGCCGCGGCGGCCTGGATCTCCGCGAGCGTGGTGGCGGACTGCAGGCGGACGAGGATCGCCTCGAGCTGCGAGAGCGCGGCGATCGCACGGGCCAGATCGACGTCGGCCTGGTTGAGGGCCGCCTGGGCCGCGGCCGCGGCCTGCAGGGCGGCCGACCGGGAGACGGCGCCACCGGCGTCGGTGCTGGCATTGGCTGCCGCGGAGGCCGCAGCCGCGGCCAGCTGCGCCGCCGAGGTGCGCGCCAGCTGAGCCACGGAGACGGCCTGGCGGGCCGCCGTGACGGCGGCGCTGCCGTCGGTCTTCACGCTCGACGTCGAACCCTGGCGCGTGACGGCCGTGGTCTGGGCCGCCTGGTTGTTCACGGCCGTCTGGACCGTCCTGGTCGTCTGCTGGGTGTCCGGCGGCGGCGGCGGCGCGTTGCCCGTGGTTCGCGTCGTGGTCTGGCTGGTGTTTCCCGTCTGGGCGGGCACGCTGCCGGGCTGCGTCCGGCTGGTCGGATCGTTGTAGACGGACTGGACGAGAGGGTCGGTCGGCGGGCGCGGGGCGCCGCCGTTCTGGCCGGGCTGGCTGCCCACCATCATCGTGGGCCGGTCGAAATCGCCCTCGCCGGCGCGCTGCGGGGGAGACGGCGGCCCTCCCCCCGTCATGGTCGAGACGTAGCCCGGCCGCGTGATGACCTGCGTGCCCTGCGCGTTGCTGATCGTCAGGCGGCCATAGCTGGAGAGGATGCGCAGCGACCGCGACCCCGGGTCGTAGGTGAGCGTGAAGGCTCCGCCGCGCACGCCGACCGTGCCGACGGGCGTGCGCACCTCGACATTGCCCTGGTGGCTGATCTCGCCGCCGACGAAACGGAGCGCCCCCTTGCCCAGGGTCAGGAGCATCTTTCCGGTCTTGCCGTTGGGATCGTAGAGATACTCGTCCAGCACCACGTTGCTGTCGGGTCCCAGCGAGACGGTGGACTTGTCGACGAAGGCGACCTGCAGCGAGCCGACCTTCGAGGTCTCGATCCGCTCCTTGAAGATGACGTTGTTGCCGAGGTTCAGCATCCGCGACGGCCGGCCGGGAGGCGTGCCCTGCGACGTCTGGTTGACGGCTCCGACCAGGCCGATGTCCTGGGCCAGGGCGACGCCCGACACCGTGCCGGCGAGGAGCCCTGTCGCGAGCGGAAGAACCTGGCGCATGCGCATGATGGTCATGTCCTGTCAGAACCTGAGGGATGGTCCGAACGCGACACTGAAGTTCCGGTACCGATAATTGGGAAGATTGGAGTGATTGCGCGACAGTTGCATCTGGACGCCCACCGAGAACAGGTCGGTGAGCGGCGTCTCGAGCGCGAGCCCGACATGGCGCTCCCGGTCGCGCCGCTTGACGTTGGGATCCACCAGGACGTTGGGCGCCTTGTAGTTGTACCACGATCCGCCGAAGGACGGCGTCACGGACAGGGGCTTCGACACCAGCGGCAGGGTGACCTCGAAGGGGAACGCCACGTCGACGGTGGATGACCGGAAGCCGTTCGAACGGACGTCGGCATCGTTGTCGTAGAGACCGCCCTTCACGACCGCGCGCACGCCATAGGCCAGCGGTACGGCCGTGCTGGCGAAGACGCCCGCCAGTTCGCCGCTCTGCTGGCTGGCCAGCGGATAGGTGCTGCTGTTGTGGAACGTGCGCCAGCGGTACTCGCCGCCCACCTCGAGCGAGGCGAAGGGCAAGGGCACGCTGAGCGCCGCGCCGAGGCCCGCGGTCGAGCTGTAGTAGGTGTCGGAGAGGCCGAGCAGGGCGCCGATGGCGTAGGGCCGCACCGAGATGCCGGGCAAGGCATCGAGCGGAATGGCGAGCCGCGGCCCCGTGGTCACCTCGAGGGCCTGGATGTCATAGGTGGAGACCTTGGCCTGCTGCGCCAGGTAGGTCTGCGCCACGGTTTCCCAGGTGTCGCCACGCTGGTTGTCGAAATCGAGAACGTGGCGCACGCCGCCGATGACGAAGGCGTTCCAGTCGGGCCGCTTCGCGAATGCCCGGTCGAGCGTCGCGTCGAAGCCGAGAACCCGGACATTGAGGTTGGAGGGGCCGGCATTGGCGTTGGTCTGGTAGCGCGCGCCCACCTGGACGAAGCCCGAGAACTGGCTGATGCGCTGCCGCCGGTCGATCTCGCCCATGAACTTCTGGACGGCGAGCTTCACGTCCTCGGGCGCGCCGGGCTGTTCCAGGGCGGTCTTGAAGTAGGACCGGGCCTGTCCGTAGGACCCCAGGCGGAAATAGAGCACGCCCAGTTCGAGCCGCACCCGCGCCAGGTTGGGGTTGAAGAAGAGCATGCGCTCGAGCGCGCCGATCGCGGCCTCGTACTCGCCCACCGCATTCGCCGCCTCGGCGAACTTGAAGGCGGCGTCCAGGTCGGCCGGGCTGGCCAGCGACTCCTTGAAGCGCTGCTCGAAGAGGCGCCGGGCCTCGCTGTCCTGGGCCGACGCTTTGCCAAGCAGCAAGCACGCCACCCCGACGCTGGCGGACAGCAAGGCCCACACCGCCCTTCGCGTCAATCGGAAGACAGTCACGCCAATCACCAGCCCGCGATTTCATCACTCGGCAGTTGAGGTTGTCCTGCGATCCCGCGTCAAGGCGGAATTTCGGAAGAGAGCCTTGCGGATGGAAGTTTATCGCTGACTGTGCGTCCTATGTCGCAAGTCTACGATCGTGGACTGCAGGGGAGCGAAAGCCTCAACCGGAACTTGGATTTGACGGATGCTTCTCAAGGAGCGCCCCCCCCCAAAAGACATGACAACGTTTGCTCGCTGGTGACTGGGAGCCAGGCGTGACGGGGTCGCAGGGCATGAGTCATTAGTGCGAGGACGTGTCGGGCTTGGATTTTCCAACACCGTCGAGCTCGGCCATCGTCAATATCAGTAGTGCAGGGAACGACTGCGGTTCAGCCCTCGTTCAGGTTCCGGAGGCGATGGTACCCGTACATGGAGGTCATCATGCGTTTTACAGGTTTCGTGTTGGCCACCGCCCTGGTCTGTGCTGTGCCGGTCGCTTCGGCCATGCCCGTTTCGCAAATGCCAGCGGCGGACGGGCCCACCTTGGTCCAGCTGCAGTGCTCGCCGCAGCGCTGCATTGATCCGCGCACGGGGGTGTACACCGAGTCCACGTGCGACCAGTACGGTTGCCGGCCCATCAGTGGGCCGGTGGGCCGTGTCGGCGGCGGCCGGCGTCCTGCTTACGGCGGGGGCTACGACGAAGGTTACCAGGGCTACCCGCAGCAGCGCGGATATGGCGGCGGATACGGCGGCGGCGGGATGGATTGCAACCGGAGCCGCTGCATCGACGGAAGCGGCCGCGTCTGGGAGAGCACATGCAATCGCGGCGGTTGCCGGCCGCTACGCCCGGCGAGAGGTCAGCGCTGGTAGGCTTACAACGCACGACGAGCTGGCGGCGGTCGCAGATCGACGCGAGGCGTCCGATGCGGGCGAGCAGGCCGTGACGATCGGCGTTGCGCGAACGTGCTGGTCCATCCCGAGAAATCGAGCGCACGTCTCGAGAGCGACGTCTCTCGCCTGAAGCGCGCTCGGGCCTTGTGCAAGTCGAGGCCAACTGGAGGGACGGCGTCCCGACGTTTTCGAAGACGGCGAGTGGCATGGCCATGCCATTCGCGGGCCCTCGACGACACGTCACCCCAACTCAGCCGCTTTCGAAGGTACGCGAGGTCAGGCCAGGGCATCGTTCCGAGGATCCGAAGCAATTCATTGGTTGCAGTCAGGGAGCCGAAAGCCTAGGCGCTCCGCTGGCGCATGATGTATGTGTCGGTCGGACCCGGAGGCGAGGCGTCACCATGCCAGGCAGCAACCTCGTGCTGACTATCGACATCGACTGGGCGCACGACACCGTGATCGCCGACCTCGCCGGGATCGTTGCCGAACACGGTGTCGCCGCCACGTGGTTCGTGACGCATGACACGCCGGTGCTGCGCGAGATCACGGCAATCCCGCGGCAAGACCTCGGCCTGCATCCCAATTTCAACCCTCTGCTGGATGGCACCGGCAGCGGAAACGCTCGCGCCGTCGTCGGAGCCTTGCACGACCTCGTGCCCGACGCGCGTTGCGTTCGTGGCCATTCGCTCGCCCGATCGAGCCGGATTGCGCAGGTGCTGGTGGAGCATGGGATCACTCACGAATCGAATCACATGATCCCACCCACCGTGGCCCCGGCGCTCGAACCCTGGCGCGACTTCAGCGGCCTGATCCATGCCGCCATTCGCTGGGAAGACGACGTCCGTCTGCTCGACGCCTCTCTGGGCGAGCCGGCCGATCACCTTGGCATCGTGTGCCCCTTTGTCGTGGATTTTCATCCCATTCATGTCTTCCTGAACACAACGACGATCGCGGAATACGAGGCTGCCCGAGGTGACGCCCGAGCCCCGGAAGCGCTCCTGTCCCGACGAAGGCCATCGGGAACCGGCGGCAGTCGCGACCGGCTGCTCACCCTCCTTCGGGCGGCTCGCGGCCATGGCGACCCGGGTACGCTCCTGCGGGATCTGAAGCCGTCGGAGATCGGCTAGTCATGCGAATCGCGATTCTGGGTCGGACCCGGTGGTTGCTGGAGGCCGCCGCCGCGCTGGCTGACGCAGGTCACAGGATCGTTTTCGTCGCCACGGCGAAGGCTGCCCCGGAATACGGGGTCGATGCGCGGGACTTCGCAGCTCTCGCAAGCCGCCATGCCGCCGTTTTCCTCGACGATCCCGCGATCAACAATCCCGAAACGGTCGATGTCCTACGGGCGTCCGGCGCCGAGGTCGGGGTCTCGATCAACTGGCCCACTCTGATCCGACAGACGACCTGCGAGGCCTTGCCCCACGGGATCCTGAACTCACACTCCGGCGACCTGCCGCGCTATCGCGGCAACGCGTGTCCGAACTGGGCGATCATCAATGGGGAGGAACGGGTGGGGCTGTGCGTTCACCGCATGGACCCGGTCGAACTCGATGCCGGTCCGGTCTTCGCGCGCAGCTTCCTGCCGCTCGCCGACGACACCTACATTGCCGACGTTTACGCGTGGATGGCGACGGAAGTGCCCGCGTTGTTCCTAGCAGCCGTTTCGAATCTGCAGCGCCCGGGCTTTGTGCCGGAGGACCAGGCGGCACTCGGCGTCCGGCCCCTGCGCTGCCATCCCCGCCGATCGGAGGATGGCCGGATCGACTGGTCGGCGCCTGCCAGCCACGTCCTCCGGCTGGTTCGAGCGTCGTCCCGCCCCTTCCGCGGGGCCTTCGCCTTTCTGGACGGCGAAACGGAGGTCACGATCTGGCGCGCACGCCCCGCAGCGCTCGACCACGACGTTCTGGCCGTTCCCGGGCAGATCATGGGCCGCGGTCCCCACCAGGGCGTTCTGGTAGCCTGCGGGAGCGGCGTCATCGAGATTGACGAGGCGGACATGCGTGGCGGAGGGCGCCTTCCGTCGGCCAACAGGTTCAGGTTGACCCCTTGGCCCGGCGGCTCGCCCAGAGTCGTTTGAGCACCGCCGGCCGATTTCACACCTAGCTTTGTTCGGAACACCTGCCGATGGGCCACGTCATCCTGCTGACTGCTTACACCGGACCGGCGCTCGATCGGATCCGGTCGGCACTGGGTCTCGACCAGAGCTTTGCCGTCGTGCAGACGCTGGACGCGTTGCTTGCGGAGCCCATTGGGCCGGAGACGTCCCTCATCAGCTTCGGAACTGGTGTGATCGTTCCGTCCGACACGCTCGCCCGGCTTTCCCGGCCGGCTTATAACGTACACGCCGCCTCTCCAGACTTTCCCGGCCGCGATCCGCATCATCATGCCGTTTACAGGCAGGCGCCGCGGTACGGTGCGACGCTTCACCTGATGGAGGCGCGGGTCGATGCGGGCCCCATCGTGGGCGTCGCGCTGTTCGACGTCACGGTGAACGCGCGCCCTTCCGACCTGCTGGCGGCGGCCAGCGAAGCAGGACTGCAGCTTATCGAAAGATTCGGGCCGAGGCTTCTCGAGCCGCCCCCCCTTCCGGCTCTGCCCGATGTGCACTGGGGCCCCGTCAAGACACGGCGGAGCGACCTCAAGCGGCTATCGACCGTCAGCTGCCTCATGGACGAAGCGGAGTTCGAGCGCCGGTACAGGGCCTTCGATGGCGGCGCGCACGACAACCTGACCCTGAGGCTTCACGGCCGCACCTTCCGGATCGAAAAGCGAGAGGAACAGCCCGCCGCGAACGGACGGGCGTTCGCCGACTTCACCGAGGATGGTTTCGTCGCGCTGATGCGCGCCCTGGTGACGCGTGGCTACCGGTTCGCGGAGTTGGGGGACGGGGGCTCGGACCGCCACGTGGTCTGGCGCCACGACGTGGACTTCTCGATGCATCGGGCGGCGCGGCTGGCCGAACTGGAGGCCCGGGAAGGAGCCCGCGCGACCTACTTCGTCAACCCGCGCTGCGAGTTCTACAACCTTCTCGAGCCGGGAGTCCTTGCGCTGGTCCGGTCGATCCAGGACCACGGCCACGTCGTCGGCCTCCATTTCGATGCCGGCGCGCTGGGCGTCACGCAGTGGACGAGGCCCATGCTGGAGACAGCGGTCGCGAAGGAGTGCGACCTGCTGGAATCCATCCTCGGTACGGCGGTCGGGACCGTCAGCTGGCATAATCCGGACCTGAGCAACGTCCTGGACTTCGACGACGAGGTCATCGCCGGCCGGAGCAACGCCTATTCGGCGAGGATGCGCCGCGAGTACGTCTACTGCTCGGACTCGAACGGCTTCTGGCGCTTCAAGAGCATGACCGCGGTCATCGCCGAGGGGCACGAGCGTCTGTACCTGCTGACCCATCCGGCATGGTGGACGCCCGAGCCGATGTCGCCCTCCGAGCGGATCGATCGCGCCATCCTGGGCCGTGCGCGGGCCGTGAGACGCAGCTACGACATCCTGCTCGCGCGAGGCGGCCGGCGTAACGTCACGGGGTAGGAGCGTCCGCCGGAACGGCCACAGCCTGGCCGGGCTTGCGCGCGACGACGGTGATGCCGGCTTCCTCGGCATGCAGGTGTTCGATCGAGAGGCCAGCCATCTCCACCCATCCGCGCACCTCTTCGGGCGTCTGGCGGAACGCGTATTTCGGCATGAACCAGTCGAAATTGATATGGTTCATCTCGTCGAAAGTGAATTCGGGTCGGTAATAGGCCTTCAGAACCGACCAGTAGAAGAGACGCTGGATGTCGATCTCGCCCTTCCTGATCCCGAGCGATGGGATGTCATCCTTGATATCGACCTTGGCCTTCATCTCGCCGAGGGCGATGCCCAGGCCGGTGATGGCCTTCATGTCCTCCCACGCCTGTTGGGGCGGCATGGCGGAAAAGATGGACCGCAGGTAATCGTCGGTGAACTCGCGGACGGGTCCCTTCTTGTTGTAGACATAGAAAGCAAAGACGCCGCCGGGTCGCAGAAGCGGCACCAGCGAGTCGAACGCGCCCTTGGTCGATGGCGTGTGATGCAGAACGCCCTCGGAAAGGATGAGATCGACCGAGCCCGGCCGGACCGGCAGCTTGGTCAGGTCGCATTGGATGAACAGGGAGTCACGGCAGCGCGGCGCCAGGTTCTCTCGCGCAATGGCGACGGCGCTCGATATGTCCGATCCGATGTAGCGGATCCGATCCCATTGCCCTTCGAAGATGATGTCGGCGGAAAACCCCGATCCGCATCCCGCGTCGAGCACGATCGGGCCCTGCTGTGCGGCGACATAGTCCAGCGGATTGCGCCCGCCGTACCGGGTGTCGAGCCAGCGGATTTGCGTCTCCCGGACAGCGCCGGACGCGTAGGTCTCACGCTTGCTCCACTTGAAGCCGAAAGCCTCGCTGGTCTGCCCCTGGCCAGCCTCGTGCTCGTCCGCGAAGGTCAGCACGCCGTCGCGCATGGTGGCCGAACGCCCCTGGAATTCAGCCGACGCGCTGTCGGGCGGCAAAGAGCGGCCAAGAACGGCCTCGATCCACGAAGTCAAAGGGCTGTCCTTCCGGTCTGGTCTGGCGGCATCGCGCTCGATCCGAAGCTCGCCATCAGCACGCGCTCACGTTTCCGGCTGCTTAGCACTCTTCGAGACCTCAAATCCACCCGCAGGCCCCTCTCGCCGCTCTTTGGCCGAGGTGGTCTTTGCTGCGGCGCCTGAGGCGACCAGGGCCGGATCAGCCATCGACGAGACACCGTGCGACGGTCTCCATCCGGTTGGCATATGTGTGCCTGTCCAGGACGAGAGCATGCAGGCGATCGACGATCGCGCCGCGCTGGTCCGGATCGGCAAAGCGGCGGAGAACATCGTCGATGTTGGAGAAGTCGGGCTCGAGCGCCAGGTAGTGCTCGTCCGCGACGAGGATGTCGTTGAACCGTCCCGGGAACATGATCTGGCAGGTACGCGTGCCGGCCGCATCGAAATGCCTCGAGCTGATGCACTTGCCGTTGATGGCGGGCCGTTCCCGCCCCGCGAAAAAGCGCGCATGGATCTCGGCAGGATCGACCGCCTCGTTGACCAGCGCCTCGTGGCGGAGCGGGCCGTGGCGCAGCACCTTGCGGGCGAGGTCGCGCGCCCATCCCGGCAGCTTGTGACCCAGGGTTCGCAGGGCGGAGTCGTTGCGGATGACGAAGGCGCTTCCCGAGCGGGACAGAATGTAGTCGCGAATGGCGTTGACGGTCGCGTCGTCACGCTCGAGGAACCACGTCCCCGCTTCCGTCGCGACCGTCGCCTTGCTGCGGTTCAGGAAATCGGCCCATCCGGTCCGGTCGAAGCGGCCGTCGGAGATGTCGATGGCGAGCCCCCTGCCCGGACCCTGCGTCCTGAACCAGTCGAGGATGCGGTTGCGGTCATCGTCACCCAGGTGAGCGAGGTACCGGACCGCTCTAGCTCCCACGTCGATGGGACGGTCCTGCGCCGCACGAAGAGGCCGGTAGGCAGCCGGATTGAGGGCATGGGGGATCGCAACGACCCGACCGGCCACGTCGCCGAACAGATACTGCCCCGCCTCCGGAAGCAGCTGGGTAGCGACGATGTCAGGCCGAAACAGCGAAAAGAGATGGCGTTTCTCGGCAATCGGAGAACCCGGCAGGCTCACCTCGTTGCCGACGAACGTCAGCAGCGGCACCTTGCGCCCGGCCAGGGTGGCCGCATGAGGCTCCAGGTAGTCGGTCGTGTCGCCATTGGTGGAATGGAGGAGGACGACGGCATCGACCTCGCCCAGGAGCGCCGGCAGCCGCTCCCTCGCCTCTGCCGGAACGATGTCGAACGGAACGGCGTCGAAATGCGGTGACGTCGCGAAGGCATCGAGCCAGTCGTCGTAGTAGGAGAGACGATCCGTGTAGTTCGCATATCCCACGAGCACGCGGATTCGGCTTTCACGCGAAGACGTCGTCATCTTGCGGTCACGTCCTCACGGTGCGGAAGGGGCATGATGACCAGGACCCATGACGGCATTGGCGTCTGCCGAGGTTCCGCGCAGGTTGCCGAAACCACGCATTTTGCCGGGAGCATCGACCGCAGCCGACGATCCCCTCACGCGACATCCTTCAGGACACGGGCAATGGCATCCGAAGCCCGCCCGTCGCCGTAGTCCGTGATGTCGCTTCGCGGACCATGGGGCGGCCCCTGCCAGAGCCGGTTCCAGCCATGGGTCACCGTTTCGGTCCACTCCGTCTCGTCGCGCAGCGTGGTGCACGGGACCCGGTGGAAATAGGCTTCCTTCTGCAGGCCGCCGGAGTCGGTGAAGACCGCCGTCGCGCCCGCTAGCAACTGAGCCATGTCGAGGTATCCCACGGGCCCGACGACCCGCAGGCCTTCCAGCGAAACGCCACTGCGCTGCACCGCCTGCCGGGTCCGGGGGTGAAGCGGGAGGACCACGGGAACGCCGGCGGCCTGCTCGCGCAGGAACGCCAGCACGGCAGCGAGCCGCACCGGATCGTCGGTGTTCTCGGCCCGGTGCACGGTGGCGAGCGCGTACTTGCCCTTGTCCAGCCCGAGTTCGGCGCGGACCGTCGCACGTCCTTCCGCCTGCTTCACGGCAAACAGCGTGGCGTCGAACATCACGTCGCCGACATGATGCACGCCCTTGCGGATCCCCTCGTCGGCGAGGTTCTCGACGGCGACCACCGTGGGGCAGAACTGGAGGGTGGCGACGTGGTCGGTGACGACGCGGTTGATCTCCTCGGGCATGCGCCGGTTGAAGCTGCGCAGGCCCGCCTCGACGTGGGCAACCGGGACATGCAGCTTGGCGGCCACGAGGGCGCCGGCGAGCGTCGAGTTGGTATCGCCGTAGACCAGGACCCAATCGGGCTTCTCTGCGGCGGTCACGGGCTCCAGAGCAGCCATCATGCGCCCAGTCATCTCACCGTGACCGCCCCCGTGAATGTCCAGCCGGTGCGCTGGGGCGGGTATGCCGAGTTCGTCGAAGAAGACGTCGGACATGTCCGCGTCGAAGTGCTGGCCGGTGTGGACCATGATCTCCGTCAGTCCGGCCGTGTCGCGGATGGCGCGGCTCACCGCGGCGGCCTTGATGAACTGGGGCCGGGCACCGACGACGGTCAGGACGCGGACCGTCATGCCGCGTAGGTCCGCACCTGCGGCACGTAGCGGGCGTGCTGGCTCATGCAGCCCAAAATGCGTTGACGGTTGGTGCGGGTCCATTCGACGGTCCGGGCGAGGCCCTCGGCATGCGCGACCTCCGCAACGAAACCGAGCTTCTCGCGAGCCTTGGACGGATCGCCGTAGCGCTGGCCCGACCGGTCCCAATCGCGGGCCGGGGCGAGCGCGATCGGCGTGGGATTGGCGGTGAGCGCGTTGATCCGCTCGGCCAGGTCCCGGATGGTGGTCTCCACCCCCGAGGCCAGATTGTAGATCTCGCCCGGTTCTCCGCGCAGCGCGCACGCCATCAGGCCGCGGGCCATGTCCTCGACGAAGATGAAGTCGCGCGACGCGATCCCGCCGTTCTCGACCGGAAGCGCCTCGCCGTGCAAGGCTTTCCAGATGAACGTCGGCGTCACGTTGCGCCACACGGTGTGAACCGTCCCGCGCCAGCGGCCGGCGCCCAGGATTTCGCCCGGACCGTAGACGTTCTGGAACCGCGCCTTGACGAACGGCAGCTTGTGCCGCGTGAAGTAATAGTTGCCGTACATCTCGCCGACGAGCTTCGAGATCGAGTACGGGCTGTCATGGAAGAGGGAGACGGGTGCGTCTTCCGTCGTGGCGAATGCTCCGTCGAAGGTCTTCTCGGCGACGGCGCATCCTGCGGCCGCATAGACCACCTTTCTCAGGCTGGCCATGCCCTTCAGGCGCTCGAAAAGCTTCAGCGTGGTGAGCGTGTTGTTGTCGTGGTCTGCGATGGGGTCGGCGATTGACGACTGGTTGCCGTGATAGCAGGCGAGATGGAACACGTAGTCGAGGTCGTCCGGCAGAGCCGCCAGAATGCGGTCATCGGCGACGGACCCGAAACGGAAATCGATATCCTCGCCTTCCGGAACATTCGAGACGTCCGCCGACAGGAGGTTGTCGACGATCACGATCCGGCGCGGCCCCTGCTCGCGGATCAGCCGGACAAGGTTGGAGCCCACGAACCCGGCACCGCCGACGATCGCGACCTTTGCTCCCGAAAACGACATGAAAAGATCTCCGCCCATCAAGGCCGGATGACAAGTCCGCACTCGCGGAGCGTGTCTGCAATCCGGCCCGCAACCGCGGCGGAGAAGGCCGCATTGTAGTGGACATTGTCAACATAGAGATTCCCGGTGGCGCGGTCCTGCATGTCGGCGAGCCAGAGCACCCGGGGATCGACCCGGCCCTCGTCGCGCAGCCTCGCCATGAGGGCGTAGCCGGCCGCTGACGAATTGAAAGGTCCGAATCCATCCGCCGCCTTGACGAAGCCGTGCAGCGAGAGGTCGTAACCGAAGGTCGGGACCGGTTGCCAGGCAAACAGGGTCGTGATGCCGACTTCCTCTCCCAGCGCTTCGGTCAGCCGGCGGTTCAGGAGCCACCTGTCGACGACGGTCTCGGCGTCGCCGCGCGCCGCCGGCGCCGGATCCGACGGGCGAGGCGGGGGCGCCAGCAGGCGCCGCCGCGCGGTCCTGACGAACCACCCGACCATCTCGCCCATCCCGCGCAGCGGATCCACCATGGTGAGGTGGCGCGTGCTGATCATGTTGCGCAGGGCACCCGTCCACTGCGGCTCGTCGTCGGGGTAGACGAACTCGTTCAGGCCATCGAGGAAGACGGCCACGTGCGGCCCGACGCCCTTGAGGATATGACGCTCGAAGAGCGCCCGTTCCTGGCTCGAGTAGTAGTAGCTGCGCCCGAAATTGTAGACGGCGACATCCGGGCGCGTGCGCCGCAGCATGTCCTGCAGGACGGACGGGATCGTCTGGGCATCGGGCAATCCCGAACCGAGGAGGTTGGATCCGCCGTAGAGGAAGACGTTCAGGGCATCGCGCCGCGGTGGCCAGGGCGCCTGGCTCGCCACGTGGCGGAACCCCGCTGCGTCGATGTTGACGAAGCGGCCGGTCTTGGCGCGAATCCTGAGCTGCGTGAAGGCTTCGAAGTCGTAGATCCAGCTCGACTCCGCCAGCAACTGCCGCAGGTCGGTTTCCGACCAGCCCGGATAGGCGGCGGCCAGGGCGTCCCAGCCCTGCTCGCGCACCACGGCGGGCTGCCTGCGCGCCATGCTCAGGGTCATGCCCACAGCGAGGCCCTCCGTCCTGCTGCCCACACGGCCACGGCCGCACACCCGGCCAAAGCACCGCCCGTTCCTGCCGAGGCCAGCGAGCCGACGCTGTCGGCCATGGTTCGTGCAAGCACCAGACAGATCCCCACGGCACAGCCGGCCCATGCATGTTCGAATCGCACGAATGATCCCGCGGGAGAGTCGGCCTGTCCATTGACGACCCATTGGACGGCGATCATGACGCAGGCACCGGCCACGGCGCCCAGTCCGGCATTGGCAGCGCCCGCATGCAAAACCAGGACATAGGTGACGATCACCGCGACGCCGGCGCCGAGCCCCTGCACGGCGCTGGCGATCCAGATCTTTCGCGAGAAGTAGAGCGCGGGAACCAAGATGCTCCAGATGGCCAGCAGGGCCTGCGACAGCGCGACGTCTCCCACGACGTGGACGGCCCCGCCGTAGCGGGGATCGACCAGCAGCAGACGGGCCAGAGGAGCAAGAGCGTAGAACAGGATCGCGGCGCATCCGAATGCGCCGATGGCGATCATCAGCACGCGGCCGAACGCGTGCGGCGCTTCGTGCTGGCGAGCGGCGAAGGACTGGAAATAGGGAAACCACGCCGACGAGAAGCCAGTGGTGGCGAGCGACATCGTCATGCCCAGCCCATAACCGGCATTGTAGACGCCCGCTGCGGCGAGCCCATCGACCCTGGCGAGGATGAACGGACCGGCTCCCTGCAGGGCGGCCATGAAGGCCGCTCCCGGGATGAACGGCCAGCCGAGGCGCATCAGCTTTCGGGCGACCGGAGCGCTGGCCGCAAGGAGCGGCGTGCCCGCTGCGCGCGCCGCGAGGACCACGCCGACGAGGGCGCCGAGGGCTCCGGCCTCGAGCCAGCCCCAGGCGCCTCGCCCGAGGCCTACCACGAGGACGAGGGCGAGGGCGACACCCGCGGCCGCCGCTGCGGCCGTCACCGCGAGGTGAGCGAGCGGTCGTCCCTGAAACTGGAGCGCCAGCGCGTAAGGTTGGGCCAGCAGCTGCAAACCCGCGCCCGCGAACGCAAGGGCGGGCATGAGCGCGCCCGCCTGGGCCAGCGGCAATCCGGGAACCGCGGGGGCCACCAGGCACAGCAGCACCCCTGCGACCGTCGCCGTGCCGAGCAACAAGGCGGTCGTGGCGATGACCTCGCCCCGGCGCTCGACGGGCACCTCGTAGTAGACCGCCCCGGCCGACGTGGTCAGCCCCAGCCCGAGCACGGTGCGCAGGATCACGGCGGCGGTGGTGAGGAGGGCCACGAGCCCCATCTCCTCCGGTGCGATCCAGCCGGCGAGCAGCGGCGGCAGGGCGTAGGCGACCGCACGGCTGAGGCCATTCCCGAGCGCGAAGATCGCGCTCGATCCGAGCAGGCCGGCGGCTGCTCCTCGAGGGAAAGACAGTGTTCGGACCCGCCTCTACCCTGCCTTGGGAGCCGAGAGATGGCTGTAGACGTCGCTCACGCCATGAGCGTCGTACCAGGACAGCATCCGCCCCATCGCGTCGCCGAAGGAGACCTTCGCGGTCCAGCCCAGCACCTGCCTCGTCCGCGACGGGTCGGGCACCACGGCAGGAACGTCGTCGTCGCCGACCGGAACGACCTTGACGCCCGGATCGGGCGGCAGGCCGAGGTGCTCGCGTACGGCGTCGTAGACGTCGCGGATGGTCCGGCCCTCGCCGCTCGACACGTTGAAGATCCCGCTGGGCGCGCCGGCTTCCATGACGCGATCCACGGCCGCGAAGAAATCCTCCATGTCCAGGAAGTCCCGCGTGGCATCCGTGCAGAAGCAGCCCTGCCCGGCCTTGAGGCGCTTGTAGAAGGTCGGGATCGGCCCGATCGCCAGGCGAGGACCGATGACGGACGCGAGTCGCAGCGATGCGAAGGGCAGCCCGCTCATCGCGAGGTACTGTTCCCCCGCCACCTTCGAAATGCCGTAGCTCGTAAAGGGACGCAGGGGATGCTCGACGGGGATGGGAACCGCGTCGGGGCGCCCGTAGCACAGCACGGTCTGGAAATTGACCACCCGCTCGACGCCGGCGGCCCGGGCCGCTTCGACAACGTTGACCATCCCCGCGACGTTGGTGGCGACGTCCTCGCGCCAATCGTCGGGATCCTTGTAGGCCGCAGCGCTGTGGACGACATGCGTCGGAGCGAACGCGGCGAAGGCACGATCGACGAGTTCCTTGTCCGCCACCGACCCCTCGACGAGGCTCAAACCGGCGACGGGAGGCACGACCTCCCGCTTGCCCGTCGCGAAGTTGTCGATCACGAGGATCTCGTGACCCCGTGGCAGCCAGCGCTCGATGAGGTTGGACCCGAGGCAGCCGGCTCCGCCGGTGATCAGAATGCGCATCGCCCTATTCCCTGGCCGGGGCCTCAGCCCCGGGCGTCCTTGAGGTGGGTGTAGCCGCCCTGCACGCCTTCCTGGCTCCAGCGCTCCACCGCCGCCTCGGCGATCTGCGACAGGGGCGTGAACTCGACGGAGCCGAAGTCCGAGAAGGTACGCGCGGGGTCGAGCAGGATCGAGGCTGCATCGTCCGGTCCGAGCGGCCGGATCTCGGGCTCGGGATAGGCGTTCAGCTTCATGGCCGTCACGACCGCGTCGTAGAGCTCCTTGATCGCCACGTCCTTGCCGGACGAGAAGTGATAGGTGCCCCTGCCCTCGCCGTCGGCCGCGCGCACGACAACCTTGGCGAGGTCCCTCGCATAACAGAAGTCGCGACGGGCCGGCGTCACGAAGCACTTCTTTCCCTGCGACAGGCGCTCGTAGAAGATCGGCAGCGGGCCCGACACGTTGCGCTCGCCGATGACGTTGGCCAGACGGAACGTGACCCAGTCCACGCCCGAGAACTGCACGTAATGCTCGCCCGCGGTCTTGGAGATCGCGTAGCTCGAGTTGACCGGGTTGATGGGATGGTCGAGCTGGATCGGCTGCTGGATGGGCTTCGTGCCGTAGCACAGCGCGGTCTGGAAATAGACGAGGCGCGACACGCCGTGCGTCTTGGACGCCTTGGCGATGTTGGCCGTTCCGACGGCGTTGACCAGGGCATCGGTGCCCCAGTCCTCGGGATCCTTGTAGGACGCGGCCGTGTGCACCACGACCTCGGGCTTGAAGTCGGAGAACAGGCCATCCACGACCTTGGCATCGGCGATCGTGTCCTCGACGAGCGTCAGCCGATCGTGGCCCTTCAGGTTGTCGCGTCGGCCGGTCGCGAAGTTGTCGATGGCCACGACCGTGTCGCCCCGGGCCAGCAGCATGTCGATGACGGTCGAGCCCACCTGGCCCGCACCGCCCGTCACGAACACCTTCATGTCAAACCTCTCGATTGCGTTTGCGGGGCCCTTATCACGCCTTCGCCATGGCGCGAAACTCGGGCGCACGGTCGTGAAAGCGCTGGTGCCAGAGCTCCAGGCTGAGCAGCCCCCACGTCTTGCGCGAGAACCGGGACGCCGTGCCGAAGCTCGACAGGATCACGTCGCTGTTGAGGTAAGGCCTGTGCTTGAGGCGCTGCTCGGCGAAGAGATCGGTGACGAAGTCCTTCAGCGGGCCCTCGAGCCACTCCTTGAGCGGCACCGGGAAGCCCATCTTGTCGCGGCGATCGACGATCGAGCGGGGCAGGACGTCCTTGTAGACGGACTTCATCAGCTGCTTCATTTGCCCCCCCTTGAACTTCACGTCCGCGGGAACTGTGGCCAGGAACTCGACCAGTGGATGGTCGAGGAACGGCACGCGGCTCTCCAGCCCGTGCGCCATGCTCATGCGATCCTCGACGTGGAGCAGCGCCGGAAGCAGGCACTTGAAGTCGAAATGGGTCATCTTGTCGAAGTAGGCTTCCTTGCGGACGTTGTCGCGGTTGTTGAAGATGGAGCGGAAGGCCTCGAAGACCCGCGTCCTGTCGAGAGCCGCCCAGTCCACCTCGCCAACCATGTCGGTGGACCGATCCACCAGGCGATAATAGCGCTTGTCGAGATCGTCGAAGAGGCCCTCGCGCCAGAACTCCTTGATCATGGGCTTGTATTCGCGAAGCAGGCCCAGGTTGGGAACGACGGACTCGATGGTAACGAGGAAGTTGCCGGACTTGTACGTCCCGTCGATGGCCGCCTTGATGCTCTGCTCGAGATAGGCCACCAGATAGCGCGCGTAGCCGCCCAGCAGTTCGTCGCCGCCCTGCCCGCCCAGGACGACCTTCAGGTGCCTGGCCGCAAGCGCCGACACCATGAATTGCGGGAACGAGCCCGGGCCCGCGACGGGGAAGTCGAGGTGGTAGATGACGTCCCCGATGTGGCGGCGAAAGTCGTCCGCGGTGATGTCGGCGATGTGGAGATTCATGCCGGCGAGATCGGTGGCCGTGCGTGCGTAGTCGCTTTCGTCGTAGCCGGAATATTCGAGGAAGCGGCCGTGGAAGGCGTCCTTGTTGGCATGGTCGGCCTGCGACGCGAGGATCGCGACAAGGCTGGAATCGAGGCCGCCGGAAACGTATCCCCCGACCGGAACGTCGGCGCGAAGGTGGACCTTCATGCTGTCGGCGACGAGTTCGCGGAAGCGCTCCTCGAAGTACCGCGGGCTGTGGTCCCAATCGACCTCGTACTGGACGTCCCAGTAGCGGCGGACGCCCACCACGCCGTCCTCGACGACGAGCACATGCCCCGGCAGCAGTCCCTGGACGCCCTTGAACAGCGTCTTCTCGCCAATCGTGTACTGGAACGTCAGGTATTCGGCGAGAGCGTCCTCGTCGGTCTCGATGCCGGGCAGGAACGGCAACAGCGACTTCGCCTCCGAGGCGAAGTAGACGATCCCGTCGACCGCGGCGTAGTAGAAGGGCTTGATGCCGAAGCGGTCGCGTGCGGCCAGCAGGCGATTGCGGCGACCGTCCCAGAGCGCGAAGGCGAACATGCCGCGCAGGTGGTTGACGCAGTCGTCGCCCCATTTCTCATAGGCTGCGAGGATGACCTCGGTGTCGGAGTGGGACCGGAAAGTCCACGCGCCCGCAAGTTCCTCCCGCAGTTCCAGGAAGTTGTAGATTTCTCCGTTGAAGCTGATGACGGTCCCGTTGGGCCCGTGCATGGGCTGTGCGCCGGATGCGGTCAGGTCGATAATCGCGAGCCGCCTGTGCGCCAGGCCCACCGTTCCTCCCGGCCCGGACCAGTGCCCCAGCCCGTCGGGCCCGCGATGGGCGATCAGGCTCGACATGACCTCGAGGACCTTGTCCGCCCTGCGCTCATCGAGCCCACGCGGCGTGACGAAACCGGCGATACCACACATCAGCTTTCGGCCTCCTGACCGGCCAGGGCCTTCATCCCTGGAGTGCGCCCGCCGGACGACCGGGCCTGCGTGACCTCGGCGACGAGCGCCATCAGCCGTTGCTCGTCATCCATCCACGAGAGCCGCGACGAGACGGTCGCAATGTCGGGAAACGAAGCGCGCGGCGCGTCGAGGAGAGCTTGCACCGCGTCCCTCATCGTGGCGGCGGTGAATGTCTCGACGCACAGGCCGACCCTCGCGTCGCCTACGGTCGCCACGAGCTGCGGGAGCGCCGGGTAGACGATCGGCAGCCCGGCGGCGAGAACCTGGAAGAAGCCGTTGGGCAGGGCCTCGCGATAGTTCTCGGAGCGCGACTTGTAGATCACGAGCCCGGCATCGGCGTCGCGGATGAAGGGGACCACTTCGCGAGACGGTCGACCGAGACCGGCGTGCACCCTCGTGCGGGCCGGATGGCTCGCGAAGCCGTCCAGCCCATCCTCGTAGCCGTGGCCGACGAATGCGACGTGCACGCGATCCGGCAGGGCCGCCAGCGCATCGAGCAGCTCCCCCACCGCCATGCCCGGCTTGTAGTTGCCGGCGACGACGAGGAGCCGGTCCTCCCCCGAGAGCCCAACGACCTGGCGCAACGTCCGCGCAGGCACCTGATCGAGGCGCGGATCATGGGCGTTGCGAAGGACCACGGGCCGGCGGCCGAACGCCCCTTCGATCAGGTCCGCCGTTCCCGCGCTGACCGTGACCAGCCCGTCGCAGCCGGCCACGCATTCGGCCTCGCGCCGGCGAAAGAAGGGCATCATCCAGCGCCGGTCGAACGGGGGCATCTCGTCCGGCCGCCTGATGCCCTGGTAGAAATCGTGGGCATCGTAGATGACCGGCACGCCCAGGGACGCGGCGAGCCCGGACACGGCGCGATAGAGCTCGTAGGAGTGCACGTAGTAGAGGGAGGCAGGCGGGATCCGGCGGCCCACCGCGTAGCGACGCCTGTGTTCGATGCGGAGCGCGGCATACAGCGCCAATTCCCCCGGGAGGCCGAAACGGCCTTCCCGAGCTCTCGTCAGCAGGGGGGCTGCGCGGCCGGCCGTGCGGATGGATCGCGGCAGGACGGTCGCCCCGCGGCGATCCCCCGTCGATCCGACCACCGCGCACTGCAGTCCGACGCAGGGATCCTCGGCGCTGGCCACCGATTCCCAGATCAGGGAGCGATAGCCGGCCCGCGCCAGACTTTCCGCGACGCGGATCGTGCGGCTGTCGGAGGCCGCGGCCACCGGCGTCAGGGAAACAGCGACCTTGTCGGGTCCCCGCATCAAAGGCTCACCCCGTGCAGGCGCCCCCAGATGCCGATGTTGATCACCCGCCACAAGGTGAAGTCGAGGGTCCGGGCGCCATCCAGCATCTCGTTGAGGAAGGCGCGCGTGCCGGCCGGGTTCAGCAGGTCCTTGTACATGGACAGCGTCTGCTCGATTCCGTCGATGGCCATCCCCCGGGCGGGGCCCCGGAACCATTCGGATTCCGGTGTCGCGAAGCCGAGCTTGTCGCGCCGGTTGGCGATGACATCGGGAAGGATGCCCGTCATGGCCCGACGGAGCACCCGCTTGGTGTCGCCATGGACGATCTTGTGGCGCGATCCCAGGCCGATGCAGAACTCGACCAGGCGATGGTCGAGGAACGGGACGCGGGCCTCGATGCCGTGCGCCATGCTGTTGCGGTCTTCCCAGTGCAGCAGCATCGGCAGATTGGAGCCCTGCGTGAGCGCCACGCACAGTTCTCCGATGCTCTTCACCGTGGGTCGTCCGATCTCCCGCAGCGCTCTGTCGAAGGCATTGGGCTCGTTGGCGAGGCTCGCGAAGGCCGGCGAGTTCAGCCAGTCGTGCTGCGCCAGCGAGGTGCGCTGCCGGCGCACGATCTGGGCGAGCCGTCCGGGCAGGAGCGGCAGCAGCGCGGTCTTGAGCTGCTCGCCGACCGCGAGCCCATGGTACTCGCGCCGCCGCACGACCGTGCGCAGCAGGTCTATCGCCTGCCGGCGGCGCACCAGGTCTGCGATGTAATAGCCGAAGCCGCCATGGTAGCCGGCGAGCTGCTCGT
Organism: uncultured Alsobacter sp.; assembly: GCF_945952055.1. Lineage (GTDB taxonomy): Bacteria > Pseudomonadota > Alphaproteobacteria > Rhizobiales > Beijerinckiaceae > Alsobacter. The sequence goes on from NZ_CAMFHB010000040.1 coordinate 22,745, forward strand.
CGGCTCCCTGCCCGTCGAGCATCACCTTCACGCCGACCTCGCGGGCCGTCTTGAACACGCTCCACTGGGCGAAGATGCTCGTCGAGCCATAAGGCTCGTCCTGCTGCCAGGTGATCTCCTGGGCGCGCGAGAACGCGTCCGACACGGTCGGATAGACGAAGTGCGGGTCGCAGGCCGTCTCTGCGATGACGGCGTCCATGAAGGGCCGCTCATCCACCGACTTCTCGGCATAGCAGGCGCTCACCGTGTTGATGCGCGCCTCATGGCCTTGTTGCCGGAGAGCGCGGTCCATCAGGCAGACGATCGCCGAGCTGTCCAGTCCGCCCGACAGGCAGGAGCCGATCGGCACGTCGGCCCGCAGGTGCATGCGCACGCTGTCGGCCAGCAGGGTGCGGAACTGGTCGGCTGCATCGGCTTCCGTGATCTCGCCGCTGCCCGGCTCGAGCACGTCGTACCAGCGCCGCACCGGCAGCTCGTCGCCTGGCCGCCAGTCCGACAGGCGCACGGTGGCGCATTCGCCGCCGCGCAACTGGCGAATGCCGGCGAACATCGTCTCGCCCGTATGGTCGCTGATCCCGCCGGAGACGAAGTCGCGCACCCGTGCCACGTTCATCCGCCGCTCGACGGACGGCAGGGCGAGCAGCTGCTTGATCTCCGAGCCGAACCCGAGTCCCTGCGGCAGGGCGACGAAGTAAAGCGGCTTGATGCCGAAGCGGTCGCGGGCCACCAGCAGGGTCTTCTCGCGCTCGTCCCAGAGGACGAAGGCGAACATGCCCATGAGGCGCGGCAGGCAATCGTCTCCCCACTGCGCATAGGCTGCGAGCAGCACCTCGCTGTCGCTGTCGGTCCTGAAGACGTGGCCCTTCGCCTTCAACTCCTCACGCAGCTCGATGTAGTTGTAGATCTCGCCGTTGAAGACCAGCCAGTAGCGCCCGTCACCGAAGTGCATGGGCTGCAGCGCCGCATCGCTCAGGTCGATGATGGCCAGCCTGCGGTGACCCAACGCCAGCGGCCCCGCGGGCGTGTCACGGACGACCCATCCCTCGCCATCGGGCCCGCGATGGGCGACGATGTCCAGCGAGGCCTTGTTGGGAGCGAGGCCCAGGGAGGCAAAGATTCCGCACATGGTTCAGGCTCTCCCGATGGCACCGGCATAGGCGGAGAGCAGGGCCTTGGCCTCCTGCTCCCAGCACAGTTCGCGCGCGACGTCGAGCGAGCGCGCCTTGTAGGCCCGGATCGAGTCCCGGGTGAGACCGTTGACGACCCTGGCGATACCGACCTCGTCGGCGTTCGGCAGCAGGACACCCGCGCCGGTCGCGTTGACGATGCGGCTCATCTCCGGCAGGTCGCTCACGCACACCGCCAGCCCTGCCATGATGTATTCGAAGAGCTTGTTGGGCAGCACGTATTCATGCTGCTTGGACAGCCTCGGCATGCAGAAGAACCCGACATCGAACGCCGCCGCTTCCTGCACGAGGGCGGTCATCGGCACCGGCGGGGCCAGAGTGACCCGGTCGGCAACGCCCTCACGTTCGATCAGGCGGCGCAGCCCCTCCAGATAATCGTCGTTCCCGGGGCCGCGAATGGTCACGGCGAACTCCGGCCGCCAATGCTTGACCGATCGGATCATCGGTTCGAGCCCGCGAACGGGAGCGACGATCCCGTGGTAAAGGACCCGGATCTTCTCCGTCTCGGGTGACGGCTGCACCGACTGATAGAGTGGCGTGTTTCGAATGAGCATGGGGCGCGAAGGCAGGCGGTAGACCCGCTGCAACCCGTCGGCGATGCCATCGGAGACCGTCGAAACCACCTTGGCCCGGCCGATATAGGCCGACTCGATCGCCTTGACGACGGGGCGATTGAAAAGCCGCCACTTGAGGCGCTCCATGTACTCGTTCACGGCAAACTCGTGGGTGTCGTACACGAACACCCCGCCGCGCTCCTCCGCCAACCGCGCGGCCAGCGGCAGCATCAGCCAGTCATTTGCAACCCAAAGATCGGCCTCGATGCCCTTGCTCGACTGATAAAGCTCCTGGATGGACGTCCAGGACCAATACATGTCGAGCGCAGTCTGGGTCGAGACCCTCGTGCGCTGAATGCGCAAGGCCAGCCCGGCACGGCTCTTCAGGCGGTGATACGGAGCAAGCGCGGAGCTGACCACACGTCTGCCGGCCCGATAACCCTGCCGGAGAGACTCGTGGGTCTGGGCCGGCAACGTCTGTCGCGCAACGGTCTTGACGAGTTTCCTGACCTTCATCCCGCGCGTGGCTGCAGGCACGGACGGCTCGACCACCGACGCGCTGTCGGCTTCCACCTCGGCCTGAAGACCGGGCGTGGCCACCGGAGCCGGGTGGCTCGCGTCGTAGCTCGGCCAGACAGGCCTTTTGGAGCGCGCCCCGGGCTGACCGACAGCGGCCACGGACCAGCCCGCATGGAAGAGTGCGTCCCCCTGCCGCCTCACGCGCGGGTCATCCGGGATCTTGGACAGCGACAGGAGGCATGCGCGCGGAGGAGCCACGGTCCGGTCTCCCGGGCCGGTCGTCCGTGGGATGCGCAGGCCTTCGATCACACCGGCATGGCGTTCTGCCGGATCGTCGCTCGCCACGGCGGTCACGGCCGCTCGGTCGAACGGGACACCCCGTCGTTCCAGCGTGTCGGAAATCCAGCCGAGGACGTTGCGCGCCAGGCCCCGATACGTCAGCCCCTCGTCGCTCAGCAGCAGCGCGCGGGTCGCCCGTATCCGCCTCTCGTTCTCCGCCTCGTTCGCCATTTCGGCCCAAACGTCCTCGAAGTTGCCGAAGTCGCGGTCGAGTTGGATGTAGTGTTCGCCCGGTTTCATGCCGGGCACGTAGGTTCCCTCAGACAGGATCTGGCACGTTCCCGCCAACGCCGACTCGAAGATCCGCGGCGACACGGTGTCGTACTGGTGGACACCGTCGAGGCCCGGAAAACAGGCCTCCGCGACGTCCTCGAACGCTGCGCCGGGATGCTCGGCAATGAAGGCGTTGACCTTGCGCCGGATGTCTCCGACCGGATCGGCGAGAGAACTCCCGCTCGGCGTGCCCAGAGTGAAGCGACTGTTGCCCAGGAATGCGAGCCAGGCATCGCCGTTCAGGCTGTCGGCTTCCCTTGTCGATATGTCGAGTGCAAGCCCTCGTCCGGCTGCTGCTTGGGTAAAGCGGGACGCGATGTCCGCCTTCAGCTGCCCGAAACTTCCAAAATACGCCGGAAGCTTGCGGGCCCGATATCCGACGTCGATGGAGCGTTCTCCGAACGGCTTCGCCACGCGGTCCGCCAACATTGCGTCCGCGCCGTCGAGATACCCCGTCAACGAGAGGTGGACATCCGCTTGCGCCGATGCTCGCGGCAGCAACAGATAGCTGAATCTCGAATAGGGCGTGGCAATGATATCGATCTTCCAGTCCGCCAGCCAATCGTCCAGATAAGCACAATGATCGTAGTCGTCCTGCGGGAAGGCAATCTTCACCGCGCTGCTTCGAGCGACGAACGCAAATCGATCGAGAATACGATCAAACGAGTCCGCGCGTGGTTTGGCCCAACGCCAACAAAGATACGTCGTGTCGATGAGGATGACATCGAAGCGGCCGAACTCGACCGATGGGTCGAGGGGATGGTTCACGCCCTGAAACACGTAGTCGTGTTGGGGCGCGTACTTCGGAAGGAAAAACGCATGGTTGATCGACGTGCGCCGTGCGCTCTCGACATTCTCTATGCCGTGAAGGATCAGGATGCGCATGATGGTTCAGGCCTTCGAAGGGTGCAGCAGACTCGGGACAGGTCTGAAGGGGAGACCCGATGGCGCTTTCTCCAGCTGCCGTTCCTCTCGCAACGGCCATCCGCGGCGCGGGGAGCAAAGAGGCCGGCCGCTGTCTCGCCCGGCGGTCGAGGAGCCAAGCGTTCCATGAGCTCGCTACGCCTTCATGATCTCGAGGCACGCCTTGTGCGCCTCGGGCGCAATAAAATTCAGATAATAGTCGTGCCCGAGATTACTTAAATGCAGGCCATCATCGAGCAGCAGCGACTGGAGCGTCACCCCTTCACTGACGGCCGTCAAGAACATGCGCTCGACATCCAACAAGACGACGTCCTCGCCGATTTCGGCAGCCAGTTCACGGATAGCTTCGTTGTAGGCTCTGTTGCTCTGTTCGTACGTTATTGTCGTATGCGGAATGATTTCTTTATCCCGAGTCGTCGGGTGATTGGTGTTCAGCAAGATCCGTTTGGCGCCGAACGTCTTTGCGCGAGTCACGATCTCATGGAGATTCGCTTTGAAAGCCGGAAGACTGACCCGGGGATTGCCTCGGTCTGTCAGCCAGTAGTTGCAGTCGTTGAGCCCAAATTGGACCAGAATCAGATCTACTCCACGGCTTTGCACGTGGTAGGGCATGTCCTCCAAGGCCTGACGCGTCGTCCGCCCATTCACCGAGGCGTTGGTCACGAGCAGCTGATTTCCATGCGCGGTAAAGTGCGTTTCAAGTTGTTCTGCAAGCCGAACAACCCAGCCACGGTAGATGGAGACGCCCTGGCCGACGCAGATGGAATCGCCGAAGAACACTATGTTGTAGATCAACTCTTTTCTCCCGTGCGCCGCACGTTCAGTTTTGTCTCAAGGGTCCGGCAACTTTCTCGAGCAACCCGCAGATTGAACCGATGGATTACCGCAGCCCGATATCCACGAGATCGACCAGACCGGATTCGGGGATCTGGTAGATCTTCCGCTCCCCAACCATTCGGTAGGCTGCATTATGAGGAGGATAGAAAAGGCCTCGTGACAGCCGGTCGAGTTTGGCCGGATCTGCTTCGCTGGAAACGTCCAGCAGCCCGTGGAGATCGCTCTTGCCGTAGAACCGTCGGGGCGCATCCGGAGGAGCGTAGCGGGGAATGGGGCGTGCGTTCCGAACGTCGCTGAGGAACCGGCCGAAGGCTCGCCCCGCTGCGTCGATGGTCTTCCGGTGCAGCGTGAGCGCCGTATCGGTGCCATCGATGGGCGTCACTTCCTCGTAGGCGAGATCGCCTTCGTCCACCTTGTCCGTCATCCAATGGATGGTGGATACGAACTCGCTGTCACCGTTGATGATCGCGTGTGAAATACTGTTGTAACCCTGGTAATGGGGTAGCCGTGCGTTGTGGAGGTTGAACGCCCAACCACCGACTGCCGCTAAGACGTCTTCCGACAAGATCCAATTGTGCTGTATTGAGAGAAGGCCAGTTGCTCCGGTCTTACGGATTGCAGACAGAATGTCCTGAGTCCTGCGCCTGTCATTCTCAACGAACACGATCTCGCCGCCGTCCGACTCCGCTCGGAACCTCTCGCATGTCGCATGGTCGCTGACCATAGCGACGATCCGCAGGTGCTCGCGGTTCTCCGGCTTGGCGATTTCGACCAGCGCGTTCCAGGCAATTTGTCTCTGGCCTAGAAAAATCAGCTTCTGCACTGTCGATCTCCCTGCGCCTTGATCACTCGAACGGGCGAATACACGGACGCCTCTCCATCTTCGGATCCACGCCGTGGCATTTCACGCCCCGAGCTTCCGGCCGTCGCGCATCAGGTAGTCGATGACGGACAACCCGGGAATGAAGGTTTCAGGCGGGCCATAGGCGACGGGCGCGAAGGACTGGGCGCGCAGTTCCAGTCCACTGCGTTCGATCAGCGCGTCGTCCTGGTAGCCGGCTGCCCCTCCACCGTAGAGGTAGGTGGTTCCGCCGACGGCCTTGACGATCGAGATCAGCAGCTCGGTCGCGTGGCCGGACACCTCGAGCTCCGACTGTCGGACGAATGTCGCCTTCACGCCGAGATGGGCGGCAATGGCCTGCACCACGGCGATGTTGAACTCCGACAGTTGCGGAGAACCGGATCGGACCAGGGGTTCCAGGAGGTCCATGGCGCTCGCAAAGCCGCGCTCACGGCGGTAGTTCGCCTCCAGCGTCCGGATGAACTTGACGCGCCATGCCTGGCTGTCGTCGATCTCCGCCAGGCGTATGGCCGTCCCCAGGGGCATCCGGCGGACGGGGCACGTGATCCAGCGCGGCTCGCCGTTGACGGCGATCTTCACGCGATTGCTCCACGAGCCCATCCCGCCCGATCCAGAGCGCGGATAGCTGACGTCGTCGAGGAACACGAACACGTCGGCCTGCCTGATCTTGTCGAAGTAGCCCAGCCAAGGAAAGAAGTTGGGCTGGTGGATCGCGACGATCGTCTTCACGAGAGCTTACAACCTTGCATCGAAGAAGACCCGGAGGCGACGAAACCACCACAGCCCTGCCATGAAGATCCCGACGGACAGGACGGAGATGTAGAGCATCATCGCCGGAGCCAGGGGAACCCCATCCAGCATCGGCTTCCGGTAGCCTTCCGCGATCACGTAGAACGGATTGAACGCAAGAAAGGGCTCGACCGCGTCCGGGTACGCCGAAATGGGGTAGAAGATCGGCGAAGCGAACAGGATCAAGGTCAGGAGGTTCGGCAGCACGAGTGCGACGTCACGCACGAACACGTTCAGGGACGCCAGGAACAGGCCGCAGCCCGAGACGAACACGAATTGGATCAGGACGATGTAGGGGATGCTGAGCCACGCGAGGTTCGGGGGCGTGCCGCCGAGCGCCTGGAGGACGAGGATCAGCGCGAAGGAGACCAGCAGCGGAACGACGCCGAGGGCTGCGCCCACCATGGGCAGCAATTCCGACTTGAACGCGATGTTCTTGACGATCCCGCCATTCGAGACGACCGACCCGGTCGCATTCGACAGTCCCTCGCTCAGTGCCAGCCAGGGCCCGTATCCGCTGATGAGCCACAGAACGAACGGTTGAGTCCCGTCCCGTCCCGGCAGCCGTCCGGGAAAGACGAACGAAAACACGAAGACGAAGATGCCCATGAGCATCAACGGGCTGAAGACAGCCCAGAGAATTCCCAATCCAGACCCCAGGAAGCGATCCTTGAGGGTCATCTTGAACAGATTGACCAACATCCGCAGATCGCGGGTGTTGAAACCGCCCGGCATTGTCATCGTTGCTTGCCCATCAATCTGGACGCGAGTCCGTGCGACGTCGGATGACGCGGCTTTCGATCGCGCTGCGCCGCGTCGCCCCTGCCCTCGGCGAGGCGGATCCGGCTCCCGTCCACGCAGGCAACATCGCGGCGCGGCGCGCGCCCCCGTTTCCCTGCCCCAAAGAGGAAACCCCGGAGATCATGGCGTCGTCTCGACGGGCCAAACGGAGACCTCCGGGGATTGATAGAGCAGCGGACGACCTCCGTACTGTCCCTCTTCGTCGATCACTTCGAAGACCCGGGATTTCCTGGATACGACGTCATTTCCGCGTTGCACCGCCACTTCGACACGATAGAGGTCCGCCCCAAGAATCATCGGCACCAGGCCGATGCGGACATGAAGGGCGCGGGTGCCCCGCAGCGATGCTCCCTCGTCGGACAGGCGACGGGACGTGATCAGCCGGCCATCGACACGCCTGAGCGTCAGCACGAGGTCGATCTCGTCGGCCGCGACGTCGGCCGGGATCGAGCCCTTCAGGACGATGGTCATCGGCACGAAGGCTCTCGCCTTTGCCGACAGCATCTCGCCATCCTGTTCCAGCCGAAGACTTTCCAGCGCGTCCGGGTGGCTGCCGAACCCGGCCTTGTCGTCCACGGCGAACTTGGCGGCCAGATCGGCATCGTCCGCCCCCGACACCGCCTTCTCGTACGCCGCGGTGACGAGCACCGGGTCGCCGTCCATGACGATCCGCCCCTCGTCGAGCCAGATGCACCGCGTGCACATGCTCACGATGCTCGCGAGGCCGTGGGAGACCATGATGACGATCCGCCCTTCCGCTGCGATCTCGCGCATGCGGGCCGATGCCTTCGCCGCGAAGAACGCGTCCCCCACCGACAGGGTCTCGTCGATGATCAGGATGTCGGGCGACACGAACGCTCCCATCGAGAAAGCGAGCCGCGCCTTCATTCCGGACGAATAAGTCCGGACCGGGCGGTCGATGAAGTCTCCCAGTTCCGAGAATGCCACGATCTCGTCGATCTTGGCATCGATCTCCTCGCCCGTGAGGCCATGAACGGCGCGATCGAGCCGGATGTTCTCGCGTCCGGACAGCTCGTCGCGAAGGACCGATCCGATCGTCAAGACGGCATGGATGTCGCCGGTGATCGCGATGCTGCCGGACGACGGCGAGGACACCCCGGCGATGATCGACAGGAGCGTCGTCTTGCCGGCTCCGTTGCGACCGATCACCCCGACCCGTTCGCCCTCGCCGATCGAAAGCCCGACATCGTCGAGGGCAACCACCTTGCGTCCGCGGGTCGCAACTGCCTTGTGCGACAGCATTCGCATGAGGGACGGCACGCCTGTTCCGCCCGACGCGAGTTCGAACTCCTTCGTCAGATTGCGGACGACCACCGCGGCGCCCTGACCGTCGGTGCTCACGGCAGCCCGTCCTCTGTCGTGCACACGTCCCATCGAACCGGAATGGCGAAGGCCTGGGCCGGATCGCCCTCCACCAGCAGCTCCAGCCCGTCCCCGTTGAACCACGACCAGCCGTCCAGCGCGATCCGGGACGTGGGCCGCTCCGGATGGGGCATCACGAGATGAAGGTTCACCTGGTATCGCCCAGGCTCGAGCGGGCATGCCGGAATGGTGACCTGGACATCGTACCGCCCCGGAACGGTGCCAACGGGCTTCACGGACCGTGACAAGAGGCAGGTTTCCCAGCCGAAGCCCGTCTGCAGACGTTCGACCGCGACGACGCAACCGACCTGCGCGGGTTGCAGGATTTCGGCCTCGATGCGCACGGCGATGTCCTGGCCGACGCGGGCAAGGATCGGCGTCGGTGGCCGCTCGACCCAGCGCGCGACCCCCTCCTGGAAGTTTTCCCGGGCGTCCGTGCCGTAGAGATAGCGGCGCGTGGCCTGTTCCGCCGGGCCCGAATAGACGACCCGGCCCTTGTCCAGGATGTGGGCCGTTTCGCACATCCTCAGAACGGCGGCCCAGTCATGCGTCACGAGGACGCCGGAAGCGCCCCGGGACAGGCGGTCGCGCAGTCTCCGCCAGCACTTGGCCTGAAAGTGCTGATCACCGACGGAGAGGATCTCGTCGAGCAAGTAGACGTCGTAACGGCCGGCGGTCGCCGTCGCGAAGAACAAGCGAGCCTTCATCCCGGCCGAATATCCCAGGACGGCATCGTCGATACGGCTGCCGAGCTCGGAAAATTCCTGGATGTCTGTGACCATGTCGCGCAAGTCCGCGCCCGAGAACCCGTGAATGGTCAAGAGGCGTTCGGCGTACTCCCGCCCGGTCAGCAGCGGATTGCCGACCAGCCCGAGTTCGTAGATGCCGGACATGGCACCGGAGACGTCGATGTGGCCGGCATCGGGGGCATACACGCCGCCCAGGACGCGCAAGAGCGTGGACTTTCCGGCCCCGTTCCGCCCCATCACACCGACGAACCGGCCCTTGGGCACGTCGAAGCTGACGCCGTCCAGGGCGGTGAACGTGGGAAGGCCGCGGCCTCGCGACAGCGCGACGCGCCAACCCTGAGACGTCTCGACGAGCGGGAAACGCTTCGCGACGCCCTGGCACGTGATGGCGATGGCCTGGTTCATTGCTGCCATCAGACGAGGTCTGCTTCGTCCTCGGGCTTTTCGGGGCGCCAAACGCGAACGCAGACCTTCTGCCCGTGAAGATAGAAATAGGCCGGATAACTGTCCGGATCGGATGCGCGGATATCGTTGAAGAGATCGATCAGCGGCCGACGGGGGTCGATTTCCGAATGGGCCGGGATGCGATTGGGCCGAAGCGGCGGGGCCTCGCCACCCTGCGGCTCGAAGGCCCCATCGCCCTCCTCCTCGTAGCGGCGAAGCGCATCGACCACCACCGACGGTTCCAGATCGCCCGTCTTGCGAGCGAGGCTGCGGGTCGTCTCGAACGGCGACAGCGGGAAACGCTTCTGCAGCAGCACGGGCCCCGTATCGACGCCGGCATCGACCCGGTGAACCGTCACGCCGCTTTCCGTTTCCCCATCGACGATCGCCCACGACAGCGTTCGCGCGCCGGCATATTTCGGCAAAAGCGAACCGTGAACGTTGATGATGACTCGCGCCGACGCAATGAAGTCCGGGCTGAAGATATAGTTGAATCCGGCGGACAGGCAGACCTTGCCGGCAATCTCCCCTCGCAGAGCCGCCAGATCCGCCTTTCTGCTCACCACATGAACGTCGATTCCAAGATCCCGCGCCATGTCGATGGTTTTCAGGAGCTTGGGCCACCGTTCAGGATCGTTGACGTAGATCCGTTCGACTCGATGTCCTGCCGCCAGTACGCCGGCCAGGACCCGTTCTCTCGGCCCACCCGTGAAATAGACGAGGTTCAAGGGCTCACCGTCGGGGCTGGAAGGGGCTTGACGTAGAAGAACGGGAACAACTCGCGCACCTGGTCCGGGGTCAGGTCCTCGACGGCGGTGTCGCGGATCTTGCCAAGATAGGAATAGCGATGATCCTTTGCGCCCCATCCTTGCTTGAAATGGTAGACGCCGGCCTGGGTCAACCAGGTCCCGCCCCAGTTCCAGCGTGACGATCCCTCAGCGGCACTCTCCGCCATGGCGTGCGCGATGAGGGCGGACAGCACCTGCTCGGATCGAAACGCCTCGACCGCAACCGGCGTGAAGTATTCGATCCACTCGCGATGCTTCAACAGCAGCAGCGCGCCGGCGAACACGTCGCCCCGCTCCGCCACATAGAGGCGACACATGCCGTGCGGCTCGAAGGTTTGCCGCAGCGCCTCGAACTGGTCACGAGACTTGAACCGCCCGTTGATCCTCTCCATCCCGAGGCGATGGTGGGTCGCCAGAAGGTCCCAGTCGTCGTCGCCGCGGGACCGCCGAAGCGTGAACCCGGCCTTCATGCCCTTGCGGACCAGATTCCTCGTCTTCTGATGGCAGGATCGCAGGACGTCGTCCATGGCGGCCGCTGCCGTCGCCGCGGGAACGAGCGCGGAAATCTGACCGATCCTCTGGTCCCACGCCCTCCACTGCATCCGTTCGGCGACCTTGGCCAGCTTTGGTTCAGTCGGGTGGACGACGATGTTGAACGCCGCCACATGCAGTTCCGCGAAGGCCGCGTCGAGGCCGTCGGCGAGGCAGGACAGCCGCTCTTCGGCATCGGGGCAGTCCGGTATCAGCGCGTCACCATGGCTGCCGAAGTAAGGAAGGGCATTGGCCACGACCAGACCGTCCGACTCCGTCGTCATCAAAGGCAAAGCCGCGAGCAGTTCGTCGTCCTGGACGACCGCGATGATCCGAGCGGGCGGCGCTCCGGTCACCCGTTCGAGAAACGACAGCCACTCGGGCGTCGCGTAGATCAAGGCGTCAGGACAACGCGCGAGAAATCCGCGGTACCGATCGACGCCGAGGTCGGCGAGGGAGGTCAGTGTCGCCTTCACAGCAGCTGTTCCGAAGCGCTGAGGACGCGCGCCAGGTCCGTGTCGGACAGGGCTGGGTAGAACGGAAGCGACAGCGTCGCGTCGAACCGCGCCATCGCGGCGGGAAAGAGCGCATCGGGAAGCCCGCGACTCCCATGGGCCAGGCTGTCCACCCCCCGCCGCACCGCGACCCCCATGGCGGCGAAGCGCTCCCTGAGATCCCCGAACGGTTCGTCGGCTTCGACCACGAACCGGAACATTCTGCCCGGCGCCACGGACCTGTGCATCTCCATCCGCGCGCTGAGGGCCGGCCGCAGGGAGTCGCGCAACGCCCTGAAGATCACGTCGCGCCTCGCCTCGAACGCGTGCAAGCGCGCCAGCTGACAGGAGAGCAGGGCTTTCTGCAGGTTGGACCAGGGCGCGCTCTGGCTCTGCGCCACTTCGTCGTGCCGAAGAGCGCCGAGGCAGTCCTCCCGGTGGGTCAGGACCGCCCCGCCGCCCGCGCCGCTCACATATTTCGTCGGGTGGAACGACAGCACGGTCGCGTCCGCATCCGTGTCGTAGGCGTCCGGGTGGGGTGCCGACTGGCAGCGATCGGACACGACCGGGAGGCCGAACTGCCTGAACGCCAGGGCCGGTTGCGCGAAGCCGAAAGGGGGAGCGAGGACGATGGCCACGCTGCGGGGCGAGAGGGCCGCGGCGACCGTCGCCGGTGAACATGTCCAACCGTCGTCGAGGTCGCAGAGGGCGGGAACAAGGCCGCAGGCCTCGATGGCCCAGAGAACGGCGTCGCAGACGTAGGTCTGGACGATGACTTCTCCCCCGACCGGCAACGCCAGCGCAGCCAGCGCCGCCCTGAGCGCCATCCGGCCGCTTGGAAACAGGAAACATTGCGTGTCGCCAGGGGCCAGCAGGCCCGCCAGGGCGGCGTCGTCGAAGCCCCCGAGGTGATGGCCCGACAGCGCCCACGCGGCCACGTGGCCGGCGTCCGCGTCCGTCACCCAGGGCCTGGAATGCGTGATCACGACGACAACCCGCCTCCCGGCCGTTCACCGTTGATGAACGTCCGGCACCACTGCTCGAACGAGAGCAGCGACCAGATCAGCAGGCGATTGTTCTTTTCGCCCGACATGTGGTCGGCGACCACCTTTCTCGAAAAATCCCCGGAGATGTAGTCTGCCGACGCGAGATCGGGTCCGAGCAACATGTCCCTGACGTAATCGGCGTTCTCTCCCCTCAGCCACGATGCCTCGGGCGAAGAAAAGCCCTGCTTCTTGCGATAGCGTACTTCCTCGGGGACCACGTCGATCAACGCACGACGAAGGCAGCTCTTGCCCGAGTCGAACGCCTCTTCCGCAATCACCTTCTTCTTCACGGCGTCTTCATCGATCGCCAGCATCCGCCCGAGGTCGGACAGCTTGTGGCCGACGGGAAGGCGCATGGCGAAATCGACGAGTTCGTTGTCGAGGAACGGGAACCGCTCCTCGAGGCCGCTGGCCATGGACAGCTTGTCGCCGACCAGCAGCAGGCCGGAGAGGAACGTCTTGCATTCGAAATACAACGAGGCTCCGATGTGATCCTCCGGCGAGGAGAAGGGCATCGCGTCCGCATCGGCGAAGACCGAGGTGAAGACGCCGAACATCTCCTCCTCGTCGTCCGAACCATCCCTGAACATGTCCGCCCGGTCCGTGGACGTGGTCAGCCTCTGCCAGAACTGGAAATAGTTCTTCAGGAAATCGGCACGGTCGAGCGAGCGGAAGATCCTGTAGTAACGCCAGGGATACCCGCCGAAAAGTTCGTCTCCTCCCGCACCGGAGAGACACACCTTCACGAATTTGGACGCCAATCGGGCGATGTAATAGTTGGGGTAGCTCATCCCCAGGCGAAGGTCTTCAAGGTGCCAGACGACGCGGGGCATGGCCCATCGGATATCGCCTGCGTTGATGACCTGTTCGTAATGCTCGGTGCCGTTGGCGCAGGCGACCATCTCGGCTGCCCGCCGCTCGTCGAATGTCGCCTCGATGCCGTGGACGCGGCTCATCTCGAAACCGGCCGTGAACGTCTGCATGCGGGGGACGGAGGGCGCTGCCAGGGACACGATCGCCCCGGAATCCAGCCCGCCGGAGAGATACGCTCCGACGGGAACGTCCGAGATGAGCTGCCGCCGGACGGCAGCCCCAAGCAGCCGTTCCAGTTCTTCGACGGCCTCGTTTTCGTCGATCGGCTCCGGTCGCGAAAAGTCGAAGTCCCAATACTTGTCCTGGCGCTGCCCGGACTGTGTAACGACGACGATCGCGCCGGCCGGCACCTGCATCACGCCGTCGAACATGGTATGCGAGCGGAACATGTTCTGGAACGTGAAATACTCCCGCAGCGCCGACTTGTTGACGCGCACCCGGAAGTCGGGATGGGCAATGAAGGCCTTGATCTCGGATGCAAAGGCCAGCCGGTGGCCGTCGCGCCAGACATAGAGGGGCTTCACGCCAAACCGATCGCGCACCAGGAACAGCGTCTTCGTCGATGCGTCCCACAAGGCGAACGCGGCCATCCCGTTGAGCCGAAGCGCGGCCTCGCGGACGCCCCAGAGCGCGCAGGCGGCAAGAAGCACTTCCGTGTCCGAACGGGTGCGGAAGGCCCAGCCAGCCCCTTCCAGCTCTCGGCGAAGTTCCAGATGATTGTAGATCTCGCCGTTGAACACCAATGTCCAACGCCCGTCGCTCGACTGCATCGGCTGGTTGGCGATGCTGCGAAGGTCGATGATCGACAAGCGCCGGTGGCACAGGCCGACATGCCCGTCGGCGAAGAGGCCTTCTCCATCGGGGCCCCGGTGGGCGAGCGCGTCGCGCATCCTCGCCAGGATGTCGGGAGACACGGGTTGCCCGTCGCTGTGGAAAAGGCCGGCGATGCCGCACATCGAGGTGATCCAGATCTACTGCGGCTGACCCGGCAGCGTCACGCCAGCGCGCTCAGGACGCCGACCACGCGTTCGATGTCGGCGGCCGTCATGTGGTTGTGAAGCGGGAGCGCGATGCTGCGCTGCTCCACGGCGGTCGAAACCGGAACGTCGGCGGGGTCTGTCCCGAATGTCCGCCTGTAGACGTCGAGGCCGGCGATCGAATGCGTTCCCGGCCGCGCCCCGATGCCCGCCGCGTGCAGGCGCGACAGGATCTCGTTGCGGCTGACGGGCGAGCGGGTTTCATCGACCATCGCGACATAGGCCTGCAGCGCATGGCCGTAGCCCTCCGGCCGCACGGGCGCCGCGATCCAGGACAGGCGCTGCAACGCCTGGTCGTAGGTGTCGGCCAGGGTTCGCCGCTCTGCGATGAACCGGTCCAGCTTGGCGACCTGCAGGGTGGCGACCGCAGCCTGGATGTCGGTCATCCGGTAGTTGAACCCGAAAACCTTGAAGTCCGGAAGCTCGTAGGGGCGCGGGCCCCGATGCCGGACTTCTTCCGAGAGGCTCGCACCATGGTTTCTGTACGTGTCCATGGCCTGCGCGAGGTCATCGTCGTCGGTGGTCAGCACGCCGCCCTCTCCGCAGGTCACCGACTTGCGCGGGTGCAGGGAGAAGCAGCCGATGCTGCCGTGACCACCCGCAGGTCGGCCTGCGATGTCGGAGCCGGCGGCGCAGGCGGCATCCTCCACGATCGCGACGTGGCGGGGCAGGACGTCCCGGAGCCCCTGCATGTCCGCCATGAGGCCGAACAGATGGACGGCCATGACGGCCTTGGTGCGGGGCGTCAGCGCCCTGGCAACGGAGTCCGGATCGATGTTGTACGTGTCGGGGCGGATGTCGACGAGGACGGGCTTGGCGCCGCACTGAACGACCACGTTGGCCGTCGCGACCCATGTCAGGGACGGCACGATGACCTCGTCGCCCGGACCGATCCCGAGCGCGACGAGCGCGAGGTGAAGCGCCGTGGTGCACGAGGTCACGGCCAAGGCGTGCTTGACCCCGTGGCGGGCGGCGAACTCCTTCTCCAGGCGCTTGACCCAGGGGCCTTGCGTCAGCCATCCCGATTCCAGCACCTGCCGAACGGCATCGAGCTCTTCTTCGCCCATGACGGGCTTGGCGATGGGAAGAAAAGGCGACGTCATTGGAGCTGACCTTCTCTGACGGTGGCAGAAACAGCTGAACCTGCTGGGTAGAGTGAATCATCGTCGGCGGGGAGGCCGCGATGCAACCTGTCGATCACGGCCTCGTAGCGGGCCGCGCACGCGTCGCGACCGTGCCAGGCGATGGCAAAGTCGCGCGACCGCCGGCCCAGTTCCGCACGAGCCTGCGGATCGATCACCAGGCCCCTCAGGACGTCGTGAACCGTGCCCTCGGTCGCCGTGACGATCGGCGCGTCGATGAGGGCCCGCAGGGGCTCCACGCCATCGGCCTGCCGCGGGGTCAGACGGCAGATCGTCGGCTTTCCGAGCATCATCGCCTCTCTCGCGGTCGCTCCGTAGCGTCCGTAGTTCAGCTGGTCGAGCACGATGTCCGCCTGGACCTGCACGTAGCGGACCTCGGTGCTGGGGATGTCGCTGGCGAAGATCAGGCGAACGGGAAGCCCTTCGTTCTGCAGCCGCTCGACGGCGGCGAAGACGGCCCCCGAGCCCTTGATGTCGCGTCCTTCGGCCCGGCGCAGTCCATAGTTGGCGACGCCGTGATAGACGAGGACCTCGCCGGGCTGGCGCTCGATGCGGCGGCCAGCCGGGACGGCCAGGTCCGGGCTCCAGCGGATCGGGTCGAGGGCCGAGGCGACGGGCCCGCAGACGGTGTTGCGGCCGACGCGCTCGGGTGTCGCGTAGTCACCCTCGAGCCCGACCCAGTCGCACAGGGGGCTCAGATACCGGTTCCAGACGCCGTTCTTGGAATCGTTGCAGACGTCGGGGCGCAGTTCCCACACGCAACGCCCGCAGACATTGTCGGACAGATCCCTGATCGATGATTGCAGACCGCCGTCGAGACAGCCGCTCGGCATGAAACCGATCAGGACCCTATGCCGTCGCAGTTCCAGGAAGTCCCAGGGCAAGCGATCCGGATTGCGGTATTCGAACACGTTGTCGAGGAAGAGCGAGGACAGGCCGTAGAAATGAACGGCCTCGAACCGCTCCGGGATGGTCGAAAAGAACGCCCTCGTTCGCCGCTTCATCTCGACCGGATCGGGATTGTACAGGGAGACATCCTGCCCGTGATACAGCTGTTGTTGCGGACTGTCGGGCG
Source organism: uncultured Alsobacter sp. (assembly GCF_945952055.1). Lineage (GTDB taxonomy): Bacteria > Pseudomonadota > Alphaproteobacteria > Rhizobiales > Beijerinckiaceae > Alsobacter. The sequence continues at coordinate 39,392 of NZ_CAMFHB010000040.1, forward strand.
CCTCTATCGATACCGTCGTGGCGTCCCATCCTCTCTCGACCAGACCGGCCGAGAGTACGTTGAAGTGGTAGTAGCTGTTGTGAATGAAGAGAGCGGACCGCGACCTCGGCCTTGCGGCCACCAGCGGCGGTACGTTCACGTCTTCCGCGAAGGGTTCGGGAAGGGTGACCGAGCCACCCGACCGCCTGACCGCGCCTCGGCAGATCAGGTCCAGGAGATCGATATGCTCGGTTGTCCTGGCGAGCAGGTCCAGTGACGCGCTCCACGGATCGGCGTCCACGCCGTCCTTCGCCGGCGACGTGTGGGACGGCTCGTTCTCGCTCCGGGCGACCCGATCGAAGAGCCACCTTGCCCCCATGGCGGGCGATCCGGTGAGGATCTCGAGAAGCCAGGGAGACGGGGTGGCGCCGGTGCCATCGACGAGATCGACCTGCTTCACCGCCCCCCGTGCGAGCGCGTTCCTGACCAGGAGTTCGTCGTCGCTGGCCAGCGTGAGCGGCTCGGGAACGGGACCGGGGTCCAGCCACACGCAAAGGGTCGAGCCGCGCAGCGTCACGTGGATGATGCGGGCGGCGAGCAGTCGCCGTCCGTGCTCATGCGTCCGCACGCGCGGGGTCAGACGCAGGGCCGCGACGTAGGCCAGCGTCCGCGACAGCATGCTCACAGCGCCTTGTTCGCCTTCCGCCAGTCGATCAGGCGCTGGAGCCCGTCGTCGAGATCGATGGCCGCCGTGAACCCGATCTCCTCGGAGGCCCGCTTCGGCGATCCGACGCGGTTGCGCACGAGCGTCGCCTGGCTGCGCGGGGCGTAGTTGATCGGCTGGTTGGACCCCGTGAGGTTGAGCAGCTTCTCCGCGATCTCCTTCAGCGACGTCCGCTTGCCGGTCCCCACGTTGTAGTAACGGTCGGTCGTCGTGGCGTTCATGCCGCAGATGTTGGCGCGGGCGCAGTCCTCGACCGCCACGAAATCGAACGCTTCCGACCCGTCGCCGAGGATCGTCGGCCCCTGGCCGCTGTCGATCGCATCGAGCATCTTCATGATCACGGCGATGTAGGCGCCCTTGTAGTCCTGGCGCGGCCCATAGACGTTCATGTAGCGCAGGCCCACGTAGTCGAGCCCGTAGCGGAAGTGATAGGCGCGGGCCATCGCTTCGCCGCAGATCTTCGTCGCGCCGTAGAAGTTCTTGTTGTTGAAGGGGTGGTCCTCTGTCATCGGCTCCTCGACGGCATCGCCGTAGACGGATGCGGACGACGACCAGACCAGTCGCTTCACACCCGCCTTCACGCAGCCGTCGAGCACGTTGAAGAAGCCCTTGACGTTCACGTCGAACGCCGTGCGCGGATACTCGTGGCACTGCAGGAGCCAGAGCGCGGCGAAGTGGAACACCGCGTCCGCGCCCTTCATCGCCGCGTCGAGAATGTCGGTCTGGGTGATGTCTCCACCCGCCTCGAAGATCTTCACCCGCGGGTCCTTCAGGGCCCCGGCCAGGTTCTCGTGCGTGCCCCGGACGAAGTTGTCGTATATGACGATCTCGCCGACGTCGGTTGCGACCAACTGGTCGACGGTATGCGAGCCGATGAGACCCGCGCCGCCGATCACGACGACGCGCTTGCCGCGAATGTCCATGGGGTTAGCTCTGCAGTGTGAGGGTTGAGCCGGCGAGCCCGTAACGCTCGCCCGTCCTCGGACAGACGAGATCCGGGCCGAGCTTGTCGCCACTGCGGCTGATCCAGCCGGTGCGGCGGGCGGGGTTGCCGACCATGAGGGCGAAGGCGGGAACGTCCTTCGTCACCACGGCGCCGGCGCCGATGAAGCAGTAGGCGCCGAGTTCGTGGCCGCAGACGATGGTCGCGTTGGCGCCGATGGAGGCGCCGCGTCCGACCGGCGTGCGGCGGAACTCGTCCTTGCGGCTCACATGGGCGCGCGGGTTGTTGACGTTGGTGAAGACGCAGCTTGGGCCGCAGAACACGTCGTCGGAGAGCTCGACCCCGTCATAGAGCGCGACGTTGTTCTGGATCTTGCAGCCGTTGCCGACGGTGACGCGCGGGCCGATCATGACGTTCTGGCCGATCGAACAGTCCTGCCCGATCACCGTGCCAGGCAGGATGTGGCAGAAGTGCCAGATCTTGGTGCCCCTGCCGATGACGGCGCCGTCGTCCACGTAGGACGAGACGTGGATCAGCGCCCCGGGGAACCGCGGGTCCTCGCGCATCTCGCTCATGGTCGGTCCTGATCCTTGCTGGACGGGCGCGGCCGCGGGCCGTCAGCGGCCCGCCACCTTGGCCACGTAGGGATGGATCGGTGCCTGCGCGTTGCCCACCGGCAGCTGGCGGAAGCCCGACACGATCTCGATGGAGGGGCGCACCTCCTCGATGCCGAAGCCGCGGCCCGCCAGGATCTCCTGGTAGCTGCGGGTGTGCAGGTCGGTGAAGCCTTCCGAGAACTCCACCTCCTCGCCATCGACCGTGATGGAGCGGAAGGTCGTCTTCTTGCCCTGGACGCTTTCGGGGAGGTCGTTGGCGTCCACGGAGAGGAACCAGCTCACGTCGGCGCGGGCGCATTCCAGGAAGCCGGCGGCGCGGCTGCCTTCGCGCAGATGCGCCTCGTTGCGGCTGACCGGCCCGAACACGAAGCTCAGCATGTCGAAGAAGTGCACGCCGATGTTGGTGGCGACGCCGCCGGACTTGGCGTCCTCGCCCTTCCATGAGGCGTGGTACCAGCGGCCGCGCGAGGTGCAGTAGGTGAGCTCCACCTTGTGGCGCTTGGTGGAGTTCGCGAAGCGCTCGCGCAGCGCCATGATGGCCGGATGCAGGCGCAGCTGCAGGATCGTCGAGATCTTGCGATTGGTGTCACGCTCGATCTCGGCCAGGCCGTCGATGTTCCACGGGTTGAGCACCAGCGGCTTCTCGCAGATCACGTCGGCCCCGGCGCGCAGGGCGAAGCGGCAATGGGCGTCATGGAGGTAGTTCGGCGAGCAGATCGCCACGTAGTCGATCTTCTCGCCGCGGCGGCGCAGCTTGTCGACGTGACGGTCGAAGCGCTCGAACTCGACGAAGAAGTCCGCGTTCGGAAAGTGGCTGTCGATGATGCCGACCGAGTCGTTGGGATCGTAGGCCACGACCAGGTTGCCGCCGGTCTCCTTCATGGCCTTCATGTGCCGCGGCGCAATGTAGCCTGCGGCCCCGATGAGCGCGAATGACGTCACGTGGTCGTTTCCCTGATCTCGGTGGGCCAAAATGATCGCGGCCGGTTGTGCCACCGCGGGCTGCTACGCTTAAGCTTGTCCACGCTACCGCACTTTGGGTGAGCCGCCCTCGCGGCCCATCCATTGCGGCGAACGCTACCGTCCGCGGCCGGACCCGTGCGGCGCCGTCAGGCGGCCCGGGTTGCTCCGGCCCCGCGGGCCTGCCGCGCGCACGGGCCCACGGGGGCCGGCAGCACGGTCACGGTCCGCACGCACTTACGCACCGCGCGCCTCCACCGGCTTGCGGGACAGCAGGCGGGGCACCAGCACGCGGTCCTCGCCCAGCGTCCTGACGGCCCGGTCGATGGCGGTACCGGTGTCGCGGATGGCGCAGACGATGGCGCCGTCCACCGCGCCGGGCGCGAGGTCGGCAACCACCTGGATGCCGACGAAGCGCGGCTCCCCGATCTCGGCATCGACGACGAAGGCGACCTTCACGTCGGCGTCCAGCGCGCACAGCGCCGCGACCTCCGCCACTTCGGAGACGCCGACGAGGGCGACCCTGCGCCAGCCGCGGGCCTTCGCGATCACGAAGACGGCGGCGCAACCGGCGCGGGCCTGGCGGAAGAAGCCGAAGGAATAGGACAGGTATTCGGCGGTCAGCCGCGACTTCTCGGCGAAGCCCTGCGGCGTAAGGTAGTAGGCGTAGCGCCGCGCCGGCACTTCGGAGACCTTCATCAGGCCCTTGCGGATGCAGCGCTTCACATAGGCGTTGGCGAGCCCGAGCGCGATGCCGAGTTCGGCCGCGAGGTGGCGCTGCGACCGCACTTCGCCAGCCTCGACGGCCTGCAGGACACCCAGCATGATGCGGGCGTCGTCAGGGTCGTCGGGCCGCTCGGTGGAGGGCGTGACATGGGCACCGGACATGGCGGGCGTGTACCGCGTTCACGCCATGAACGTCAAGGTTGTGCAACCCGGAAGGCCAAACTTAATGATTATGGTTAAGGAATGTTAACCTTGAACGGCCCGCGCCGCCGCCACCCCGTGCCCGCCTTCAGGCCGACGCCTGTGCCGAAAGCGGCGCGAGCCTGGCGCGCGCGGCACGGATCGCGCTCTCCAGCCGCCGGTCGCCGGTGAGTTCGGCCCACAACGGGCGCTCGGCCACGAGGGCCGCCACGGGATCGGGAGCGGCGACGATGGCGCGGGCCACCGCCGGATCCATGGCCTGGTCCTGGTAGGTCCAGGGAATGTCCCCTGCGGCCCAGCGCTCCAGGAAGGCCAGGAACAGCGCCGGCAGCGCCGCGACCGCGACGATGGTGCCGCCGGCGGCCAGGCGCTCGCGGATCGTCGGTGCGATGAATCCGGGGATCTTCGAGAAGCCGTCGGCCGCGACGCGCTGGTTGGTGTCGGCGATCGCCACGTTGGCGAAGCGGCTCAACACCGTGTCGCGATAGGCGGCGAGGTCGAGGGGGCTCGGCGTGAGGCAGGGGATCACGTCGTCGGTCACGTAGGCTTGCGCGATCCCACGGATCTCCTCGTCGAGCGTACCCTCGTGGATGTATCGGTAGCCCTTCAGGCTGCCCGCCCACGCGATGGCCGAGTGCGAGGCGTTGAGGATGCGGATCTTGGCCTCCTCGTAGGGATCCACCGAGGAAACCATCTCCACGCCGACGCGCTCGAAGGCAGGACGGCCGGCGGCGAAGCGATCCTCGATCACCCATTGCAGGAAGTCCTCGGCCATCAGGGCCGCGGCATCGTCGCGCCCGGTGGCGGCGCGGACGCTGTCGCGCACGGCCGGCGTGGGGCGCGGCGTGATGCGGTCCACCATGGCGTTGGGGGAGGTGGTGTGGGCCTCCACCCACGCTTTCAGCGCCCCGTCCCCCACGAGGTCGAGGAACCCCAGGAAGCCCTTGCGCGACCGGTCGCCGTTGTGGCGCAGGTTGTCGCAGCACAGCAGCGTGACCGGGCCCGCCTGGGCCGCCCGCCGCGCCCGCAGGATCAGCGTCAGCGCCCCATAGAGCGTGCGCACGGGGCGCCCGGCGCGGACGGCCTCGATGTCGGCGGCGAGGTCCGGGAAGCTCGGATCCGGCGCGTTGGCGGGGTCCAGGTAGTAGCCCGCCTCGGTCACCGTGAAGGAGATGATGCGGGTGGCGGGATCGGCGCCCGCCGCCACCAACCCGGCGAGGTCCTCGCTCCACGGCACGACCCGCCCGATGGCGCCCACCTGCGTGTAGGTCCGCTCGCCGGCCGTGCTCACGGTCTCCACCGTGTAGCGGCAGTCCTGGGCCGCGAGAGCCTCGACCACCGCCTCCATGTCCGGCCGGATGTTGCCGCCGACGATGGACCAAGTCCGGTCCCCGGCCTCGTGCAGGCGCTGCAGGTAGACGGCCTGGTGGGCCCGGTGAAACGAGCCGAGCCCGAGATGGAGGACGGTGGTGGGTGTCATGGCATCCTCCCGGACCTTGAAAGACTTGGCATTTTGGGTCGCCGAGCGACGGTTCCCGATTGAGCGCGCTCCCGGGGACCGTCGTCAAGGTGGCCCTGGTGGTTCCGCGCCGGTTGATCCGGTCCGGCGGGACCGTTACGAGCGTGTGCCGCCATCCTGCGCGGCGCCGGAGCCAGGACTGCATGTGCGGAGTAGCCGGCCTTTGGGACCGATCGGCCGACCGGCGCGAGGACGTGGACGCGCGTCTGGCGGCGATGACGGCGGCGATCCGCCATCGCGGGCCGGACGGCGAAGGCGCCTGGAGCGATCTGGCCGCCGGCATCGGCCTGGGCCACCTGCGGCTCGCCATCCAGGACCTGTCGCCGCTGGGCGCGCAGCCCATGGCGAGCACGTCCGGCCGCTTCGTGCTGACCTACAACGGCGAGATCTACAACGTGGCGGAACTGCGGGCGGACCTCGCGGCCGCCGGCTGCACGTTCCGCGGCACGTCCGACACCGAGGTCTTCCTGGCCGGGGTCGAGCGCTGGGGTCTGCGAGCCACGCTAGCCCACACCGCCGGCATGTTCGCCATGGGCCTGTGGGACCGCGAGGAGCGCAGCCTGACCCTGGTGCGCGACCGCCTCGGCAAGAAGCCGCTCCATGTCGGCGAAGCCGGCGGCACGCTGCTGTTCGGCTCCGAGCTGAAGGCCCTCATGGCCCATCCGGGCCTCGCGCGGCGCATCGACCGCGGCGCGCTGGCGTCCTACCTGCGCTTCGGCCACGTGCCGGGAACGGCCGGCATCCTGCATGGCGTGCGCAAGGTCGCCCCCGGCACCCTGGAGCGCCACGGCGCCGACGGTCGTGTCACGGTCGAGACCTACTGGGATCTCGCCGCGGTGGCCGCGCGCGGGCAGGCCCGGCCCGCCACGGGCGACCGGGTGGTCCTGGCGGACGCGGCGGAGGCGGAGATCGACCGGGCAGTGCGCGAGCGCCTCGTCTCCGACGTGCCGGTCGGCGCCTTCCTGTCGGGCGGCATCGATTCCTCGCTCGTAGTCGCGCTCATGCAGCGCCACGCACCCGGCGGCGCCCGCACCTTCTCGATCGGCTTCGACGATCCCCGCTACGACGAAGCGCCCTATGCGGCGCGGATCGCGGCGCATCTCGGCACGCGGCACACCACCCTGCCGGTCACCGCGGCCGACGCGCTGGCCGTGATCCCCGCTCTGCCGACGATGTTCGACGAACCCTTCGCCGACTCCTCCCAGATCCCGACCCACCTGGTGGCGCGGCTGGCGCGTGGCGAGGTCACGGTGGCGCTGTCGGGCGACGGGGGCGACGAGATCGCCGGCGGCTACCGCCGCCACGCGATGATCGCCCACTGGTGGCCGCGGCTCGCCATGGTCCCGCTGCCACTGCGGCGGCTGCTGGCGGGAACCCTGCAGGCCCTGCCGCCCGGAGCGATCGAGGCGCTCGCCGGCCTGCTTCCCGGCGGCGGCCGGCCCGGCAACCGGCCGGAGCAGTTGCGCAAGGCGGCCTCGATCCTCGGCCAGCGCGACGCGCGCGGCGTCTATGCGCGGCTGGTCACGCTCTGGAGCGAGGCCGAGGCCATCGTGGCCTCGCCCGCCCTGCCTTCGCCCATCGACGATGCGGCCGAGGGTGCCGGGCTCACGCTGCTCGGGCTGCTGCGGCTCCTCGACATGGCCACCTACCTGCCCGACGACATCCTCACCAAGGTCGACCGGGCCAGCATGGCGGAGGCGCTGGAAGCGCGCTGCCCGCTCCTCGACCACCGGGTCGTCGAGCATTTCTGGACGCTGCCGGACGCCGCCCTGGTGCAGGGCACGACGGGCAAGGTGATCCTGCGCGACATCCTGGCCCGGCACGTGCCGCCGGCCCTTTTCGAACGGCCGAAGACCGGGTTCGGGATCCCGCTGGGCGACTGGCTGCGGGGCCCGCTGCGCGCCTGGGCCCTCGATCTCGTGGAGGGCGAACGGGCCGACGCGCCCGAGGCGCTCGACTGGGGGCGGCTGGTGCCGGCCGTTCAGGCGCACATGGACGGGCGCGCCGACCACGCCCACCGGGTGTGGGCGCTGCTGATGCTGCTGGCCTGGCGCCGCCAGTGGGGGGCCGCCTGGTCATGAGCACGCCCGTCCTGCTCTACCTCGTCACCGAGGATTGGTACTTCGTGTCCCACCGCCTCCCCATGGCGCGCGCCGCGCGCGACGCGGGCTTCGCGGTCCACGTTGCCTGCCGGGTGGACAAGCACCGGGCCCCCATCGAGGCCGAGGGCTTCGCCCTGCATCCGCTGCCCTGGGCGCGCGAGAGCCGGGGTCCGGGCACGCTGCTGCGGGAGACGGCCGCGGTGCGGGCGCTCTACCGCAGCCTGAAGCCGGCGCTGGTGCACCAGGTGGCGCTCAAGCCGGCGGCGATCGGCTCGATCGCCTCCACCGGGCTCGGCATCCCGACCGTCAACTCCGTGGCGGGCCTGGGCTGGGGCTTCATCGCCCGCGGCCTGCGGGCCGCCCTGGTGCGCCAGGGGCTGGGCGCCGCCATCCGCTGGCTGTTCAACCGCCGGACCGCGGTGACCGTGGTGCAGAACGAGGACGACCGGGCGGCGCTGCGCGGGCTCGGCGTCCGGCCGGAACGGCTCGACCTGATCCCCGGCTCCGGCGTCGACACCGACCTCCTGCGCCCCCTCCCCGAGCCCGAAGGTCCCTTCACCATCGGCTTCGCCGGCCGCCTGCTGGAGGATAAGGGCATCCAGCCGCTGGTGGCCGCCCACGCCATCCTGCGGCGCGAGGGCCACGACGCCGCGCTTCTCGTGGCCGGCACGCCGGACCCCTCCAACCCGGCCTCGATGGACGAGGAGGACCTGGCGGCCTGGCGCAAGCAGGCCGGCGTGACCCTGCTCGGCCATGTGAGCGACATCGTCGGGCTGTGGGCCCGCTGCCACGTGGCCGCCCTGCCCTCCCGGCGCGAGGGGCTGCCCAAGGCGTTGCTGGAGGCCGCCGCCTGCGGCCGCGCCCTGGTGGCGACCGACGTGCCGGGCTGCCGCGACGTGGCCCGGCCCGGCGTGTCCGGGCTGCTGGTGCCGGCCGACGACGCGCCGGCGCTGGCCGACGCCCTGCGCACCCTGATGCTCGACGCGGCGCAGCGCCGCGCCCTGGCCCAAGGCGGGCGGCGGCTCACCGAGGAGGTGTTCTCCGCCAAGGCCATCGGCCGGCAGACCGCGGACCTCTATCTGCGGTTGGCGAAGCGCTGAGATCCCCGGCGGGATTGCCGCGACAGGCCTGAGCGTCTATGGACGGGCCGCACGAAGGGAACACACCATGTCGCACGGTCGCCGCATCGCAGTCATCGGTCTTGGTTACGTGGGCCTTCCGGTCGCCGTCGCTTTCGCCGAGGCCGGATCCCGGGTCATCGGGTTCGACATCGACCGGGGCCGCATCGCGGAGCTGCGCGACGGGCACGACCGCACCCGCGAGGTCGAGGAGCCCCGCCTGAAGGCGCAGGGCCTGCAGTTTTCGGCCGACACGGCCGACCTGAAGGACGCCGACTTCTTCATCGTCACCGTGCCCACCCCGATCGACGCCGCCCGCCGGCCCGACCTGGGCGCGGTGATCAAGGCGTCGCACACGGTGGGTGCCGCGCTGAAGAAGGGCGACATCGTGGTCTACGAGTCGACCGTCTATCCCGGCGCCACCGAGGAAGACTGCGTCCCGGTTCTCGAAAAGGTGTCCGGTCTCTCCTGCGGCAAGGATTTCCACGTCGGCTACTCGCCCGAGCGCATCAACCCCGGCGACCTCACCCACCGCTTCGAGACGATCCTGAAGGTCGTCTCGGGCCAGGACGCGGCGACGCTGGAGACGGTCGCCGCCGTCTACGGCTCGGTGGTGAAGGCCGGCATCCACAAGGCCCCCTCGATCAAGGTGGCCGAAGCGGCCAAGGTGATCGAGAACACCCAGCGCGACCTCAACATCGCCTTCATGAACGAGCTGTCGATCATCTTCCGCGAGCTCGGCATCGACACCGGCGACGTGCTGGCCGCCGCCAAGACCAAGTGGAACTTCCTGCCCTTCACGCCCGGCCTCGTGGGCGGCCACTGCATCGGCGTGGACCCCTACTATCTCACCTACCGGGCCGAGAAGGCCGGCTGCCACCCCGAGGTGATCCTCGCCGGCCGCCGCGTCAACGACGGCGTCGGCCCGCGCATCGCCCGCGAATGCATCCGCCTGCTGCTCTCCTCCGGCCGGGCCAACCCCACCGTCACGGTGCTGGGCCTGACCTTCAAGGAGAACGTGCCCGACACGCGCAACTCCAAGGTCATCGACATCATCAACGAGCTGCAGAGCTTCGGCCTCACGGTGCAGATCCACGACCCGATGGCCGACACGGCCGAGGCCAAGCAAGAATACGGCGTGACGCTGGAGCCCTTCGAGGCGCTCCGCCCGGCCGACGCCGTGGTGCTCGCCGTCTCGCACGAGGACTACGCCAAGGGCGGCTGGGGCCTCGTGACCGGCCTCCTCAAGGGCGGCCAGGGCGTGGTGATGGACGTAAAGGGCGTGCTGGACCGCGCCAGCCAGCCGGACGGCGTGCAGCTCTGGAGGCTGTGAGCGCGCGCGGCGCGAGCCCCCGTGGGTCGTTACGCCGCAGCACCATGGGACCTTCCCGGCGCCAGTTACTTTGACGTGGTGATCCTGGGAGGGCGTGAAACAATCTCCGGTGCGGCGTTGAATCTGACTTTTCCAGCGCGCGACCACCTATCCGCCGTCCTGCCCGGGCCTGGCCCGGGCATCCACGACTTTGCCGGGGCCACGCGTCAGTCGTGGGTGGCCGGGCCAAGCCCGGCCATGACGCGGAGAGGGAGGTGCTCGCTGGACCACCGGAAGGGTCACAAGCTCTGAGCAGCCGCCTCCGGCGGGCGCGCAGGATGAGGGGGTTTGTGCGTGGGGCGCATGTGAAGGGCGAAGCGGTGTGACGAGCGACTCCGTGTCCGACGGCCTGCCCCAGCCACAGCGCAGCTTCGCCATCGCCACGCTGCTGTCGGCCATCGCACTGGCGGTGCTGGACGGGGCCATCGCCAACGTGGCGCTGCCGACGCTGTCGTCCGTGTTCTCGGTCTCGCCGGCCGCGGCGATCTGGATCGTCACGGCTTACCAGCTCGCCCTGGTCATGGCACTGCTGCCGCTGGCGGCGCTGGGGGAGAGCCTGGGCTACCGCCGGGTGTTCACGGCGGGGCTGATGCTGTTCCTGGCCGCGTCGGCGGGATGCGCGCTGGCGCCCTCCCTCGGCTGGCTCGCGCTGGGGCGCTTCGTGCAGGGCTTCGGCGGCGCCGCGATCATGGCGACGACGGCGGCACTGCTGCGCTTCACCTATCCGCAGCGCATCTACGGCATGGCCATCGGCTGGAACGCCATGGTGGTGGGCCTGTCCTCGGCCGCCGGCCCGACCATCGGCGCGGGCATCCTGTCGGTGGCGAGTTGGCCGTGGCTGTTCGCCGTCAACATTCCCATCGGCCTCATGGTGCTGGCGGGCACGCGCTTCCTGCCCGAGGCGGGCGGCACGAGGCGCCGGCTCGACGTCGTCAGCGTGCTCCTGAACGCGGGGATGTTCGGCTCGATCGTGCTCGGCGTCGACCTGCTCTCGTCGCGCGCCTTGCCGGCACTGGGCCTGATCGCGGCCGGGATCGCCTGCCTCGTGGCGCTCGTGCGCCGGGAAATGCCGCGCGAGGCCCCGCTCTTCCCGCTCGATCTCCTGCGCCTGCGCCCGTTCCGCATCTCGGTCATCGCGTCCGTGTCGTGCTTCAGCGCGCAGATGATGAGCTACGTCGCCCTGCCCTTCTACCTGATGCACGACCTGGGGCAGGACGCCTTCACCACGGGCCTCGCCATGACGCCCTGGCCCGTGACGGTGGCGCTGTGCGGCCCGCTGGCCGGGCGTCTCTCCAACCGGGTGCCGACGGGCGTGCTCTCGGCGATCGGCGGGACGACGCTGGCCACCGGCCTGGCGCTCGCCGCGGCCTGGCCGCTCGCCGGCGGCAGTATCCTGCCGCTGGTGCCCTTCCTGGTGCTGAGCGGCGCCGGCTTCGGCCTGTTCCAGACCCCCAACAACCGCAACATGATGCTCACCGCCCCGCGCGAGCGCGCCGGCGCCGCCGGCGGCATGCAGAGCACCGCCCGCCTCGCCGGCCAGACGATCGGCGCGCTGGTGATGGCCGTGATGTTCACCGTCCTGGCCGACGAGATCGCCCCGCGGGTGGGCCTGGCCCTGGCCGCCGTCCTGGCGCTCACGGCGGGAGTGATCAGCACGCTGCGCATTGCCCGGTGAGCACGGGACGGATCGGGCAATGCGCAGCGTGCGAATTCCCTTACGGATCGAACCCGCCTCGACTGTCCGAACGCTCGGCATCCGTGCCGCGTGGTCATGGCAACTCGGCGCTCACGCGCTTTCGTTCGCCCGCACCTGGTCCGTCGTCACGGCCAGCCGCTCGGCCAGCACGCCGGCCACGTTCCTGTAGAACAGGGCGGCGATGAGCGGGTCTTCCTGGCTCATGCGCTCGAACGCGGCCCGCGAGAGGCTGAAGCAGGCGAGCGGCTCGTCGGCGACGATGGAGGCGGTGCGGCGGGAGCCCTGCAGGAAGGCGATCTCGCCCACCGTGGTGCCGGCGGCGAAGCTGCCGACGCGGATGGCGTCGCGCGCCTCCCCGGCCGTCACGCGGATGCTGACCGACCCCTGGACGAGGATCCAGATGGTGTCGCCCTCGTCGCCCTCGCGGCACAGGAACGCGCCGCGGGCGAGGTCGAGCGGAGTGAGCCGCTGGCGGAAGCGCTCGAGCTGGTCGGGGGCGAAGCCGCGCGTCACGTCCGCCTCGCCGAGCGGGCGCGGCAGGTCGGCCTTCACGAGGCCGGCGCTGCGGGCCAGCACGAGGTCCTCGGCCCATTCCAGGCCCGCCTCGCGGTCGGCGAACACGAGGATCTGGTGGGCGGTGTCGGTGTTGCGCAGCTCGTCCACCATGAAGGCGAGGCTGGAGGGCACGCCGCAGATGGCGACGAGGCGCGCAGCGCGGCGGGCCTGCCGCGCCAGGGCGCCGATGGTGGCGATGGCCGAGACGTCGATGGAGGTGACGCGCCGCAGGTCCAGCATCACGATCCGGGTCGCGGCGTCGAGGCGGGCCACCTCGCGGGTGAGCTCGACCGCATTGCCGAAGAACACGGGCCCCTGCAGCACCAGCACCACCGTCTCGCGCGGGTGCGCGCGCAGCACGGCGAGGTCGTCGAGCGGCCGGGCCTTGCGGGACCGGGCCGCGTCCCCCGTCAGCCGGGCCCGGATGAGCGGGCTCACCGTGTCGGCGATGAAGATCCAGCACGCAGCGGCGATGCCGAGCGCGGCGCCCAGCACGATGTGGCCGGAGGCGGTGGCGACCATGACGATCGCGATGACGGCGAGGCTGCGCCGCCCCACGTGTCGCGAGGCCCGGTTGGAGGCGCGCGTCATGCGCAGCACCTGCCGCGCGCTCCAGGCATCGAAGATGCCGATGCCGACGAGCACGAGTTGCCCGCAGACGACGATCACCGGCACGTAGTCGAGCAGCCGGATGCCGATGGTGGCGATGAGCACCAGCACCGCGCCGCGGACGAGATCGCCCAGCGGCCCGACGCCGCCCGAGTGCCAGCGCGCGGCGGTTTGCGAGACGCTGCCGCTGGAGGGCACGCCCATGGGGGCGGAGAGAAGGTTGGTGAGGCCGAGCCAGGTGAGCTGCCGGTGCTTGTCGAGCCGCTGCTGCGAGGCGTTCTCCACCATGCGCGCGGTCATGCTCATCTCGACGATGCCGATGGCCGCGACGGTGAGCGCGGCGAGGGCGACCTGCCAGAGCAGCAGACTCGGCAGGCCCGACACCGCGGCCAGCACCTCGGACGGTGTGGTGAGCGCAGCGTCCAGCGTGCCGCGGGCCACCGTGAGCCGGGGCCCGAGCCAGGTCTCCGGCACCACCGCCAGCGCCGCGTAGTAGAGGGCGAGGCCAATGGCGAAGTTGACGGCCGGTGCCGGCAGGCCGGGCAGGCGCCGGGGCACCGTGAGCCCCAGCAGGGTGAACACCGCCAGGAACGCGAGCGGAGCCCACTCGCCCGGCCCCGCCGGCGGGTGCGAGACCAGCTCGGCCCACGAGGTCCGGTGCAGCACGAAGAGCACCTGCGAGCCGATGGTGAGGAAGGCGACCCCGTTGAGGAAGCCCGCCACCACGGGATAGGGCGTGAACTCGATGATGCTGCCGACCTTGAGCGCCGCCAGTGCGAGCTGCACGAGGCCCGTGAGCAGGACGGAGGCCGTCATCAGCGCCACGACCCGCCCGGGATCGCCCTCCAGGAGCGGATGGCTCGCGAGGGAGGCGATGAGGATGGCCTGCGTGACGCACACGGTCGAGACCGGCCCGACCACGGTGCTCGACCGGAACGCGAAGCTCGAGAGCAGCGCGGAGATGGCCGCCGACATCAGCCCGAACACCGCGCCGGCCAGCCAGTAGCCCGGGCCGACCGCCGAGAAGCACAGCACCCCCGCCGCGATGGCGGCCGGCACGCTGACGGTCGCGACCGCGAGCCCCGATCCGACGTCGAGATACCAGGGGCGCTTGGCGGCGGTGCTCTCGACTCGGTCTGACGCAGCCAACACGTGTGCTCCGGGATTGACCGAACTGTGCAGGTTCGTTGAGGGGAGTCAAAACCGGAATATGTGGACGAGGGGCGCCTTGCCTGGCCTTGGCCGCGGGGTCCGCCAGCGCCGCGATCGGGCCTTGTGCCGCCGGCGCAGGCGCGGTCATTCTGTCCCGGAACCGGGGAGGTTTCCATGGCGGACCAGGACACGACCGGACAGTGCCTGTGCGGGGCGGTGCGTTGGCGCTTCCGCGGCCCCATCCCCGACGCCACGATCTGCAATTGCACGGCCTGCCGCCGCTATGGCGTGCTGTGGGCGTACGGCCATGACGGCGAGGAGATCGCGGTGGAGGACCCGCAGGGCGTCCTGACCGCCTACAAGCGCCGCGACGTTTCGCCGCTCAGCTTCAACTTCTGCGGCCGGTGCGGCAACCTCGTCACCTGGCGTGGCCTCTCCCCCAACGCGCAGGGCCAGACCCGCATCGCCGTGAACCTCCGCCTGGCCGAGCCCGAGGCGGTCGCCGACGTGCCGCTGCTACAGTTCGACGGGCTGCACACCTTCGACGACCTGGTCCCGCGCGATGGCCGGGCGGTGAAGGACGTCTGGTTCTGAGGAGGCTCTCAAGACCGCTTGGTCGTCGTCCAGCAGGCTGAAGCCGAGGACGTGGACTTCCACACGCCGTTGGCCTTGCAGGCCACGAGGTTGGTCGAGCAATACTGCGCGATGCAGGCGTCCGACTTGCCCTGCGCCCTGCAGGTCTTTTCGCAGCTCGCGTTCAGTTGCGAGCACGACAGCGCGGTCGGCTTGCACCCTTGCTGGGCTGCGGACGGGGACGCGGCGCCCAGGGTGGCGACCAAGGCAACCGATGCGAAGGCCAGCCACGTCTTCATGAGTGCAACTCCCGCTATGGGGTCATTAACACCTCAATTTGCGGCTGCGTCTAGTCCGCGCGTGCGCGCCCCCTTCGCCGGTCAGACCTCGTCGCCGCGCAGGAACGGGCGGGCGGCGGTGACGGCGGGGGCGCAGCCGGGGACGACCTCGACGAGGAGCGCCTCGGGCTGGGCCTGGCCGATCCAGACGGACACCACGGTGCCGGCCGCCCAGAGCGGATCGGCCATGGCCCGACGGGCGACGGCGGGGGCGGCTTCCTGGGCGCAGGCCGCCACCTGGGCGACGACGGCGCTGGGCGCGCGCATGGTGGCGAGCGTCTCGGCCATCTCCGCCTGCAGCGGCTGGATGAGGAAGAACGAGACGAGGGCGGCGACGATGTCCTGCATGGGCGTGTCTCCCGTCGCGCGTCAGTCGGTGGCGTGCGTCTGCAGGAGCGCCTCGCGGTGGAAGGCGCTCAGCCGGGCGCGGATCTCGGAGGGGCGCGCCGGCAGGCCCGCGCGGTGCAGGTCGGCGACGAGCTTGTCGAGCACGTCGGCATCGCCGGGAGCCGTGAAGTCGGCCAGGTGCACCTCCACCGCGTAGGCGGTGAGTGCCGCCCCTTCCAGCCCCATGAGCTGGCCGGCCCAAAGCGCGGCCAGCACGTTGCGGCGGGCCACGACGTTGTCGCGCGTGTCGTCCTCGGGGCACCAGCCGGCGAGAGGCGGCGGCGGCGTCTTGCTCTCCGGGATCTTGGTCTCACTTTGCATCGTCAGGTCCTTGCAAGGCCGCGTCGGGCGATCAGCGCGGGTCGGAGCCGAGTTGCAGCGCGGCGCGCTGCTCGAACTCCCGGAGCTCGCGCCGAACCGCGGCGTCGGTGACGCGCAGGCCGTGGGCCTGCAGGTCCGCCACCACCTTGCCCACCACGTCGTCGTGGCCGGGCGCGTCGAAATCGGCGAAGTGGACGCTCCACGCGTAGTCCTCGGCCTGCTCCTCCGAGAGCCCCATCCGGCCGGCGGCCCACAGGCCGAGCAGCACGTTGCGCAGGGCGACGACGCCGGCGCGGCTGTCATGGTCGAGCAGCAGGGCGTCCGGGCTGGTGAACGTATCGATGGCGTTGGGGGTCATGATGCCCTCTCCCGTCATGCCGGTGAACGATGTCGAAGAAGCGGTCCGACATCGCGAGAGCACCGGCTGCGCTCGCCAGAGGGGCCCGGACCACGGGTCACGGTTGAGGTGGGGGCGCCCGGGCCAACCGTCAAGAGACCCCCGTGCGGGGCGCGGGCGGATGTCGCAGGCCGCCCCGCCTTCGCTTGAAAACCCGCCCTGCCCTCGCGATCTGATGGGCATCGGGGGTCCGGGCCCCTCTGGTCGTCCCCCATGGACGGCGATGTCGGACTCTCTCACCTGACGAGCGCGCCCGCGCGCTCCGATCTTGGGAGACTGCGATGCAAGCGACCACCGCCCACATTCACCCCTCTCACGCGCATCCCTCTCGCGCCGCGGCCTGGACGGCCCGGGCCGGGCGGGACCCTCTCCGCGAGGCGCGGGAGGCGCGCGTCCGCCTCGAGGCCCTGGCGCGGCTGCTCGACAGCGCGCTGCGCGTGCCGGGCACCAACATCCGCTTCGGCGCCGACGCGATGCTCAACCTCGTTCCGGGGCTCGGCACCCTCGCGGCCCAGGGCCTCTCCGCCTACTTGATCTGGGAGGCCCGCCGCCTCGGCGCGCCCACCGGCATGCTGGTGCGCATGGCCGCCAATGTCGGCATCGACTTCGCCATCAGCGCCGTGCCCGTGGTGGGCTGGCTCAGCGACGTGTTCTACAAGGCCAACCTGCGCAACATGGCGCTCCTGCGCCAACATCTCGACGCTGTGGAGGGCCTGGACAGGCGGGACGGCCCGCACCGGCACGGGAGGCGGCCATGAAGGTCGTCATCTGGCTCCTGGCCGCCGCCGTCTTCGGCCTCTGGTCGCTCTTCTCCTGGGGGGCCCACAGCCTCATCGGCTGGGCCGGACAGACGGGCGCCCGCAACGCCGACTGGCTCACCGGCCACCCCGAGACCGTGGAATGGCTCTCCTGGGGCGCCGCCACCTTCGGCAGCCTCGGCGAGGGTGTGGTGGTGGTGACCTGGGCGATCGGCTCGCTGGTGATCGCCGCGGGCGCGGTGGCCGCCAACGCGCTGTGGCTGCGCTGGCGCAACCGGCGTGGCGGGCGGCCCATGCAGTGGCAGGGGCGCATGCGCTGAGGCAGGCCGCTGGGCCGTTCACGCCAACGGCAGCCGCCGCTCCACGAGGGCCTTGAAGAAGGCCACGCCGTAGGGGATGGCGGCGTCGTTGAAATCGTACCGGGCCTCGTGGACGGACGGCCCCTCGCCGTTGCCGATGAGCAGGATGGCGCCGGGCCTGGCCTCCAGCATGAAGGCAAAATCCTCCGAGCCCATCAGCGGCTCCATCGCGTCGTCGACCCTGTCGTGGCCGACCAGCGCGCGCGCCGCCTCGACCGCGAACCGCGTCTCGCGTGCATGGTTCACCGTGGGCGGAAACAGCCGCTTGTAGGTCACCGTGGCCGTGGCGCCGTAAGCCTGCGCGACATGGGTGGCGATGTCGGCGATGCGCCTCTCGATGAGCTCGCGCGTGGCCGGATCGAAGGTGCGCGTCGTGCCGCCCATTTCGGCGACCTGGGGGATGACGTTGCCCGCCTTGCCGCCGCTCATCCAGCCGACCGTCACGACGGCGCACTGCCGGGGATGGACGTTGCGGGACACGATGGTCTGCAGGGCCAGCACCACGTTGGCCCCGACGACGAGCGGATCCACGCTGGCGTGGGGCGAGGCCCCGTGCGCGCCCTTCCCCTCGATCCGGATCCGGAAGCCGTCGGCCGAGGCGGCGAGCGGGCCGCTGGCCGTGGCGAAGGCGCCGACCGGCAGGCCCGGCTCGGTGTGGAGGGCGTAGACCTCGTCGATCCCGAAGCGCTCCATCAGCCCGTCCTCGACCATCGCCTTGCCGCCCCCGCCGCCTTCCTCGGCCGGCTGGAAGATCACGACGGCGCTGCCGTCGAAGGCGCGGGTCCGGGCCAGGGCGCGGGCGGCGCCGAGCAGCATGGCGGTGTGCCCGTCGTGCCCGCAGGCATGCATCACCCCCGGGATCGTGGACGCCCAGGGCGCGCCCGTCTCCTCCGCGATGGGCAGGGCGTCCATGTCCGCCCGCAGGCCGACGACCCTGCCGCTGCCGCGCGCCCGGCCATGGATGACGCCGACGACGCCGGTGCGGCCGATGCCGGTGACCACCGCGTCGCAGCCGAACTCCCGCAGCCTGTCGGCCACGAGGCCGGCCGTCCGGTGCACCTCGAACTGCAGTTCGGGATGGGCATGAATGTCGCGGCGCCAGGCCACGACGTCCGCGATGTCAAGGTCTGGCTCGATCATCGGGCAGGCTCGTTCGGGGGTGGCGCCATGGGCGGTTCAGACACCTCGCCGCGCGAAGCGGCGGCGAGGGCCCGGCGTCCGCTGGCCGGCGTTCGGGGGTTCGAAGCGCGAAGCCCGGTGGCCGGCCAGTGAAACCCCGCCGGGGAGCCGTGTCCAGCCATACCCGACTGGCGCCGCCGGCGTGGGTGCCTCTCTCCCCGTTGTCGCCGCGACACATCTGCTGCCGAGCCGGAAGAAAGGGCGCACTCCCTCCCCTGCAGGGGAGGGTGGCAGCCGCAAAGCGGCTGACGGGTGGGGACCGCGGCGCAGAACGAGGCGGACGTGTCGAGGCCGGCCCTTTTTGGTGATGCTAAGTCTTGCCGCACCGTCCCCACCCGTCTCGCGCTTCGCGCGATCCACCCTCCCCTGCAGG
>NZ_CAMFHB010000041.1 GCF_945952055.1 uncultured Alsobacter sp.
ACCGGCGCTCGCATCACCGGCGCTCGCATCACCGGCGCTCGCATCACCGGCGCTCTCTTGGCCGGCGCTCTCATGGCCTGCGGCGTCGTGGCCTCGGCGCCCGCGGCACGGGCGGCGACCGTCGCCGTCGAAGGCTTCACGAGCACGGGGACGGCCGTCGTGCGGCTGTCGGGCCGCATCGTGGCCGGCGACGCCCAGAAGCTGCTCAACGCGACCTCGACCGTGCACAAGGCCATCGTCGTCCTGGACAGCAAGGGCGGCATGGTGGGCGAGGGAATCCGGATCGGCTCCATCGTGCGCTCGCGGGCCTTCACCACCTATGTCCCAGCCAAGGCCGAGTGCGCCTCGATGTGCGGGGTGGTCTGGCTGTCGGGCCGCACGCGCTGGCTCGACGCCGAGAGCAAGGTGGGCTTCCACGCCGCCTACAACGCGCAGGACAAGGAGGTCTCCGGCAGTGCCAACGCCGTCATTGGCGCGTTTCTGCAAAGCATCGGCCTCGGCCTCGACGCGATCGGCTACGTCGCGACGGCCAGCCCCAGGACCGTGTCGTGGATGACGGCGGACAGGGCCACCCGGCTCGGCGTGTCCTACGCCATCGCGGTTCCCGACCAGGTGGCGATCACCGACAGGAAGCCGGTCCCCGGGTCGCTGTCGCCCGTCGCCGGCCAGGCCAACGCCAACCGGTTCAGCTGCGACCTGCCGACGGCGCGGCTCATCCTGGACGCCATGAGCAAGGACAGGGACGCGCGCCAGGCTTTCCTGAAGGACAATTCCGCCGTCATCAACCGGCAGTGCCATGGCGTCGCGGAACGGGCGTCCCTCGTCATCGAGACGTTCCACACCGAACTGCCCATGGCCTGCATCCGTCGCCCCGGCGGCGCACCCTGCGAGTGGATGCAACTGGCTGACCTCACGGTCACGCCCGACGCACCGGTTCCAGGCGTCGAGGCGTTGCCGGCGCAAACGGCGGTACAGTCACCCGTCCTGGACGCGCGGAGGGCCTTCGCCGGTCGCGTCGGCGTTCTGGGCGAGCGGGACCTGTGCAGGACCTATCTCGCCGGGCCACAGAACAAGGTCGAGGAACCTTTCGACGTGGTGATCGCCGAGGCCGCGAGACGCCGCCTCACGGCCGAGCGGTGCGCCGGCGTGGTCGCCTGCGCCGATCCGGCGGTGGTCACGCGGGCCCGCGGCACGAACGCCCTCGCCTGCCAGGACAGGCTCGGAACGGTCGGCATCACGGAGCTCTGCGCCGCCGCGCTGGCGCCCGGCAGCGCGGACTGGCGCGACGACCCGGCGTTCTACTGGATCCGGCTGGAGATCAGGCAGCGCGTCGTGGACGTCGCGGCCTGCCGCAAGCTGCTGGCGCCCGAACCGGGCTCGGGCACGAGCGCCTCGCCCCTCGACACCTCGGAAGCGCCGAGCCTCAGAAGCCGACGCCCATAATCGTGTAGTTCTTGCAGGCGATGCTGCCACAGCCGGGCCTGGCGCCGGCGACGGTCGCGGTGGTGGCGACGGCGGGCGTGTCGGCGGCAAACAGCGCGGAGCGCTGGCGAACGGGAGCCGGCTTCGCCGTGGCGACCTTGGCGGGCTCGACGGTGCGGGTGGGCTTGCGAGAGGCGGCGTATCCGGCGTTCGACAGCAGGACCACGCAGGCGATGGCGGACGAGAGGACGCAGAAAGACCGGCGCATCGAAAACTCCTTTTTGAAAAACCGGGCCGGTGACCCGTTCTGGGCAAACCGGACACGAGGAAGCAACGAGCGAAACCCTAGGATGGGGCCGCTGAAATCCCGGTGGGCGAAAAGCCTTGCATTTTAAGCAAGACGCGCAGCCGCCTGGACAGCGTGAACAGGGATTAACCGCGATGGGCGCAATGCCACGAAACCGGGAGAAGCCGGCCCGCTCCGCGGGAGCCTCGGCCGGCCTCGTGGTCGGGTGCCTGCTGGCCGTCGCCCTGACGGTGGGACCTGCCAGCATCCAGGCGCCGGACGCGGCTCACCCGGCACCCGGCGCCTCATCGGACGAGACCGGCTCCCGGCGGCCGCCGGCGGGCAAGACGCTCGTGCCGGTGACGGATCCCCGGTGCTCGCTCGTGATGCCGCCTTTTCAGACCTACAAGGAGGTCCCCGTGGACACGGCCAACCAACCGCCCCGGTGCGATGAGCCCGGGCGCTGACGCCGGGAGTTCCGACCGGGCCGACAGGCGGTCAGGCCGGCTGTGGCGCTCCGACGGCTGCGAGGCGTGCGCGGTAACTGGCCGCCACGTCCTCGTCGCCCAGAACGAAGTGGAAGCGCTCGATGTCCGGGCTTCGCGCCAGTTCCTCGCGCGCCACGCGGACGCAGACGCCCGCCGCCACGTCCGGCGGAACGCGATGGCCTCCGGCGCCAAGCGCGGCGCATCCCACCGTCCGCGCCCCGATCACGCGCATGATGGAGAATGACCGGCGCAGGACGGCCTCGAGCACGTCCGCCTCGCCCTCCTCCCCGCCGGACCAGACGGGACCGACGGCGTGCAGCACCTGGCGCGCCGGCAGCCCGAACCCGGGCGTCAGGTAGACCTCCCCCGCCTCCCCGCCCTCGCGCTCGGCCAGGAGGTCGAACAGGGCGGGACCGCCACGCTCGATGATCCGGCCGTTGAGCCCGTCGCGGGAGGTGAAGCTGTGGCTGGCCGCGGTGACGATGGCATCGGCCCGCCAGGTCGTGATGTCCCCCAGGACGACGTCGAGAGGCGCCGTCACGGCGTTCCCGCCAGCGTACGCAGGGCCTTCGTGGTGGGCTCGTCGAAACGGCCGGTGGCCGCTCCGGCATAGATCTTCCGGGTCTTCATGAGGGTCTGGACCTCCTTGCGGAAATCGGCCGACCACACCTGCCCGTTGGTCGTGATCTGCTCGAGCGAGGCCAGGTTGCCCTTCTCGATGGCGCTCACGACCATCCGGGCGGCCTCCTTCGTGTCGCGCGGCACGCCGCGGCCGCTCTCGTACATCCAGCCGAGATTGTGCATGGCCTGCGTGTCGCCCTTCGCCGCGGCGGACTTGTAGAGCCGCTCGGCCTCGCGGGCATTCACGGCCATGCCGAGCCCCTCGGCGTTGGCGAAGGCCAGCGCCGTTTCCGCCGCCGCATGGCCGCGATCCGCGGCATCGCGATAGAAGTTCAGCGCCTCGTCGTACTGCTTCAGCTTCTGATAGGCGCGGCCGGCCTGGAACAGGAACCGCGGCTCGGCGGGGGCCGCAGCCAGGGCGATGCGGCAGGCCACGAGCGCAGCGGTGCCGTCCATCTCCTGCATGTCGATGCCCGTGCCCTTTGCCTGCGGATCGAAACGGCGGGCGGCCAGGCGGTCGCACTCGGTCACGGCCGTCACGGTCGCCGGGGCCGACGGAGCCGGGTCCGGCGCAGGCTTCGGTGGCAGGACCGCCGGCCCGGCATTGGCCTGCTGGGAGCGCAGCGTGTCGATCCGCGCCTTGGCGAAGCTCGCGAAGGGGCACGACCCGAACAGGCGCACGTGCTCCTCGTAGAACTCGATGCGATCGAAGGCCTTGGCCTCGGTCCAGTGGGAGGCGGCGGGTCCGCACGGATCGGACGGCTGGGCCACGGCCGGGCCGGGGGTCGCGGCCGGCTTGGGCGCGGCCTCCGCAGGGCGGGCGAGCGGCAGCACCGCGCCACCCAGCGAGCCATAGACGAAGGGCTCCTGGCGGCTCTTCGTGGTGGCGATCACGTCGTCGCGGACGAGGCCGAGGGCGAGGCGGACGTCGAGCCCGGGCGTCGCGAGATGCTTGAGCAGGGCCGAGGTGAACGGGCTGTTGCGCCCGTCGCCGTCGGCGGCGGTGGTGCCGGCCTTGGCGGCATAGGCGACCAGGGTGTCGACGCTGGTTGGCTCGACGCGGGCGAGGCCGCGGCCGATCGACCGGCCGGCCGCCGAGCGCGTCATGGCATTGATGAACGGGTTGTCGCGGCAGGCGTCGAGAATGACGAGCCGCAGCCGCTTCACCTGCTCCATGGAGCGCAGCACGCGGTCCAGCGGCACCGCCTCGTCGTCGACCGCACGGTCGCTGCCGAGCTTCGCATCGACGGGAATGAGGTAGTTCTGGCCGTTCACCTCGATCCCGTGGCCGGAATAGAAGATGAGGCCGATATCGGCACCGTTCGCGGCGTCCTCGAAGTTCTGAAGTGCGCGCCGGATCCCCCGCTCGTCGAGGTCGAGCCCCGTCAGGACGGTGTCGAAGCCCGCGCCCCGCAGCATGGCGGCCATGGCGTCCACGTCGTTGGACGGATTGGCGAGACGGGTCACGTTGGAATAGGCGCCGTTGCCGATGAGCAGCGCCACCCGCTTCTGGGCAAGAGCGGCGTCGGAGTGGGCCCATCCGATCAGAGCGAGGAGACAGGCAGCCACGGAAACGAGAGCACGGTGAATCATGGCGAACCCTCAGGCTGGGAGCCGATCATACTCCCGAGTGCAGACGGACCGTAGCGCGAACAGGACACGCCAGACGTGCGCTTGCGCACATGTCGACGTGGCAGGATGCCCCTTAGGGGTCTCATGCTTCGTCACGGATTGTGATACACTTCGAACGACAAACAACCTGTGGTGTGCGTTGGCGCACATCGTCCGGCTGGTGCACCGGGCATGATGCGAAGAACGGGGCGTGATGCCCCCTTGGAAAGGATCGAGCCATGACCGCGCTGCGCTCTTTCAAAAGCTCGCTCACCGGCCTCGCCGCCACGCTGACCGTGGCCGGCGGCCTCACTCTCGCCCCCACGGCCTCGCAGGCCGGCTGCTTCGGATGCGGTTTCGACGTCGGGGTGGGAATTGGCGGCCTGGTCGGCGCCTTGGCGGCCGGTTCGCGCGCCAACGAGCCGCGCTACGGCTATCCGGACGAGCCTCAGGCACCGCGGCAGCGGGACCGCCGGCGGCCGCCGGTCGTGACCTACGATCCGAGCGATCCCGAAGCCCCGCGCGCCGAAGCGCAGCCCCAGCAGCAGCAGCAGCGGCCGGCCAAGCGCAAGGCGGTCGCCCAGAAGCCGGCCGAGGCGCCCGCCAAGAAGGTGGCGACCGCCCAGCCCGCCGAGGGCGAAGCCAAGAAGGTGACACGCTCGGTGGCCGTGGCCAATACGGGAGCCCTGGAGCCCTGATCGCTCCGGCCTGCCGCCACGCGCGAATCGAACCAGAAGCCCGGGCCCGAACCCGGGCTTTGTCTATGGGCGCGGCGAGAACGGGCGACCCGTCCGCCAGGAGTGCTCATGAGCACGCAGTCCGGCCAGTCCCGCCGGGCGCTGCCGGCCCCTGAGCGCAGCGGCCAGGCCCCGGCGATTCCTCGTCGCTAGATGCCCGTGATCGTCGGGATCTTGCGTGCCCCCGTCGCGGCCGGCGGAGCCGGGGCAGGCTTGGGCGCCTCGACGACCGGAGCCTTGGGTGCGACCGCCTGCGGAGCGGGCCGGACGATCTGCGCGGGCGCCTTTGGACGCGCCGGCTTCGATGGCGCGCTCTCCTCGTCGTCTTCAACGTCCGGCGCCGGGCGGGAGACGGTCTTCACGGAAGGGTCTGCGCCCGGCCTCGCCACGTCGGTCCCCTTGTCCGCCGGGCAGACGGCCAGCGCCTGGGCCTTCATCTCGTTGACGAACTCGTCCGTGAGGTTGGCCTCGCTCAGGATCGAGTGACGGCCCGTCAGGTAGCGGGACACCGCCGCCCGGGTCGCCTCGTCGAGGCTGCCGGATGCGGGCCCGGCGTAGCAGCTCAGCCGCTTCAACTCGACCTGGGCGGTGCGGACCAGAAGGTCGATCGAGCGGATCGCCAGGTCGGCGTCCTTGCGCGCTCCCTCGCAGGTCAGGGCCTTGCGCAGGCTCGCGAGATCGTCGCGGACGGCCGAACCGCCTCCCTTGAAGGCGGCCACCTTCTGCGCCTCGCCGGCGCAGATCTCCGCCCGGCGGTTCTCCTCGCTCTCGAGGGCCGCGATCCGGGCATCGGCCTCCCCCTTCAGCGGAAGGCACTTGAAGGCCAGCGTCTTGCGGCGCAAGTCGGCGAGGTCCTTGAACGAGGCGAGTTCGCGCCGCTCGGCATCGCACACCCGCGCCTCGGCGGCCTCGACCGTCTTCACCGCCTCGTCGGCGGCCCGCCCGATCGTCGGGCAAGTGGAGGTCGCGCGCAGCTCGTCGATGGCGGTCCGGCGGCCGCCCGCGGCCAGCTGCTTCAGCGTGCCCTCGTCCCGCGCGCAGGCCTCGGCCAGCCGCTTGGCCTCCTCGGCCCGGCGCTTCTCCTCCGCCTGCCGCTGCGCCAGAAGTTCCTTCTCGATCCGCTCCTTGTCGGCCTTCGCCTTGGCCAGCGCCTGCTTCTCCTCCAGCTCCTTCTGACGGCGGGCGATCTCGGCCATCCGGGCGGCCTCCTCGGCCTGCTTCTTCTGCTCGGCCTCGAACTCCCTCTGCCTCTGGATGGCGACGGCCTGCTCGCGCTCGCGCTGCTGGCGCTCTTCGTCCCGGCGCCGCGCGTCCTCGGCGGCGGCGAGCGCCTTCAGCCGATCCTCCTCCTGCTTGGCCACCAGCCGGGCCTGCTCGTCGGCCCGCTTGGCCAGCTCATCCGCCTTGCGGGCCTGCTCCTGCTGCGCCCGGTCGGCGATCAGCTGCATGGCATCCAGCAGCATCTGCACCTGCCGGACGTAGCGGGAGGCGGGATAGGTCTCGATGAAGCGCTTCAGTTCGCCGGGGTCGACCGAGGCGGCCTGGGAGATCCGGTCCCAGGCCATGCGGTCGCTCTCGGCCAGGTTGAGGTAGTAGTCGCCACGCACCGACGAGATCGACAGCTCCGGAACCTGCTTCTGGTTGGTCTTGGCGGCCACGTCCTGCCCGACCAGCTGGAACAGGTCGCTCACCTTCAGCCCGGGCTCGCGCAGCCTGTTCAGCAGGGCCGCCGTGTAGGGGCTGTTGCGCTCGGTGCCGTCCTGGGCCACCGCGTTGGCCTGCGTGGCATAGGCGACGATGCTGCCCTGCGGCGCGAGGATGGGCGCCAGCCCGCGCTCCCCGATGGCGCGGTTTCCGCTCTTGAGCCTGTCGGAGAACGGGTTGTTGCGGCACGCGTCCAGCACCATGATCTTGATGCCGCTGGGATTGGCCTCCAGGAAAGCGTTCTTGATGACGTCGACCGAGACGGCCTCGCCCTCGATGCTGGTGGCGTCGATGATGTCGGCATCCACCGGGAGAAGGTAGTTCATGCCGCCCGACTGCACGCCGTGCCCAGCGTAGAAGAACAGCATCACGTCGGCACTCTTGGCCGCCCGGCGGAAATTGGCGACGGCGCGGTTGAAACCCTTGAGATCCGCGTCCTGGGCCAGGATGACCTCGAAGCCGAGCTCGCCCAGCACCTTCGCCATGTCGGGTGCGTCGTTGGCCGGATTCACCAGCGGCGAGACGGCCTTGTACTTCGCGTTGCCCACCACGAGGGCGACGCGCTTGTCCTGCGGCGTTCCCACGGGCTGTGCATTGGCCGACACACAGCCGATCACGAGCCCGATCGCCGTCAGGAGAGCGACAAGAACGACGGACATCGTCCTCATCCGGTCGATTCCTCCAATTGGAATCCGGAAGTGGCCCGGCAGACCCGGACCGACATGAATGACTTGATGACGAAGGAAGCGGATCAGACGTCAGAAATTGCCCGATCCGAGCCGTACTGAAAACAAATGCAAGACTTCAAACAGACCACAGTCTTGCCATGACATGCCCTCACCGGCAAGACCTCACCAGGCTCAATTCACCTTCTTGCCCGCCTGGCCGGCGACCGGAACGGGGGGACCAGCCGGACCCGGATCGTTCAGCAACCCCTTGTAGCGGACCGGCTTGTAGCCGCGGGCCAGGAGCGAGGCGAGCGGGTAGACGTTGCGGCACACGCGTCCGTTGCAGGCACCGGGCGAGGCCTCGATCACCTCGGCCTTGCGGTCGGCCGTGAAGCGCACGAACAGCAGCACGTGCGAGCCCGGCTTGTTCAGCGCGTCCCCCGGCAGAAGTTCGAAGGGATTGGCGAGCTCGGTGGTGATGGCGGGGATCGCGATCGTCGTAAAATGGCTGGACAGGCCCCAGGCCGCGCTCACGAAGGACGAGCAGTCGACGCCGATCACGTCGCGGCGCGGATCGTCGCGCGTGCAGATGTTGCCGGCCAACCGTCCCTGGTTCAGGCCCATGGCGATCTGCTGCAGGTTGCCCATGCATCCCCAGCAATAGGGAATGCCCTGGACGTCCTGGTTCAGCTTGCCGTTGAGGTAGCCCGGCCGGCGCACGCGGCTGAACCCCGTGCACTGGTTGTCGGGATCGGGGCCGTAGACGGCGGGCGTCACACGCCACTTGGCATTGGCGAAGGAGAACGCCGTCTCGATCACCTGCTGCCGGTTGAGGGGGCGCACGGCCGCGGCCGCGCCCTTGCGCCGGGCGAGATCGGCGAGCGACTGCCCCTTGCCCGCGGTGTCGATCCGCGCGTCCGGTCGCAGCGGCCGGAAGCTCACCGCCAGCACGTCGGCATTGTCCTTGCGGGTGCGCAGGAAATACACCTCGCCCTCGGGCGAGACGGTCACGAAGCGGCGCGACAGGCCGACGGTGCCCGACAGCGGCAGTTCGTAGATGCCCTCGAGGGTTCCGTTGGACGCGTAGCGCGCCACGAAGGAGGCCGGCACGTCCGTGAAGTCGGTCGGAATGTTCTCGCCGAAGACGAAGTATCGGCCCTTGCGGTCGACCTCGAGCAGCTCTGTCGCGCCCAGCCGGCTTCTGACCTGCATCTTCAGGCGCGCCAGGACGGCGCTGGAGCCCTTCTCCAGGATGTTGATCTGGACGGCGCTCTCGCCCTGGGCCTTGACCTCGGCAGAGAGGGCGCCCTTGCCGCGCGTGGCGACCGACTGCACGGGCGGCTGGCCGGCCAGGACGTTGACGGCGCGGGTCCGCCCGATCTCGGCCGGATCGCCGTCGTCCACCACCATCGAGCCCATCTGAGCGAGCGCGGAGACGGCATAGGGATCGGGAGCGAGCGACGAGCGCGTGAGGGTCAGGCCGCGGGTCGGCGCCGTCTCCGCCCCCGTGGGCTGCAGCGCCCTCACCTGCCCGTCCCAGACGTAGAAGGTGTTGTCCTGCGACACGACCATGTCGGTGGGCCGGATCCCCTCCGGCAACTCCAGGACCTGCGGCGGCTGGCCGGGATCGCTGGGATCGAACTTCAGCACGCGGCTGTTCGCCTGGTCGAGAAGGTAGACCTCGCCGTTGGGGCCGGAATAGATCGCCTGCGGGACCTCGACCTCGACCTCCTCGCGGCTGTCGATGATCCCCACCCCACCGGCGCCCGACCCCGCGAGGAAACCGCGGATGACCGCGTCCCCGCCCGACGACTGCGCCAGGGCGGGGGGTGCGAGCGCGACCGCCAAAGCCATGGCCGAGGCGGCGAGAAGTTCAGTCGCGGCAGTGCGGCGTGTCATGGGGATCCTGCCCTTCAACCGTCGAAAGCTGCTCTCGTCCAGGCTCCTGCCCCGCTGGCGCCCTGCGTATCGCCGACTCTAGGACCTCCCGGGGGACGCGCTGTGCGCCGGCACACGACGTGGCGGCCGGCGGCCTACGGGACCACGCGCGGTCAGTGACTGGTCCCGTCCGGCGAGGCCTCTCGCTCGTCGTCCTCGCCCATGTAGAGGTAAAGTTCGCCCCATTCGTCGCGCCAGACATTGTCGGGGTCCATGACCACGATGGCGAGCTTCACGTCGTTGGCGAGCTTGATCGCCTGGATCAGGGCTTCCTGGGCGGCGAAGGACTGGCTCTGGAAGGTGCGCGCGAGGCGGTTCGGCAGGGCCGACTGGGGACAGACGACGACGCCCGTGGCGCCCCCCTGCCCGCGGGTCAGCGACACGGTGATGGCATCGGGCTGGATCTCGTCGACGCGTTCGAAACGGTTCGCCATGGTCTGTGCCTTTGCGCTGCCCCGCCGACGCGACGGCGGGCGGTGGTTGCCGGCGGTCGGCGCCGGTCCGCAGTGACCGGGCCCGGACCGCTGCCCGGACCCGATGGCCGTCCTCGCCGTCAGGCGGTCTCCTCGGCCAGGGCCGGCGCGGCGTCCTGGGCGGGAGCCGCGCCGGCGGCCTCCGGAGCGGACAGCGAGACGCCGTAGACGTACTCGCCGTTGGCGAAGTCGACCGACACGGTGTCGAACTCCTGCTTCTCCATGGCCCGCTTGAGGATCTCGCGGGACAGGGCGGGCAGCAGCGTGTTGGTGATGATGTTGTCGATGATGCGCCCGCCCGAATCCGGGTCGTTGCACAGCGACACGATGTGCTCGACCACCGCGTCCGAATACGAGAACGTCGCCTTGTGGTTCTCCGTGATCCGCTTGCCGATGCGGCCCAGCTGCAGCCGCACGATGCCCGCGAGCATGGCCGGCGACAGCGGGAAGTAGGGGATCGTCACGATGCGACCGAGCAGCGCCGGCGGGAAGACCTTCAGCAGCTCGGGCCGCAGCGCCACCGACAGAGCCTCCGGATCGGAGGCGTAGCGCGGGTTCTGGCCGAGTTCCATGATCACGTCCGTCCCCACGTTGGAGGTGAGGATGATCAGTGTGTTCTTGAAGTCGATGCGCCGACCCGTGCCGTCCTCCATCAAGCCCTTGTCGAACACCTGGAAGAACAGCTCGTGCACGTCCGGATGGGCCTTCTCGACCTCGTCGAGCAGCACCACGCTGTAGGGCTTGCGGCGCACCGCCTCGGTGAGCCGCCCGCCCTCGCCGTAGCCCACGTAGCCGGGAGGAGCGCCTTTGAGCGTGGAGACCGTGTGGGCCTCCTGGAACTCCGACATGTTGATCGTGATGATGTTCTGCTCACCGCCGTAGAGAGCCTCGGCCAGCGCCAGGGCGGTCTCGGTCTTGCCGACGCCGGACGGCCCGCACAGCATGAACACGCCGATGGGCTTGTTGGGATTGTCGAGCTTGGCCCGATTGGTCTCGATGCGCTTCGAGATCATCGTCAGGCCGTGTGACTGGCCCACCACCCGGCGATTGAGGATCTCAGGCAGGCGAAGAACCGTCTCGATCTCGTCGCGCACCATCCGTCCGACGGGAATGCCCGTCCAATCGGAGACGACAGCGGCGACCGCCTGGTCGCCCACGTGCGGATAGATCATCCGCTTGTCGGCATCGATCGCATCGAGGGCCTCGATGGTCTCCTTCAGGGAGGCGCGCGCCTCGTCCTTCTCGCCCTCCTGCGCGTCCTCCTTGCCGAGGATCTCGCGCAGGGTGCGGGTCTTCTCCACCAGCGCCTGCTCGGCCTCCCAGTCGGCCTTCAGCGCGGCGAGCCTGGCCTGGCGGGTCGCGGTCTCCTCGTCGATCGCCTCGACTCGCTCCTGCGGATCGGCGCCGAGGTCGCGGTCGGCCAGCAGCGCCTCCTTCTCGCTCGCCAGCGCGGCGATGGAGACCTCGAGGTCGGCGATGGCCGCCGGCGTGGTCGACTGGCTGATGGCGACGCGCGCGCAGGCCGTGTCGAGCAGGCTCACCGCCTTGTCGGGAAGCTGGCGGGCCGGGATGTAGCGGCTCGAGAGCTGCACCGCCGACACCACCGCGGCATCGGAGATGCGCACCTTGTGGTGCTTTTCCATGGGCTTGAGGATGCCGCGCAGCATGATCGAGGCCTTGGCCACGTCGGGCTCGTCGACCTGCACCGGCTGGAAGCGGCGGGTCAGCGCGGGGTCCTTCTCGAAATAGAGGCGGTACTCCGCCCAGGTCGTGGCGGCGATCGTGCGCAGCGTGCCGCGGGCCAGGGCCGGCTTCAGCAGGTTCGCCGCATCGCCCGTCCCGGCCTGGCCGCCGGCGCCGATCAGCGTGTGCGCCTCGTCGATGAACAGGATGATCGGGGTGGGCGAGGCCTGAACCTCGTCGATCACCGAGCGCAGCCTCTGCTCGAACTCGCCCTTCATCGAGGCGCCGGCCTGCATGAGGCCGATGTCGAGCGCGCACAGCTTCACGCCCTTGAGCGGCGGCGGCACGTCGCCCGCCGCGATGCGCTGGGCGAAGCCCTCCACCACCGCCGTCTTGCCCACGCCGGCCTCGCCGGTGAGGATCGGGTTGTTCTGGCGCCGGCGCATCAGCACGTCGATGAGCTGGCGGATCTCGTCGTCGCGGCCGAGGATCGGGTCCATCGTCCCCGACGCGGCCTTGGCGGTCAGGTCCTGCGAGAAGCGGTCGAGCGCGGTCGTTCCCTTCGGCCCCGCGTCCCCCGGCGCGCCGGCGCCGGCCAGGCCCGAGCCGTCCAGCGGGCGAAGGTTCTCTTCGTCCGACTTGCCCCAGTAGTTGCGGCTTTCCGACGACAGGACGTCGACGTTGATCTTGTCGAACTCGCGCGACAGGTTGGAGAACACGCGCTTGAGGTCACCCGTCCTGAGCGCGGCGACGAGCAGGTGCCCCGAACGGATCTGGGCCTCGCCGAACGCAAGCGTGGCGTAGTGCCAGCCGCGATCCAGGAGGTCCACCACATGGTTGGCCACCCCAGGCATCTCGGTCTCGTTCTTGCGGAAGCCGGTGATGACCCCCGCCAGGTCGGACATCAGCTTGCCCTTGTCGAGCTTGAAGGCGTCGACCGTCAGGCTGATGTCGGACCGCTCGTTCTGCAGCAGGTGGAACAGCCAGTGCGCGAGCTCAACGTTGCGGTTCCCGGCGCTCTTGGCATGCCGCAGGGCCTTCATGAACGCGTCGTAGCCGACGCGATTGAGCTTGCCCGTGACGACTTCGAGATTGATGTCGGCCATTCCCCCTGCCCCCTGTTCGTCAGACCGCGTCGGTCGTTGTGTCCGCATCGAGCCGGCCTCGCGGCCGATAGCGCGCATCGCTGCGCATCCTGTCCGCCGGGGCCTCCCGGTCGGGCGTCATCCACGTGGTCCAGCCGAGACGGCCGAAGGTCCCCAGTTCCGTGCCGCGGGTCTCGCGCTCCGGAATGGCCAGTTCGACGTCCCAGTCGAGAATGGTGCCGGCGAAGAACGTCACCGCGTCGGCGAGCGGCTCGGCGAGTTCGCCGGCCGGCAGGAAGCGCTCGTAGTCGGCCAGGTTGCGCGTAACGAGCCGCACCCGAAACTTGTCCTGGACCGAGTAGACCGTGCCGCCGATCAGCGTGTCGGAGCCCAGCGCGCTCAGGCGATCGCCCAGGCGGATCTGCTCGTCGGGGGCGAGCGACAGCGTCGTGCCGACGAACTCCTCCACCTTGACCGTGCAGCCGAAGAGCCCGCGCAGGAAGCCCTCCAGCCGGGCGGCCGAGCGCATCTGCGCCCCCAGGAGCCCGGCGAGACCCAGCTTGGCCTGGTCGGCCACGGTGTCGAGGTTGCGATAGGGCGCGGTGCCCAGACCGATGGTCGAGCCGATGTAGTCGGCGAAGCGGTCCGCATCCGGACGGTCGTGATGCGCCTCGGGCCGGCTGTCCGCCCAGGCCCGGAAGAAGAGCTGCAGGAAGCGGTGGTTCAGGATGTCGAGGAACCGCGGGAAGGCGTCGTCCCCGCCCTGGTTCCAGACATAGGCCTCGTGGGTGACCGCCAGCGGCAAGGCGCCCTGCCCGCCCAGCAGCCCGAGGAACTTCTGGTAGACCGCCAGCGTGCCGTCCTGCCGGCGCGTCACCTTGCTGACGGTGCTGGCCGGGAAATCCATGTGGGGATCCTGGCCGAGGCGAACATACTCCTGGTCGAGCCGGCCGGCGTCGCCGATCCGCGGCCGGTGGGGATGCGACCGCTCGATCGTGCGCATCAGCGCGAGGAAGTCGAAGCGATAGGGCTCCTCCTCGATGTCACGCCACTTCATAGCGCCCTCCGGGAGCCGATCCGGGCGGGCCAGCGCATGATCTCGCCGCGTTCGGGCGTGCGCACGACGGTCTGCGTGAAGTGGTTGATGCCGGCGTACTGGGCGAAGAAGCGCTCGAGCACGGCGCCCAGCAGGAAGACGCCGCTGCCCTCGAAGGCCTTGTCCTCGATGGTGACGGTGACCTCCAGGCCGCGGGCGACGCCCACGCCGTCGGGCCTCCGCACGCGCCGGGTCACCGGCTTGCCGTCGACGCTGCGGATGCCGCGGATCCGCCGTTCCGTCGTCGCGTCGGCGAGGTTGGCGAACATCGCCAGCACTTCGCGAAGCGCCGCGCCGTTGCGACCGCCGCCCCGCTCGACGAGCCCGAGATGGTTCAGGCTCAGCATGTTGATGAGGCGCCAGGTCACCGCGCCGGAGTAGCTGGCGTCGCCCCGCGCCCGCATCTGCGACACGATCGGCTCGCGCGGCGACGTGGGGCCGGCGACGCAGACGAGATCGAGCTCCACGTTGTCGAGCAGCCGGAAGTCGGCCCCTCCGTCGCCCACGGGCAGATGCTCGGTCAGGTGACGGTTCGAGCAGAGCGCCCTGACGGAGAGTTCCGCCACGGATTCCTCGTCGAGCTTGGACGGCTCGACGACCGAGATGAACATCTCCGTGCCGACATAGTCGGACACCGAGCCGTTCTCGCGCTCGGCGGTGGCCCGGCGGCGCGGCAGGCGCCGGATGGTGTAGAACAGGCCGTCGTCCTCGTAGCTCGCCGCGACCTCGGCCGCCGCCGAGTAGAGCGGTCGCACCCGCACCCTCTCCCGCTGCCCCTTGAAGTGCGCCGACACCTCGATCACCCGGTGCGGCTCGTAG
The DNA here is from genome assembly GCF_945952055.1 of uncultured Alsobacter sp. Classification (GTDB taxonomy): domain Bacteria; phylum Pseudomonadota; class Alphaproteobacteria; order Rhizobiales; family Beijerinckiaceae; genus Alsobacter. The sequence continues at coordinate 14,632 of NZ_CAMFHB010000041.1, forward strand.
TCGAGCTGGCGGGTGCGGTCCGGGACCACGTGGTGCTCGAAGCCGTTCGTCCTGACCTGGACGCGGTCCATGGTCATCTCGAACAGGTTGATCGCCGGGGCGCAGTAAAGGCCGAAGACCGAAGGCTTGACGTATCCCGACAGGCGGGAGTTCACCTCCGAGAACGCGAAGATGACCTCGACCGTGCGCGCCTTGACGCGCGGGATCACGCGCTCGAGCTTGCCGAGGTTGAAACCGAGCAGCTTGGATGGCAGGAGGAAGTATTCGCGCAGCAGGTCGAAGCCCTCGAAGATCCGGGGATCGTTCGGGAACAGCGCCTCCGACTGCTCGAAGCCGATCTGCGACAGGCAGTCCGGTGGACCCTGGATGACCTGGGGGTTGCCCGCCGCGTCGACGTAGCGGAACCACACGCCGACGCAGCGTCCGAAGATCTGCTCGTAGAGGGCGACCGCGTCCCCCTCGTTGCCCTGCAGGTGGAACGGCAGGTTCTGCACCCGGCATCCGGCGAACATCGCCTCGGGCCCGGGAGGCCCGTTCGGCTCGTCCTCCAGCCGCGGCAGGCTGCGATGGCGCAGCGTGAGGCGCAGGCCCGCGAGCGTGTCGCGGCCCACGGGCACGCCGATGGCGCGCAGGGGGCCGGGCGACATGACGTACTCGGCCGCCGCGACGTCGAACGGCCACAGCGTGACGTCGCTGCACAGCCGGAAGCGGCAGGCGACCCGGCGCTCGCGCTCCATGTACGTCGCGTCCATGATGCTGTCGCGACGCAGGGTCTGCCCCTCGCGGAGCGCGGGATCGCCGAAGGTCGGCCGCGCGGCCAGGAGCAGCGTCGAGGGCGTGGGCGCGAGATAGTTCGGAACGAGCTGCTCGAGCAGGTTCGCCGTGAACTCGGGGAACTCGTGCTTCAGCTTCAGTTGCACGCGGGCGGCGAGGAATGCCGCGCCTTCGAGCAGTCCCGACAGCATCGGGTCGGACTGCTCCTGCATCAGGCCGCCGAGGCGGTCGGCGATGCCCGGGTACTCGCCGGCGAACTCGCGGGCCATCTCCTTGAGGAGCGTCAACTCGCGATTGTAGTGATCGATGAATTCGGGATGCATCGCGCGGCCTAGAGCGGACCGACGCGAATCTTGCCGCTATCCAGCTCGACGTCCGCCACGAACTCCAGGGGGACGTTCACGGGATCGCTGACGAGATCGGCGCGCACGACGAAGCGCAGGGCCAGGCCGTCGACCGAGGCCGACCGGTCGCGGGTGACGACGATGCTCTCGGACGCCAGGCGCGGCTCGAAAGACCGCAGGGCCTCAGCAAGGTCCTTGCTGACGCCGTCGACCCGATGGTCGTCGATGGACAGGTGCACGAGGTCGGGCAATCCGAAATTCAGGATCGACCGCGCCACCTCCGGCGCGCCGCTCAGGTCGAGCGACGACCCGAGGGACACCGTGTTGAGCAGGCTTTCCAGGTCGCGCGCCACCTCGCGCCGCAGCGTCAGCTCGCCGATCGCGCCGCGGGCGCGGGACCGCCGGGCCGCGATCACGCGCTCCCCGGAGTCGTCACGCAGGTCGGCGCGGATCTTCGAGTCGTGCGCCTCGAAGGCCGCTCGAAAGGCGTGCATCAGGGGCACGCTCGTCTTCTGTTCGGCCATCGTCCGGACCCACCAATGAAAGCGGGGGCGGCGCGCGCGCCGCCCCCGTGACCTGGCATCAGCCTTCCTTGTTCTCGAGGAAGCTGTAGGTCATGTTCGGGCTGGTGCCGGACCCGCCCGTCTTGGTCTGTTCCTTGTACTCGACCTTGATCTTCGCGAAGTTCAGGCTGACGTTCTCGGTCAGGCGATCCTCACCGCCCGAGCCGCCGGTGCTGACGGAGGTGATGAGGACGTCGGTCAGCTTGATCGTCAGGTATTCGAGAGGCTTCTCGCCGGCCTTGCGGACCACGAGCGTCGCATCGGGGAAATGCTTGCCGTTGGCGCAGGCCAGCATCAGGTCGGTCGTCGACTTGTCGATCCACTTGGTGAAGCTCAGGTCGGAGCAGCTCGACTTGCCCGCGCCCATGCCGCCGCCGTGATGCGCGGAGCCCGAGTTGTGCAGGCCCCAGGACCAGGCGAGGACGTCGATCTCGCCCGTGTGAGCCGAGTCCTTGGACTCACCCTTGATGGCGCCGATCTTGATGAACATGTCAGTAGCCATGGGATCTTTCCTTTCGGTGATGACGGCGCGTATGGCCAGCGCACACGGCGTCCAAGAGACGGTGGAAGGCGAAGACGACCTGGGTGATTTTTAGTTGCTGGCCGGGAGGCGGGACACGAGGCTCATGCCGATGTCCATGCCTTCCAGCTGGAAGTGCGGGCGCAGGTAGAACCGGGCCGAGTAGTAGCCGGGGTTCTCCGGGTTCTCGAAGACGTCCACGCGGGCGTCGGCGAGAGGCTTGCGGGCCTTCTGCAACTCCGACGACGTGGCCGGATTGGGGTCCACGTACTGGTTGATCCAAGACTGCAACCAGATCGTGAGCTCCTCCTTCTCCTTCGTGGCGCCGATCTTGTCGCGAACCATGCACTTCAAGTAGTGCGCGAAGCGCGAGACCGCGAACATGTAGGGAAGGCGCGACTTCAGCTTGTCGGAGGCGGTGGCCTCCTCCTTGTCGTAGATCCGCGGCTTGTACACGGACTGGGCGCCGATGAAGGCCGCCTTGTCGGTGTTCTTGCGGTGGATCAGGGGGACCAGTCCGGACGCGGCGAGCTCGGCCTCACGACGGTCCGTGATCGAGATCTCGGTGGGGCACTTGAGGTCCACGCCGCCATCGTCGGTGGGGAAGGTGTAGGCCGGAAGGTTCACCACCTCGCCGCCCGACTGGACGCCGCGGATGCGGGTGCACCAGCCGTTTTCCTTGAAGGCGCGGTTGACGTTCGTGGCCATGCCGTAGGCTGCGTTGATCCAGCCGTACTTCTCGCCCTTGTGGCCGTCCGTCTCCTCCTCGAAGGCGAACTCCTCGACCGGCTCGGTCTTGGCGCCGAAGGGCAGACGGGCGAGCATGCGCGGCATGCACAGGCCGAGATAGGCGGCGTCGTCCGTGTCGCGCAACGACTTCCACGCCGCGTATTCGGGCGTGTCGAACAGCTTGCTGAGATCCCGCGGGTTCATCAGCTCTGTCCAGGAGTCCATGCCCATGAGCACGGGGTCGGCGCCGGCGAACAGCGGGGCGTGGGCTGAGGCCGCGATCTTGCACAGGTCGCGCATCAGCTGCACGTCGGTCGGCATATGCGAGAAGTAGTAGTCGCAGATGAGGGCGCCGAAGGGCTCGCCGCCGAGCGTGCCGAACTCCTGCTCGTACACGCGCTTGAACAGCGGGCTCTGGTCCCAGCGTGCTCCCGGATACATCTTCAGGTTCCGGTAGAGCTCGTTCTTGCCCATGTTCATGAAACGGATCTTGAGATTGGCATCCGTTTCCGAGTTGAACACCAGGTAGTGAAGCCCGCGCCAGGCGCTTTCGATCTGCTGAAATTCCGGCGCGTGCATGATGGCGTTCATCTGCGCCGACAGCTTCTTGTCGATCTCCGCGATCATGGCCTCGATGGTGTCGAGGACGTCGCCCTTGACGAGGGTCGAGTCGGAGAGCGCCTGCGTGACGAGCGTGTTGACGGCGCTCTCGACTTCCGAGGCCGCCCGCTCGCTGCGGGGCTTGAAGCTCTGCTTGAGGAGGGACGAGAACTCGTCCGCATCCGTGGTGGCCGCCGCTCCGGCCGAGCCTTGCCGTTCCAGATCCGCTGACATTGTTGCCTCTTTAAATCAGGACTTGTTGTCGTCGCCGGGGGCCTTCTGCTCGGCTTTCGCCTTCAGGGCCGCCATGAGGTCGGGATCGCTCAGGAGCTTCTTGATCTGGTCTTCGGCGGCGACCTTGCCGTCCATGTAGCGCAGCAGGTTGGCGAGCTGCTCGCGCGCCTCCAGGAGCTTGGCCACGGCCGGAACCTGCCGTGCGACCTTCGCGGGACCGAAATCCTCGAACTTGTTGAACCGGAGGTTCACCGAGAGCTTCTCGCCGGTGTCCTCACCCGACATCTTGTTCTCGACCTTGAACGAGACGCCCGGCTGGATCGCGCCCATGCGGCTGTCGAAGTTGTCCATGTCGATGTCGAGGAAGGCCCGATCCGCCACGTCCGCCTTCTCGACGCCGGGGGCATTGCCCGACAGGTCGGCGAGCACGCCCATGACGAAGGGCAGCTCGATCTGGCGCTCGGCGTCATACGGATCTTCGTAGGTGATGTGGACGCGAGGCTTGCGATTTCGACCGATGAAGGCCTGCCCGCTGCTGGAAGAAGCCATTTTGCTTTCCCTCCTTAACGACGAGACCGTTCTGTGAAGACGATCTGTTCGGTGGTTTGAGTGAAGGTTCAGAACCGCCCCAAGTCAATCGGGCGGGAATTCACGATGTGCGAAAAGTCACTCCGAGCTTTCGGGACGCAGCAAGGTTGCTGGGATTATGTCCTTTAAAATGCTCAAGAAATCCTTATTGGTCAGGTCACGGACGCGGCCCAGCAGCACGGGAATCGGGCTGGATGGTTCAGCTTGACGGTAGAACGCCTCAACATCTGCAAGTAATGCGAGTGCATCCTGGCGCGAAACCGCCACGAACGCGAGCGGAGCCACGGGAACCGGCGCCGCGTGGACCGGCATGGCAGCGGGCTCGGCCGCCTCCTCGCCGCCCTCCTGCGACGGGGTCTCGGCGCCTGCTTCTTCTTCAGGTTGCGCTTCGGACGACCACGACTCGTCCGACGATTCTTCCGATGCTTCGGGCTGTTCGTAGGATGAACCGGACTGGTCGTACGACTCGTCCGACTGCTCGTACGACGTGTCCGGCGAGGCGCCGAAGGGAGCCAGCCGCTCGAGCGGGATGACGAGCCTCTCGGACGTCCCGATCACGAAGACCGCCTGCTCCGCGAAGTTGGGCTCGAGCGCGCGCAGGACGTCGATGAACGACTTGCCGATGAGGTCCCGGGCCTGGCGCACGATCAGCAGCGACGGGTTCGACGGCTCGCTGGTGGCCAGGTAGCTCTCCACCGCGCCGAGCGCGGCCGCCGCATGGGCGTGCGTCTTGACCCGGCCCCGCAGTCGCGGCGCGGCCGAAGACCCCGCCTCCGCTCCGTCCTCGCTCTCGGCGCCGCCGGCGGCACCGCCCGTCTCGACCGCGGCCGAGGGCTCGAGCCGCCCGAGGAATCCGTCGATGTAGCCGATGATTTCTGCGAGCAGGGCCAGGAGCTTGTCGAGCGGAACCCAGTTCTCGGCCGCCTTGTCGCGGGTGATGGAGGCGATCGCCTTGGCCGAGGCCTGGATGTCGGCGAAGATGACGCGGCGTGTCCTGAGTTCGTCGGGGCTGACCTCGAGCATCGCCCTCTCGACGACGCCCGGCTCCAGGACCGTCTCGGCGATTTCCTCTTTCTTCTCGTTCTGGCCGATGAACGGAGCCGCCTTGCCCTGGGACAGCTGGACCGTTCGATAGAGGATCTGGCCGACGCGCTTGTTCACGATGATCGGGACATGCGTCAGCGGAAGCAAAACCGTCGGCGCATCGTCCAGCGCCTGGAGCGCGATCATCCTGAACAGGTAGTCGCCGGACTCGGCCCGCGGATGAACCTCGTCCCACCGCTCGCGAAGCAGGGCGGCCGATGCCGCCAGCGAGGCCCTGAAGCCCTCGACGTCCTTGTTGAGGATCTGCAGCCTCGCGAGGATCGAAAGCAGTCGCAGGTCCCGTGTCCGGGCCAGGAGGCCCGAGATCACGTCGTATTCGTTCTGGAACGCGATCTTGGAGCGATCGAACAGAAAATAGGACGTGGGAAGCTGCGACTCGATCCGCGCGACGAAGTTCACGAACTCCGGATCGCCCTCGAAATCGAGGTCCGGCCCCGTCGGCAGATCGCCGTCGATGGGCTGGACCAGCGAGGAAAGATCGATCAAGGCCATGTCTCAATCCTCGCAGGTCGGCGGCGGCTCGCGCGCCGGCCATGCGATCGCGGGAATCGCATCCGCTTCGTCCTTACAATGCCAATGTTGCAGAAACCTTGCGCGGCCGATCATTACCGTCCTAGCCTCCACGCGAATTTTTGATCCGGGGCAGAACAATGACGGATGACAGCGCCGACACCCGCCGCGAGGTCACGTTCGAACAGGCCCTCAAGATTGTCCAGGCCGCCGTTCGCGAAGGAGCCTTCGCCGAAGCGGAAGAGATCTTGGCATCTATGCTGGAAGTTGCACCTGATCATCCGGACGCGCTGCATTACTGGGGGCTCAGCCAGTTTCTGCAGGGACACGTCGACAAGGCGATCGAGCTCCTCGACCGCGCCCTGGCGATCATGCCGGACCACCCGGACCTGTGGAACAACATCGGCAACGTCCGCAAGCAGACGATGGACTTCGAAGGCGCGGCGAAAGCCTACAGGCGGGCCGTCGAGCTCGCGCCGCAGTCCGTCTACTTCAAGAACAACCTGATCTCGGCCCTGCGGCTCACCGAGCGCTACGAGGAGGCCTGCGCGCTGGCCGAAGAGGCGCTGGCGCTGGCGCCCGACGACATCAACATCCTCAACAACGCCAGCAATCTTTTCGTGGAGGTCGGTAACGTCAAGCGGGCCGGCGAATGCCTCGGCCGCATCCTGTCGCACAAGACTCCCACCCCCAAGATCCTCGAGATGCAGGTGACCTGCTTCACCTGGGCCGGGAACCTGGACCAGGCGGCGCTCGCGGTCCGCAAACTGGTCGAAATCGATCCGGCGAATGCGACCGCGCGGCACCGCCTCGCCGCCCTCTCGGGAGAAGACGTCCCGGCACGGGCCTCCGACGACTACATCAAGCAGGTCTTCGACGACTTCTCCGTCAGGTTCGATTCCAACCTCAAGCGGCTGTCCTACCAGGCGCCCGAACTCGTCGCCGCCTCGCTGGGCCGCGGCGCGGGCGAACCCGGGGGCGACCTCGTCGTCCTCGACGCGGGCTGCGGGACGGGCCTGTGCGGGCCGCTGGTGCGCCCCTACGCCCGCCACCTCACCGGGATGGACCTGTCTGCCGGCATGCTGGTGAAGGCCAGGGAGCGCGGGGTCTACGACGCCCTGGAGCAGGCCGAGCTGACCGCCTACATGGCGGCCCGCGACAGCGCCTACGACGCGATCGTGTGTGCCGACACGTTCTGCTACTTCGGCGACCTCGCCCCCGCGATGGCGGCGGCCCGGGGCGCGCTGCGCCACGGCGGGCTCTTCGTCTTCACCGTCGAGGAAAACGTGGACACGGCCGAGCCGCACCGCATCCAGCAGCACGGGCGCTATTGCCACACGGAAGACTACGTCCGGGCGACCTGCGCCGCGGCAGGCCTCACGGTTGCAGCCATCGACCGCGACACGCTGCGCACCGAGGCCACCAAGCCCGTGCCGGGCCTGATCGTCAGGACGGCCCGCTGAGCCGCCCATGCGTCATGTGCGATAGCGCACATGGCCCGGGGTGACGACGGGTCAGTCTCATGTTGCCAATTCGTCCACTTTCGATGCTGCACACTCGCAGCCCTTGATGACTTCAAGCCTTCAGCCAGGGAAGACGCCTCATGGCCAAGCCCACTCAAGACTACAGGGTCGCAAAGCTCGAGACCCCCTTGGGGAAGGACGAGTTGCTGCTGTCGCAGTTCAAGGTCAACGAGGCGCTCGGCGAACCCTTCGAGATCGTCCTGGACTGCGTCAGCGAGAACAAGTGGCTGGACTTCACGCCGGCGCTGGGCCTGAACTGCTCGCTCACGTTCAAGAGCTTCGAGAAGACCCGGCACTTCAACGGGGTCCTGGTGGAGGCCACCGCCATGGGGCCCTACGAGGACTTCTTCCGCTACGTCGTGGTGCTGCGGCCGTGGTTCTGGCTGCTGACCAAGCGGACGACCAGCCGCATCTTCTCCACCATGAAGGTCCAGGACATCATCAAGGAGGTGTTCCAGAAGGCCGGCCAGTCGGACTTCGAGGACAAGCTCCAGAAGGATTACCCGAAGCTCGAATACTGCGTGCAGTACCGGGAATCCGATTTCGACTTCGTCAGCCGCCTGATGGAGCTGCACGGCATCTACTACTACTTCAAGCACACGGATTCGAAGCACATCATGGTGCTGGCCGACGACAAGGGCAGCCACGAGGCGACCCCCATCGGCACGATCGAGTTCCACCCGGACCGCGGCGCCGTCTACCACAAGAAGCAGTATCTGAGCGACTGGCAGGGCCAGCGCCGCTTCCATACCGGCAAGGTCTCGCTCAACGAATACAATCCGCTCAAGGCCTCGGCGTCGATGAAGGCCGACCAGCCGGGATCGGCCTCCTTCGCGCACAGCGACTACGAGCATTACGAGTATCCAGGCCAGTATGACGAACGCGGCGACGGCCAGAGCTATGCCAAGGTGCGCATGGAAATGCTGGCCGCCCAGGACGGCCGGCGGACGGCCGCGGGCGACGCCGTCACGCTGATGGCCGGCGAGACGGTCAAGGTCGACAAGCACTACGTGTCGGGCCAGAACACCGAATACCTGATCCTGCGCTCGAGCCACTCCTTCGTCTCGGAACTGTTCCGCTCCAATGCCGGGTCCCGCGCGGGGCGCGACGTGCACAGCGAGTTCGAGTTCCTGGAGACGAAGACGCCCTTCCGCAGCCCGTTCCGGACCCCCAAGCCCCGCATCTTCGGTGTGCAGACGGCCAAGGTGGTCGGCAAGGACGGCGAGGAGATCGACGTCGACGAGCACGGCCGGATCCTGCTCGAGTTCTACTGGGAGCGGGACAAGAAGCCGTCGCGCCGCGTGCGGGTGGCCCATGTCTTCGCCGGCAAGAACTGGGGTGGCATCCACACGCCGCGCATCGGCATGGAGGCCGTCGTCGAGTTCCTGGAAGGCGACCCCGACCGCCCGCTGGTCACCGGCACCGTCTACAACAGCGACAACAAGCATCCCTACCCGCTGCCCGCCGAGAAGACGAAGTCCGGCCTGAAGACCAACTCCAGCAAGGGCGGAGGCGGTTTCAACGAATTCCGCTTCGAGGACAAGAAGGACAGCGAGGAGGTCTACTTCCACGCGCAGAAGGACCTCAACAGCGTCATCCTCCATCAGGAGACGCGGAAGATCGCCGAGAAGTTCGGCAGCGGAACGGCCCGCAAGACCGAGATCGTGAACGGCGACGACGACCTGAAGGTCGCCAACGGCAACACCAAGACGGACGTCTCCAAGAACCGGGAGACCACGATCGGCATGGACGACACGCTCAAGGTGGGCAAGAACCAGACGATCACCATCGGCATGGACGTGGAGATCAAGGTCGGCAAGTCGATCTCGCTGATCTGCGGCCCCAACAAGATCACGATCGACCCGGGCGGGATCAAGATCATCGGCCCGACGATCGCCCTGACGGCGCCGAAGGTCGACATCAACTGAGGCCGGTCGGATGTCCCTGAGCCGCCCCCCGTCACGGCAACGGCCCGAGCCCCGCCAGGCGCTCGCCCGAATGCCATGGGCCCACATGGAAAAGCCCGGCGCGAGCCGGGCTTCGGTGTCGGGACGATCGCGGGCGCCGGGCGGGCACGCCGGCGACTCACTGCAGGAGGCGGGTCTCCACGCGGCGGTTGGCGCCGTCGAAGGGATCGTCGGTCTTGGGCTGCGTCTTCCCGTAGCCCTTCGGCGCGAGCCGCTCGCGGTTGATGCCCTGCTGGGCCAGGAACGACACCACCGACTGAGCCCGCCGCTCCGACAAGGTGAGATTGTAAGTCTCCGGGCCGCGCGCGTCGGTATGCCCGTCGATGGCGAAGCGCAGGGTTTCCAGCCGGGGGTCGTTCAGCGCCTTGGCAAACTCGGAAAGGTTGCGCCGCGCCGGCTCGGTCAGCGCATCGGAGTTCAGGTCGAACGTGACCTCGAGGTCGAACGTGTTGCGCACGGGATCGGCCTGCTTGGCGCAGCCGCCGACGCAGACGGCACGGGTGCCGCCCGGCCTGGGTGCAAGGAAGAAGTCCAGCACGCTCTGGGCGGAATAGCTGGGCTGGGCCTGCGCCGCGGCCGGCGAGCACACCAAGGAGGACGTCAGGACGCAGAGCGCTCCACCGGCGATTGTCGCGATCAGCGCCGAGCGAAAGCGATCGGTGTCGAGGATGCGGATCATCGGTTGGTTGGACACTGTCATCTCCCTCAAAACAGAGACATCATAGCATCTTGTGCCTCGCGCCGTCAGGATGCGCGGTGCGTCGGCGCACGTCCCGGACGGCCGGCGCGGGACGATGCGCAGGACAAGCGGCGGAGCAGGAGCGGGCCATGAGTGCGCCTCACCAACCCAGGATCCGGTTCGCGACCGTCGACGATCTCTATGCGGCGTTTCCCACCGCCGTCGTCGAGATCGGCGAGCCGGCCGAGCGGCAGCCCTCGCCGGTCTTCGTGGACGCCTGCCTGCGCGCCGAGAAGTGGGACTGCGCCCTCACCTTCCTGGCCTACCTGCTGGGCAAGCGCGAAGCGGTCTGGTGGGGTTGCACGTGCCTGCGCCAGGTGAAGGTCGACGGCGCGACGGAGGAGGCCTGCCTGCGAGCCGCCGAGGACTGGGTGCGCAGCCCCGAGGACCAGCGCCGGGTGCACGCGCTCGACATCGGCATGCAGGCTAGCCAGCAGCGCCCCGCGACCTGGATCGCGCTGGCCGCCGGCTGGTCCAGCGGCAACATGTCCGGCGACGAGCGGTTTCGCATCGCCCCGCCCCCGCAACTGACCGCGCAAGCCGTCCGGGCGGCGATCCTCGGCGCGGGCACGCGGATTCCCCTGGACCAGCAAGCCGCGCTTTTCAGGAACTGGGCGTCAACGGGTCTGCGCTACGCTCTCGATCCGCAATCCGCCTGACCAACCGAAAATCGATCCCATGCGTCTGACCCTGACGATCGAGAACCAGACCAACCTGCCGGACGGCGGGTCCCTCACCTACTCGGTCGCCGGCGCCCGCGGATTCGACATCGGACGCGATTCGTATCTCGACTGGGTGCTTCCCGACCCGTCCCGGTTCATCTCGGGCAAGCACTGCGAAATCCGCCCCCAGGGCGGCGAATACCTGCTCTACGACGTCTCGCGCAACGGCACCTTCCTGAACGGCGCCCAGCAGCGCATGCAGTCGCCCCACCGCCTGCGCACGGGCGACCGGCTGTCGATCGGCCACTACATCGTGGCCGTGGTGGTTGAAGGCGTCGCCGAGAGGCCCGAGGACTTCGGATCGGGCGCCGCGCCGCCAACCCCCGTCGGCGACGCCATGTGGGACTTCAACGACGCTGCGCCGCCGGTCGACCAGCGGTCCTTCCGCGCCGATCTCGGCCCGCGCGTGATCCCGCCCGACTTCCACGACAGCGCGGCCGATCCCCTCTCCGCCGTGCCGACGTGGTCGCAGCCCCCGCCCCTTCCGCCGGTGGCTCCGCCGTCCTCGTCGTTCTCGGACTGGGATGCCGGGCCGCCGCGTGCCGTGCCCACCCCACCCGCGCCGCCCCCGATCCCGCGGCCAAGGCCGCAGGTGAGCGGCGGGCCCGGCGGCGTGTGGGCCAGCCCGTCGGCCCCCTCCTCCGCTCCGCAGCCGCTGCCGTCCTCCACCTGGGACGACGAGCCCGTGCCGGCCAAACCGCCGGCGGCGCTTTCCTCACCCCCGCCGGTCTCGCCTCCCCCTGCCGTGCCGTCGTTCGAGCCCCCGGTGGCGCCGTCCTTCGAGCCGCCGCCGCCGATGCCCGCGCTCGAGCAGCGCGCTGCCGAGCCGCCGGCCTCACGCGAGCCCGACCGGCGGGCAGGGTCCGACGATTTCGTGCGTCGCTTCGCGGCGGCGGCCGGGATCGCGCCGGAGATCATGGCGAGGGTGCCGCCGGAGGAACTCGCCGACCGGCTCGGGCAGCTCATGCGCATGCTGACCGGCGAGATGATGCAACTGCTGAGCGCGCGCTCCGACGCCCGACGCATGACGCGCAGCAGCAGCCAGACGGTCGTCCAGGCGCTGGACAACAACCCGCTGAAGTTCGCGCCCTCCCCCGAGGAGGCGCTGGCCATCCTGTTCGGCCCGCCGACCCGCAGCTATCTCGACGCGCAGCGGGCCTTCAAGGCGGGCTTCGCCGACCTGAAGACCCATCAGCTCAAGACCTACGCCGCCATGCAGCAGGCGGCGCGGCGTCTCGGCGACGACCTGTCGCCCAAGACGATCGAGGCCTCTCTGCCCTCCGAAGGCGGTCTCGCCGGGGTGATCGGCGGCCGCCGCTCGCGCCTGTGGGACACGTATGCCGCGCGGTGGGCCGCCAGTGCCGAACGCCACGACGGGGGGCTGGCAGATGTGTTTATGCAGTATTTCGCAGAGTGCTATGATCGAACGTAAGCTCGCGAAGGCGAGTCCATCCCGGCAGGTGTGCTGAAGCAATGTCCTGGTACAGCAAGGTCGTCTGGCGGGAAGGACTGTTTCTCCGCCCCCATCATTTTCAGCAGCACGACCGCTATTTGGAGCGGCTCGTCGAGCGTCGGACGCGGTTCACCACGCCCTATCCGTGGGGCTTCGCCGAACTCGAGATCGACCGCGACCTCGCGCAACAGAGCAAGTTCGCGCTGCGCCGCGCCGTCGGCATCATGCAGGACGGCACACCCTTCGACCTGCCGGGCGACAGCCCGCTGCCCGAGCCCATCGACGTGCCGGACACCGCCTCCGGCCAGATCCTGTGGCTGACGCTGCCGACCGCGGCGCCCAACACACGGGAGGTCGACCACCGCACCACGGAGAGCGCCAGCCGCTGGCTCGAGGGCGTCGAGACCATCATCGACTCGACGGCAGAGATCCGCAGCGACGGCGAGATCGACATCGCCCACCCGCGCCTGGCGCTGGACCTGCGCAAGCAGGCGAGCCCCGGCTATGGCAGCCTGGCGATCGGCCGGGTGGTCGAGGTGCGCGACAAGGTCGTCATCCTGGACGAGCGCTTCGTCGGGCCGCTGCTGGCCACCGCGGCGCACCCGGTCGTGTCGGGATGGCTGGACCGGGTCATCGGCTGGATCGAGAACCGGCTGGAAGAGCTGTCGCGCTTCGCCGCCGACCCCACGGCGGGGGGCGGCCTGCAAAGCTTCGACTACCTGATGTTGCAGGTCCTGAACCGCACGATCCCGGTGCTGCGCCATCTGCGGGCCTCCACCTGCGTGCATCCGGAGCGTCTCTACACCGAGTTCCTGACGCTGGTGGGGGAACTGGCGACCTTCGCGCCGGAGCGGCGCGCGCGGCTCTACCCTGCCTACAACCACGACAGCCTCGACACCACCTTCGAGCCGGTGCTGCGCGACCTGCAGGAATTCCTGACCGCGGTGAACCCGAACCGGGCCATCCGGCTCGAGATCATCGAGCGCGCGGCCAACGCCTTCATCTCCCCGATCCGCGACCGCAACCTGTTCCGGACCTCGACCTTCATCCTCGAGGTCTCGGCGCGGCGTCCGCTGGTCGAGATCCAGAACCAGTTCCCCAACCTGTTCAAGCTCGGCCCGAGCAACAAGATGAACGACATCGTGCACGCCAACCTGCCCGGCGTGCCCCTCGTCTACCGGCCGACACCGCCACCGCAGATCCGCGCCATCGCGGACCACGTCTACTTCTATCTCGATCGCACCTCGCCCCTGTGGCCGGAGTTCAGCACGGCCGCCTCCATCGGCATGCACTTCGCCGGTGACTGGCCCGAACTCCAGCTCGAACTCTGGGCCGTAGCGGAGAACAGGCGATGACGAGCGGCGACAATCCGTTCGGCCCCGGGAGCGGCGAACGCACGGTCTTCATGCCGAACCCGGGCGGCCGGCGCCCACCGACCCCACCGCCTCCGGCGCCTGCGCCGGGCGCGGCCCCGCCGCTTCCCCCCGGCGTCAATTCGCAGGACGACTGGATCGTCACGCAGCGCGCCCAGCAGCAGGATCCGTCCGCCCACCTGCAGCGCGCCGAGGACCTGCGCTTCGACGAGCTCGCCGCCGACCACGAGAACCCGATCATGCGATCGGCGGGGCCGCTGCTGCTGCTGCTCGGCCGGCTGCGGGTCGCCATGGTGCGCGCGTCCTTCGCGAGCCTGATGGAGCAGGTGGCGGCCGCCATCTCCTTCTTCGACAAGGAGATCCGCGCGGCCGGCGTGAGCCCGGAGCGTGCCAACACGGCCAAGTACATCCTGTGCGCGACGGCCGACGACATCGTCCAGAACATCCCCACGTCGGACCGTCACGTCTGGACGCAGTACAGCATGCTCAGCCGCTTCTACGGCGAGCTCCTGGGCGGCGTCCGCTTCTTCGAGGAGCTGGACAGGCTGCGCCAGGACCCGGTGCAGAACTACGACGTGCTCGAACTGCAGCACGCCTGCCTGGCGCTCGGCTTCCAGGGCGTCCACCGTTCGTCGCCCAACGGCATGTCGCAGCTGCAGACGCTGCAGCGCTCGGTCTACGAGCTGCTGCGGCGGGTGAAGCCGAAGGTCCAGGCGGACCTCTCGCCCCGCTGGCGCGGCCAGGCGCTGGGTCAGCGCGTGCGCTCGGCCACGGTCCCGGTCTGGTCGGTGGGCGCCCTGGCGGCCCTGCTGCTGGTCGGCGGCTTCCTCGGCCTGCGGACCCTGCTCACCGGCGCCTCGGAGGCCTCGGCGGCGGACGTCATCGGACTGCACCCGTCGACCCCGATCGAGCTCAGGCGGCCCAGGCCGGCTCCGCCGCCGCCCAAGAAGGAGCTCACCGAGCCCCAGCTGACGCAGCTGCAGCGCATCCGCGCCGGGCTGGCGCCCGAGATCAAGGACGGCACGGTCACGGTCGATCCGCTGGCCAAGTGGATCGCGGTGCGGGTCGGCAACCTGATCCTGTTCGAGTCGGGCAAGGCCGACGTCGTGCCCGAGTTCAAGCCGCTCGGGCAGCGCATCGTCCAGATCCTGGAGAAGGAGGTCGGTCCCGTCCGCATCGTCGGGCACACGGACAACCAGCCGCTCAGCGCCCTGAACCGCTTCAAGGACAACCAGCAGCTCTCGCTGGAGCGCGCCAAGGGCGTGGCCGCGCTCATCCAGCCGAACCTGAAGGACCCCTCGCGCGTGTCCCTCGACGGGCGCGGGCCGGACGAGCCGATCGGCGACAACAAGACGAACGAGGGCCGGGCCAAGAACCGCCGCGTCGAGATCCTGATCTGGCGGACGGACTGACCTTCCATGACCCGTCCGCATCCCCAGCGACCCACCATGCGGCAGGCCGGGACAGCTCCGGCCCGCCGTGACCATGCCTGCGCCTGCCAAGACACCACCCGGTGCAACGACACCACCCGGCCCGTTTGGGGCTGGGCACTCACGATTTCAGACGTTCGTTCGGCCCTGCGCGGCGAAGCCGCCGCAGGGCACAACCCTTTGCCGCGGATCCACGATGGCCAGCACGAGACAGCTTGCCTGCATTCTGGCCGCCGACGTCGTCGGCTTCTCGTCCCTGATGGAGAAGGACGAGACCAACACCTACCAGCGGGTGCGTGCACTGCACGACCAGCTGCTGGCGCCGATGGTGAAGGACCGCAACGGGCGGATCGTGAAGACCATGGGCGACGGCGTGCTGGCGGTGTTCGGCAGCGCCGTGGACGCCGTGGGCCTGGCGCTGGAACTGCAGGCGGCCTGCGGCAACAGCGAGCGAACCCAGGACAAGCCGCTGCGGCTGCGGATCGGGATCAATCTCGGCGAGATCATCCTGGAGGACGGCGGGGACATCTTCGGCGAGGGCGTCAACATCGCGGCGCGCCTGGAGTCCCTGGCCGAGCCGGGCGGGATCCTGGTCTCCGGCAAGGTCCACGACGAGATTTCCGGACGCCTGCCCTGCCGCCTGGAGCCCAAGGGCGCCCAGGCGGTCAAGAACATCGCCAAACCCGTGGTGGTCTACGCCGTGTCGCCCGCGGCGACGCGCGCGGGCTCCGCCCCGGACAAGGAGTTGCGGCATGACAAGCAAGGCACGACGGCTGCGGGGAGCGCGATGAAGGGGGCGGGAGTTGCGGGCGAGCTCGGCAAGATCGCCGTCGCCGGCCTGGGCGCGCTCGCGCTCGCGGCCGTCATCGTTCTGGCCGGCCCCTACCTCGCCATCGGCGATTTCCGGCCGCTCGACAGCGTCATCGTGCGTGCGGTGCTGTCGACGCTGCTGGTCATGGCCTTCGCCGGCTATGCGGCCTGGAAGGTCTACAAGCGTGGCAAGGACGCCAACGCGCTCGCCGAGGGCATGGCGGCCGGCCCGCAGGAGGACGACAGCGCCGAGCTGAAGAGCCGCATCGGCGACGCCGTCACCACGCTGCGCCAGTCGGCCGGCGGACGCGCGGACGCCCTCTACGACCTGCCCTGGTACATGATCATCGGGCCACCCGGCTCGGGCAAGACGACCGCCCTGGTCAACTCGGGCCTGCGCTTTCCCCTCGCCGGCAAGGCGACGCCCGCGGCCGTGGCCGGGGCTGGCGGCACGCGCTACTGCGACTGGTGGTTCACCGACGAGGCGATCCTCATCGACACGGCGGGCCGCTACACGACGCAGGATTCCGACGCACGGGCCGACCGCGACAGCTGGCTCGCCTTCCTCGACCTGCTCAAGACCCACCGGGCCCAGCAGCCGATCAACGGCGTGCTCGTGGCGATCAGCCTGCAGGACCTGCTGACCCTGAGCCCGCAGGAGCTGGAGGCCCATTCGCGCGCCATCCGCGGACGCCTGGCCGAACTGCACGACCGGCTCAAGATCAACTTCCCGGTCTACGTGGTCTTCACCAAGGCCGACCTCGTGGCCGGCTTCATGGAGTTCTTCGGCAATCTCGGCGAGCAGGCCCGCCGGCAGGTGTGGGGCGTCACCTTCCAGACGACCGACAAGACGAAGAACCTCGTCAACGAGGTGCCCGGCGAGTTCGAGGCGCTCATCCGCCGCCTCAACCAGGACCTGAGCGACCGGCTTCAGGAAGAGCCCGCACCCGCCACGCGCGCCTCGCTCTATGGCTTCCCGGCGCAGCTGGCCGCGCTGAAGCGACCGATCCAGGACTTCCTGGGCTCGATCTTCGAGCCCACCCGCTTCCACGCCAACGCCACCCTGCGCGGATTCTACTTCACGTCGGGCACCCAGTTCGGCACCCCCATCGACCAGCTCGTCAACGCGCTGGTGAAGAACTTCGGCGCTCAGGAGGTGGGTGGCGCCTCCTATTCCGGGCTCGGCAAGAGCTTCTTCCTGACCGACCTGATCCAGAAGGTCATCATCGGCGAGGCCTCGTGGGTCTCCACGGACCTGCGCGCCGTCAGGCGCCGGCAGATCCTGCGCGCCACCGCCTTCGCGGCGATCCTCGCCTGCGCCGGCGCGCTGGGCGGCGCCTGGTGGGTGAGCTACGCGCGCAACAAGGCCCTGATCGAGGCCGAGGCTTCCGCCGCGACCGAATATGCCTCCGCTGCGGGCCCGCTCGTCACCGAAAATCCCATCGGCGACAGGGAGTTCGCGAAGGTTCTTCCGGCGCTCCAGAAGCTGCGCTTCCTGCCCGCGGGCTATGCGTCGCGCGACGACTCCATCCCGCTGGCGGCCGGCTTCGGCCTGAGCCAGCAGGAGCGCCTCGCCTCGGCGGGCACGACGGCCTACGCCATGGGCCTCGAGCGCCTGTTCCGGCCGCGCCTCCTGTTCCGGCTGGAGGAGGTGCTGAACGCCAACAAGGACAATGCGCCGTTCATCTACGAGGCCCTCAAGATCTACATGATGCTTGGAGGGCGCCACCCGGCCGACAAGGACGTGGTGGTGTCCTGGTTCCGCCAGGACTGGGCGCAGAACCTCTACCCCGGCGGCGGCCAGTCCGAGGGCCGCAAGGCGCTGGAGGAACATCTCGTCGCGCTTCTCGACCTGGAGGGCACGCGCGATCCGCTGGTCGAGATCAGCGGGCCGCTGCTCGCCGACAGCCAGGCCACGCTGGCCCGCCTGAGCATCCGCGAGCGTGCCTACGAGATGCTGAAGTCGCGCGCCCGCGCCTCCGGCCCGCAGGACTGGATCGTCGCGCGCGCCGCAGGTCCCGACTTCGCCCGCGTCTTCGACGTGGCGGGAGGCGACCCTGAGGCCGTCCGCGTGCCGGGCTTCTACACCTACGCCGGCTTCCAGCGCGCCTTCCTCGACCAGCTCGGCGACGTCGCCGACAAGGTGAAGGCCGAGCAGTGGGTGCTGGGCAAGCTGGCCGAGAACGCCCAGGTCAGCGACCAGTACAGGACGCTGAACCAGGACCTCCTCGTCCAGTACGGGCGCGATTTCGAGCGCGCCTGGCTCGACGCCCTCGCCAAGATGCAGATGAAGCCGCTGACGGCCGACAAGCCGCGCTACCAGGTTCTGGGCTCGGTGGGCGGGCCGACCTCGCCGCTGCGCTCCATCTTCGAGTCCATCAAGGCCGAGACGGCGCTCACCAAGGACCGCCCCGACCTCGCCAAGCCGGCGGCCCCCGGCGCGGCGCCCGCCGCGGCCCAGCCGCCCCGGGCGACGCTGTTCGCGCAGGGAGAACCACCGCCCGGCACGCGCATCGAGGAACGCTTCCGGCCCTTCCACGAGTGGACGGACGGGGCGACGACGAAGCGGCCCATCGACGAGCTGGTCGCCATCCTCAGCGACATCAACGACAGCCTGATCACCAGCGCCAACGTGCCGGCCCAGGCGGCCCAGGCCAACCAGCAGCTCCAGGTGCTCGCCGCCAAGCTGCGCGGGCAGGCCAACCGCCTCCCCGACCCGTTCCGCGGCATGATCCTGCGGGCCAGCGACGCGGTGGAGCGCGACTCGATCATCAGCGACAAGTCCAAGATCAACGCCGACATGGCGAGCGCCATCAACGCGATCTGCAAGGACGTGACGGAGAACAAGTTCCCGTTCGGCCCGACCTCCCGGCCCGACAGCAATCTCGGCCAGTTCGGCAAGCTGTTCGGCCCCAACGGCACCATCGACGAGTTCTTCAGGACGCGCCTGAGCAAGTACGTCGACACGTCGGGCCGCGACTGGAAGGTCCGCGCCGACATGCCGCCGCAGCTCACCATGAACGGCGAGACGCTGAAGCAATTCCAGAACGCGTCGATCATCCGCGACACCTTCTTCGCCCAGGGCGGCAGCGTGCCCTCGCTGGTGCTGGGCGTGACGCCGGGCCAGGTGCTGCGCCCGGGCGCGGTGCTCGTGTTCGACCATTTCGGCCAGCGGATCGAAAGCAAGCCGGCCGGCCAGCCGCCGGCGCCGTCCCAGATCATGTGGCCGGGTCTGGCGGCATCGGGTGCCGGCAAGCTCACCATCACCATGACCGCCAGCGACACCCCGCCGGGCGTCGGCAACCCGGTCATCGAGCAGTCCGGGCCGTGGGCGCTCTTCAAGCTGCTCGCCACGGCGGCCCAGCGCGGCCCCAACGCGGTCGAGTGGACCGGGGTCGTCGGTGGCGTGGAGGCCCGCTACCAGGTCAGCTACTCGACGCCGCAGAACCCCTTCAGGCTGGAGGCACTGCGACAGTTCAAGTGCCCTGGCCCGCTGTAGGACACGCCGCCATGCGCCTCGGGCTGTTCGGAAAGCTGCATGCCAAGAGGGACTTCATCGCGGTGTCGACGCCGCGGGCTTTCCTGAACTGCTGGGAGCCGTGGCTCCAGGGCGCCATGTCGGCGAGCCGGCACGCCCTGGGCGACGCCTGGCAGCCGGCCTTCCTGGAAGCCCCCATCTGGCGCTTCTGGCTGGGTCCCGCCCTGTGCGGCGTGCCGGTGCTGGGCGCGATGATGCCCTCGATCGACGGGGTGGGCCGCTACTACCCGCTGACCCTGATCGCCTGCGATCCGGATGTGCCATCGGGCACACCGGCCATCCCGCCCCCCGAGCACAATGCCCAGGATGCCTGGTTCGCGGAGGCCGAGGCCCTGTTGTTCGACACCCTGGATCCCAACCGCCCCTTCGAGCACACGACGGCTGCGCTCGAGGCGCTGTCCCATCCCGAGACGGCGCCCGTTCTCGCCGGTCCGCTCGAGCCCGCCTATGGCGGTGTCGTGACGGCCGAGGGCGACCCGACGCAGTTCGACGTCGGCACGTCCTTCGCGCAGTTGCGGGCGGGCGCCTGGCCCCTGCAGCAGGCGGGCCTCACCTGCTGGTGGACCGCCGGCGGCGCGGGCTACCCGCCGCGGGCGGCCACCTTCGCCGGAATGCCCGATCCCTACTTCCTGACGGGCGTCCTCACGGGACGCTTCGCCGGTTCCTCCTGAGTCCGGATGAGCCCATGTCGCACCCCCCGTCCCCGTCGCTCCCGTCCTGGCCCGGCGCCTCGTTCGACACCTTCGGGGCCACCCATGCGGGGCGGGTGCGCGACCACAACGAGGACAGCTTCTGCCTGCGGCCGGACTCGGGCCTGTGGGTCGTGGCGGACGGCATGGGCGGCCACGCCGCGGGCGAGGTGGCCAGCGCCGCCATCGTCGAGGTGCTGGGCGCGGTGGGGCCGCAGGAGAGCGCGGCCAACCTCATGAAGGCCTGCGACGACGGGCTGGCCGAGGCCAATGCGAGGATCCGGGCCTACGCGGCCCAGCGCAGCCACGGTGTGATGGGCGCCACGGTCGCGGTGCTGCTGACCTTCGGCGAGCACTTCGCCTGCGTCTGGTCGGGCGACAGCCGGGTCTACCTCGTGCGCCAGCACACAATTCTTCAAGTGACTCGCGACCATACTGAAGCTGAGGATCTGCTGGCGCAGGGGGTCCTGACCGAAGCGGAAGCCAAGGCCTGGCCCCGGCGCAACGTCATCACGCGGGCCATCGGCGTGTTCGAGGAGCCCATGCTCGACCACCGCCACGGCGAACTGGAACCGGGAGACATCTTCGTGCTGTGCAGCGACGGCCTCACCGGCCACGTCGAACCGGACGAGATCCTCGCCGCCGTCAGCCGGCGGCGGGCGGAGATCGCCGTCGGCGAGCTGATCGGCATGACGCTGGACCGGGGCGCCAAGGACAACGTCACCGTCGTCGTGATCCGCTACCGGCCCGAGGACGGCGCCACCGTCGCGCCCTTCACGGCCGCCGTTCGCAACATCTGGGACTGAAACCGTGGCCGATCCGACCATCTTCCAGCCCAGCAACGGCGCGCTGCCGCCCGGCACGCAGCTCAACGGCATCTATGAGATCGACGCGCATCTCGCCAGCGGCGGCATGGGCGACGTCTACCGCGGCCACGAGCTGCAGACCGGCGAGCCGGTCGCCATCAAGGTCATCCGCACCGACCTCGCCGACAACGAGGCCGCGCTGGCCATGTTCCGCCGCGAGGCCTCGGCGCTCAACCGCCTGCATCACGAGGCGATCGTCCGCTACTACGTGTTCTCGCTGGACCCGGTGTTGCGCCGCCACTACCTGGCGATGGAGCTCGTCGAGGGACATTCTCTCGGGGACGTACTGCGCAACGGGCCTCTCTCGCCCGCCCAGGCGCTCGTCCTGCTGCGTCGCGTCGCCTCGGGGCTCGGCGCCGCGCATGAGCGCGGCATCATCCACCGCGACATTTCCCCCGACAACATCATCGTCTCGCAGGGCGACTACGCCCGCGCCCGCATCATCGACTTCGGCATCGCGCGCTCCACGCGGGTTGGCGACGCGACCGTGCTCGGCGGCGGTTTCGCCGGAAAGTACAACTACGTCTCGCCCGAGCAGCTCGGCCACTTCGGTGGCGAGGTCACGGGGCGCTCGGACATCTACTCGCTGGGCCTCGTGATCGCGCAGGCGCTGCTCGGCAAGCCCATCGACATGGGCGGCAGCCAGCTCGAGATCATCGACAAGCGCCGCAAGGTTCCGGACCTGTCGGGCATCGCCCCCGAAATGCGCCCCCTGCTCGAGCGGATGCTGCAGCCCGATCCCGCCGCGCGCTTCGCGACCATGCAGGAGGCGATCGACTGGCAGCAGGCCGCCCCGCAGGCCCAGGGTCGCAAGGGCGCGGCCCCGACCCCGCCACGCGCCGAGCAGGCCCGCTCCGACCGCGCGCCGGCGCCGAAGCCGGCGGGGGGCGGCGGCAAGGGCCTGGTCATCGGGCTCGCCGTGCTGGTGCTGGGCGGCGTCGGCGGCTTTCTCGCCTGGCTGAATGCCGGCTCGAAGCCGGTGGTGAAGGCGCCCGAGAAGGAGATCACGCTCGAAACCGCCGACAAGCGGCCGCCGGTGCAGCCCCCGGTCCCGCAGGAGCCGAACGCCAACGGCGGGACGGGCCCGAATACCCCCACCGACACGGCGCAGAACCGCCCGATCGATTGCAGCCAGCCGGCTCTCCAGAAGGACGCCATCATCGCGTGGACGGAGAAATGCGGCAAGCCGCCCGGAACGGACGTGACGACCGGGCCCGCGGTTCCGGCCACGCCCGTCGAACCGCCGGCTGCACCGACCGTACCGACCGCGCCGCCTGTTCCGACGGCGCCCACCGCGCCACCCCCGTCGCTGGAGGGCCCGGTGCGCAAATACGTGCGCGGCTACGACATCGGCGAATGCGCGGCGCTGCTGCCCGGCCCGGTCGGCGACAAGTCGGCCGACGTGGACGGCTACGGCGTGGACGACAAGCCGTTCCACCGTTTCGACAAGGACTTCAAGGACCGCTTCACCTGGGAGGCCTCCATCGGCGTGCGCCTCATCAAGCCGGCGCAATGCGCCGCGATGCCGTTCGTCGCCCGGCTGGTGAAGGACGGGTCGGACCAGGTGGCCCTCAGCACCGGCGTGGAGTCGCTGAAGAGCCGCGACACCCTGACGGGCACCGTCGAGTCGCGCGGGGGAGCCCCGTTGCTCCTGCTCGTGGACGACGACGGCGACGTGCACGACATCACGAGCCAGGCGACCGGCGACGCGCAGAAGAAGACCTTCCGGCTGCGCCTCGAGATGAAGCCGGGCACCACCGCGGCGGCGCCGATCCTGCTCATCGCGGTCACGGGGGCGGACATCCCGGCCTTGAAGGCGGCCTCCAACGTGCCGGGCAAGCGGGCCTTTCCGAAGGCCCTCGAGCAGCTCGGCAAGACGACGGGCGCCTCGGTGGCCGTCAAGTTCGTGACGCTCGAGCCATGACGAGGAGCACCGGCATGAAACGCCCGTTCCGGTCGTCCGTCCTGTGCCGAGGCGCCGCCCGCGGCGTGCTTCTGGCGGGGCTGGCCGCTGCGCCGGCCCAGGCGGAGCTGCGTGGGCTCGTCGTCGGCATCGACACGTACCAGGGCGTTCCGCCCCTGCGTGGCGCCGTCGCCGACGCCAACGACATCGCGGCTGTGCTGCGGGGCCGTGGCGCCCGGGACGTGATGATCCTCACGAACGCAACGGCGACGCCCAAGGCCATCGAGGGGGCGCTCGACACGCTCGCGAAACGGGCAAGGCCGGACGACACGGTTATGCTGTCCTTCGCGGGCATCGGCGGCACGCTCGGCGGGACGGCGGGCGGCAGCGCGTTCCTGCTGGCCGGCTACCGGCCCGGAGCCCCGTCGGCGGACGTGCTCCCCTGGGCCTCGGTCCTCGCGGCGGCCGCGCGGATCGAGAAGGCGGGGGCCCAGGTCATCGTCGTCAACGACTACGCCAGCGGTCGCGACCAGGTGCGGGCCACCGACGACCGGGCCGCCGGCGGAGCCGCGCGCGGCACGGCCGAGCGCATCGACGCGCGAGCGGCGCCCGCGGCCCGGCCGCCGGACCTGAAGCGCACGGCCATCCTGTCGGCCGCCTCGGCCGGCCGCGGCGCGGCCGAGGTGATGATCGAGGATCGCGGACCGCGTGGCGCGCTGAGCTACGCCGTGGCGCGCGGGCTCGAAGGCGCCGCGGACGCCAACCACGACGGATCCGTGAGCGGCACCGAACTGTCCGACTACGTCCGGCTGGTCGGCTACCAGATCGCCGACCAGAGGCAGCAACCCGACGTCGTGGCCGGCGCGGAACTGTCGCGCGGCATCTCGGTCCAGCCCGTCGGCACGGCGAAGCCGCCGCCCCAGCCGGCGACACCGCCGCCGACCGCCCTGCCCCCGCCTCCCCCGGCCGGATCGGCGCAGCAGGTCCCGCCCAGGACCGACGGACCGAAGATCAGGGTGGCCGCGTTCGACGGCATGGGCGCCAAGCTGCAGAATTTCGTGCTGCCGGTGCCGTTCCAGATCGTCGAGCCCAAGGATTCGCCAGACCTGCTGTGGGATCCCGGCACGAAGGACGTCGTGTCCGGTGGGGACGTGATCGCGCGCAACGTCGAGATCGGCGACATGGCCGGCGTCATCGAGCGCACCGCCGTCATCCGGTCGCTGCGCACCGTGGTAGCCCGCGCCCCGCAGGCCATCCGCCTGCTGCCCGGAGACGGCCTGCACCGCAAGGGCAATCGCGTCGAGATCGAGGTGAAGGCGCTGCGCGGCCGGGCGCTGGTGATGTTCAACATCGCCGGCAACGGAGCCGTCCAGATGCTCTATCCGGCGGGCAACGACCGCAACACCTTCGACCAAGACGATTACCGGCTTCCCCTGTCGGTGAGCGAGCCTTTCGGCGCCGACCAGGTGGTGGCCGTCACGATGCCGCAACGCCTGCCCGACGTGGAGAAGGCGATCCGCGACCTGGAAAGGCCGAGCCTGAACAAGGCGCCGGGACGCGTTCTCGATATTCTGGCGAAGCTCCCGCCCGGTTCCGCGGTCGGGACCGTCGGCCTGTTCACGGCCCCCTGAGGAGGCGACGATGTTCAAGACGGCCCTCGTCACGACCACCCTGCTCGGCCTGGCCCTGTGCTGGCCCGCGGCCGCGCAGACGTCCCCGGACCGGGCAGTCAAGATCATCACGCCCCCGCCGGCCGGCAGCCAGCCGAGCCCGCCCAGCGCGACCGAGCAGCCGACCCTGGGCAGCGCGCCCCCGGTGTTCACACCCGACGACGATGCCAACCCCTCCGGTGTCACCCTCGAGATCGCGCCGGGGAACGAGGCCCAGGTGGGCTCGCGCATGTCGGTGAAGGTCGCCACCAAGCGCGAAGGCTACCTCGTGCTCGTCGACGTGGACGCCGCCGGCACCCTGACCCAGGTCTATCCGAACAGGCTCTCGCTGGTCTCGGCCACCGCCGGCGACGAGCAGCAGAACCTGCTCAAGCCCGGCCGGCTGAAGATCATTCCGGAGCCGACCGGCAAGGAGGCGTTCGAGTTCGTCGCCAGCCCGCCGACCGGACTCGGCATGCTCGTCGCCATCCTGAGCGACGCGCCCGTGCTCTACGTCGATCTTCCCGACGTCCCGGCGGCCATGGCCGGCCAGAAGAACGCGGCGCAGTATCTGGTCAGCCAGACCCGCAGCCTCAAGATCCTTCCCGCCGAGGACGACAAGCCGATCCGCGACCCGAAATGGTCGTTCGCCGTCAAGTTCTACTCGATCCGCCCGTGACCCCGATCGCGACCGTCGCGCCCTTGTCCAAGCCAGGTACACCGATGCCGAACCGCCGTCTCCCACGCCCGCCGGGCTGGCGCCTCCTCCTTGCCGGTGTCGCGCTGGTGATGGCCTGCGGACCGGGGCTGGCGCAAGAATCCTCGACGGAGCTGCCGCTAGGGGGCCTGACGCTCGTTCCCGCGGGAGACGCGGCCGGGCTCTCCATCCAGTCCGCGCAGATGCAGGTGACGCCCGACCGCGTGACGATCCGCTACAGCGTCGCGAACACCGGCGGGATGCCGCTCGACGCCAAGCTCGTCCTGGCGCTGCCCCGGCTCGACTTCTCGGATCCCGACGTCCAGTGGGCAATTCCGGGGATCGAACCCACCAACTTCATCGACGCCGTGGCGAAGGTGGACGGCCGGCCGCTGCGCATGGCGGCGAGCCAGACGGCGGACCTCAACGGACGCAGCGTCGCCGCCGAGCTGCGCCGCTCCAAGATCTCGCTCGTGCCCGTCGGCACCTTCCAGAACGAGGTGCAGGCCCTGCAGCCCAAGGCGCTGGAGACGCTCGCCGGCGCGGGCGTCATCCAGCAGGCCGGAACGTCGCCCGACGGCGCGCCGCTCTACTTCCCGACCTGGGCGGTGGAGACGGTGCTGTCCGCGCCGGTGAAGATCCCGGCCGACAAGCCGCTGGCCCTGGAACTGTCCTACCGCACGAGCGTCGGCGTGAGCCGGGACACGGTGCTGCGCAAGGCCCTGCGGGAGAAGCCCAGCCTGGCGGCGCCCCTGGACGCCCTGAAGCGCACCTACTGCATCGATGCCGGCACCCTGGCGGGCATCGACAAGCTCAGCGCGGCCGGCGAAGCCAATGGCGCCCAGATGGAGGAACGGCGGATCCGCGTCCTCCTGCAGCCCCTCATCGCGGGAAAGCCGACCGGCGTCCTGAAACTCTCCGTGGACAAGGGGCGCCCGGACCGCATCACCAGCTTCTGCTCCCAGGGGGTCAAGAAGACCGGGCCGACGACGTTCCAGAGCGAAGCCAGGGACGTGGTCGAGCCGCTGGACTTCAGGATCCTCCTGGTGGGCCCCCGTTGAACCTTGCGCCGAGATCGCCCATGAGCCGCCCCACGACCATTCACCGCGTCGCCGCAACCCTTCTCGTCAGCGGCATCCTCCTCGGACCGGCGCTGGCCGAGGCGCCCGCCGCCCAGCGCGCACGACCCGCGCCGTCGCTGCCGAAGGAGGCCCTGGCGGGCCGGCCGGCGACGCCCCCGGCGGCCCCGCCGCAGGTGCAGGTGGCCTCGGCGGAGCGGCAAGCCTGGGACGCCCCCGCCGCGCGGGCCTGCCCGGCGCTGGCCTGCGGCCGCTACGTCATCCTGGGGGTGGGCTTCTGACGCCCAGCCCGGCCGAGCCGAGAGCCTGAAACCCCGTCTGGCAGGAGATCGCCGATGCCGATGCAGACCATCAATGCGATGAACATGATCATCTGCACCGGCTGCCCCATCCCGCAGCCTCTGCTCGTGACGAGCAACCAGACGAGCTACAACACCAAGCAGTTCTCGGCGACGGTCAACGACTGCATCCCGATGGTCAACATCAAGCCGTTCGGGCCGTGCGCGTTCACGCCGCTACCGCCGAGCCCCAGCGGCGGGCCGTGCATTCCCAAGCCGGTCGGCACGTGGATGCCGGGATCCTTCACCCTGTTCCACCAGAAGCAGCGTGCACTGCGCCTGACCGACAAGCTGCAATGCGGCTCGGGCGGCACGATCAGCTTCGTGAATCCCGGCCAGTTCCCGCAGGACGTGGACTGAGAGTGTGTGAATCAATCTCCAGCGCCGCATTGCACCTGACCTTCGCTTGCGCGACCACCTCTCAGCCGTCCTGCCCGGGCTCGGCCCGGGCATCCACGACTTTGCTGGGGCCATCCTGAAGTCGTGGATGGCCGGGCCAAGCCCGGCCAGGACGCGGAGAGGGAGATGCAAGCTGGACAATCGAAAGAGTCACACACTCTGAGCACGCCGGCTCAGGCCGGAGGCAGAAGCCAGCGGCGCGTGGCGGCGACGGCGCCCAGCATCATCACCGCAGCCCCGGCGAAGGGGATGAGCGAGGGCGGGTGGCGCGGGATGTCCGCCCAGTGCGGGACGACGTGGCTCGCCGTGTCGAAGTCCTCCCCGCTGAAGCCGCAGATCACCGGCGCGCCCGCGTAGACGAGTTCCCGGTCCACCGTCTGCGCCAGGCGCTCGGCCGGCGCATCGAAAGACGCGCCCTGGCGCATGGTGTCGAGCAGCATCCGGGCGGCTGCCAGGTAGGCATGGGAGCATTCGTTGAAGGGGCTGTCCTCGTCGGCGATCGCGCGCGGCGCCAGGCCCCACAGGCACCAGGCCTTCTGGATCCGCGCGTAGTTCAGCACCCTGCGGAAATCCTCCGACCGGGTCGCGGGATGGGACGATGCCAGGTCGACGATCGCGCTCCAGTGCCGGGCGTAGACGGCCATCTGACCGTGCTCCAGCGACGGCACAGCGACCCCGACGATGGGCTGGACCGACCGTTCGTGGGCCTTCGCCGGCAGGGCGGCCCAAGGCAAGGCAGGCCACGGCAGGGCTGCTCCCACGAGCACCCCGGCCAGGACCAGGATGCGGGCGGCCCTCAAGCCAGGACCCGACGGCTCCCGCCCGGACGCCAGCCCGACAACCAGGCAAAGGCCGCACCCAGGGTGAGCCACAGGACCGCGCTGGTGCCCAACGAGGCGAGGCGGAACTTCATCAGGACGACGCTGGAGAACTCGTCGGGAACCTCGTTCACCGTGGGCATGGCCATCATCACGACCGCGACCGCGACGGCATAGAAGACGAGGCCGGCCACGGTGCCGATGCGCCCGCCATGGCGGGCCGCCACGGCGCGGCCAAAGGCCGTGGCGAGGCCGGCGGCAAACAGCGACAGTCCGAGGAGCGAGAAATAGAGCCCCGTGCGCGCCCCGATCGTATCGGCGTGACCGATCGCGGGCGGGTTCGCCGGGTACTTCAGCTGGGGAACGAAGGCCAGGACCAGGAACCCGGCCAACGCCAGCAGGACGGCCGTGCCGGCGGGGCCGATGCGGCCGAACCGGCCCAGCGCGAAGGCATAGGCGATGCCGAAGAGCCCGCCCATCGCCGCGCCGATGACGGTGACGCCGGTGAAGAGACCGAGCGTGCTCTGCACGGCGCGGGAAACGACCTCGGCGCCCTGCGCCTCGCCGGCCATCTTGGCCGCGTGCTCTTCGAACGCGATGGCCCAGTCGATGGTGGGCTCGCCGAAGATCCAGGCGAAATTCGTCGCTACGACACCCGCCAGGGCACCACAAAGCATCCCGCGCAGGAGCAGGGTCCCAACCATCCCGATGGCTCCGGCTGCGTCAGTGGCAGGGGAAGCCGAGAAGATGGCGCCCGTCGTGGACGAACTCGTGAATGGCCTCGCCGCCGAAGAGCGCCACGGCGCCCTGCTCGGCTCCGACGAAGTAGACGGCCAGAACAGCGATCAGCATGCCGAAGATCGCCCACGGCATGATCTCACGGACGGGAATCGCGGGAACGGCGACTTGCTGCTGCGCGGTCGTGGTGGTCGCGGACATTGCGGCTCCTCAGGGGTCGTGCGCCCCGGCCAAAGTGGCACCGATGTGAGGTCTGACTGTCACCCGCGAGCGAGCGATCCACAGTGGCGCGACCGTGCCGGATTTCCACCGGCTTCCCAGCATCGATATCCTGGGAGACAACACCTTGATCACGGGCTTTGTCAATCGACCTGAGGCCCGGACCCGTGGCCCGAAGCGGAAAAACGATGACAGCCCGATTGCGCCTGCTCTGCCACGCCGCCACGGCCGCGACCCGGACGGTCTCCTTCGCCGACGACGCGCCGGTGGACGCCGCCGAGCATGGGCGCATCGCGCGACTCACGCGGCTGCGCGCCGGCACGGTCCTGGCCTCCCCGGCCCGCGCCGCGCGCGACACGGCCGAGGTGCTCGGCGGGCCGTTCGACGAGGACGGGCGGCTCGCCGATCTCGACGTCGGGCGCTGGCGGGGGCAGACCCTCGACCTCGTGCTGGCCCGCGAGCCGGACGCCGTCGCCCTGTGGATGCGAGACCCGACCTCGGCGCCGCACGGGGGTGAGCCGATCACCGCCCTGGTCGCCCGGGTGGCGGCCTTCCTCGCCGACGCGGCCGACCATCCCCGCCTGCTCGCCGTCACCCATGCGTCGGTCCTGCGCGCCGCCGTCGTCCACGTGCTGGGAGCGCCGGCCCAGGCTTTCTGGTCGGTCGACGCCGCCCCCCTCGGGCTGGTGGAGCTCTCGCACGACGGCCGGCGCTGGGCGCTGCGCTACGGACCACGCGATCCGGGTTGACCCGCTCGCGCGAATTCTCGCGCCGCCGTCATTTTTGGGATTCACAGACCTGTCCCGCTCTGGCACGATTCAGCATCCGTTGGAGCCAGACATGAACCGCCGCACCCTCGACACCGGGAGCGTGGACGCTCTCGCCTTGCCCGCTGCCGGGCCGTTGCCGACCGGCGCATCGAGACGCCTCGCCTAGCTTTTTCGCCTTCCGCAAAGCCTCGCACGCCAGCCCGCCCCGAGCCTCGGGGCCGGGCGCGGAGACGTGCGCCCATCCCACAGCCGGCCAGGGCACGACGCGCCGCGGCCCGGCCCCTTCCGAACGCGCGCAGGACGCAACGTGGACCCATGAGCAGGATCGACGGCGGGATCCCCGCCTACCTCAACGTGCCGCAGGGGGTGCAGCATATCGGCCTGGCGCTGCTGGGACCGGAGTGGGTCCGCTTCCTGTTCCTGATCATGAGCGGGCTGGACCCGGACGAGGCGACGTTCTGGCTCGCCTACCGGGCGGACCGCACCGGCGCATGGCACCAGGGCATGTTCGAGCTGCAGGTCTGCATGGCGATGCACTTCGCCGACATGGACGAGCAGGGCAAGCCCCTGCCCTGGTATGTCGAGCGCTGGACGGAGCGGATCTTCCTGCGCCATCCGCTGCTGTTCACCGACCGCCTCCTGTCCAACGTGGAGGCGCAGTTCCTCGAGCAGACCTTCGGCGGGACGGTGCCGCTCGCCGGACTCTAGCGCGTCGAACGCTCAGGCCCGCGGTGTCTTGGCCAGCCGGTCGAAAGCCATGAGGTCGGCCAGCAGCGCGGGCATCTCCTTCAGGGGCACCATGTTGGGGCCGTCCGACGGCGCGCGCTCGGGGGCCTCGTGGGTCTCGATGAAGACGCCGGCCACGCCCACGGCCACGGCCGCGCGCGACAGGACGGGCACGAATTCGCGCTGCCCGCCGGAGGAGGTCCCCTGCCCTCCCGGCTGCTGGACCGAATGGGTGGCGTCGAAGATCACCGGTGCGCCGGTGCGCGCCATGATGGGCAGCGAGCGCATGTCCGACACCAGCGTGTTGTAGCCGAAGGAGGCGCCGCGCTCGGTCAGCATGACGTCGGGGTTGCCGGCGCCCGTGACCTTGGCGAGCACGTTGGCCATGTCCCACGGCGCCAGGAACTGGCCCTTCTTCACGTTCACCACCCGGCCGGTCTTGGCGGCGGCGACCAGGAGGTCCGT
This sequence comes from uncultured Alsobacter sp., assembly GCF_945952055.1. Taxonomy (GTDB): domain Bacteria; phylum Pseudomonadota; class Alphaproteobacteria; order Rhizobiales; family Beijerinckiaceae; genus Alsobacter. The sequence continues at coordinate 45,509 of NZ_CAMFHB010000041.1, forward strand.
CTGGCGGCACAGGAACGCCGGGATCTGCAGGATGTCGACGACCTCGCCCACGGGCCCGCACTGGCCGGCATCGTGCACGTCGGTCAGCACCGGCAGGCCCAGGGTCTCGCGGATCTCGGCGAAGACGGCGAGAGCGGCATCCAGCCCGATGCCCCGAGCGCCCGTGAGGGAGGTGCGGTTGGCCTTGTCGTAGGACGTCTTGAAGACGAACGGCAGGCCAAGCGCGCCGGTGATCTCCTTGAGGGCGGCCGCCATCTCCAGCGCGTGGGCGCGGCTCTCCATGGCGCAGGGCCCGGCGATCAGGGCCAGCGGCAGGGCATTGCCGAAGCGCACGGCTCCGGCGGCGACGACGGTGTTCGGCGAGATCTCGGTCATCGCGCCGGTATAGACGGTCCCGGCCAGGGAAGCGAGGGCGCCCGGAACCCCTCAGCCGAGAATGGCGTGGGGGAGGAAGCGCGACGTGTTCTTGGTGATCGGGCCATCGTCCTCGCGCAGGCAAAGGCCCGCCGCCTCGCCGGCCACGACCCAGCTGCCGAGCACCACGTAGCGGCCCGCCTCTCCCACGATCGGGGCCAGGGCCTGCCGCACGTAGCCTTCTCGGCCGTAGGGCCCGGGATCGGCGTCGAGCACCTGGGCATCGCGCACCAGCGTGACGTTGGCCCCCTCGCGGGAGTAGAGCGGCTTGCGGGCAAAGCTGGTGCCCAGCGTCGCCTTGCGCGGGTCGTTCTCGAAGAAGGCGGGCAGCAGGGCGGGATGCCCGGGATAAGCCTCCCACAGCAGCGGGAGCAGGCCCTTGTTGGAGATCACCGCCTTCCACGGCGGCTCGATGAACCGCGTCACGGTCGCCGGCAGCGCGGCGGCGAAGTCGTCCCGCAGCATCCACTCCCACGGGTAGAGCTTGAACAGCTGCGCGATCAGCCGGTCCTTGTCGTCGACGAAGGCATCGTCGGCGGAGCGACCGATGTCCGCGAGCCTCACGAAGACCGCCTCGCCTCCCGCCTGGCGTGCGCATTCCTCGAGATAGGCGACGGTGCCGCGGTCCTCGGCGGTGTCGTCCATGCAGGTCAGGTGCAGGCGGCGCCCGCCCGTGATTCGCGCCAGCGCCGCGACGAGCTTGTCGTGCACGCTGTTGAACTGGTCGGCCTCCGGCGGCAGCCGGCCGTCGGCCCGCGCATCCTCGAGCCAGCGCCACTGGACGTAGCCGGTCTCGAACAGCGCGGTGGGCGTGTCGGCGTTGTACTCGAGCAGCTTCGCCGGCCCCGTGCCGTCATAGGCGAAGTCGAAGCGGCCGTAGAGCGACGGGTCGTCGCGCCGCCAGCTCGCCGCGATCGGATCCCACGCCGTCTCCGGGATGGCGAGCCGACGCAGCAGCCTCTCGTCGCCGACGATGCGACCGGCGAGGTCGCGGCACATCGCCTCCAGCTCGGTCGTGACGTCCTCGATGTGGTTCTCGATCTGGGCCAGCGTGAAGGCGTAGTAGGCGTCCTCCACCCAGTAGGGCGCGTCGTTGATGGTGTGGAAGTCGAACCCGTCGGCTTCCAGCATCGCCTTCCAGTCCGCTCGCTCCGCGATGGCGACGCGCCGCATGTCAGCCGCCGCCCCCGGAAAACGCATGCCCGGACGAGCCGAAGCCGCCGCGCGACACGGCCGAATGCCCGCCGTCCCCGCCTGAGCTGGAGGACGACGTTGACGAATCGCCACCGGAAAAGGCCGAGAACCAGCCCCGCCCGGACGAGCCGGACGAGCCGGAGGAGGAACTCGAGGACCCGCCGAAGTGACTGCGGCTGGACGACGAGGAACTCCGCGACTGGCCCGGCCGGCAAACCTCGCCGAGCGCGACCGGCGTGACCCCGTCCTCGTAGGTCGTGAAGCCGGCGGCGTTGCGCGTCAGCGGCTGGAAGGCGCCGCCCCGGCCACCGCCGAAGATCACGCCCGCCCCGTTCGGGCCGGACTTGGCGAACCCGTCGCGGCAGAGCTGCTCGCCGATCTTCCCGTCCGAGATGCAGTGCGCGATGGTGTCGTACATCCGCCCCTGCGGACAGGAACTGTTCGGGGCAATGGCATACACGCCCAGCGCCGCCGCGCCCGCCCCCGCCATCATCTTGAACGGCACGTTCTGGGAGCGTTTCACGGGCCCGGGAGCCTCGGGCTTGCGCTTGCCGAAGTCGCTCACGCTCGCCTCCTCAGGTCGACATGGAGACGGCGTTGAGGATGCCGCAGGTCAGGGAGAGGAAACCCAGCGACAGCGCCGCGGCCCAGTCCCCGTTGGCGATGCGGTCGGAGAGGTTGCTGAGCCGCCAGCGCGCCACGAGATAGGCGCCGGACTGCACCGCGAGGGCGACGATGCCCCAGACGATCAGGTCGACGATCGACACCGAATGGGCCGCCGCGCTGCCGAGCGGCAGGGCGAAACCCAGCATGCTCAGGCCGAACGCGGTGGCGGCGGGGGCGTTTCCCTGCTCGATGAGCCCCAGTTCGTCATGCGACGTGAGGCGCGTGTAAACCGCCGTATAGGCGGCCAACAACACGACGCCGACGAAGAAGTAGAGCAGGAAGGCCGGAAGCCCCTGCAGCGATGCCAGGATCATGCGGTTCCCCCCTTGGACGGCCAGAGGCTAGCGCAACCGGGGCCGGACGGTAAGCGGCCGAGGCTCCGACGCGTTAACGAGCGAAGACCAGCGCCGTGCCCATCGCCGCCTCGGCCGGAACGACGAGTCCCCACGGACCGGGCCTGCAGGGAATGCGAGCCGCCGCCAGACGGCTCTCCATCGCCGCCACGTCGGTCCCGGCGACCGAGAAGCCGACGAAGCGCGGCGGCTCCTCGCCGACCGGCGCGCCCAGCACCCAGGACGCGGCGGCCCCGGTCATGACCTCGATCCGGCCGCGCGGCAGAGGCACGGCGACACCGGCGGAATTGGACACGAGCTCGCGCTCGCCGGAGAAGGCGGACAGGAACTCCGCATGGGCGGCCGGATTCTCCGAGACCATCAGCACCGCGGCCACCCCGGAGGCGCCGTTGGGATGGCGCTGGAAGGCGGGATTCCAGAAGTTCTGCGGCTCGTGCTGCTGGCACACGAAGAAGCCAACTTCCGGGGCAAGCCGGTCCTGCGCGAACGCCAGGCTGAAGGCGACCCGGACGCTGGTGCCGTCCGGTCGCAGGGCCTGCCGCTCGAAGAAGAAGGGCGCGAAATCGCCGATCCCGGCCGCGGCGAACCGGTCGCGGTCGGCCCCGCTGTCGTCCGACTCGAGGACCGTCAGGGCGATCCCCTCCCGGCGGGCAAGGCTGTCGCGCACGAAGGCGCCGAACGAGAAGCGTCCCGGCGCGTGAGGCTCGATGGCCGCGCCCGCGCCCAGCGTGATCAGCTCGAGGAAGACACCCGGCATCTGGACGATGCGGTTCTCCGTTCCCCAGGGATGGCGGTTGCGCGCGCCCACCAGGAAACCCATCGCCTCGTAGAGCTTGCCGGCCGCGTCGAGGTCGTGGACGGCGATGACGAGGTGATCGAGGCCGCGGGGCATGCGTGTGATCCGGATAAGTGAGCGATTCCGGGGCACACATTGCATGGAAGACAGGGAACCGTCACGCCGTCGCCGCAGGCCGGCGTCCCGGACGGAGCGAATTCGTGCGACTGCTGACGTGGACTGTCAGCAGGCCCGGGCCAGCATGCCCCCATCGCAACGAGGAGACGGGACATGCCCACCACCAACGACGCGTCCTACTGGCTCGGGGTCGCCTGCGCCGCCCATGTCCGCCGCGGCCGCGGCGAAGGCTTCATGCAGCTTTGCCACGGCCGGGCGGCGCCGCTGCGGCGCATCCGGCCCGGCGACGGCATCGTCTACTACTCGCCGACGACGCAGATGGGCGTCCCGGACGGGTACCGCAGCCTGACGGCCATCGGGCGGGTCCGCGAGCGCGATACCTATCGGGTCACCATGGCGCCGGGCTTCGAGCCGTTCCGACGGGACGTGGAGTGGGCGGCATCGCGCGAGATCGCGATCGCGCCGCTCCTGCCCCTGCTGAGCTTCTCGGCCGGCAACCGCAACTGGGGCTACCAGCTGCGGCGCGGGATCGTGCCGATGACCGCCGAGGATTTCGAGCTGATCGCAGGCGCCATGGCGGCGGCGGCCGTCGAACCCGCAGCCGCGTGAGCGGATCAGGCCCTCCTGATGCAGAACTGGAGATAGTGCTGCACGACGGTCGAGGCCGCGATCGCGGTGATGTCGGCATGGTCGTAGGCCGGCGCCACCTCCACGACGTCCATGCCGCGCCAGTCCAGGGCCGCCAGGGCCCGCATCAGCATCAGCGCCTGGGCGCTGGAGAGCCCGCCGGCTACGGGCGTGCCTGTGCCCGGCGCGAAGGCCGGATCGAGAACGTCGATGTCGAAGGTCAGGTAGGCCGGCGCATCGCCCACGCGGTCGCGCACGGCCTGCGCGACGGACTCGATGCCGCCGGCATGGACGGCATAGGCATCGAGGATGGCAAGGCCGCAGTCCTGCGGCGCCACGGTTCGGATGCCGATCTGGATCGACATTTCGGGCCGGATCAGGCCCTCGCGCACGGCGGTCGTGACGAAGCTGCCGTGCGAAACGCGCCCTCCGCCGCCGTCGTCCCAGGTGTCCTGGTGGGCGTCGAACTGGACGAGGGCGAGCGGTCCGTGCCGCCGCGCGTGGGCCCGCAGCAGCGGCAGCGTGACGGAATGGTCCCCGCCCAGCGTGAGGAGATGGGCGCCGGACGCCACGATCTCCGCCGCCTCGGCCTCGATGGCCGCGGGCACGCCGGCCGTGTCGCCGTGGTCGATCCAGCAGTCGCCGCGGTCGACGACGACCGTGGTTTCGAAAGGATCGAGGCCGGAGGGATATTGCGGGTCGCCATCGAAGATCGCCGACGCGCGGCGGATCGCCTGCGGCCCGAAGCGCGCTCCCGGCCGGTTCGAGGTGGCGCAGTCGAAGGGAACGCCCCAGACGACCGCGTCGACGCCGGCGAGGTCGCGCGAATAGCGCCGTCGCATGAAGGACAGCGCACCCGCGAAGGTCGGGTCGGCGGCTCCCCCGCGGACGGGCCCGCGGAAGGCGTTATCCACAGGGGGATGTTCCGTTTTGACAACCATCGTGGGCCTTTCCGTACGGCTCAGCCTGCGCTCCGTCCCGAATTCTATCCCAGCCCCGGAATCGCTGTTAGGGGTACAGGACGCGCGGCGGAGTGGGGCAAATGCTTCGGATACAACCAGTCGTAGTTGTGTGCTGCATTGTGGCCGGTGTTGCCACCGCCACGAAGGGACAGGCCGGCGAGACGTCCGCGCGCCCGTCCTGGAGCGGCGTCTATGGCGGGTTCATGGGAGCCGCCTCGAACGCCAAGATCCTCGGCAGCACGCTCAAGGCGGACTTCACGGTGGGCTCGAACGCCAGCCAGGAATCGGCCGTCGTCGACGACGACGCGAAGGGCGCCGGCGTCTTTCTGGGATTTCGCAAGCACCTCGATCAGCGCTTCGTCGTCGGCGTCGAGGCCGATGTCCTGAAGCTCGGGCACACGGCGCGGACCATCAACCTGATTGGGGGAAGTTCGCAGCCGGTCGCGATGCTGAAATACGAGGTCCCCTGGCTGTCGACGCTGCGAGCCGTCGCCGGCGTGTCCTTTGCCGACATTCTGCTCTACGGAACCGGCGGGCTTGCCGTGGCGGGCGAATCCGAGCGTCGCACGCAGTATCGGCTCGTCGCCGGCGCCAGCATACCCGCCTTCACGGAGGCGTCGGACGCGACCAGGATGGGGCTGGCGCTGGGTGCAGGGATCGAGTGGCGCATTGCCGGAGCATGGTCGCTCCGGGCCGAGTGGCTCCACGCGCACTTCCCGCGCGAGGTCTTCGCCTTTCCCGATGCACGCGGAGGCGCACAGGCGTCGTTCGCCAGCGTCCAGGGCCGCATCGCCCGCAATACCGCGGACGTCGACGTGGCCCGGATCGGCATCACCTACACGTTCGGCCTTTTCGACTGATCGGTCGTCCGGCTCGGCGCCGTCGACGGACGCCAGAACGAGAAAAGCCGCCCGAAGGGGCGGCTTTTCCGACTGCGGGACGGCCGCGGAGCGGCCGAAACCTCAGCGCTTGGAGAACTGGAAGCTCCGGCGGGCCTTCTTGCGGCCGTACTTCTTGCGCTCGACCACGCGGCTGTCGCGGGTGAGGAAGCCGACCTTCTTGAGGACGCCGCGCAGCTCGGGCTCGTAGTGCGTCAGAGCCTTGGCGAGACCGTGGCGCACCGCGCCGGCCTGGCCGGAGAGACCGCCGCCGGCAACCGTGACGTTGATGTCGTACTGGTTGAGGCGATTGGCCACCAGCAGCGGCTGCTGCAGGATCATGCGCAGCACCGGACGGGCGAAGTAGGTGCCGACGTCACGGCCGTTGACGGTGACCTTGCCCGCACCGGGCTTGATCCACACGCGGGCGACCGCGTCCTTGCGCTTGCCGGTCGCGTAGGCGCGGCCATGGGCGTCGAGCTTCTGGACGTGACGGGGAGCCTCGGGAGCCGCGGTCTCGACCGCGCCCTTGAGGTCCTGCAGGGACTGGAGGGTTTCGGCCATGATCAGGCGCTCCTCGAATTCTTGCGGTTGAGGGCGGCGACGTCGAGCGACACGGGCTGCTGGGCCTCGTGCGGGTGCTCGGAGCCCCCGTAGACGCGCAGGTTGCCGAGCTGCTGGCGGCCCAGGGGGCCGCGGGGCAGCATGCGCTCGACCGCCTTCTCCACGACGCGCTCGGGGAAGCGGCCTTCGAGGATGAACTTCGCCGAGCGTTCCTTGATGCCGCCCGGGAAGCCGGTGTGATGGAAGTAGACCTTCTGGTCGCGCTTGCGGCCGGTCAGGACGACCTTGTCGGCATTGATGATGATGACGTTGTCACCGCAGTCGACGTGGGGCGTGAACGTGGGCTTGTGCTTGCCCCGCAGACGCATGGCGACGAGCGAAGCGAGGCGGCCGACGACGAGGCCCTTCGCGTCGATCAGCACCCACTTCTTGTCGACCTCGGCGGGCTTTGCCGAATAGGTCTTCATGGATCGGTTCCGCTGGTGGTCCGCCGCGGAGCCGGAAGGCGCCAGGACGGAGCAGTGAAGGCGGGTCACCCGGACGGCTCCCGCTCGATGGCGCGGTGGATACGGGAGGACGGGGGCGATGTCAAGTCACTCGACACTACCTGAATCGCAAAAAGCGAAGCGATTTCAGAGGGATGAGTTTTGTGGTATTATTTTACCGCAATGCTTTTCTGCGGTTCCGCCCGAACCGGCGCCTGGGTAGGCCCGCCGGGCTCAGCGCGGCGGGATGGAATAGGTCGCGGTGACGTGGGCCACAGGGTCGTCGTGCCCCTGCCCCATCAGCGTCACCTCGCCCACCGCCAGCCGCTTGCCCAGCTTCAGGAGCCGGGTTTCCGCGAAGAGCGGCCCGGGCTCGGGCTTGCGCAGGAAGTTGATGTTGAGGTTGGTCGTGACGGCGAGCCCGACGGGGCCGATGGCGCCGAGGATCACGACGTACATCGCGAGGTCGGCGAGCGTCATCATGGCGGGCCCCGAGATGGTACCGCCGGGCCGCAGCTGGCTCTCGTGATAGTCCATGCGCATCCGCGCGGTGCCGGGTCCCAGCGCCTCGACGTGCCAGATGCGGCCATGGAGATAGATCTGCGGAAACTCGCGCTCCAGGAACGCCTCGAGCTCCGGGACCGTCATCACGGGACCACCGACCGCCACGCCTGAACCTCCTCGCCTTGCTGCCACCGGCGCATCGCTTATCATGCCGCGCGCCGGCTGCCAGCCTCATCGCGCGAAGGCGTGCCGGAGGGAGCCCGCATGTCCGCCCAGCGTCACCCCCCACCCGCCGAGCCGATCCTGCTGCGCAGCGACCGCGACGGCATCGCCACGCTGACGCTGAACCGCCCGGCCGCGCGCAACGCCCTGTCGGCGAACCTCATCGCGGCCCTGGCGCGGGAACTCGATTCGATCGGGCGCGACCGCGGCACCCGGGTGGTGATCCTCGCCGCCGCCCCCTCCCCCGCCTTCTGCGCCGGCCACGACCTGAAGGAGGTCACGGCCATGCGGCAGGCCGCCGATGCGGGCCGCGGCGGGTTCACGGACCTCTTCAAGGCCTGCGCGGACATGATGCAGGCGATCGTCGCGCTGCCGCAGCCGGTCATCGCGGCGGTGGAGAGCATCGCGACCGCCGCCGGGTGCCAGCTCGTGGCGACCTGCGACCTGGCCATCGCCGGCGCCGAGGCCGGCTTCTGCACGCCGGGCGTCCACATCGGGCTGTTCTGCTCGACGCCGATGGTCGCCCTGTCGCGCAACGTCGCTCCCAAGCACGCCATGGAGATGCTGCTGACGGGCGACACCGTGCCGGCGCACGAGGCCCTGCGCATGGGGCTGGTCAACCGGGTGGTTCCGGTGGGGACGGCGCTGTCGGAGGCCGAGACGCTCGCCGCCAGGATCGCGTCGAAGTCCGGTGCCGTTCTCGCCATCGGCAAGCGCGCCTTCTACGAGCAGGCCCAGATGCCGCTCGCCGAGGCCTACGCGCACACCGCCGCCGTGATGGTGGAGAACATGCTGCATGCCGACGCCTGCGAGGGGATCGGCGCCTTCGTGGACAAGCGCAAGCCGGTGTGGAGCCGCTGAGCGGGACTGCTGCACCCCGACCTTATGATCCTGAGCAGCCAACTTCGCAGGCTGCTAAGAGCATGTGACGCTTTCGGTGATCCAGCGAGCAGCTCTCTCTCCGCGTCATGGCCGGGCTTGGTGTTTAGACCGGGGAGATGGTGGACACCTG
>NZ_CAMFHB010000042.1 GCF_945952055.1 uncultured Alsobacter sp.
GCTCGGGCCTGGCGGCGGCAGGCGCCGCCTTGACGGGCGCCGGCGCCGGCTCGCGTGGTCCAGCGTCCGCCGGCGCGTCCTCGGCGGGTTCGGGGGCGGGTTCGGCGACAGGCGGCGGCGCGGGCTTGGCGGCGACGGCGCCCTCCCCGGCCTCGAGGCGGACGAGGACCGACCCCACGGCGAGCGTCTGGCCCACCTCCCCGTTCGTGAACACGACGCGCCCCGAATGCGGCGCGGGGATCTCCACCGTCGCCTTGTCGGTCATCACGGCCGCGAGGATGTCGTCCTCGCGCACCACGTCGCCCGCCTTCACGCGCCACTCGACGAGCTCGGCCTCGGCGACGCCTTCCCCCACGTCCGGAAGCTTGACGGTGATCTCGGCCATCACACAGCCTCCACCGCGGCGCGCAGCGCTTCGCCGACGCGCTTGGGTCCCGGGAAATAGGTCCATTCGAGCGCATGCGGATAGGGCGTGTCATAGCCCGCAACACGCACGACCGGCGCCTCGAGATGATAGAAGCAGTGCTCCTGGACCAGCGAGACGAGCTCGGCCCCGAAGCCCGACGTCAGCGTCGCCTCGTGCACGACCACGCAACGCCCCGTCTTCGACACGGAGCGCACGATGGCGTCGAGGTCGAGCGGGACCAGCGTGCGCAGGTCGATGACCTCCGCGTCGATCCCCGTCTCCTGCGCCGCGGCCTCGGCGACGTGTACCATGGTGCCGTAGGCCAGCACGGTGACCGCCGTCCCGGCGCGCCGGATGGCGGCCTGCCCCAGGGGGATCGGCGCATGGCCGGTCGGAACCTCACCCAGCTCATGCTTCGACCACGGCACGATCGGGCGATCCGGGTGGCCGTCGAACGGGCCGTTGTAGAGCCGCTTCGGCTCCAGGAAGATCACCGGATCGGGATCCTCGATGGCGGCGATCAGCAGGCCCTTGGCGTCGCGCGGGTTGGACGGGACCACCGTCTTCAGGCCCGCGACATGCGTGAAGAGGGCTTCCGGGCTCTGGCTGTGGGTCTGCCCGCCGAAAATGCCGCCGCCGGTGGGCATGCGGATGACCAGGGGGCAGGTGAAGTCGCCGGCCGAGCGGTGGCGCAGGCGCGCCGCCTCCGAGACGATCTGGTCGTAGGCAGGGTAGACATAGTCGGCGAACTGGATCTCGACGCAGGGCCGGAGCCCGTAGGCCGCCATGCCGATCGCCGTGCCGACGATCCCGGCCTCGCTGATCGGCGCGTCGAAGCAGCGGTCCTTGCCGTACTTCTTCTGCAGGCCCTGCGTGCAGCGGAAGACGCCGCCGAAATAGCCGACGTCCTCGCCGAACACGACCACATTGTCGTCGCGTCCCATCATCACGTCGAGGGCGTCGCGGATCGCCTCGATCATCGTCATGCGGGCCATGGGCTCACACTCCCAGCTGCTGGCGCTGGCGGCGCAGGTGGGGCGGCAGCTCGGCGTAGACGTCCTCGAACATGTCCCGGGCCGACGGCTTGTCGCCGGCATGCAGCGTGCCGTGCGATTCCGCCTCCTTCTGGGCGGTGACGACCTCGTGCATCACCTCCGCCTCGGCCTGGGTGTGGCGCTCCTGCGACCACGCGCCGAGGGCGATGAGGTGGGTCTTGAGCCGGGCGATCGGATCGCCGAGCGGCCACACCGCGGACTCGGCCTTGGGCCGGTACGCGGAAGGATCGTCCGAGGTGGAATGCGCCCCGACCCGGTAGGTGACGTGCTCGATGAGGGTGGGGCCCAGATTGCGCCGCGCCCGCTCCACCGCCCAGCGCGCGACGGAGAGGACCGCGAGGTAGTCGTTGCCGTCCACCCGCAGCGCCGGGATGCCGAAGCCGAGCCCTCGCGCCGCGAAGGTGGCCGAGCCGCCCCGCGCGAAGCCCTGGAAGGTCGAGATGGCCCACTGGTTGTTGACGACGTTGAGCACCACGGGAGCCCGGTAGGTCGAGGCGAAGACGAGCGCGGCATGGAAGTCGCTCTCCGCCGTGGAACCGTCGCCGATCCACGCCGCCGCGATGCGGGTGTCGCGCTTGATGGCGGAGGCCATGGCCCAGCCCACCGCCTGGACGAACTGCGTGGCGAGATTGCCCGAGATCGAGAAGAAACCGTGGCTCTTGCTCGAATACATGATCGGCAGCTGACGCCCCTTCAGCGGATCCTCCGCGTTTGAGTAGATCTGGTTCATCATGGAGACCATCGGATAGCCTCCCGCGATCAGGAGGCCGGCCTGCCGGTAGGTCGGGAAATTCATGTCGCCCGGGCCGAGCGCCAGCCGGAAGGCGCAGCTCACGGCCTCCTCGCCGGTGTGCTGCATGTAGAACGAGGTCTTGCCCTGCCGTTGCGCCGTCTGCATGCGCGCGTCGAAGGCCCGCAGCGTCATCATGTGGCGCAGGCCCCGCAGAAGCTCCTCGCTCGACAGGTCGGGCTTCCACTCGCCCTTGGCCTCCCCGGCATCGTCCAGCACGCGGATGATCGAGAAGGCGAGGTCACGGATGTCGTCGGCCTTGCAATCGACCGGCGGGCGCCGCACCGAGCCCGCTTCCGGGATCGCGAAGTCGGAGAAATCCGGGGCGTCGCCGGGCCGGCTGTGCGGCTCGGGAACGTGGAGCCTCAACGCGTCGTCGCTCATGGCGGCCGGTCTCCGGGCTTGCTGTCGACGTCTGTGATCGGGAGCCCGCACTGCGGGTCCCGGAGCAAGGTTCCCCGTGTTTGCGCTTCGACGCAAGGACGCCGGCGGCGTCAGTCGACGAAGCGCACGGCGATAGACCCGAGCGGCCCATAGTCGGCCGACACCCCGTCGCCGGGAAGAACGTCGATCGGCACCAGGCACGTGCCGGTGGTGATCACCTGCCCGCGCGCGAGGGTGATGCCGAGGCCGGAGAGCTCGTTGGCGAGCCAGGTGAGCCCGATCCGCGGGTCGCCCAGCACGTTCGAGCCCCGCCCGGTGAGGGTCGTCGGCTTGCCGGCGCGCTCGTGGCGCACGGCCACCTCGAATGCCGCGAGGTCGAGGTCGCGCCACGGTGCGGTGGCCGCCGGCCCCAGCACGAACAGATGCGCGCAGGCGTTGTCGGCGATGATCTGCGCTTCCCCGGCATGGACGAAATCGGCGTAGCGGGAATCCGGCACCTCGATGGCCGGATGCAGCGTCGCGACGGCGGCGAGCACCTCCTCCTGCGTGTAGGGCGCCGGCCGCGGCGCGAGGTCGCGGGCCATGGCGAAGGCGAACTCCACCTCGGCGACCCGCATCAGGTTGCCGCGCAGCGGGAAGGGCTGGCCGGCGGGCAGCACGCGCTCGCGCAGCAGACGGCCCGCCAACGGGCCGCTGACGCCGATGTGCTTCTGCCCGGCCACGCTCGTGGCGGCGATCTTCCAGCCGAACACGGGATGGGCGGAGCGGCGCTCCAGCAGGGCCTGGATGGCATAGCCCTCGGCACGGGTGGACGGCCGCGAGGCCTCGGGCAGCCGGTCGAGGCGCCCGCTCTCCATCCACGTCGCATGGAGGAGATCGGAGGCGGCCTGCATCGTCGTCGGGGTCAGCATGGCGCGATCTCCGCGGCAGGACCGTGTGGGGGACGCGGCACCATGGTCAGACGCCGTGCTTGATGGCGATGGTCTTCAGCGCCGCAAAGCCATAGAGGGCCTCGAACCCCTTCTCGCGTCCATGGCCCGAGCGCTTGACGCCACCGAACGGCAGCTCGATGCCGCCGCCCGCGCCGAAATTGTTCACGAAGACCTGGCCGGACCGGATCTTGCGGGACAGGCGCAGGGCACGGCCGAGGTCGGCCGTCCACACGCCCGCCGCCAGCCCGTAGGGCGTGCCGTTGGCGACGCGAAGCGCTTCCGCCTCGTCGCGCACCTTGATGGCGACGAGGACGGGGCCGAAGATCTCCTCCTGGGCTAGCGCGTGGTCGGGCGGAACGTTCCCGATCAGCGTGGGCTTCACGTAGAAGCCGCCCGGCGGCAGGTTGGTCCCGAACGAGCCCTCGGCCAGGATCTGCAGCCCGTCCCGTCGGGCCATCGCCAGGAAGCCCTCGATCCGCTCCTTCTGCTGCGCGTTGACGACGGGGCCGAGATCGAGGTCCTGCGCGGCGGAGCCGACCCGCTGGGCGGCGAAGCGCTGGGCGAGGTCGGCGGTGAACCGGTCGTAGATGCTCTCCTCGATCAGCACGCGCGAGCCCGCGCTGCAGGTCTGGCCGGCGTTCTGCACGATGCTGCGGGTGATCACCGTGCCGGCGTCGGCAAGGTCCGCGTCGGCGAAGACGATCTGCGGCGACTTGCCGCCGAGTTCGAGGGTCACCGGGATCGTGTTGCGGGCGGCGGCAGCCTGGACCAGCGTGCCGACCTCCGGCGAACCGGTGAAGCTGATGTGGCCGATGCCCGGATGGCTGGTGAGCGCGGCGCCGGCCTCCTCCCCCAGACCCGTGACGACGTTGAAGGACCCGGCCGGGAACCCCGCCTCGAGCGTGAGCTCGGCGATGGCGAGCGAACTCATCGAGGTGTCCTCGGCCGGCTTGAGCACGACCGCGTTGCCCATGGCCAGCGCGCCGCCCACCGAGCGGCCCATGATCTGAAGCGGATAGTTCCAGGGGATGATGTGGCCGGTGACCCCGTGCGGCTCGTAGAACGTCATGACGCTGACGCCGTTCTGCGACGGGATCGTCTCGCCGTGCACCTTGTCGGCGGCGCCGCCGTAGTACTCGAAATAGCGCGCGCACATGGTGACGTCGGTGCGGGCCTGCGACACCGGCTTGCCGACGTCCTCGCTTTCGATCCGCGCCAGCCGTTCCGCGTCGCGCTGGATGAGCGCGGCCAGCCGCATCAGCATCCGTCCGCGCTGCAGGGCCTCCACCCGGCCCCATTCACCGTCCAGCGCCGCCTCGCCGGCCCGCACCGCCGCGTCGATCTCGGCGGCGCCGCCCCGGGCGATCTGGGCCACGACGGTCCCGTCGGAAGGATTGACGACCGCGATGGTCTCCTTGCCGGGCACCGTGCGTCCGTCGATGAAATGGCCGTAGGTCTTCATGGGGTCACCACGCCTCTGTCGCAACGCGCGCGGCCCGGGAGCGGAACCGCCGCGGCGCGATCTTACCGCCTTCGGCCGATGCCGGCACCGGGCAAGATGAGGCGTGCGTGGTGCGAACGTCGCGCTCAGCGCCCCGTGATCGAGGAGACGTCGATCTCGTAGATCTGGCGCTCGCCCGTATGGGCCGAATCGATGCTCACCTTACGACCGTCGCGGCTCCAGCGCGGATGCAGGTCGCAGCGCAGTTCGCCCGCCAGTTGGGGCGGCGAGAAGAACACGCCGATGTCGATGCGGCGGCCGGTCGCCATCTCGTAGAGCATCAGCGTGCGGTTGCTCTGCGCGTCGGGATAGGTGTCCGTCATCATGAAGCGGCGGTCCGGCGAGAAGCTGCAATGGCCGTCCGAGGAGAACACGTCGGCGCCGAAGGTCTCGAAGCCCGGCCCGTGCAGGTCGTAGAGGGCGTACTCGTCGCGCTGCGTCCCCGGCGTGCGCGCATAGGCGACGATCCGGCCGTCGTCATGGTAGCCGAAATGCGAGAAATACGTGTTGTCGTGCACGAGCCTGATCTGCCGGCCGTCGGCGCTGGAGCAGAAGAAGCGATCGTTGAACCTCACCTTCGGATCGAACTGGCACCGGTTCAGGAACACGAAGTTCGCGCCGCTCGGCGAGATCGTCAGGTGGTTCACCCAGTGCGGCCCGAGGTGCATCCGGGGGATGGTCTGGTGCTCGAACAGCCGCTGCAGGGAGATGATCAGTTCGCTCTCCCCGGTGGCCAGGTCGATGCGGAAGACACCGTCGTGCTCGGGATGCGGATCGGGCAATGTGTTCTCGACGCCGTCCGGATAGCCGTAGCCCGGGCGGGTGTGGTGCAGGCGCGCATAGTTCAGGCCCACCGCATAGGTGTCGCCGACCGCGTAGAAGGACCGCGACAACCGGCGGCGCTCGCCGGTCGCCACGTTGTGGATCACGCCGAAGAAGCGGTCCTGCTCACGAACGTTGTAGATGATCGTGTTCTCGGGCTCCGAGGGCAGCCACTGCAGCATCGTGCCCTGCTGCCAGCTCCACGCCGTGGTTTCGGCGACGGGAACGAAGCGGTTGCCCTCGTGCGTGTCGATGAGGCCGATCACCGCCGGGTCGTCACGGGTCGGCTGGCGGTCGATGAACCCGACGCGCAGCGCCAGGTGATAGCGCCCGGACGCGTTCCAGGGAAACTTGTCGTAGTAGCCGAAGAAATGATGCCCCCCTTGCGTGAGCGCGGTGGCGGGCAGCAGGTGGCTTTCGATCATGGGGAGGCTCCGTCGGCCTGGGTCCTGGGCTCCGAAAGGTCGAGGGAGAGAACCGTCTCGCCGACCCGGATGGTGAGGTCCTGCGCGTGCGCCGGCGCGCGGCAGAAGACGCTTTCGATGGCGTTGCCCGTCGGCCACGGGGCGTGCGCCTCGGGCCAGGGCCGGTTCAGCCGATCGCGGGCCGCGGCGGCGAGCCCGTCGGCGATCTCGCCGACGGCGCAGGCCACGCGCACCGGCCCTTCCGCGAAAAGCCGCGTCTCCGGCCGCTCGGGATCGCGCCGCAACGGGACCGTGCTCGCCAGGGCGAAGCCGACGTCAGCGTGGCGCCCGGTGAGGAGCCCCGGCTCCAGGCGGACGTCCTCGAGCCCCCAGAGCGGCACCGTCACCGCGGCGTCCCCGTCGTGAAGGGCCTCGACCAGCGCGCCGTCGCGCCGGGTCCGCAGCGCACCCGTGCCGAGGATGCGCAGGTCGGACCCGAGCGCCGCCATCCAGGCCCCGCCGCGGGAGGCCACGGCGAGGGATCCCCGGCGCCACAGCGTCAAGCCGGTCGCATGCGAAGGGGCCAGGAACACCTCCTGCGCCGTGCCGTCGCGCGCGATGTCGGCGAGCACCGGCGGCGGCACGTAGCCCGACAGCGCGAGCGCCCGGACGACGGCTGCCCCGACGTCCGCGACGCCGCGGCCCCAGAGGAACCACGAGAGGGCGGCGTCCCGGTCGACGGCGGCCGTCTCGGCGGGCGGCCAGGCGACGGGAACGCCCTCGACGCTGCCGAGCGCGAGCGCGAAGGCGTGGGCGTCGACCAGCGCCGCCGCCCAATCGGCGATGTCGCCGGCCTGGGTGGCGGCCAGGGCCAGGAGCGCCACCAGGCGCGCATGCAGGTCCGGCGCCGTGACGTCGATCCCGCCGACCGTCGCGATGCCGGGCCACGCCTCGGCCAGTACGGCCTGGTCGGGCCGCATGTCCGCCTGCACGACCCGTCGGACGAGATCGAGGATCGCGCAGCCGCCGGCGGGGCTCGCGTCGCCGATGATGCTCAGCCAGGCCTCGCGGGAGCCGCCCGTATCGCCGTGAGCGCGGAGGGTCGCGGCGAGAGCGGCCGGGTCATCCTCGTCACGGGCCAGCCGCGGCGCGACCGTGAGGGCCATGCGGTGTTCGACCGGTACCGCGCTCCAGAACTGCTGCAGCGGTGGCGTCGCGACGACGTGGTAGAGGCCCGGCGCGAGATTGACCGTCGTGCCCAGGCCGACGGGCTCGCTGTCGGGGCCGAGCGTCACGGAACGCTCCGCATGCGTCATGCCGGCCGCGTCCACCAGCCGGAGCGTCACGTCGCACAGCGTGTCGAAGGGCTCGGAGCAGGACAAGGTGACGGCCCCCCGCGTGTAGAGCGCGCGGCCGAGCACGAGGCGCGGCAGCAAGCGGCGATACCTGGCCAGCCGGTCCGTCGCTTCGGCGCTCATGGATGGGCCAGTGCCGGCGAGGGCTCGGGCATGCTCATGCCGGACAGCCCGAGTTCCTCGGCGCGGTGGCAGCGCACCATGCGACCCGGGGCGATTTCCCGCAGGGCCGGCACCTCGCTGCGGCAACGCCGCTTGTCGTCGAAGCGGCAGCGGGCGTGGAACGCGCAACCGCGGGGCACCGAGTAGGGATCGGGGATGCTCCCGGGGATGGCGGCGAGCCGCTCCCCTTTCTGCCGCAGGCCGAAGCGGGGAATCGAGTGCAGGAGGGCGTGCGTGTAGGGATGCAGCGGCGCGGCGAAGATGTCGCCCACCGGGCCGGCCTCCACGACCTTGCCCAGATACATGACGACGACGCGCTCGGTCATCTGGGCCACCACGCCGAGATCGTGGGTCACGAAGAGGATGGCCATGCCCGCCTCGCGCTGCAGCCGGCGCATGAGCGCGAGGATCTGCGCCTGGGTCGTCACGTCGAGCGCGGTGGTCGGCTCGTCGGCCATCAGCAGGCGCGGATCGCACGACAGCGCCATGGCGATCATGGCACGCTGGCGCATGCCGCCCGACAGCTCGTGCGGGTATTGCCTGGCGATCATCTCCGGCCGCGGCATGGCCACGCGGGCCAGCGTTTCCACGGCCCGCACCCAGGCCTGCTCCGGCGTGGTGTTGCCGCGCAGCATGATGGCCTCGACGATCTGGTCGCCGATGGTGTGCACCGGCGACAGCGACGACATCGGCTCCTGGAAGATCATCGCGATCTCACCGCCGCGGATCATGCGGATCTCCCGCCCGTCGCCGGGCAGCGTCGCGAGATCCACCACGGTGTCGTCCTTTCGCCGCCAGCGGATCGCGCCGTCGACGACCTTGCCGGGGCGCGGCACGATCCTGAGGATCGAGCGCAGGAGCACCGACTTGCCGCATCCGCTCTCGCCGACGATGCCGACGGTCTCGCCCTGGGCCACGGACAGGCTGGCACCGTCGACGGAGCGCACGGTCCCCTGGGGCAGCGAGAACTGCGTGCGGAGGTCCTCGACCTCCAGGATGGGCCCCTTGTCCGCGATCATGGCCGCGCCTCCCGGGCCACATAGTCGGACGGCCCTGCCAAGGTGAGCTCCTCGGCCCGGTGGCACCGCACGAAATGTCCCGGCACGACCTCGCGCAGCGCCGGCCGCGTCGTCTTGCAGGCCTCGGTGCGGTAGCGGCACCGGGGATGGAAGGTGCAGCCGCTCGGCGGATTGGCCGCGTTGGCCAGTTCGCCCTCGAGCACCGCGGCCTCCCGGCGCGCCGCCGGGTCGGGAACCGGCACCGCCGCCATCAACGCCTCGGTGTAGGGATGGAGCGGGCGCGAGAAGAGGGCTTCATTGCTGGCCAGTTCCACGACCTGGCCGACATACATCACCGCCACGCGGTCGCAGATGTACTCGATGACGCCGAGGTCGTGGGCGATGAACAGGTAGGTGAGCTGGCGCGACGCCTGCAGGTCCTGCAGGAGGTTGAGGATCTGCGCCTGCACGGACACGTCGAGCGCCGACACCGGCTCGTCGCAGACGATGAACCGGGGCGACAGGCCCAGCGCCCGCGCGATGCCGATGCGCTGGCGCTGTCCGCCCGAGAAGGCGTGGGGATAGCGCGTCATGTGGTCGGCGCGCAGGCCCACCTGCTCGAGCAGGTCGGCCACCATGTCGCGCACGGCGCGGCCCTTGGCGATCCCGTTGATGACGATCGGTTCGCCGATGATGTCGAGCAGCGACATGCGCGGATTGAGCGACGTGATCGGGTCCTGGAAGATCATCTGCAGGTCGCGCCTGTAGGGCCGCATGCCCGACGGCGAGAGCGTCGCGAGGTCGACCGGCTCCTCGCCGTCCGCGCCACCCGGCCGCTTGTACAGAATCCGGCCGGAGGTGGGGTCCAGCGCCCGGGCGATGCAGCGGCCCAGCGTCGTCTTCCCGCAGCCGCTTTCCCCCACGAGGCCGAAGGTCTCGCCCGGCTGGATGGCGAAGTCGACGCCGTCGACGGCGCGGATCGGCGCCGCCGCGGCCTGGAACATCGAGCGCCGGGCGCCGTAGTGCTTGCACAAGCCTTCGACCCGGAGGATCGGTTCGGCGGGGGTCGTGTTCACCCGGCGCTCCTGCTCAGCGTGAGAACGGATCGGCCGCATCGCGCGCGCCGTCTCCGAGGAAGTTGAAGGCCAGCACGATCGACACCACGCACGCGGCCGGGCCGATCCACAGCCACGGATAGAACGTGATGGTCTGGATCTTCTGCGCCTCCTGCAACAGCACGCCCCAGCTGACCGTCGGCGGCTTCAGCCCGACGCCGAGGAAGCTCAGCGCCGTCTCGCCGATGATGATCCCGGGGATCGCCAGCGTGAGCGTCACGATCACGTAGCTCATCAGGTTGGGCACGAGATGGCGCGCGATGATGCGGAACCACCCGGCCCCGTAGACCCGCGCGGCCGTGACGAAGTCCTGCTCGCGCAGGGCCAGGAAGCGCCCGCGCGCCACCCGGGCCGTGCTCGTCCAAGACACGAGCGACAGCACGAGGAGGATCGCGAAGTACTGGTACACGGGCGGCCAGTCGCGCGGCACCGCCGCCGCCAGCCCGAGCCAGAGCGGGATCGTCGGGATGGCGATGATCGCCTCGATGATGCGCTGGATGACCGTGTCGATCCGGCCGCCGAACAGTCCGGACACCCCGCCGATGAGGAGGCCGAGCACGAGGCTGAGCAGCACGGAGATCATGCCGACCGACAGGGAGATCTGGGCGCCGTGCAGCAGCCTCGACAGCATGTCGCGGCCGAAGGCGTCGGTGCCGGCGAGGAACACGTAGCCGCCGGGCGCGCCGAAGAGGTGCAGGTCGGTCTCGAACAGCCCCAGGACCTCGTGCGTCTCGCCGCGAACGAAGAGCGCGAGCGGGAAGATCCGCGACGGATCGTCGGCGTAGACGAGGCGCATCGTCTTCGGGTCGCGGCTCATGCGGTAGCCGTAGACGAAGGGTCCGCGGAAGGTGCCGTCCTTGTCGAACAGGTGCACGGACTGCGGCGGAGCATAGAGGTAGCGCGAGCGCGTGGAGGGCGAGCTCGGTGACACGAAGCTGGCGAACAGCGTGACGAGATAGGCCGCGATCAGGAACACGAGGGATGCCACCGCGAGCCGGTGACGCCGGAATTTCCACCAGGTCAGCCGCGCGGGCGACACCACCTTGCCGACGGCGGCCGGGACGGCCACGGCGCCCTCGTCTCCGATCTCGGAGGTCGTCGCTTCGGCGGTCATAGCCGGATCCTCGGGTCGGCCCACACGAGCAGCAGGTCGGACAGGAAGGTGCCGATCACGGTCAGGACGCTCAGGATGAAGATGATCGAGGCGGCCAGGAACATGTCCTGGGATCGCACCGCGTTGAGCAGCAGCGGGCCCGTCGTCGGCAGGTTGAGCACCGTCGCGGTGATCTCCGTGCCCGAGACGAGGTGCGGCAGCGTGAAGCCGATCGTCGACAGCACCGGGGAGATCGCCACCCGCACCGGATATTTGAGGATCAGCTTCCACTCGGGAAGGCCCTTGGCCCGCGCGGTCTCGACATAGGCCTGGCTGAGTTCGTCCAGCAGCATTCCGCGCATCACGCGCATGGTCGCGGCCGTGCCGCCGAGCCCGATGATCAGGATCGCCAGCGACAGGTTCGACAGCATGTCGAGCACCCGCCCCACGGACCACGGCGCCAGCTCGTACTCCGGCGAAAACAGCCCGGCCACGTTGCCGCCGAAATAGGTCGAGTTCACGTAGATCAGCAGGATCGCCATCAGGAAGTTGGGGATGGCCAGGCCGATGAACCCGACGAAGGTGAAGGTGTAGTCGAGGACGGAATACTGCCGGACGGCGGAATAGATCCCGATCGGCACGGCCAGCGCATAGACGAAGAGCGCGGTGGGGATGGTGATCGCCAGGGTCAGCGGCAACCGTTCCTCCAGGAGGTCGAGAACGGTGCGCTGGTACTGGAAGGAGATGCCGAAATTCCCCATCAGGAGGTTGCTGATCCAGCGCCAGTACTGCACGAGGAGATTGTCATCCAGCCCGAACTGGGCACGAAGCGCCTCCACCGCGTCCTGGGTGATCTGGTCGCCCCCGGACAGGGTCGCCAGGTACGAGTTCACGAAGTCGCCCGGCGGCAGCTGGATGACCAGGAACGCGATGACGCTGATGATGAACACCGTTGCGACCATCTGGAGGGAGCGGTGCATCAGGTAGGCGAGCATGGGCGGACGTGGCCTCCTGGGCTGGCGAACGGGGCGGGCCGGCATGGCCCGCCCCCGCTGACTGCGGCTACTTGCGCTCGCCGGACCAGGCCCCGCCGGTGAAGTAGGTCTGCTCGACGTTGTAGTGGTGGTTGCCCAACCAGTCGAAGCTCGTGACGCCGTCCTCGGGATAGTTCACGTAGTTGGCGCCGAGGATGACGGGGATCGGCACTTCGCCGACATCGCCGATGTTCCACAGGTTGCGCGCGTTGAGCTGCATGATCTCCTTGCCGATGGCCAGACGCCTGGCTTCGTCCACGGTGATCTGCATCTCGTCGAACAGGTCCTGCACGCGCTTGACGTCTCCCGTCGGCGCCTCGCCGCGCTTGCCGCCGCTTTCGTACCACTGCGCGTAGGACATCCCCCACACGTTCCATCCGGTGGTGAGGTAGGGAACGTGCCACTCGGGCGAGTGCGGGAACATAGTGTCCGAGCACTTGTCGCCGATCCAGACGCCGAACTCCATGTCGTTGTTGTCGATCAGCGCCCGAACCTGCTCGCGTGCCACGGAGCGCACGTTCATGGTGATCCCGACCTCCCGCAAGAACTCGATCAGCAGTTCGCCGACGGCGACGCTGCCGGGATCGTCGACCGGGACGTCCAGGTTGAGCCGCAGCGGCTTGCCGTCCGGCCGCAGCCTGATCTTCTGGCTGTCGCGCTTGGTCAGGCCGATCTGGTCGAGCAACGCGTTGGCGCCCTTGGGATCGTACTGCGTATCCTGCTTCGCCAGCGTGTCGTCGCGCCAGCGCGACCCCGGGATCATCTGCAGCTGCGCGGGCTTTCCGTAGCCCAGGTAGATCGTGTCGATGATCATCTGCCGGTCGATGGCGATCGACAGCGCCTTCTTGAAGCGGATGTCGTTGAACAGCTTGCGCAGCTCGGGGTCCTTGGCCGTGTGGTTGAGCATGAAGGTGTGCTCGGCCGCGCGGCTGGTCTTCCACAACCTCGTCACGTAGTGACCCTTCGTCGCGTTCTCCTTGTAGAGCGGGAGGTTGGTGAAGGTCGTGTCGGTGTTGACCCAGTTCAATTCGCCCGCCGCGATCGCCGCATCGCGGATCTCGGCGCTTTCGAAGTTGGTCAGGATGATGTCGTCGATGTAGGGCAGCTGGCGCCCGTCCGGATCGACCTTCCAGTAGTAGGGGTTCCGGTCGGCGACCAGCAGGTTCTGCCGCATCGGCTGCGCGAGGCGGAACGGCAGCAGCGTCGGCATGTCGGTGTTGAGGAAGGGCATCAGCCACTGCACGTTCGTGCGGTTGTTGATGAGGTCCACCCACGACGTGAAGCCGGCATCCGCCACGCGCTTCTTCAGCGCCGCCTCGTCCGTGAACGCCGGATGGAACTGCTCGAGGTAATGGCGCGGCAGCCAGCGCGGGATCGTGGCGCCCACGCCGTGGGCGAGCAGCGCCGGCAGGTTGGCGTGCGGCTCGGGAAAGGTCCACTCGACGGTGTGGTCGTCCACCAGCCGGAACGTCGGCACCGTGCCCTTGATGATGAACTGCGCCATGGGCGCCGGGCTGATCTGCTTGTTCAGGTTGATGTGGTTCCACCAGAACTCGAAGCCGCGGGCATCGAAGGGCGCGCCGTCCGACCAGCGGATGCCCTTGCGCAGCACCAGCGTGAAGGTGCGTCCGTTGTTCGAATAGGACCAGCTTTCCGCGAGGTTGGGCTGGATGGTGCCGCCATCGCGCGCGATGCGCAGGATGGGCTCCGGTCCCCAGGCGGAGCGCGCCTGGAAGCCTCGGTTCTGGATGATGCCGGTCCGGATGTGGCCGCCATAGGTGCCCGTCGACGTCATCGGTTCGACGACCACCGGCGTCGGCGGCAGGCGCTTCTCGACCGGCGGCAGCTTGCCGTCGGCGACCAGCTTGGCGAGCGCCGGCGCTTCCTTGTACTTCGACTGTGCGGCGGCCTGGCGCACGGGCAGTCCCAGGGCCGCGACGGCGGCGCCGGCGCCCCCGAGTTGCAGGAACCGGCGGCGGGTCGACGTGGTGTGATCGATCATGGCGTTTCCCTCCTTGCAGCGTGTTGCGCGTTCGACGTCACCGGGGTCCTGTCCCTTGTCGGGATCTGCCGTGGCCCCGTCCTGCTTCCCTGCCCCGCCGCTCGCTGCGGCGAGGCCCGAACCCGAGCCCTCAGGCGCCTGCCCGCACCGAGCCGACGTTTCCGTGCCAATGCTGCGGAACCGCCTCGCGCTCGGCCTCGAGCAGTTCCTCGATCAGCGCCTCCGTGTCGGCGATCGAGTTGGTCAGCGGATCGACCAGCAAAGCGCGCCGCAGGAGGTCCTTGTCGCCGGTGACGACGGCCTCGGCGGTCAGCTCGTGCGTATCGAGGACGATGTCCTGAAGCGCCCGGAGGCCGCGCGGCATGTCGCCGACCGGACGGGGCCTCGGCCCATCCATGTCGATGTCGCAAAGCAGCTCGAGAAACGCGTCGGCCGGAAGGTTGGGGACGGCCGTGCCGTTCGTCGTGTTGACGTAGAAGGGCTTGCCCAAGCCTCCCACCATGTTCTCAATGATGTCGGTGGCGTGGTCGGGCCCGAAGTCCGTCATGTACCTTGTGATCGGCCACTCACCGGAGATGTACCGGTCGATGCCGTCCCACATCTCGCGATGACGCTCGTACCGCGCTTCCGTCTCCCACAGCGACAGTTCCGGAATGGCGTCCGGGACCACGCCATGGCCCTGCCAGAAGCGGAGATACTCCTTGGTGTGCGCCACGCAGGCCGGCACCTTGCCGAACAGGCGGTAGAGTTCGTAGCCGATCGCGTCGTTGTGGATGGCCTTGGCGCCCGTGTCGCCGCCGTCGGTTTCGGTCGCCGCCTTGCGGCGGATGGCCTCGGCGATGTCCGGCAGGACGTCGCGGCCGTCATAGGTGGCCGAGAGGACCCAGGTGAAGTGGTTGACGCCGGCGATGCGCAGGTCGAAGCGCGCGTCCCGCTCCCGATCGAGCGGCTCGTCGATGCCGACGATGCCGGCGCGCTCGGCATAGAGACGCTTCACGTGGGGCATGTGCAGGCTGTCGCACAACGCGAAGCTCTTCAGCTCCGGCGCGTAGCGACGCAGCGCCATGCCGTTCACGGTCGACGGGTTGATGTAGTTGATGACCCAGGCGTCCGGGCACAGCTCCTGGATGTCGCGGGCGCAATCGAGAATCACCGGCAGTTCGCGCAGGGCCCTGAACACGCCGCCCGGGCCGATGGTGTCCCCCGAGCACATGCGGATGCCGTACTTGGCCGAGATCTGCGTGTCGAGGCCGCGATAGCGGACGGTGTCCTTGGCGAAACTCAGCACGACGAAGTCGCTGGACGCCAGGACGTCGCGGCGCTCGAGGCTGGCCTCCACCCGCAGCTTGACGCCGTTGGCCTCGACGACCATCCGCGCCAGCTTCTCCAGCCGGGCGAGCCGCTTGGGGTCGGTGTCGACAAGCGCCAGCGTGCCGTTGTTGAGATGGGGTGAATGGACCATCTGCCAGATCGCCTGCCTGCCGAAGAACAGGCTGCCGGCACCGATGATGGTGACCTTGGGACCGACCATGGCCATCGTGCGTCCTCCCTTGGTGCGGCTGTCCACCCTTGACCGGGGCGCCGCTTGAAATCGAACGTGCCGTCAAAATAATCGCATTCCACACGGCTGGCGTTTCGTTTCGGGAGGTGAGAAAGTCGAACATGGAGATCTTCGAGCTGCACCGCCAGCCCGACGTCGTGCTGCCCGAACTGCAGAGCCTGGGCTGGTGCCACACGCTGCGGCCGCTGTTCGGCGGGCCGCGGACCGACGGCCGAATCGCCTTCGAGGTGGGCTATCTGGCCAGCGGCAGCATCGAGTGGCTGACGCCCGCCGGGCTGGAGGAAGCCGGCCCGGGCTCCGTGCTCATCGACAAGCCCGGCGACTGGCAGGGCGGCGTCAGCGCCATCGTCCATCCCTGCGAGCGCTACTGGATCCGCTTCAACTTTCCGCCCGTGGCCGCGCTGCCGGGATTGAAGGAGACCACGGTGACGCGGCTGGCGGCCATGTTCGCGGACATGACGGTCCGGCACTTCCCAGCCTCGCAGGAGTTGCGGAGCCACTTCGACCGCCTGCTGCACGAGCAGCGCACCCCGGGCCAGTTCGCCGAGGAGATTGCCAGGGCCTGTTTCCACCAGATCCTGTACTGCGTGGCGCTCGACTACGAGCGCGGCCGCTCCGTGCAGTACAGCGATCCGGTGCAGCGCTCGATCCGCTTCATGGGGCGCCGGTTGGACCGCGACTGCGCGGTCGACGAGGCGGCGCGCGCCGTCGGCCTCAGCGTTGGCTATTTCCACGACCTGTTTCTCAAGGAAGTCGGCGTGACGCCGGCGCGATTTCACACGCGGGCCCGCGTCGCGCTCGCCAAGCGCAAGCTCATCGACAGCGACGAGACCGTGACCGACATCGCGATCGGCCTGGGCTATTCGTCCAGCCAGTACTTCGCCACCACGTTCAAGCGAATAGTCGGCCTCACGCCCAGCGACTACCGCCGCCTGCGCGACGAGCATCTGGGGCCACGCCCGGCGCGATGAGGGGGACAGGCCGACGAACCCTCGGCCCCACCGCGTCGCCGCCTCCCGCGACACGTCAACCGAGGGTGGCGAGTTTGCGCAGCGTGTCGGGCGATGCGACCGGGAGCCCGAAGAATTCCAGGTAGGCCGGGATCTGCTCGAAGAGCATGTCGGTGCCGACCTGATATTGGCAGCCGCGGGCGCGGGCTGCAGCCAGGAAGGGCGTGATCTGCGCCTTGAGCACCACCTCTCCCACGAAGCTGGAGGCGGCGATGCGGGTCACGTCGAGGGGAAGCGGGTCGCCGTCGTTCATGCCCAGCGGGCTGGCGTTGACGACGATGTCGCGACCAGCCGGATCGCGGTCGCCGACGACGACGGCGAGCGTCGGATAGTGGCGCGTCAGCCGGGCGGCCAGGACGTCCATGGCCGACTGGTCCGGATCGTAGAGGGCGATGGATCCGACGCCCGCCGCGGCCAGGGAGGCGGCGATCGCCGACCCGACGCCGCCCGCGCCGACCACGAGCGCATGCGCTCCCCGGATCGTCCGGTTCTTGGACGTCACGCCGCGCACGAAGCCCTCGCCGTCGAACTGCTCACCCGTGGTGGTGCCGTCGGCCTCGAAGCGGATGGCGTTGCAGGCGCCCGCGATCTGGGCCGCGACCGAGACATGGTCGACGAGGTCCACCGCGGCGCGCTTGTGCGGCATCGTGATCAGGGCGCCGCGAATGTTGCGCAGCCGCTTCAGCGCCGCCAGCACCGGCTCGAAATCGTCCTGCTGCACCGCCATCGGGACCACGACCGCGTTGCATCCGACGCTGGCGAACCAGGGATTGTAGATCCCCGGCGATTTGAAGGTCGTCGTCGGATAGCCGACATGGGCGATCAGGAGCGTGTTGCCGTCGATCATTGGGTACGCCTTGTCGGGCGCGGAGCGTCGCGCCGCGCTCGGGGGGCGAGCCGCACCCCGGGGATGTCTCACACGTCCGTCATCGCCGCTTTCCGCGATGCGCGCCGCCGGGGCACGTCGGCCGCCGGCTGGCCGGCGGCCTTCGCCGCGCCAACACGCCCCTGACCCGCGGCCCAGCTCGGCACGGTGCCATCCAGCGCCATGTCCAGGCAGCTGTTGATGTGCACCTCGAGGATGGCGGAAGCCCGCGCCGCGTCGCGCGACAGCGCGCAGTCGAGAAGCTTGGCGTGCTCCTTCACCGACACGTCACCCCTGAACGTCACGGCGATGGTCAGGTAGCGCAGGTAGCGATCGTGCACCTGGCCATAGGTCTCCATCAGCACGCGGGAGCCGCAGGCCGAGATCATGGCCCGGTGGAAGTCGCTGTCGCATTGCCGCAGCAGCGCGAGATCGACGTCCGTGCCTTTCAGCATACGGTGCTCGAGCACCGAGAGCTTGTGGTGGGCGGCCACGACGCGGGCCTCCCAGTCGAGGTCGCCGGCGGAGAAAGACAGGGACATGGCATGGCTCTCGAGCAGGAGCCGCAACGCCGCCACCTCCCGAAACTCAGTGGGCGAGGCCGGCGCCACCTCGAAGCCGCGCTGGCCCTCGGCGACGACCAGTCCCTCGGACGACAGCCGGTTCAGGAGCTCACGGATCGTCCCGACGCTGGCGCCGTAGCGCCGGCTCGCGTTGTCGAGGCGCAAGCGCTCACCCGGCGCGAGCTCGCCGAACAGGATGTCGTTCCGAATGCGGTTGTAGACGACCTCGCCGACGGTCTCTCCCGGACCGCGGTCGTGATCGTTGTGATGATCCGTCATGATTCCATTTCACCATCATCCAGCGCACAAGGCAATGCACGCCATATTGCAAAACGTTGGATGATCGCCTATTCGTCCAATGGTCGACGCTAAGTACGACACTCTCCGACAAGTCGGCTCCCGAGGAAACGCTTGAACTACACGCTCGATTTCGGACCGGTGATCAGCGGGCTGCCCGACCTCCTGAAGGGGTGCGCGGGAACGCTGTTCCTCGCGGTCACGGGCATGACGCTCGCGCTGGCGATCGGAATCGGCGGGGTCGTCCTGCGCGACTCCAATGTCAAGGCGCTGCGGATCCTCGTGATCTCGTTCGTCGAGCTGATCCGGAACACGCCCTTCCTGGTTCAGATCTACTTCGTGTTCTTCGCCCTGCCGCTGGTAGGGATCCGCCTCAGCCCGACGCCCACCGCCATCGTCGCCCTTGGCCTGAACGGCGGCGCCTACGCGATCGAGATCATCCGCGGCGGCGTCCAGTCGATCCACAAGGGCCAGATAGAGGCGGGGCTGGCGCTCGGCCTGCACAAGACGGACGTGTTCAGATTCATCGTGCTGCGGCCGGCACTGCGCGCGGTGTACCCCTCGCTGACCGGCCAGTTCATCATGCTGACGCTCACGACGAGCATCGCGTCCGCGATCGCGGCCTACGAACTCACCTCCGTGGCCAAGCTGATCGAGAACGAGTCGTTTCGCAGCTTCGAGGTCTACGGAACGATCACGCTGCTCTACCTGGCGATGTCGTGGATCATCATGAAGGCCTTCGCCGTCCTCTCCATGCGCTACTTCAGCTACCCGGTGAAGTAGGAGCGGACGAATGGGAGCCCCCGAATTCCTCTTCCTTCTCCAGGGCCTCAAGTGGACGGTCCTGCTCTCCGCCATCGGCTTCGTCGGCGGCGGGATCGTCGGCCTGCTGGTGGCGCTGGCCCGCACGTCCGGCCAGCCCCTGCTGGAGCGCGGCACGGCGGCCTACATCGCGCTCTTCCAGGGCACGCCGCTGCTGATGCAGCTTTTCGTGGTGTATTACGGCCTGGCTCTGGTGGGCCTGGAACTGGAGTCCTGGCAGGCCGTCGCCATCGGCTTCACGGCCAACTCCAGCGCCTTCCTCGGCGACATCTGGCGCGGGTCGATCGAGGCCGTGCCGAAGGGCCAGACGGAAGCGGCCAAGGCGCTGAGCCTGAGCTACGTCTCCCGCATGCGTGACGTGATCCTGCCGCAGGCGATCCAGATTTCGCTGCCGGCCACCGTCGGCTTCCTCGTGCAGCTGATCAAGGGCACGTCGCTGGCGTCCATCGTCGGCTTCACCGAGCTCGCGCGCGCCGGCAACATCGTCTCCAACCAGACCTTCAAGCCCCTTCTCGTCTACGCCGTGATCGGGGTGATGTACTTCGCACTGTGTTGGCCGTTGTCCCTTCTGGGCTCCTGGCTCGAACGTCGGATTGCCGCGCCGACCCGTTGAACCGCGGCATGAAAAGACCGAACTGGAGGATGCGTCGATGAAGAAGACACTGGACTTGAGCCGCCGCGCCGTCATGGCCGGAGCCGCAGCGACCCTCGCCCTGCCGGCGCTGATGACGTCCCGGGCGTTCGCCATCACGCCGGACGAGATCAAGAAGCGCGGCAAGGTGATCATCGGCATCCAGGGCGACAATCCGCCGTGGGGCTTCGTCAACAGCTCGGGCAAGCAGGAAGGCATCGACGCCGACATCGGCGAACTGTTCGCCAAGGAGCTGGGCGTGCAGGTCCAGTTCGTGCCGCTCGAGGTCGCCAACCGGATCCCCGCCCTGACGTCGGGCCGCGTCGACATCCTCTTCGCGACGATGGCCATGTTCCCCGACCGCGCCAAGGCGGTGCAGTTCAGCAAGCCTTATGTGGCCAACCAGATCGTGCTGCTGGCGCCCAAGACCGTCGAGATCAAGACCAACGCCGACATGGGCAAGGTGTCGATCTCCGTCGCGCGCGGCGCGGCGCAGGACACCGAGGTGACCAAGAACGCGCCGGCGGGCACGAACATCCTGCGCTTCGACGGCGATGCCGCCTCGATCCAGGCCGCCGTCTCCGGCCAGGCTCAGGCGCTGGGCGGCAACATCTTCTACATCCGCCGGCTCGAGGAAGCGAAGCCGGGCGTGTTCGAGCAGAAGCTGGTGTTCTCCAACATCTACAATGGAGCCTGCACCCGCCTCGGCGAGAAGGAGATGAACGCCCTCGCCAATACCTTCATCGACAAGATCAAGGCCAGCGGCGAGCTCAAGGCCATCACCGACAAGTGGATGAAGGCCGAGCAGCCTCCGATGCCGACGAGCATGGAAGGCGTTCCCTTCACCGCCAGCTGATCGCAGCCAGACGAGGGCTTCACCGTGCCAGCACAACCCGAACGCGCCGACCCGCTCATCACAATGGAGGGCGTGGACAAGTGGTACGGTGAATTCCATGCCCTGCGCGGCGTCAACATCGAGGTCCGCCGGGGCGAGAAGATCGTCCTGTGCGGGCCTTCGGGATCGGGCAAGTCGACCCTGATCCGGTGCATCAACCACCTCGAGGCCGTCCAGAAGGGCCGCATCGTGGTGGACGGCATCTCGCTCGACGACAGCGCCCGGGCCGTGGATGCGGTCAGGCGCGAAGTCGGCATGGTGTTCCAGAGTTTCAATCTCTTCCCGCACATGACGGTGCTGCAGAACTGCACGCTGGCGCCGATGCGCGTGCGCGGGCTCAACCAGGCCGAAGCCGAGGCGACGGCCCGCAAGTATCTCGAACGGGTGCGCATCGGCGAGCAGGCCGCCAAGTATCCCGCCCAGCTCTCCGGTGGTCAGCAGCAGCGCGTCGCGATCGCGCGGGCGCTGTGCATGGAGCCCAAGGTCATGCTCTTCGACGAGCCGACCTCGGCCCTCGATCCCGAGATGGTCAAGGAGGTCCTGGACACCATGATCGGGCTCGCGCGCGACGGCATGACCATGGTCTGCGTCACTCACGAGATGGGTTTCGCCCGCCAGGTGGCGGACCGGGTCATCTTCATGGCCGACGGGGAGATCCTGGAAGAGGCCGCCCCCGAGACGTTCTTCAAGAACCCGCAGCATCCGCGCGCGCGGACGTTCCTGGGCGAAATTCTCGCCCATCATTGAGCGATGGAGCCTCCGATGGCGCACCCGAAACTCATGGTCCTCAACGGACCCAACCTGAACCTGCTGGGAGAACGGGAGCCTCAGATCTACGGCACCACGACGCTCGCCCAGATCGAAGATCTTTGCAGGGCGCAGTGCGAAAACTGCGGCTTCGAGCTCGACTTCCGCCAGACCAACTTCGAGGGCGTGCTGATCGAGAGCATCCACGAGGCGAGAAAGACGGCCGCCGGCATCATCATCAACCCGGCGGGGCTGTCCTTCACCTCGGTGGCCTTGCTCGACGCCCTCAAGATGTTCGACAACCCGAAGATCGAGCTGCACATTTCCAACATCCACCGGCGGGAAGAGATCTATCACCGCTCGCTGGTGTCGAAGACGGCCACGGCGGTCATCGCCGGCCTGGGCCCGGCCGGCTACGGCCTGGCCGTGCAGGCCATGCGCCTCCTCGTCGACGAAGGCCGGGTCTGACCAGGTCGCGGCCGCAAAGGGCCGCGCCGGATCTGCCTTTTCGCGGAGAGGCTGCGCGCTGTCCGTTCAGCCGGCCGCGAACCGATCGTACTGCGCCGCGTAGTCCGCCTGCTCGGCGGGGGTGCAGGTGACCATGGGCGGGAGAGGCACGGCGTAGGCAGGGTCCTTGTGGATGTGGGCCAGCGTGGCCTTCACGCCCGAGATCAGCACCTTGCCGTCGAACATCTTGCGGATGGACACCGCCGTGGCGAGCGCGGCGTCGTCCCCCTGGTGGAAGCCCCTGGCGCACCAGGCCGAATTGAGGTTGGCGGTGGCCGAGATGCAGCCCGCGAAGAGGCCCGACCGCGCCTCGGCCAGCGTCGCCTCGTTGGACGGGAACACGGCGAAGCCCGGATGGGCCCGCGCCACGGTGCGCGCATACTCCATGTCGCCCGAGGAATCCTTGAGCCCGGCGATGATCGGGCCGAAGGCGCCGATCAGCTCGGCCACCAGCGAGGGCGCGTAGGGCACGCCCGACAAGGCCGGGAAGTGGTAGAGGTAGAGCGGAATGGGCTGGGCGGCCGTGGCGCTCACGAGGCGCTCGAAGAAGCGCATCATGCCGGCATTGGAGATGCCCTTGTAGTAGAAGGGCGGGATGATCAGGGCCCCGGCGAAGCCGAGCTTGGCCGCGTGCCGGGTGAGGTCCTCGGCGTCCGAGATCGAGGCCGCGCCCGTGCCGACCATCAGGCGGCCCATCGGCAGGCCGGCCTCCTTGAGGGCGGTCATCACGCGCTGGCGCTGGGCCAGGCTGAAGGAGGTCGCCTCCCCGGTCGTGCCCAGGATGTTGAGCGCATCGCAGCCATTGTCCAGGAGATGCCGCGCCAGCTTGAGATAGCGCGGCAGATCCGGTTCGCCCGCGGCATCCACGGGAGTGGCGATTGCAGCAATGACGCCCTTGAGCGGTGTGGCCACCTTGATCTCCGACATTCGACGTTCAACGGACGCGGCAGGTCCGGGCGGCCAAGTCTGTCCCGCCGCCCGGACCGACGCAAGATGGCACGCGGCGACCGCCTTCACCGCATGGGGCTACTCGCGGACCGGCGCGCGGAGCCGCTCGACGAAAACGGCATACTGCACGGCGGCGGTGGTCCGGCTCCGGGTCCGCAGCTTGCGCAGGATGTGCGTCACGTGGCTCTTGATCGTCGACTGCGCCGCTCCGCAGCGATAGGCGATCTGCTTGTTCATCAGGCCATGCGCCATCAGGGACAGGATCACGAGCTCGGTCTGGGTGAGGCAGGCCAGACGCTGCTCGAACTCGCCCGGGGCGACCATGAGATCGTCGCGCTCGGCGATCTCCCGCCAGATCGGCAGCCGGTGCGCGGCGGCTTGCGCGGCCGCCGT
The DNA here is from genome assembly GCF_945952055.1 of uncultured Alsobacter sp. Classification (GTDB taxonomy): domain Bacteria; phylum Pseudomonadota; class Alphaproteobacteria; order Rhizobiales; family Beijerinckiaceae; genus Alsobacter. The sequence continues at coordinate 23,293 of NZ_CAMFHB010000042.1, forward strand.
CGAGGCGTGGTCGAGCCGTTGCACTGCGGGATCGTCCATCCGTCTCGTCCCCGGCCGCTACTCGGCCTTCTCCACGCGACCGGTGATCGGGCTGTAGATCCACACCATCCGCTCGGGGGAGAGCGCGGGCGACAGGGGCATGGCCGGCGTGCCGCTGGCGGCCTTCAGCGCCGTCAGGGTGGTCTGGACGTCGTCGATGTCGATCTCGTAGACCGCGAGATACTTCCAGTCGAACGGGGGCGCACGGTGCTGCTTGTCGCTCAGCACGAAGCGCTGCGCCGCCACGACGCCCGGAAGCTTGAGCACGTCGGCCAGATGGACGTTCGTGTACCAGTCGTTGAACGCGTCCTCCTGGCCCTCGATCGGATTGGTCAGTGCGAGCAGATTGTACTTCGGCATGAGGCAGGCGCTCCTTCCCGAGGTGCCCGGGCGCGCGCTGGGAGGCGGCCCGGGTTTCGAGAAATCTAACCACCGTTCAAAAACACCACAAGCCCCATCGCGCGGCTTTCCCGTTGCCGCTTGCCAGCCCGCCCCGTTTCCTGTGTCATCGGTTTCGAACGACCGTTCGGTTATCTTGTCGAACGCCACCTGGGGACGGGAGACGCCCGATGACGCAAGCAGCCGGATCGATCGCAGGACGCGCCTATCTCGTGACGGGCGGCGCATCGGGAATCGGCGAGGCCTGCGCCAAGGCGCTGGCCGCGGCCGGCGCCTCGGTGGGCATCGGTGACCTCGACCCGGAGGCGGCCGCCAGGGTCGCGCGCGAGATTGCGGCGGCGAACGGCCGGGCGGTCCCCCTGCCCTTCGACGTGCGCGACGCGGCGGCGACGGCCGCGGCCGTCGAGACGCTAGAGCAGGCCTTCGGCAGGATCGACGGTCTCGTGACCGCCGCCGGCCTGTCCCGCCCGCGCCCCGCCGAAAGCATGGATGAGGCGACGTGGGATCTCGTCGTCGACACCAACCTCAAGGGAATGTTCCTGTCCTGCCAGGCGGTCGGCCGGCGCCTGCTCGCCGGCCAGGGCGGCGCCATCGTCAACATCGGATCGGTCAACTCCCTGGGCGGCTTCGCCGGACGGGCGAACTACTGCTCCGCTAAATACGGCGTGGACGGGCTGACCAGCGTGCTCGCCATCGAATGGGGCCGGCGGGGCATCCGCGTCAACGCGGTGGCGCCCAACGGCGTGGACACGCCGCTGGTGCGCAAGGGCATCCCGCCCGGCTTCGTCTCGAATGTGCTGGAGAACCGGACGCCGCTCGGCCGCATGGGGCGCCCGGAGGAGATCGCCGCGGTGGTGTTCTTCCTGCTGTCGGACGCCGCATCCTACGTGACCGGCGCCACCATTCCGGTCGACGGCGGCCTCACGGCAGGCTTCTACACCAACGCGCAGGGCGCCGACCTCGCCTCGTCGTCCCTGCTGGCCTCGGGCGTCTACGCCGAACCCACCTGAATCGAGGCCCCGAACGCACGCGGGCGATTGACGCCCCCCAAAATCGAACGTACGTTCAAAAACAACAAAAAAGACCACCAGCCATAGACAGGGAGGACACCATGTCCACGACCTTCACGAGACGGCACTTCACCGGTCTTCTTGCTGCGAGCGGCGCGGGTGCGCTGTCCCTCTCCTCCAAAGGCGCGCGAGCCCAGAGCGGTCCCATCCGCCTCGGCCTGATCTCGCCCCTCAGCGGGTCGCAGGAGATCATCGGCCGCTACCAGCTGGCCGGCGCGACCATCGCCGTGAACCAGATCAACCAGGCCGGCGGCGTCCTCGGGCGCAAGCTCGAACTCGTGCCGCGCGACGACAAGGCCGCTCCGGCGGCGGGCGTCGCCGCCTCCAAGGACCTCGTCGGCGCCGGCGTGAACCTCATGTTCGGCGTCCTGTCCAGCGGCGTGGCGCTCGCCATCGCGCCGACGCTGCAGGGCGACAACGCCGTCCTCGTGCTGTCGGCGGCCTCGGCCAACGAACTCACCCACGACCAGTTCAGCCCCAACCTCTTCCGGATCTCGGACCAGGCCTTCATGCGCCAGAGGGCGCTGGCCAGGCTCGTGGCCGCGGACTACCCGGCGATCACCACCTGGACCGCCATCAACCCGCAGACCGCCATCGGGACGTCCAACTGGGATTCCTTCGTGGACGGCCTCATGCAGTTCTATCCGGAACTGACGAAGAAGCAGGTCGAGGTCGCGGAGGCGATCTGGGCCAAGTTCGGCGCGACCGACTACAAGAACGACCTCACGCAGCTGATGCGCCGTTCGTCCGAAGGGCTGTATTGCGGCGTGTACGGCGGCGACGCCGTGACCATGTTCGGCCAGGCCGCGTCCTATGGCCTGACGAAGAAGTTCAAGGTCATCGTCGATCCGGGCAGCGAGTTCATCATCGCCCAGGCGATGGGCAAGAACACCCCGCCCGGCCTGTGGTCTGGCTTCCACTGGTATTTCGGCGCGTACAAGGGCCGCAAGATCAACGACGAGCTCTACGACGCCTACGTCAAGCAGACCGGCGACAAGTTCCCGGCCGGCTACGTGGGCGAGGCTCATGCGGCCGTCCTGGCCTACGCCGCCGCCATCCAGAAGGCGGGCGGCACCGAGACGGCGCAGGTCATCCGCGCGCTCGAGGGCCTGACCTTCGATACCTGCAAGGGCGAGCGCACGATCCGCAAGGAAGACCACCAGGCCATCTGCGACCTGAACTTCGTGCAGTTCGGCCCCGACTCGAGCGACCAGGGCTGGACGGTGACGGGACACAAGGTGATCAAGGGCGCCGACGCCATCGAGCCCCCGACCCCGGGGCAGCCGCTGAAGTTCCAGTACAACAAGAAATGACGCCGTTCCGCCGGGGTCCATGACCCCGGCGGATTCCGTTCGCCCTGATCCCTCGAGGCTGCCGTGTTGTCGAGCATCGCCGGCCCGCTGTTCAACGGGCTCTTCGCGGCCATGGTGGTCTTCCTGTTCGCCAGCGGGCTGACCCTGGTGTTCGGGATCCTGCGCGTCCTCAATTTCGCGCATGGCGGCCTGTTCATGATCGGCGCCTACCTCGCCTTCACGCTGAGCGGCGTGACGGGCGGGTCGGAGATGGGCGTCCTGCGCTACGTGCTCCTGTGCGCGCTGGCGGGCGTCGGCCTGGGCATCCTCGGCTGGCTGGTCGAGCGCAGCATCTTCCGGCCGCTGCAGAAGGTGGACGAGGCCTATTCGCTCATCGCCACCTACGCCCTGCTGCTGATCTGCGAAGGCGCTGTGAAGGCGATCTGGGGCGTGAACTTCCGCAGTGTTCCCACGCCGCCCCTGCTGGCGGACGCATGGATCGCAGGCGACGTGGTGATGCCGGTCTACGCGGTCTTCGTCATCGCCGTCGGCGTGGCGTTCTACGCCGCGCTGGAATGGATGCTGCACCACACCCAGACGGGCAAGCTGATGAAGTCGGTCGCGTCCGACCCCTGGATGGCCGGCAAGCTCGGCGTCAACGTTCCGCGCCTCTACGCCTGGATCGTCATCGCGGGCTTCTTCCTGGCCGGCGTGGTCGGGGGCCTGCTGCTGCCCAACCAGACCCTTTCGCCCAATCTCGCCAACGCCTTCGTCGTGCAGGCCTTCGGGGCGCTGATCGTTGGGGGAATGGGCAACGTGCGCGGCACCTTCCTCGCCGCCATTCTCCTCAGCGTCATCGACAGCTTCGGATCCCTCTACTTCCCCGAAATCCCCGGCCTGTTCTTCTACGTGGCGATGGCCATCATGCTCGTGGTGCGCCCGCAGGGCCTCATGGCCGGAGGCAGCCTGTGATGGAGCCCTCGCCCGCCCAGGCCTCCCCGCTCATGCGCTTCGGCCTCGCGATGCTGTGCATGGCGGCCTTCCTCGCCCTGCCCGGCATCGCCGACAAGGGAATCGTGTTCCTGGCAGGCACGGTGGCGCTGCAGATGGTGTTCGGCCTGACCTGGAACCTGATGTTCGGCCAGACCGGGCTCGTCAGCTTCGGGCACGCGTCCTTCTTCGCCGTCGGCGGCTATGCCTATGCCTATGCGGCGCGAGCGTTGCCCCAGGTTCATCCCCTCCTCACCTTCGCCGGCGCCGGCCTCCTGTGCGCGGCGATCGCCGCCCTGGTGGGGCTCATCGCGCTACGCCGCTCGCAGGGGGTCTATTTCGCCATCCTGACACTGGCGCTGAGCCAGATCGTCTACCTGGTGATCTCGTCGTCGGCGGCACTCGGCCGCGAGGACGGCTTCACCGGCATCCGGCGCCCCAAGTTGCCGCTCGGCTGGACGACGATCGATCTGGCCGCGGGCAATGCCTATTACTACTTCATCGTGGTGGTCTCCGCGCTGCTGGCCGGGATCGTCTGGTGGGTGACGCACAGTCGCGTCGGCCGCGTCTTCCGGGCCATCCAGCAGGACCCCGAGCGCGCCGCCTTCCTCGGCATCCCCGTGCAGCGCTACCGGCTCATGTCCTATGCCATCGCCTCGGGCGTGGCCGGCGTCACCGGAGCCCTGTTCGGTCCCTGGTTGCAGATCCTGACGCCCGAGGTGGCCCACTGGACGGCGTCGGCCAGGCCCATCCTCTACACGCTGCTGGGCGGCGTTCACTTTTTCTGGGGTCCCGCCGTCGGGGCGCTGGGCTTCGCGGTTCTCGAATACGGCACCCGCACCCTGCACGGTATTTCCGAGATCGTGACGGGAGCCATCCTGCTGGCGGTCGTCCTCGCCGCGCCGGGCGGCATCCTCGGGGCCGTGGCGCGGCTGCGCCAGCGCATAACCGGCAAGGAGCGGCGGCCATGAGCACCCCGTTGCTGGAGGCGACCGGCCTCTTCAAGTCCTACCCCGCCGTCAAGGTGCTCAAGAACGTCAACCTGACCGTGGCGGGCGGGGACACCTTCGCCATCATCGGCCCCAACGGCGCCGGCAAGACGACCCTGTTCAAGGTGCTGAGCGGGGAGTTGTTTCCCGACAGCGGACAGGTGGCCCACGAGGGGCGCGACGTCACCACCGTGCCCGCGTGGCAACGCGTGCGGCTGGGCTTCGGGCGTTCGTTCCAGGTGGCCCGGGTGTTTTCCGACCTGACCACCGAGGACAACGTCGTCGTCTCGGTGGAGGCCCACCGGCGCAATGCCGGGCTGGGGCAGCGCCGGCCCCTGGCCTGGGCTCCCACGGCCGAGGTCCGCGAGGGCGTGATGGAGACGCTGCGGGAGGTGGGGCTCGTCGACAAGCGCCGGGTCGTGGCGCGCCTCCTGTCCCACGGCGACAAGAAGCGCCTCGAACTCGCGATGTGCCTGGCCCTGCAGCCGAAGATCCTCATGCTCGACGAGCCCACCGCGGGCATGTCCCCCGCCGACCGGAAGTCGGCGACAGAGCTCCTCGCGATGGTCAAGGAGCGCCACGGGATGACGATCGTCCTGACGGAACACGACATGGACGTGGTCTTCGGGCTGGCGACCAAGGTGGCGGTCCTCCATTACGGGGAGATCGTGGCCCAGGGTGCGCCGGACGCCGTGCGCAAGGATCCCCTGGTGCGCGACATCTATCTGGGCCACGGCGGCGCGGGAGCCGGTCATGCTTGAGGTCGGGCCGCTCGACGCCTTCTACGGCGACAGCTACGTCGTGCAGGGCGTGCGCCTGACGGTCGGAGAAGGCGAAGGCGTCGCCATCCTCGGACGCAACGGCGCCGGCAAGAGCACGACCATGAAGGCGATCATGGCCGGCGGGCCCCGCGCCGTGGGCCCTGTGCTCCACCGCGGCACGTCGATCGCCGACCTCGCGGACCATGAGCGCGCCCGCCGCGGGCTCGCCCTGGTGCCGGAGGACCGGCGGATCTATCCGCACCTGACCGTGGCGGAGAACATCGCCATGGGCCGGCATGCGGCGCGCCCCGGCGCGACGCCGTACACCGTCGAGGAGATCTTCGCCTTCTTCCCGGTCCTGCGCGACCTGGCGCAGAGGCTCGGCTTCGAGCTGAGTGGAGGCCAGCAGCAATTGCTCGCCGTGGCCCGGGCCGTCGTGGCGCGTCCCGATTGCCTGTTGCTGGACGAGCCGACCGAGGGGCTCGCGCCCGTCCTCGTCGAGGCGCTGGCGCGCCAGATCGAGCACATCCGATCCGCCGACGGCATGGCGCTCCTCCTCACCGAGCAGAACGTCTGGTTCGCGCGCAAGAGCACGACGAGGCTCTACCTTCTCGATAGCGGCCGCGTGGTTTTCGAGGGATCCTGGGATGCGTTCGACGCGAGGCCCGATCTGCAATCGCGCTATCTCGCCCTGTGAGCGCGCGACCCGGGACGCCGACCAAGGAGAGACCGCAAGACCATGCCGAACCGTTCACAGGACTTCGCCGACCAGGTGGTCGTGGTCACCGGCGCGGCCCGCGGCATCGGCCGCGCCGTAGCCAACGCCTTCGCGCGTGATGGCGCCATCGTGCACGCCTCCGACATCGGCCCCATCGACGACGCCTCCGCCTTCGCCCACGTCCATCAGTGCGACGTCACCGACCGCGCCAGCGTCGCGCGGATGGCGGATGCCATCCTGAGGACGTCCGGCCGGGTGGACGTGCTTGTCAACAATGCCGCCGCCGTGACGCCGGCCGCTCCCATCACCGAGCTCGATCCGCAGCAGTGGGACCACGCGATGGCGGTCAACGTGACCGGCGTCTTCAACGTCACCCGCGCGGTCCTGCCGGCCATGAGCCGCGGCGCGCGCATCATCAACATCGCATCCACCTTCGCCCATGTCGGGGCGCCGGCGCGGGTCGCCTACTCCGCGACCAAGGGCGCCGTGCTGGCCTTCACCCGCAGCCTGGCGCTCGATCTGGCTCAGCAGGGCATCCGCGTGGCCTCGGTCTCGCCGGGCGCGATCGCCACCGACCGCATGGTGACCCAGTTCGGCTCGGTCGAGCAGGCCACCGCGACGATGGGGCCGCTCCATCCGGTCGGGCGACTGGGCCAGCCGGACGAGGTCGCCGACGCGATCTCGTTCCTGGCCTCGCCGCGCGCGTCGTTCATCACCGGCGCGGACCTGCTCGTGGACGGCGGGTACACGGCGCGCTGACCGCCCGCGCGGCGGGCAACGGCATGGGCTCGAGCGGACACGCCCGGGCGGACGGGACGGGGTTTTCGAGATGGACGGCATGACGACGGGTGCCCTGGCGGGCGTGAAGGTGCTGGACCTCACCCAGATGCTGGCGGGTCCCTACTGCACCATGTTGCTGGCCGACCAGGGCGCCGACGTCGTCAAGATCGAGCCGGTCGGCGGCGATCCGACCCGCCTGTTCGGACCGTTCCGGGCCGACGACACCGCCCGGCACTTCGGCGGCTACTTCCAGAGCACCAACCGCAACAAGCGCAGCCTGGCCCTCGACCTGAAGGCGCCCGAAGGCGTCGCGCTGTTCCGCCGCCTCGCCGCGGACGCCGACATCGTCGTGGAGAACTTCCGGGCCGGGGTGATGGACAAGCTGGGGCTCGGCTACGAAACCCTGGCCGCCGCCAATCCGCGCCTCGTCTACGCCGCGATCCGCGGCTTCGGCGACCCGCGCACGGGCCGCAGCCCCTACGCCGACAGACCCGCCTTCGACGTGGTGGCCCAGGCGATGGGCGGAGCGATGGGCATCACGGGTCCCGACGCGCGGACGCCCCTGAAGATCGGACCGGGCATCGGCGACATCTTCCCCGCCGTGCTCGCGGCCTTCGGCATTCTCGCCGCCTTGACCCACGCCCGCAGTTCCGGCCGTGGCCAGTTCCTCGACGTGGCGATGTACGACGGCATCGTCGCGCTCTGCGAACGGCTCGTCTACCAGTTCTCCTACACGAACAAGGCGCCGGTGCCCGAGGGCAACCACCACCCGATTCTCTGCCCCTTCGGCGTGTTTTCCGCCCGTGACGGCGCGGTCACCATCGGCTGCCCGCGCGACACGTTCTGGCTCGAGCTGGTGGACGCGATGGGCCGGCCGGAGTTGCGCGGCGATCCCCGCTTCGCCAGCAACAACGACCGGCTGGCGCACGCCGCCGAGACCAACCGCATCGTCGAGGAGTGGACGAGCCGGCGGACGAAGGCCGAGATCGCGCAGGCCCTCGACGGCCGCGTGCCGTTCGGCCCCGTGAACACGGCGGAGGACATCTTCGCCGACCCGCACATGCAGGCGCGCCAGATGCTGGTGGAGGTCGAGCACCCGGGGTCGGCCACGCCGGTGACGATCGCCTCGACGCCCATCCGCATGACCCGGACGCCGGGCGGGGTGCGCCAACGCGCGCCGCTGGTGGGCGAGCACTCCGCGCAGGTGCTGGCCGACGCCGGCATCGACCCGCGCGAGGTCGCCGACCTGATGGCCCGCGGGATCGTCGCCGGCGCTTAGCCCGCGGGCCGGCGACGGCTCACGGCATCGGGGAGAAATGCGTGGGCTTGAGGATGACGTTTTCCATCGTCTGGATGAGCGGCAGCGTCTTGGGTCCGAAGGCGATCCATTCGGGATCCGCGTAGAGCCTGGCGCGCAGCTCCTCGCGCTCCGCCATGCTCTCGTAGGCCCACATCGTGACGATCTGGTTCTGCGGCCCGATGTCGGAGGTGAAGTAGCCCAGCATGCGAAGATACTTGCGATGCAGGGCCAGCCCTTCCGCCTCGTAGAGCCGGAGGAACTCGGCCGTCTTGCCGGGGTGCAACGTGTAAGTGCGCTTCTCGACGATCATGGACTTCCTCCCTGGGATGGCGCCAATCTGGGCGCTTGGAGCGAAGCCTAGTCCGACTTGCCGAACGTTTCAAACAGATGTTAGAAAACGCGGGCACAGGCGGGCTTGAGTGCCGTGCCGCCCGGACCGCGTTCCGGGCCGTCAGACAATCCAGGGAGAACGCCATGGTCGAGCGCACGCTGTTCGGAGAGGAACACGAGATCTTCCGCCAGGCGGTGCGCCGGTTCATGGAGCGCGACCTGGCGCCGCACCACGAGGCGTGGGAGGAGGCCGGCGAGGTGCCGCGCTGGGCCTGGAAGCGGGCCGGCGAGCAGGGCTATCTGTGCGCCGCGATCCCGGCCGAATACGGCGGCGCCGGCGCCGACAGGCGCTACTCGATCATCCTGATGGAGGAGCAGGCCCGGCTCAATCTCACCGGTCTCGGCTTCGCGCTGCATTCCGACATCGTGGCGCCCTACATCCACCACTACGGGTCGGAGGCCCAGAAGCAGGCCTGGCTGCCGGGCATGGGCAGCGGCGACCTGATCGCGGCCATCGCCATGACGGAGCCCGGTGGCGGCTCCGACCTGCAGGCCATCCGCACCAGCGCGGTGCGGGACGGCGACCACTACGTCATCTCCGGCCAGAAGACGTTCATCACCAACGGCCAGACGGCCGACCTGATCCTGGTGGCCTGCAAGACGGACCGCAGCGAAGGGGCCCGAGGCATCAGCCTGATCATGGTGGAAGCCAGCCGGGCGGGCTTCGAGCGGGGCCGGCGCCTGAAGAAGATGGGCACCAAGGCGCAGGACACCTCGGAGCTGTTCTTCAACGAGGTCAGGGTTCCCGTGTCCAACCTCATCGGCGAGGAGGGCAAGGGCTTCGTCTACATGATGCAGGAACTGCCCTGGGAGCGCATGCACGTGGGCATCCAGGCGGTCAGCTGCTGCGAGGCGGCCCTGGAGTGGACCATCGACTACACCCGGAACCGGAAGGCCTTCGGCAAGCCGGTGCTCGATTTCCAGAACACGCGCTTCACGCTGGCCGACTGCAAGACGCAGGTGCAGGTGGGTCGCATCTTCCTCGACCGCTGCCTGGAGCTCGTCCTCGAGGGCAAGCTCGACACCACCACCGCCGCGATGGTGAAGCTCTGGACCAGCGACATGCAGGGCAAGGTGCTCGACGAGCTGCTGCAGCTGCACGGCGGCTACGGGTTCATGTGGGAATACCCCATCACCCGCGCCTTCGCCGACGCCCGCGTCCAGCGCATCTACGCCGGCACGAACGAGATCATGAAGGAGCTGATCGGCCGCACGCTATGACGCGCGCGGCAGTTCGGAAAGCCGCGCCGCGGCGAACGCCCGCCAGGTCGTCGCCGGGCGACCGGTGACCTCCTCGACGGTGGGAAACACGGCGTCGGCCAGCGGCAGGTCCCCGGTCTCGGCCAGAACGAGGCCTTCGGCGAGGCTCTTGGCGTAGACCGGCTCCATGCCCTGCCGCTGCAGGATGGCGAAGAGCTCGGCCGCGGGCCGCGGGCGATACTCCACCGCCCGGCCGGTCACCTCGGACAGGACGGAGGCGACCTGCGCGAAGGTCGCGCGCTCGCTGGCGAGCGGATAGGCCTTGCCGGCGTGGGCCGCGGGATCGGCGAGGGCCACGGCCGCCACGGCGGCGATGTCGTCGCTGGCGATCCAGCTCACCGGGCGATCCGCCACGAAGTGGACGATGCGATCGGGCCTCGCCCGCACGCCGGCCCACGCGGTGTCGATGAAGAAGTTCGGCCGCAGGTGCGTCCACGAAAACCCCATGGCCTCGATGGCGCGCTCGATGAGCTGATGCCAGGCGAAATGCGCCAGCGGCGTGTCGTCGGCCGCCAGCGCGCCCAGGTGCACCACGTGCCTCACGCCCGCCGCCTTGGCGGCGTCCAGGGCGCGCTTGGACTGCACCAGCATGTCGACCGTGTAGCCGGTCGCCAGGAACAGGGCATCGACCCCGTCCATCGCGGGTCGCAGCGTCGCGGGAGCATCGTAGTCGAGGCGCACGGCGGCGTGTCCCGCCGCGGCGATCGCCGCATCACCCGCTGCACTGCGCGAGGCGCCCAGCACCTGCACGTCGTCGTCCGCCGTGGCGGCCAGGGCCTTCAGCACGGCGCCGCCGACGGTGCCCGTCGCCCCGGTGACGAGGATGCGTCGCATGGTGACCTCCCACGATGCCGGCCGCTTGACCGGGCCAAATTTCTAACATCTGTTTGTTTTTGTAGCGGGGAACGAATGCCCATGTCCAGCGGCCGGAGCCAGGCGGGCCAGACCAGACCGGGCCAACTCAGCCCGGGGTCCGCGAGGCCGGGTCTCGTCGAGTTCGCCCTGCTGGGCGGCATCAGCCTCGCCTGGGGCTCGTCCTACATGTTCACGAAGATCGCCGTGACCGCCCTGCCGCCGGTGAGCCTCGTGGCCGGGCGAACGGTGCTCGCCGCGGCGGTGATGGCGGCCGTGGCGCTCGCCAAGGGCGGGGTCCGCCTGCCCTGGCGCGAGCTGCCGGTCTTCGCGGTGGTCGGGATCGCCAGCGGCGCCCTGCCCCTGATCCTGATCGCCACCTCCGTGAGCTACGTCAATTCCTCCGTCACCGCGACGGCCATGGCGCTGGTGCCGCTGTGGGCCGGCGTGCTCGCCGCGGCACTCGGGCAGCGACCGACCCCGCGCAGCCTCGTCGGCCTCGCCCTCGGTTTCGCGGGGATCCTGGTCCTCTTCGGTCCCCAGGCGCTGGCCGCCCTGGGCGACTCGGCCCGCGGCGCATTGGCCGCGCTCGCCGCGTCCCTGGTGTTTTCCAGCTCGCTGTTCCTCTCCAGGCGCGTGCGCCATCGCGACATCCTCACCGTGGCGACGGTGACGCAGGTCATGTCCGCCCTCTTTGCCGTCGCCGTCGCGCTCGTCGTCGACGGCCTGCCGACCGTGATTCCCTCCGCGTCGGTCCTGGGCGCCGTCGCCGTGCTGGGCATCGCCAACACGGCCCTGGCCAACCTGCTGCTGTTCATTCTGCTGGCGCGGGCCGGTGCGGGCTTCACGTCGCTCAACAACTATCTCGTGCCCACGGTGGCGGTGGCCTGCGGCGCGCTGTTCCTCGGCGAACGGCTCACCGCGGCCTCCGTGTCGGGCGCGGGCCTGATCCTGCTCGGCGTCGCCGTGGCGACGCTTCCCGCTCTGCCGTGGCTCGGCGCCCGCAAGGACGGAGCGTCCTGAGCGCTCGCGCGCGATCGGGGCACGAGGCGCTTGTCATGGTTTCGAACGAGTGTTAGGTTTTGATCGTCCCGGCGGTTTGGAACGGCCGGAACCAATCGATGAAGCCGCCCGCGTCCGCGCCGCCGGACAGGCCGGGTGGCCAGGGAAGGATCGCGCCGATGCAACGGTTGCAGGGCAGGCTCGCCGTCGTCACGGGAGCCGCGAACGGAATCGGGCGGGCCTCGGCTCTCCGCTTCGCCTCGGAAGGCGCCAACCTCGCCTTGATCGACCTGGAGAAGGACGGTCTCGACCGCGTCGCCGGGGAAGCCCGCCGCCACGGCGCGAAGGTGCACACCATCGCCGGCGACTGCACCGACGAGGCCACCATCGTGAAGGCCTTCGACGAGATCCGGCAGACCTGCGGCTTCGTCGACGTGCTGATGAACAATGTCGGCCAGAGCGCCCGCGAGAGGGCGTCCGAGTTCTACAAGTCCGAGCCGGAGGTGTGGCGCTTCGTTCTCGACGTCTGCCTCATGGCGACGCTGCTGGCCTCGCGCCAGGTCGTGCCGGCCATGCGCGAGGCGCGCAAGGGCAAGATCGTCAACGTCGCGTCGAACGCGGGCATGGCCGGCGAGGTCGGGATCAGCGAATACGCGGCCGCCAAGATGGGCGTGATCGGGTTCACCCGGTCGCTGGCACGTGAGCTCGCTCCCTTCCACGTCAACGTCAACGCGGTGTGCCCGGGCGTCACCAAGACCCGGGTCATCGAGCGGATCTCGCCCGAGATCGTGGCCAAGATCGAAGCCTCGATTCCGCTCGGCTTCTTCGCGGAACCGGAGGACATCGCCGCCGTGGCCGCGTTCCTGGCCAGCGACGACGCCCGCTACATGACCGGCCAGTCCGTCGTCGTCGACGGCGGGCGCTGGATGGTCTGAGGACAACCCGCCGGGCCCACGGGCCCGCCCCCACACTCACGCACGGGAAAGGCCCGATCGATGGCTGGACTTCTCGAAGGAAAGGTGGCGCTCGTCACGGGCGCCGGCAGAGGCATCGGCCGCGAGATCGCGATGATGATGGCGGCCCACGGCGCCAGCGTCGTCGTCAACGATCCGGGCGTGTCCCTCGACGGTCAGGACGACGAGACGGACGGGCCGGCGAAGGCCGTCGTCCGCGAGATCACGGCGGCCGGCGGCAAGGCCGTCGCCGATTTCGGCTCGGTGGCCGAAGCCCCGCAGGCCCGCGCCATGGTGAGCCGCGCCGTCGACGAGTTCGGCAAGATCGACATCGTCGTGAACAACGCCGGCATCCTGCGCGACGTCATCTTCCACAAGATGACGGACGAAGACTGGGACGCGGTGATCAAGGTCCATCTCTACGGCAGCTTCAACGTCAGCCGGGCCGCCGCGGATTTCTTCCGGGCCCAGGCGTCCGGCACCTTCGTCCACATGACGTCCACGTCCGGACTCGTCGGCAATCCCGGCCAGGCGAACTACTCCGCCGCCAAGATGGGCATCGTCGGCCTGTCGAAGTCGCTGGCGCTGGACATGAGCCGCTTCAACGTGCGCTCGAACTGCATCTCGCCCTTCGCCTGGAGCCGCATGGTGGGGTCGATCCCCAACACTCCCGACCAGGAAGAGCGCCTCGCCGGCCTGCGCAAGCTCACCCCGGACAAGATCGCGCCCGTGGCGGTGTTCCTCGCCAGCGATGCCGCGGCCCAGGTCAACGGCCAGATCTTCGCCGTGCGCGGCAACGAGATCTTCCTCATGAGCCAGCCGCGGCCGCTGCGCTCCGCCCATCGCTCCGAGGGCTGGACGCCCGAGACGCTGCGCGACCACATGCTGCCGGCGTTGCGCACCAGCTTCGTCCCGGTGGAGATGTCGCGCGAGGTCTTCTCCTGGACGCCGGTGTGACGATGCAGCGGTACCGGCGCTTCGACGAGGTGGAGGTCGGCGAGGTCTTCCCGGCCGCGCCCCTGACCTTCACCGCCGACGGCGAGAAGGTCGCAGCCTTCCTGGCGGCGACCGGAAACGACGGTCGCCTCTACCGGGACGGCGAAGCGCTGGCACGGGTGCCGTCCATGATCGCCTGCGTCTATCTCATCGACCTGCTGACGGCGCGCCGCAGCCCTCCCGGCGGCATCCACGCCAAGCAGACGCTCGCCTTCCACCGCCCCCTGCGACTGGGAGAGACGCTCTCCATCCAGGGCCGCGTGACCGAGAAATACGTGCGCAAGGAGCGGCCCTACGTGGTGTCGACGTTCGAGGCGCATGGCGAGGACGGGAGCCTGGTGTCGAGCGGACAGGTCACGTCCATCTGGGGGCGCGACCCATGAGCGTGGCACCCCTGTCGACGACCGCTCCGGTGCCGCGCGCCGGCGAGACGCTGCCGCAGGTGGCGCGCACGGTGGACCAGGCGACGATCGACGCCTACGCCCGCGCCTCGGGCGACTTCAACCCCATCCATGTCGATCCCGCCTTCGCCGCGACCGGCCCCTTCGGCCGCACGATCGCGCACGGGCTGATGACCCTGGCCTACGTCGCCGAGATGCTGAACGGCTGGAGCCGGGGCGCCTTCGACGCGGCCGGCACGCTGGACATCGCCTTCGTGGGGCCCGTCTTCGCCGGAGACCGGGTCGAGGTGAACGGCACCGTCGACGACGTCGGCGAGCAGGACGGCCGGGCCGTCGCGAGCATCACGCTGGAAGCCAAGGCCGGCGAACGGACGATCCTGGCCGGACGGGCGAGGATCCCGCTGGCGACACAATCGGGGACGATGGCATGAGCCGGGAAGCTGTAATCGTGGGGGTGGGCGACATCCCCCTGAAGGACGGACGCGCGGTCGGCGGCGGCTCGGTGCTGCAGGTCCAGGCCCGCGCCGCCAAGGCGGCCATCGACGATGCCGGCCTCGCCATGAAGGACGTCGACGGCCTGCTGGTCGCCGGCCTGTGGGGGCAGCCGGGTCCCGGCATGCTCGCGTCCGTGACGCTGGGCGAATATCTCGGCGTGTTCCCGCGCTTCGCCGACACCACCAACATCGGCGGGTCGGCCTTCGAGGCCCACGTGGCCCACGCCGCGATGGCCATCGAGCGCGGCTACTGCGACGTGGCGCTGATCGTCTACGGCTCGGTCCAGAAGAGCGAGCGCAGCCGCACGCTGGGGGGCCGCCCTCCGGTCCTGACCATGCAGTTCGAGAACGTCTGGGGCATCCCCCAGCCCGTCGGCGGCTACGCGCTGGCGGCCCGCCGCCACATGCACGAGTTCGGCACCCGCGAGGAGCAGCTCGCCGAGATCGCGGTGGCGACCCGGGCCTGGGCGGCGCTCAACCCCGCCGCCACCATGCGCGATCCGCTCACCATCGACGACGTGATGCGCAGCACCCCGATCAGCGACCCGCTCAAGCTGCTCGACTGCTGCCTGGTGACCGACGGTGCCGGCGCGATCGTCATGACCACGGCCGAGAACGCGCGGGCCCACGGCAGCCGCATGATCCACGTCCGGGGCTACGGCGAGGCGCACACGCACTGGTCCATCGGCGCCATGCCGGACCTCGCGCGCCTCACCGCGGCGGAAATGTCGGGCCGCCGCGCCTTCGAGATGGCGGGGATCCGCCACGACGCCATCGACATCGTCGAGTGCTACGACAGCTTCACCATCACCGTGCTGATGACGCTGGAGGCGCTGGGCTTCTGCAAGCCCGGCGAAGGCGGCGCCTTCGTCTCCGGCCAGCGGACCGCGCCCGGAGGAGCCTTCCCGCTCAACACCAATGGCGGGGGCCTCTCCTACTGCCATCCGGGCATGTACGGCATCTTCCTGCTGATCGAGGCCGTTCGGCAGCTCAGGGGAGAGGCCGACGCACGGCAGGTCCCGGGCGTCCGCACCGCCCTCGTCCACGGCACCGGCGGGACGCTGTCCTCCGGCGGCACCGTGATCCTCGCCAACCATTGAGGCCGAGATGTCGACGCCAGCCGAGAGCACCTACGACAAGCCGCAGCCCGTCATCGATCCCGGCACGAAGCCGTTCTGGGACGCGGCACGGGCTCACCGCCTGTCCATTCCCCGCTGCCGGGCCTGCGGCCAGCACCACTTCTACCCGCGCGAGCTCTGCCCGCACTGCCACTCGGACCAGCTCGACTGGACCGACGTGTCGGGCAAGGGCGAGATCTACAGCTACACCATCGCTCGCAAGCCGGCCGGACCGGTGTTCGCCGCCGACGTGCCCTACGTGATCGCCATGGTCACCCTGGACGAAGGCCCGCGGATGCTCACCAACATCGTGACGCCCGACGTCGAGCAGGTCCGGATCGGCGACCGCGTGACGGTCCGCTTCGAGGACGTGACGCCCGAGCTCACCTTGCCGAAGTTCACCCTCGACAAGGACCCGTCGTGATCCCCGCCCAGGTTCCGCAGGACATCGTCCAGGTCGGTGAGAGCCTCATCCGCTTCGTCGAGCGCGAGGTGGTGCCGCTGGAACAGGAGAACCGGGCGCTGCTGGCCAGCGACCGCACGATCTTCGACGAGCACGGCCGCTTCACGGACGCGGTGCAGGCGCTGCGCAAGACGGTGCGCGAACGCTCGGCCCGCGAGGGCTTCTATACGATGTTCGGCCCCGAGGAGCTGGGCGGCGGCGGGCTGGGCCCGATGGCGGCGGTGTACCTTAACGGCCTCCTGTCGTCGCATTGCGGCCCGGGCCGCGTGCTGATCCACCCCGTGGTGATCCCCTCCCCGTTCACGAACGGTCTCTCGCCCCTGCTCACGAGCCTTCGGGCGGACGTGCGGGCGCGCTACCTGCCTGCCCTGGCCAGCGGCGAGAAGACCCTGTGCTTCGGCCTCAGCGAGCCCAACGCCGGATCCGACGTGTTCGGCATGGCGACGCGCGCGGTCCGCGACGGCGACCACTGGATCCTCAACGGCTCCAAGCAGTGGATCACCAACGGCCCCTACGCCGACTACGCGATGATCTTCGCCGTCACCGACACGGAGAAGGCCGCGAAGCGCTCCGGCGGTGTCACCGGCTTCTTCGTCGACACCCGCAGCCCGGGCTTCTCGGTGGTCTCCACCATCCCGATCATGGGGCAGCTCGGCGCGGAGATCGGCATCCTCTCCTTCGACGGGCTGCGCGTGCCCGACGACCACCGCCTCGGCGAGGTCGACAAGGGCCTCGCGGTGGCGATGCACGGCGTCAACATCGGGCGCCTGGGGCTTTCGGCGACCTGCATCGGCATGGCCCGCTGGGCGCTGGCCCAGGCCGTCGACTACGCCAAGATCCGCAAGACCTTCGGCCAGCCCATCGGCGACCATCAGGCCGTGCAGATCCTGCTGGCCGACAGCGCGGCCGACATCTACGGCGCCGAGACGATGCTGCTCGACTGCGCGGCGAAGCTGGAGCGCGGCGAGCGCGCCCTCGCCGAGCTCTCGATGGTCAAGCTGCGCTGCACCGAGGCCGCCAACACCGTGTTCGACCGCTGCATGCAGGTCCACGGCGGCATGGGCCTCACCAACGAGCTCCGGCTCGAGGCGGGCTACCGCTTCACCCGGTCCATGCGCATTCCCGACGGCACCAGCGAAATCCAGCGGCGCACCATCGCGCGCGAAATGCTGAGCCGCGGCATCACCTTTTGAGGACACCCATGGCCCACGCCGATCCTGCCCGGCTCGACGCCCTCTTCCGCCCGCGGTCGGTCGCCATCCTCGGTGCCTCCGACGATGCGACCCGCATCTCCGGGCGGCCGGTGCGCTATCTCATCGAGGGCGGGTTCAAGGGCGGCATCTATCCGGTCAACCCGAACCGCGAGACGGTGCAGGGACTGAAGGCCTACAAGTCGCTCGCCGACTGCCCCGAGGCCCCGGACGTGGCGATCATCGCCGTGCCGCTGGCGCTGACCGAGGGCGCCGTGCGCGACTGCGTGGCGCGCGGCGTGCGCGGGGCCGTGATCTTCTCGGCGGGCTATGCGGAGGCGGGCGAGGAAGGCCTGGCGATCCAGAGCCGCATCACGGACATCGCCCGGGCCGGCGGCCTGCGGCTGTTGGGCCCCAACTGCCTCGGCATCTTCAATCCGCGCATCGGCTTCTTCGGCACCTTCACCCAGTCGCTCGACCGCGAGATGCCCAAGCCCGGCGAACTCGGCATCGTCAGCCAGAGCGGCGCCTACGGCTCGCACATCGCCTACCTGGCGCGGCGCCGCGGCATCGGCATCGGCTACTGGATCACCACCGGCAACGAAGCCGACGTGGACGTGTCGGAAGCCATCGAGTGGATGGCCGGGCAGGACGACGTCAAGGTCATCATGGCCTATGTCGAGGGAGTGCGGAACGGTCCGCGCTTCCGCGCCGCCCTGGAGCGCGCGAGGGCCAACCGCAAGCCCGTCGTCATGATCAAGGTCGGCAGGTCCGAGACCGGCGCCAAGGCCGCCTCGTCCCACACCGCCTCCCTCGCCGGCTCCGACGCGGTCTACGACGCGCTGTTCCAGCAGACCGGCGTCTACCGGGCGACCACCACCGAGGAGCAGATCGACGTCGCCTATGCCTGCATGCGCGGCATCTTCCCGGCGAGCAACCGGCTGGGCGTGGTGACGCTGTCGGGCGGCGCCGGCGTCCTCATCTGCGACGCCGCCGAGCGTCACGGGCTCGACGTCGCGCCGATGCCGGACGACGCGCAGCGCAAGCTCAAGGAGCTGCTGCCCTTCGCCTCCGTGACGAACCCGGTCGATACGACCGCGCAGGCCCTCAACGACATGTCGCTGCTCGCCCGCAACATCGAGGTCATCCTCGAGGAAGGCGGCTACGACGCGCTGATCGGCTTCTTCACCACCGTCCCCAACACGCGGACGCTGTCGGCACCGCTGCGCAAGGCGATCATGGATGGCTGCGCGCGCTTCTCCGACCGGCTGATCGTGATGGCCATGATCGGCGATCCCGAGGTGGTGCGCGACTACGAGGCCGCCGGCTTCCTCGTCTACGAGGACGCGGACCGCGCCGTCGTCGCCATCGCCGCGCTCGCGCGTTTCGCCCAGGCGTTCGCACGGCCCGCCGCGCCCGCGCAGGTGGCCGCGACCGGCCAAGGATCCCTGCCGAAGGGTCCCGTTTCGGAACCGGACGCCAAGCGCATCCTGTCGGGCGCGGGCGTGCCCTTCCTCGACGAGCGCCTCGCGACCGACGCCGCGGCGGCCGGAGCCGCCGCCGACGCGATCGGCTATCCCGTGGTGCTCAAGATCGTCTCGGCGGCCATCGAGCACAAGACCGAGATCGGCGGGGTCATGGTCGGCGTGGCCGACCGCGCCGCGGTCGAGGCCGGCTTCGCCGAACTGCTGCGCCGGGCGGCCCTGCACCGCCCCGACGCGGCCATCGACGGGGTGCTGGTCGCCCCCATGGCGCGTGGCGGCGTCGAGGTGATCGCGGGTGTCGCGCGCGACCCGGTGTTCGGCCCCGTGGTCATGTTCGGCCTCGGCGGCGTGCACGTGGAGGTGTTGCGCGACGTGTGCTTCCGCCTCGCACCCTTCGGCCGCGACGAGGCCATGGCCATGATCTCGGGCATCCGCGGCCACGCGCTGCTGGAAGGCGTGAGAGGCGCCGCTCCCAGCGACGTCGAGGCGCTGGCGGACCTGCTGGTGTCGCTCTCGCGCTTCGCCGCCGCCCATGGGGACGATCTCGAGTCGATTGATCTCAATCCAGTCCTGGTGCGCCCGCGCGGCGAAGGCGTTGTCGCCCTCGACGCTTTGCTGGTAACCCGCTGAACTGTTCCGACTATCCCGCCGGCCCGTGCCGGCATTGACCTGACATCCGGGAGGACGCGATGGGCGTCGACTACTCAGGCTACAAGTACATCGCCTTCTCGCGCACGGACCGCGTGATGACGGTGACGTTCAACCGGCCGGAAGCCCTCAACGCCATGACGGCCGCCATGCACGAGGAGGCCTCGCGCCTCTTCTACGACCTGGGCCGCGACCACGACATCGACGTCGTCGTGCTGACGGGCGCCGGCAAGGCCTTCAGCGCGGGCGGCGACATCGCCGGCATGCGCGAGATGTACGACGACCCCGAGAAGTTCGACCTCGGCATCATGGAAGCCAAGAAGGTCGTCTTCGGCATCCTCGACTGCGAGAAGATCATCGTGTGCAAGATGAACGGCGACGCGGTGGGCCTCGGCGCCACCATCGCGCTGTTCTGCGACATCATCTTCGCGGCCGACCACGCCCGCATCGGCGACCCCCACGTGCGGGTCGGCCTCGCCGCGGGCGACGGTGGCGCCGTGATCTGGCCGCAGGCGATCGGCTATGCCCGCGCCAAGGAGTACCTGCTGACCGGAGACCTCATCAAGGCGCCGGACGCGGCGGCCATGGGCCTCATCAACTACGCGGTGCCGGCGGCCGAACTCGACGCCCGCGTGGACGCCTTCGTGGCCCGCCTCGCGGCTGGCGCCATGACCTCGATGCGCTACACCAAGACCGCCATCAACATCGGCCTGAAGCAGCTCGCCCATTCGATGATGGACACCTGCATGGCCTACGAGGCGCTGACCAACCGCACAGCCGATCACCTGGAGGCGATCAACGCCTTCAGCGAGAAGCGCAAGCCCCGCTTCACCGGCCGCTGAGGCCCGCGCGACCGCGCCAGGGAGAACCGCGATGGACTTCGGCGAACCGGAACACGTCGGGATGCTGCGCACGAGCATCCGCCGGATGCTCGAGAAGCATGCACCCCGCGAGCTGATGGCTCGCTGGGACGAGGAGGACGCGGTCCCCCGCGCCCTCATGGGCCCCATCGCGGACCTCGGCGTCTGCGGCATGACCATCCCGGAGGAGTACGGCGGAACGGGCCGGGACATCCTCGCGACGATGGTCACCGTGGAGGAGCTGTCGCGCCGCTCGATGGTGATCGGCACGCTATACCTCATGAATGCCTGCTACGGCAGCATGAACATCCTGGCGTCCGGCAGCGAGGAGCAGAAGCAGCGGCTGCTGCCGCGCCTGGCGGCGGGCGAGATCCTGTTCGCCTACGGCCTGTCCGAGCCCGACGTGGGGTCCGACCTGGCGAGCGTGAAGACCAGGGCCGAGCGCCACGGCGACACCGTCGTCATCAACGGCATGAAGCGCTGGTGCTCCGGCGCCGAGAAGGCCGACTACATCTACGCGCTGGTGCGCTCCGGCGAGCCCGACGCGCGCTACAAGAACCTCTCGCTGGTGCTCATTCCCCCCACCGCGAAGGGTGTCACCCTCACCCACATCCCGGCCATGGGCGCGCGCGGCCTGAACACCAACGACGTCGCGCTCGACAACGTGGAGATCCCCATCGCCGACGTCATCGGCGGGGAAGAGGGCTGGAACCAGGGCTGGCCCAAGCTGGTGGGCCCGGCGCTAGAGGTCGAGAAGCTCGAGGTCGCGGCCATGGCGCTCGGCATCGCGGCGCAGGCCGTGGACGACGCCTGGGCGTATTCGCAGCAGCGCAGCCAGTTCGGCCAGCGCATCTGCTCGCACCAGTCGATCCGCCACATGCTGGCGGACGTGCAGACCAAGCTCGCGGCCGCGCGCCTGATGCTCTACCGGGGCTGCTGGCTCGCCGACAACGACCTGCCCTGCTCGGTCGAGACGTCGATGGCAAAGATGTATGTCTGCGAGACGGGCCTCGACATCGTGCTGACCTGCCAGAAGGTGATGGGCGCCTACGGCTACGCGCGCGGCTTCGACATGGAGCGGCACGTGCGCGACATGCTGCTCATGCCGATCATCGGCGGCTCGACGGCGATCCAGAAGAACAACATCGCGAACCGCTTGGGCCTGCCCAAGCGCTGAGACGGTCGGGACGGGGGAGGACACGCATGATCGAGACGCTTGGCGACCTGCTGCGCAACAACGCGCACAAGTTTCCGGACGAGACGGCCTTCGTCTATGCGGACCGGCGGATCTCGTTCCGGCAGCACTTCGACCGTGCCAACCGGCTCGCCTCGGCGATCTGGAAGCGCGGCCTGCGCCGCCAGGACCGGGTCTCGATCCTGTCGCAGAACACGATCGAGTTCATGGAGACCTACGCGGCCTGCGAGCTCGCCGGCTTCATCGCCGCGACGGTGAACTGGCGCCTCGCCCCGCCCGAGATCGAGTACATCCTGAACGACTCGACGCCCCGCCTGCTGGTGTTCGAAGCCCAGTATGCCGGTGTGGTGGACCAGATCCGCCACAAGCTGCCCCACATAGAGGGGTTCGCCTGCTTCGGCGGCCCGGCGCCGGACTGGGCCATGTCCTACGAGGACCTGCTCGCCGGCGGCGACGGCGAGGGCGCGCCCAGCCGTCCCCTGCCCGACGAGATCATGCATCTCATCTACACCAGCGGCACCACCGGCCGGCCCAAGGGCGTGATGCGCTCGCACCGAGGCGAGATCGCGGTGGCGCAGCTGATGGCCACCGAACTGGGGCTGATCGTCTCCGACCGCCTGCAGCTCATGATGCCGGTGTTCCACGTCGGCTCGCGCTTCCTCCAGCTCGGCGCCCACCTGCGCGGCGCCACGGTGATCCTCCACCACGACTTCAAGCCCGCCGACATCGTGGCCACCATCGTGCGCGAGAGGGTCACCATGACCCACATGGCGCCGACCATGGTGCAGGCGGTGCTCGGCGTGCCGGGCATCGAGGAGGCCGATCTCACCTCGCTGCACACCATCTGCTATTCGGCGGCCCCCATGCCGGTGCCGCTGCTGCGCCGCGGCCTGAAACTGCTCGGGCCGGTTTTCCTGCAGCTCTACGGGATGACCGAGGGCGGCGGCACCACGCTGCACAAGCGCCAGCACAAGCCCGACGGCACGCCGGAGGACGTCCGGCGCCTGGGCTCGATCGGCCAGGCCGCGCCGACGGTGGACATCAAGATCGTCGACGACGAGGGGCGCGAGCTGCCCGTCGGCCAGACCGGCGAGATCCTGACGCGCACGCCGAGCCACATGGTGGGCTACTGGAACAACTCCGCCGCCACGATCGCCGCCTTGCGGGGCGGCTGGTACCACACCGGCGACCTCGGCATGCTCGACGAGCAGGGGTTCCTGTATCTCGTGGACCGCAAGAAGGACATGATCATCTCGGGCGGGGAGAACATCTACTCGCGCGAGGTCGAGGAGGCCCTGGCCACCCATCCCTCCGTCCAGGACGTCGCGGTGATCGGCGTCAAGGACGAGTACTGGGGCGAGGTGGTGCGCGCCATCGTGGTGCTCGCGCCGGGCGGCCAGGCCGCCGAAGCGGAGCTCATCGAGCACTGCAAGACGCAGATCGCCAGCTACAAGAAGCCCAAGTCCGTCATCTTCACCAGCGAGCTGCCCCGGCTTCCCAGCGGCAAGATCAACAAGGTCGTGCTGCGGCAGGTCCACGGCAGCGCCGCGCCCGCCGGCGGCGCGGCAAACGAGACGAGGAGCAAGCCATGAGCGAACGCGAGACCGCCTTCGTCACGGGCGCCGCCAAGGGCATCGGCAAGGCCATCGTCGAACGGCTGGCCGGCGAAGGTTACCGCGTCGTCGCGGTCGACCGGCTGGAGGCCGTGCACGACGTAGCCCGCGCGCTCGCCGGGGCGGGACACGCGGTCGAGGCGCAGGTGCTCGACATCCGCGACAGGGCGGCGATCGGCGCCACCCTGGACCGCCTCGCGCCACTCGACGTCCTCGTCAACAACGCCGCCGTCACCAGCACCTTCCCGTTCGACGAACTCACGGAAGATCATTTCCGCGAGATGTTCGAGATCAACACGCTGGGCACCTTCGCCGTGGCGCAGGAAGGCGCGCGGCGCATGCGCAACGGCGGGCGCATCGTCAACATCGCCTCGCGCTCCTTCGCCGGCGCGCCCCAGATGGCCCATTATGCCGCGTCGAAGACCGCGGTCGTCGGCCTGACGCGGGCCATGGCCATCGACCTCTCCCCGCGCGACATCCGCGTCAACGCGGTCGCCCCGGGCGTCGTCGACACCGACATGCTCCACTACATGACGCCCGAGCGGCAGAAGGTGATGCTGAGCCTCCAGCTCCTGGGGCGGATCGGCAAGCCCGAGGACATCGCCCGCGCGGTGTCGTTCCTCGCCTCCCGCGAGAACCACTACATGACCGGCCATGTCCTCGTGGTGGACGGAGGCCGATCGCTCGGCCAGGGCCAGCTGCCGCCGGAGGAGGACCCGCATGCCTGAGCTCAACGAGGAACGGTGGCTCATCCGCGACAGCGCCCGCACCTTCACCCGCGAGAAGGTGCGCCCGGTCGCCGACCGGCTCGACCCGGTCAAGGGATCGATCCCGGACGACCTGATCCGGGACATGGCCGAGATGGGCTATTTCGGGATCCTCATCCCGGAGGAGCACGGCGGCCTGGGCCTGGGCGCCTTCGAGTATTGCCTCGTGGCGGAGGAGCTGGCGCAAGGCTGGATGAGCGTCGCCTCGCTCATCGCCCGCGGCAACGGCCTCATCGGCTCGCTCAAGGCGATGACGCCCGAGCAGAAGGCGACCTACCTGCCGCGCATGGCCGCCGGCGACTTCCTCGGCGCCTTCTCCCTGTCCGAGCCCGACGCGGGCTCGGACGTGGCCGCCATTTCATGCCGCGCCCGGCGCACCGACGACGCGTGGGAGATCACCGGCAACAAGTACTGGTGCACCTTCGCGGACGGGGCGGACTTCATCCTCGTCTTCGCCAGGACGCAGCCCGAGGTCGACAACGCCGCGCGCCACAGGGGCATCTCGGCCTTCATGGTCGAGAAGCCGCGCGGGCAGCTTCCGCAGGGCGTGTCGGGCGCTCCGATCCCCAAGATCGGCTACCACGGCTGGACCACCTGGGAGCTCGCCTTCGACCGCTGCCGCGTGCCGCTCGGCAACCTGATCGGCGAGGAAGGCCGCGGCTTCTACCTGGCCACGGCGGGTCTCGAGACGGCACGGGCGCACACCGCCGCCCGGTCGATCGGACTGGCGCAGGCGGCGCTCGACGACGCGGTCGCCTATGCCGGCCAGCGGCGCCAGTTCGGCGCGCCGATCGGGTCCTTCCAGGCGATCCGCTTCAAGATCGCCGACATGGCCACCCAGATCGAGGCCGCGCGCTCGCTGCTCTACGACGTCTGCACGCGCATCGACCAGGGCGTGCGGTGCGACAAGGAAGCCTCGATGGTGAAGCTCTTCGCATCCGAGATGTCGGAGAGGGTGACGAGCGAGGCCCTGCAGATCCTGGGCGGCGGCGGCTACACCACGCTGAACCAGGTCGAGCGTCACTGGCGCGACGCGCGCCTCACGAAGATCTTCGAGGGCACCTCGGAGATCCAGATGCGGATCATCTCCGACCACATCCTCGGCCGCTGAGGACCGACACGAACCCGCCGGTCAGCGCGATCCGCGCGCGCTTCGCGCCGCGCGCGGACGAACCGGCGCCGCGGCCTCGACCGCCAGCGTCGGGACGGTCTGCTTGCGCAGGCCGCTGGTGATCAGGCCGGCGAACTCATGGGCCACCTGGTCGATCGAGCGGCCGCCCGGCTTGTACCACTCCACCGTCCAGTTGAGTGCGCCCAGGATGAACAGGCGCGCCAGGGTGAGGCTCGCATCGTTGCGCAGCTCGCCGTTGCGCTGGGCCCCTTCCAGGATCTGCTGCCACATGGCGGCGTAGCTGTCGCGCAGCTTGAGGTTCTTGGCGCGGATCGCCTCGGGCACCTGGCCGAACACGCGGCGTGTCGCCAGCGTGTAGTCGCCGAACTCGATGATGGCCGTGAGATGGGCGCGGACCGCGGTCTCGATCCTGGTGAACCCGTCCGCGTCGTCGGGCAGGCTCGCCATCGCCTGGCGGACGGAGTCGGTCACGGCAGTGATGCCGATGTCGAGCACGGCCCCGATCAGATCGTCCTTCGACTTGTAGTGATAGTAGATGCTGCCCGCCTGCAGGTCTGCTTCCTCGGCGATGGCGCGCATCGTGGTCCCGGCATAGCCGTAGTCACGAAAGATCTTGGCGGCCGCGTCCAGCACGCGTTGCTGGGAGTGGGCCGACTTCGGAAGTTTCTTGGCCATGGGGTCTCTCAGGTGTCCGCGCGACAATACAATCCTTTGCCCGACGGAGGAAACGACCCGGCGCACCGGCGAGCATAAAAAATTCTAACTAGTGTTAGGTTTTGCCATGGTGTAGCGTTCGCCAAACGCGCGTCCGGGCTCCGCAGAGGGGCCGAGGAGCCGCGCATGGGGAGGTCCGATGGCTCTCGTCACCGTCGAGCGACACGCCCGAGGCATCGTCCGGGTCGTGATGAATCACGTGGAGGCGCGCAACGCGATGGGCGAAGCCCTGCGGGGCGAACTGCTGGAGCTTCTCCAGCCGCTGCTCGGCGAATCGTCGACCCGCGTCCTCGTCTTCGCGTCGGCGCTTCCGAACTTCTCGGTGGGCGGCGACCTCAGCCGCATGGACACCCTCTCCGACCCCAAGGAAGGGCGCAAGCGCATCCAGTCGGCCCATCGGCTCCTGCGCCTGCTGCTGGCCACAGGCATCCCCATGATCGCGGAGGTCCGCGGCCACGCCGTCGGGGCCGGCGCGGGGCTGGCACTGCTCTGCGACACCCTCGTCATGGCCGAGGGCGCCAGCATCGGCTTCCCCTTCCCCAAGGTCGGCCTCGCCCCGGACTTCGGCGTCGCCTACACCCTGCAGCGTCGCATCGGCCCCGCCGCGGCGCGCCAGGCTCTCCTCTACGCGCGCAGCTACGGGGCGGCGGACGCGCTCGCCATCGGCCTGGCCGACGAGGT
Source organism: uncultured Alsobacter sp. (assembly GCF_945952055.1). Classification (GTDB taxonomy): domain Bacteria; phylum Pseudomonadota; class Alphaproteobacteria; order Rhizobiales; family Beijerinckiaceae; genus Alsobacter. Next base: position 49,844 of record NZ_CAMFHB010000042.1, read on the forward strand.
CGTTCCCGACGCCGACCTTCAGGCCCGTGCCCTGCAGCGCGCCGAGGAGCTCGCCGCCCTGCCCTCGCTCGCCCTGCAGCTGACCAAGCGGATGCTGGAGGCGTCCACGGACGCCGAGGCGGTGCTGAACGCCGAGGCCCTGAGCCAGCCGCTGTGCTTCGCCAGCGACGATTTCCGCGAGGGGCTCGAGGCCTTTCGCCAGAAGCGCAAACCCCACTTCGACCCCGGCGTCGCCTAGGAGCCCGCGATGAGAGTGCCGGAAACCCTCGCCGACATGCTGGACAACAATGCGTGGAAGTATCCCGACCAGACGGCCTTCGTCTGGGGGGATACACGGGTCACCCATGCCCAGTTCCATGCCAGGGCCCGGCAGCTCGCCAGCGCCCTCCAGCGCCTCGGCCTGCGCCGCCAGGACCGCGTCGGCATCCTCAGCCAGAACAGCCTCGCCTTCCAGGAGGTCTACGGCGCCTGCGAGCTCAGCGGCCTGATCTGCGCCACCGTGAACTGGCGGCTCGCGCCGCCCGAGATGATCTACATCATCAACGACGGTGGTCCCCGCGTCCTCATCTTCGAGGAGGCCTATGCGGCCACGATCGACGCGATGCGCCCGTCGCTGCGCGACGTGGAGCACTTCGTCTGCATCGGCGATCCGCCTCCCTTCGCCATCGGCTTCGAGGACCTCCTGGCGAGCGGCGACGCGGCCGGACCGAGCCTTCGGCCCAAGCCCGACGACATCGCATTCCTGATCTACACGAGCGGCACCACCGGCCGGCCCAAGGGCGTGATGCTCTCCCAGAAGGGCGAGGTGGCGGCGGCCGAGATCCTCGGGTCGGACATGCTGAACGGGCCGTCCGACCGGCTGCTGATCATGATGCCGCTGTTCCACATCGGCGCGAAGATCATCCAGCTCGCCCAGCACTGGCGCGCCGGCACGGTCGTGGTGCAGCGGGGCTTCGATCCGGTGGCCGTCCTCGACGGTCTCGAACGCGAGCGGATCACGGTGACCCACATGGCGCCGACCATGATCCAGACCCTGCTCGCGACGCCCGGCATCGAGCAGCGCGACCTGAAGGCGCTACGCATGATCGTCTACGCGGCGGCCCCCATGCCGCTGCCCGTGCTGAAGAAGGGCCTCCGGCTGCTTGGGCCGATCTTCCAGCAGCAGTTCGGCCAGACCGAGGGCATCGGCACGACGCTGCTGGCGCACGACCACCGCCCCGACGGAACCGAGCGGGACCGGGAAATCCTCACCTCGGTCGGCCGGGCCTCCCCGCGCGTCAACGTCCGCATCGTCGACGATGCCGGCGAGGACGTGCCCGTGGGCGAGGTCGGCGAGGTGCTTCTGACCAGCCCCGCCGTGATGATGGGCTACTGGAACAACACGGCCGCGACCCTGGCCACGCTCCGGGACGGCTGGGTCCACACCGGCGATGTCGGGCGCCTCGACGCCGAGGGCTTCCTCTACCTCGTCGACCGCAAGAAGGACATGATCATCACCGGCGGCGAGAACGTCTACTCCCGCGAGGTCGAGGAGGCGGTCGTCACGCATCCCGACGTGTCGGAGGTCGCCGTCATCGGCGTGCCGGACGAGACCTGGGGGGAAGCGGTGATGGCGGTGGTGGTGGCGCAACCGGGCGCCCGTCCCACAGCCCAGTCCATCGTCGATCACTGCCGCACGCTGATCGCCAGCTACAAGAAGCCGCGCCACGTGGTTTTCGTCGACGAGATCGTGAAGCTTCCGAGCGGCAAGATCGACAAGGTGATGCTGCGCAAGATCCATGGCGCCCCCAAGGGCGCCTGAGAACCAAACGGGCCGGCGCGCCGGAAGGCGTCCGGCCGGAAACGGCCCCGTCAGGGGCGGACGGCGGACCGGGGAAGAGCGATGCTCGAAATGTTTTCGCTGCAGGGGAAGGTGGCCCTCGTCACCGGGGCCAGCCGGGGGCTCGGCCGCGTCATGGCCGACGGGCTCGCCAGGGCCGGAGCCCACGTGGTGCTGGTGGCCCGCGACCGGGCGCGCCTCGAGGACACGGCGCGCGACATCGCCGCCGCCGGCGGGACGGCGAGCGTGCTGGCGCTGGACCTCGCCGACGAGCAGGCGGTGCGCGAAGGGATCCGCGGCATCGGGGAGCAACTCGGCCGCATCGACGTCTGCGTCAACAACGCCGGCATCATCAACTGGCAGGCCCTCCTGGACAGCGACCTCGAGGATTTCGAGCGGATCATGGCCACCAATGTGAGGGCCACCTTCGTCGTCGCGCAGGAGTGCGCCGCCCTGATGCGCGCAGGCGAGCGGCGGGGCGGGCGCATCATCAACGTCAGCTCGATCCTGGGCCTGCTGGGCCGCGCCAAGCTGCACGCCTACTGCACCTCCAAGGCCGCGATCATCGGCCTGACGCGCTCGCTGGCGGCCGAGCTGGGCAGCGACGGCATCACCGCCAACGTCATCGCGCCGGGCTATTTCGAGACCGACATCAACGCCAGCCTGACCTCGCGGCCCGGCTACGTGGAGGCCGTGAGCGGCGTCACCCCGATGCACCGCTGGGGCCGTCCCGAGGAACTCGTCGGCACGGTCCTCTACCTGGCTTCGGCGGCGTCGGGATACGTCACCGGGCAGGTCATCCACGTGGATGGCGGCATGTCCGCCAGCTTCACCTTCGAACTCGCGGCCTGAGGACGATCCATGACCGCACGCTTCTCCCTCGAGGGACAGGTCGCCGTCGTCACCGGCGCCTCGCGCGGCCTGGGCTTCGACATGGCCCGCGCCATCGCCGAGTCCGGTGCCAGGGTGTACATGACCGCCCGCGGCGTGGCCCAGCTCGAAGAGGCCGCCGCAAGGCTCCGCGCGGACGGCCTCGACGTGCGCGCCTGCCCGTTCGACCTTTCCGACAAGGACGCCTGCGTCGCCGCGCTGGCCGCCGTCGGCAAGGACGAGGGGCGTCTCGACATCCTGGTCAACAACGCGGGCATCAATGCCTGGGAGCCGCTGGCGCAGGCCACGACGGCGACCTGGGACAAGGTGATGGCCACCAACGTCACCGCCACCTACCTGCTGGCCCGCGAGGCGGCGCGGCTGATGGTGCCGCGGGGATACGGGCGCATCGTCAACGTGGGCTCGGCGCTGGCCGTGAAGGGACGCGAGAACATCGCGGCCTACGTGTCGAGCAAGCACGGGCTCGCCGGGATGACCCGCGCCCTGGCGGCCGAGCTCGGTCCGCACGGCATTACCTGCAACATGCTGGCGCCGGGCTACTTCGTCACCGAGATCAACACCACCATCCTGGCGCGGCCGGGCTACGAACAGGGCGTGTCTCGCCGCATTCCGCTGCGCCGCTGGGGCCAGCCGGAGGAGATCGGCGGGGTCGCCGCGTTCATGGTCTCGCGCGCCTCCAGCTACATGAACGGCCACATCCTGATGGTGGACGGTGGCCTGACAGAAACCCTGGTCCTGCCTGTCGACACCGTGGGAGAACGCCAATGACCGACACGCGCGAAGTGGCGCTCGTGACCGGCGCGGCGCGGGGCATCGGCCTCGCGACCGTCCGCCGCCTGCTGGAGGACGGCTTCCACGTCGTCATGGTGGACCAGAATGCGCAGGCGCTCGAGGCCAGCGCCGCGACCCTGCGGGACACCAGCAACCTGGTCGAGCACCATGCCCTGTCCATCACCGACCGTGCCGCGGTCTCGGCCCTGATCGGGTCCCTCCCCCGCCTCGACGTGCTGGTCAACAACGCCGCCATCTTCTGGGACGGCAAGTTCGATACGGCGACCGACGACGACTACCGGCGCATGTACGAGGTGAACGTCGTCGGCACCTTCATCGTCGCCCAGGAAGCCGCCCGGGTGATGCAGCGGGGTGGGCGCATCATCAACATCGCCTCGCGCGCCTACCTGGCGGGCTATGCCCACTCCGCCTACATCACCTCCAAGGCCGGCGTGCTCGGCCTGACGCGCAGCATGGCCATGGACCTCGCCGAGCGCGGGATCCTCGTCAACGCCATCGCGCCGGGGCTGATCGAAACCGAGATGTTCCGCTCGCTGACGCCCGAGCGCCAGCAGGAGCTCATCGCCAAGCAGCCCACCAAGACGGTCGGGCAGCCCGAGGACATCGCCAACGGCATCGCGTTCTTCGCGAGCCCGCGCACCCGCAACGTCACGGGCCAGATCCTCACCCTCGACGGAGGGCGCTCGATGGGGATCGCGGTCTACTGAGAGCTCGTGAATCGTTCTTCCGCGCCGTTTTGCATCCAACTCTCAGTACGCGCCCACCCCGCCGCCGTCCTGCCCGGGCTCGGGCCTACTGGATTCCCACATCTCCGCACGGCCGGATTGAGCGCGTTCTCCCTCCCCTGCAGGGGAGGGTGGCAGCCGCGAAGCGGCTGACGGGTGGGGAC
>NZ_CAMFHB010000043.1 GCF_945952055.1 uncultured Alsobacter sp.
GAGTGTCAGGGATGTCCCCGAACAGCTGTCAGGTATGTCTCCGGGCTGTACACCGTGCCCGGGCAGGACCAGCGGAGAAATGGAGCGTGAGATCGAGGCGAGCAGGTGCTCCCCCTCACTGCGTGAAGAACAGCGCGCCCGCGATGGCCACCGACGCCAGCACGGCCGTGACGGCGCCGGAGACGCGGATCACGCCCATGCGCGCCAGCGCGATCGCGAAGACGATGATGACGGGCGTGGCGAACAGCAATCCGACCTGGGCGTCGCTCATGGGGCGGCCTCCTCGACAGTGGGGGACGGGGCGACCCTAGGCCGTCAGGCCCCCAGGACCTTTGCGCAGGGACAAAGAAGCGTGCGGTCCGCGGCCCCGTGCGGGCCAATCGCCTCGCTGTTTGCCCCTGCACAAAGAGCGCGTCGCGAACGCCCTTAAGGCTCATCCGTGCTGCGTGGCGTCGCCACGGCCACCCGGCCCGCCCCGGGTGCCCTTCCCCTGTTCGAAAAAGGCGCCACCCGATGGCTGAACGCCTCACGACATCGGCGGCCCGAAACGTCTTCTACGGCGGATCGGCCTTCTTCTTCGCGATCTTCGTCGGGCTCACCGCCCACAGCCACTACGCGATGGTGACCACCACGACGGACGTCGCCACGCTCACGCCCGCCGTCGCCCGCGGCAAGCACGTGTGGGAGAAGAACTCCTGCATCAACTGCCACACCATCCTGGGCGAAGGCGCCTACTTCGCGCCCGAACTCGGCAATGTCTGGGTGCGCTGGGGCGGCAAGGACGATCCCGCCGGGGCCCGCGACATGCTGAAGGCCTGGATGGCCTCGCAGCCCTCCGGCGTACCCGGCCGCCGCCAGATGCCGCAGTTCAACCTCACGGAGCAGGAGGTCAACGACCTCGCCGACTTCCTCGAGTGGACGAGCCGCATCAACACCCAGAACTGGCCGCCCAAGGTCTCGGGCTGATCCGCCCGTCCCCGCCCTTCTTCTCCTCCATCACGGGAAACCGCCATGCCCTCCGGTCCCCAATACCCGACCCCCAGGTACCAGACGCAAAGCATCGCGTTGCTGTACTTCTACGGTGCGCTGGGTCTCTTCGTCGCCCAGGTCACCTTCGGCCTCCTCGCCGGCCTCATCTACGTGATGCCGAACACGCTGTCGGTGCTGCTGCCCTTCAACATCGTGCGCATGATCCACACGAACGCGCTGATCGTGTGGCTGCTCATGGGCTTCATGGGCTGCACCTACTACCTCCTGCCCGAGGAAACCGAGAACGAGCTCTTCAGCCCGTTCATCGCCAAGCTGCAGTTCTGGCTGTTCCTCGGCGCCGCCGCCATCGCGGTCGTGGGATACCTGTTCCGCATCCACGAGGGCCGCGAGTTCCTCGAGCAGCCCTTCCCGATCAAGGTCGGCATCGTCGTCGTGGCACTGATGTTCCTGTTCAACGTCACCATGACGGTGCTCAGGGGCCGCAAGACGAGCGTCACCAACATCCTGCTCTTCGGGCTGTGGGGCGTGGCGGTGTTCTTCCTCTTCGCCTTCTACAACCCGCCGAACCTCGCCGTGGACAAGATGTACTGGTGGTACATCGTGCACCTGTGGGTCGAGGGCGTGTGGGAGCTGATCATGGCCTCCGTGCTGGCCTTCCTGATGATCAAGCTCAACGGCATCGACCGCGAGGTCGTCGAGAAGTGGCTCTACGTCATCATCGGCCTGGCGCTGTTCTCGGGCATCCTGGGCACCGGCCACCACTACTACTGGATCGGCGCGCCGGGCTACTGGCAGTGGATCGGCTCGCTGTTCTCGACGCTCGAGGTCGCGCCGTTCTTCACGATGATCCTCTTCACCGTGTCGATGACCCGCAAGGCCGGCCGCAACCACCCCAACCGCGCCGCGCTCCTGTGGTCGATCGGCTGCTCGGTGATGGCCTTCTTCGGCGCTGGCGTGTGGGGCTTCCTGCACACCCTGTCGCCGGTGAACTACTACACCCACGGCACGCAGCTCACCGCGGCCCACGGCCACCTCGCCTTCTTCGGCGCCTACGTGATGCTGAACCTGGCGATGATGGCCTACGCCTTCCCGGCCCTGCGCGGCATCGGCGTCTACAACCAGCGGCTCAGCATCGCCAGCTTCTGGCTGATGTGCGGCGGCATGGCGGTGATGACGCTCGCCCTCACCGGTGCCGGCGCGGTGCAGGTCTACCTGCAGCGGGTGCTGGGCCAGGGCTACATGGACGTCCAGGACGGGCTCGCCGTCTACTACTGGATCCGTCTGGGCTGCGGCGTCGCCGTCGTGGCGGCCGCGCTGATGTTCGCCTGGGCGGTGCTCGTCCCCGGCCGCAGCGCCCGCACGGCCCCGGAAGCCGCCCTGCAGCCGGCCGAGTGAGCCGGACTGCCCCGTGACGAGAGGGGGCGGCCGTCGCCGCCTGCCCCGTGACAAGAGGGGGGCGGCCGTCGCCGCCCCCGCCCCCGAACTCCCACCGAGGATCACGACGATGAACGTCGCCACCTTCCCCCGCGCCCGCACCGACATCCCGTTCTATGCCCCCGCCGGCAACGAGGTCGCCCTCTTCGAACTCGCCTGGTCGCGGCGCCTGCCGCTGCTGCTCAAGGGACCGACGGGCTGCGGCAAGACGCGCTTCGTCGCCCACATGGCGGCGGGCCTCGGCCTGCCGCTGCACACGGTCTCCTGCCACGACGACCTCACCGCCGCCGACCTCACGGGCCGCTACCTGCTCAAGGGCGGCGAGACGGTGTGGGCCGACGGGCCGCTGACCCGCGCCGTGCGCGAGGGCGGCATCTGCTACCTCGACGAGGTTGTGGAGGCCCGCAAGGACGTCGCCGTGGTCCTGCACCCGCTCACCGACGACCGGCGCATCCTGCCGCTGGAGCGCACGGGCGAGGAACTGGAAGCACCGGGCAGCTTCATGCTCGTGGTGTCGTACAACCCTGGCTACCAGAACCTGCTGAAGGCCCTGAAGCCCAGCACGCGCCAGCGCTTCGTCGCGATCTCTTTCGACTTCCTGCCGGCCGAACAGGAGCTTGCGGTCGTCTCCTCCGAAAGCGGTCTCGCCGAGGCGCGCGTGAAGCCGCTGATCGAACTCGCCGGACGGTTGCGTGCCCTGAAGGGCCACGACCTGGAGGAAGGCGTTTCGACGCGGCTCCTCGTCTATTGCGCGAGCCTGATCGCCTCCGGCCTGCCGGTGCGCGAGGCCGTGCTCTCGACCCTCATCGAGCCGCTCACCGACGAACCGGACGTCAAGGCCGCGCTCGTCGAGGTCGCCCGCGCCGTCGTCGGCTGAGAGCCTTGGCCCCTTGATCCAGATCGCGCCACCTCTCAGCCGTCATCCCCGGGCTTGGCCCGGGGACCCACGACTTTGCCGGGGCCGACCTCAAGTCGTGGGTGCCCGGGCCAAGCCCGGGCATCACGCGGAGAGATCGGGTCTGGTTCTCGGTACGATTCAAACGCCCTGAGGAGAGCGAGATGCTCGACTTCCTGGAACTCGAGGAGACCGTCGGCAAGGCCTGGCACAGGCTCGTCGGCGGAGCCGCGACCTACACACGCTACCCGGACCACGCGGTGGCGCTGGCCGATCTCGGCGGCTCGCTCGCCGTGCTCTTCCGGGGGCTCGGCGGAGAGGCGGGCGTCCAGCTCTCCACCGCCGTGGCCCGGCGCTCGCAGCACCGGCTCGGCTGGCTGCAGCGCGTCGGACTGGGCGAGGAGAAGATCGACCAGCCCGGGCGCGACAGCGCCACGCTGTTCCTGCCCGAGCGCATCGCGCTCTTCCCCGACGCGTCGCTCAACCGCGCCCTCTACCAGTGGCTCGCCGCGTGGTTCGCCGTCGTGCCGGTCACGGCGGTGGAGGATCGCGATCCGCTGCGCCGCGACGTCCTCCTGCTTCGCCGCGCGGCGGCGACGACCCGCGCGGTGCTGGAGACCTTTCCCGGCCTCGCGCAGGACTACCGGAGGCTGGGTGCCGCGGTCGCCCTCGCCCGCCCCGTCAGGTCGATGCCGAAGACCGAGCGCGAGGTGGAGGCCATCGTTCTCGCCCTGCTGATGGGTGCCAACACCCCGCCGTCGGGGCGGCTGTGGGACCTCGTCCAGTCGCAGGATGGGTTCGTTCTGCACGCCCCGGCCGGCTACCAGCCGTTCCTGCCCTGCCCGCTCTGGGGCGACGCCTGGCTGCGCGAGGCCTCCGCCCCGCGCAAGGAGGCCGACGAGACCGCGAGCGGCAAGGCGACGCTGCCCGTCGACCCGCGCCGCCGCTTCGCCGTGCGCGAACAGAACGCGCAGCCCCGCGACGAGCGCGATCCTCTCGCCCTCAACCGCTTCGAGAAGGTCCTGGCCATGGCCGAGATGGTCCAGGTCAACCGGCCCCAGGACGAGGACGAGGACGACCAGGCCGAGAAGGCCGCCGACGATTTCGAGGAACTCACGGTCGGCCAGCGCACCGGCAAGCCGGCGAGCCGGCTGCGCTTCGACCTCGACCTCCCGCCCGAGGCCGTGGAGGCGACGCCGCTCACAGCGGAGCTCACCTATCCGGAGTGGGACTACCGCAAGGCCGCGCTCGTTCCCGACCAGTGCAAGGTGCTGGCGGGGCCGGCGCCGAGCGAAGGCGAGGCCTGGGCGCCGGACGCCGAGGCGAAGGCGCGAATCCGGCTCGTGAAGCGCCGCTTCGAGACGCTGCGTCCACGCCAGGAGATCCTGCGCGCGCAGCCCGACGGTGCCGACCTCGACCTCGACGCCCTGGTGCGCGCCCGCTGCGACGTCGCGGCCGGCGGCCCCGGCACCGACCGCGTGCATCTCGCGGCCCGGCCGCTGGGGCGCGACCTCTCCGTCGCCCTGCTCGTCGACGTCTCGCTGTCGACCGATGCTTGGGTGGCGGGGCGCCGCGTGCTCGACGTGGAGAAGGAGGCCCTGCTCGTGCTGGCGCACGGCCTCGCGGCCTGCGGCGACAGCCATGCCATCATGACCTTCACGTCACGCCGCCGCTCCTGGGTGCGGGTCGACACCGTGAAGGACTTCGACGAGCCGCTGGGCACCACGGTCGAGAAGCGCATCGGCGCCCTGAAGCCCGGCTACTACACCCGCATGGGAGCCGCCATCCGCCACACGGCCTCCGTGCTGGCGGCGCGCCCGACGCGGCGAAAGCTCATGCTGGTGCTGACCGACGGCAAGCCCAACGACGTCGACCACTACGAAGGGCGCTTCGGCATCGAGGACACCCGCATGGCCGTGCGCGCTGCAAGGCGAAACGGCACCACGGTGTTCGGCGTAACCATCGACGCCAAGGCGCAGTCCTACTTCCCGACTCTCTTCGGCATCGGCGGCTACGCCATCGTCGACGACGTGGCGCGCCTGCCGGCGGCGCTCCCGCGGATCTACCGGGAGGTGGTGCGGTAGGCGGTGGAGCGAGCATCTGCAAACCCTCCGCCGTCCTGGCCGGGCCCGGCCCGGCCATCCACGACTTTGCCTGGGCCATCCTGAAGTCGTGGGTCCCCGGGCCAAGCCCGGGGATGACGTGCGGAGGAGCGGCGGCCTCGTCGATGATGCATTTCTGCGGTTTGACCCCACCTCAATTACTCCGTATACTGAGCAAATCAGAACACGCGGAGGGGCGCCATGCAGTTCCATCTCGACGGCTTCGTGCCCGGCGATCCCGACGTGCATGTGCCCTCCGACCGCTGCGGCATCGACCCGGCTCCGCGCCCCCTGCCCGACACATGCGACGTGCTGATCGTCGGCTGCGGCCCGGCGGGGCTCGCGCTCGCGGCGCAGCTCTCCCGTTTCCCCGGCATCGACGTCTGCATCGTCGAGCAGAAGTCCGGGCGCCTGCTGCGCGGCCAGGCGGACGGCATCGCCTGCCGGACCATGGAGATGTTCAACGCCTTCGGCTTCGTCGAGCGCGTGATGCGCGAGGCCTACTGGGTGAACGAGGCGGCCTTCTGGAAGCCCGACCCGGCCGATCCGTCGCGCATCGTGCGCAGCGGCCGCGTCCAGGACGTGGAAGACGGGCTGTCGGAATTCCCGCACGTCATCCTCAATCAGGCCCGCGTGCACGATTTCTTCCTGGACGTCATGCGCCGTTCGCCCTCGCGCCTGGAACCCCACTACGCGCGGCGGCTGGTCGAGGTCGCCGTCGACGCCGATCGCGCCGCAAGCCATCCGGTGACTGCGTCCTTCGAGGTGTCCGAAGGGGCCGATGCCGGCCGCGTCGAGACGATCCGCGCGCGCTACGCGGTGGGCTGCGATGGCGCCCGCAGCGCCGTGCGCCGGAGCATCGGGCGCGTCCTGCAGGGCGACAGCGCCAACCAGGCCTGGGGCGTCATGGACGTCCTGGTGGTCAGCGACTTCCCCGACATCCGGCTGAAGGCGCTCATCCAGTCCTCGGGCGGCGGCACCATCGTGCTGATCCCCCGCGAGGGCGGCTATCTCGTGCGCGTCTATGTCGAGCTCGACAAGCTCGACCCGAGCGAGCGCGTGGCGAACCGCAACATGACCGCCGACCACATCATCGCCGCCGCCCGCAGGATCCTGCACCCCTGGACCTTCGACGTGAAGGAGGTCGCGTGGTGGTCGATCTACGAGATCGGCCAGCGCGTCACCGACAAGTTCGACGACGTGCCGGAGGACGAGATCGCGACGCGGGATCCCCGCGTCTTCATCGCCGGCGATGCCTGCCACACCCACAGCCCCAAGGCCGGCCAGGGCATGAACGTGTCCATGCAGGACGCCTTCAACCTCGGCTGGAAGCTCGCCAGCGTGCTGGAGGGGCGCAGCGCGCCCTCGCTCCTGCACACCTACTCGGCCGAGCGCCAGGCGATCGCCAAGGAGCTGATCGACTTCGACCGCGAATGGGCCGCGCTGCTCAGCGCGGCGTCGAAGCCGGGCCCGGACGGCAGACGCGTCGAGGCGTCGGAGGTGCAGCGCTACTTCGTCCAGCACGGCCGCTACACCGCGGGCACCGCCACCCGCTACGCCCCCGCCCTGCTGACGGCGACCGACGAGCACCAGCATCTCGCCCGCGGCTTCGTCATCGGCACGCGCTTTCACTCGGCCCCGGCGATCTGCCTCGGCGACGCCAAGCCGATCCAACTCGGCCATTCGACCGGCGCCGACGGACGCTGGCGGCTCTTCGCCTTCTCCGACCGCACGGATCCCGCAGCGCCGTCGGGAGCGATCCGCGACCTGTGTCACTTCCTCGCCGACGCCGAGGCCTCGCCCGTTGGCCGCTTCACGCCGAAGGGCGCCGACATCGACGCCGTGTTCGACGTGCGCGCCGTCTTCCAGCAGGGCCACCGCGACCTCGCGCTCGAGCGCATGCCGGCCTTCCTGCTGCCCCGCAAGGGCCGCCACGGCCTGATCGACTACGAGAAGATGTTCTGCCCCGATCCCAAGGCCGGCCCGGACATCTTCGACGCCCGCGGCATCGACCGCGACCGCGGCTGCCTCGTCGTGGTCCGACCGGACCAGTACGTGGCCGACGTGATGCCGCTCGACGCCTTCGACCGGCTGGCGCGGTATTTCGACAGGATCATGCTGGAGCGCTGACCGCGTGCGGTTGCTCCGATGTCATCGGCGCGCCCACCTGTCAGCCGTCTTGCCTGGGCTCACCCCAGCCTCCCCCTCTCCGCGTCATGGCCGGGCTTGGCCCGGCCACCCACGACTTGAGCATGGCGCCGGCAAAGTCGTGGGTCCCCGGGCCAGGCCCGGGGATGACGGCTGAGAGATCGGTTTGAACTGGACTGCCCGTCCTCGGGCCAAAGCTCCACAAGCTCCGAGCAGCCCGCGAAGCAGGCTGCTCAGGATGATGGAGTTGGAAGCGAGGATGGCGACAGGGGCGCTCAGGGCGAGAGCGGCCTTTCCGCCCCCCTCACGCCGCCGGGCGGGCACGCTTCTCGGCTTCGATGCGCAGGATCCAGTCGGCGGCGTAGCGGGCGGCTTCGATGAGCATGGGCTTGGGCGTCTCGTGCCACTCGTCGGGGTGCAGCGCGCGGGTCTGGCGGATGTGGTCGATGGCGGCGTCGAGCGTGGGAAAGCGGTCGTGCATGTGCACGTGCATGAGCAGCGCGGCGACGATGACGGAGCGGCTGCGGCCGCCGCGGCAGTGCAGCAGCAGGTTGCCCGTGCGCCGGTGGGGATAGGTGAAGCGGTCGGGCAGCCTCTGGTGGAGCGCGCCGTCGAGCAGGAAGTAGGCGCCGATCAGCATCGTGTCCGGATTGCCGGCGTCGTCGATCAGCCCGAGCTTGTAGTTGCGGATGGGTCCCTTGCCGCCCTCCTCGATCGCGCCGGCGGCCTGCGTGTAGTCGATGTCGAGGTTCACCGCGCAATTCACGACGATGGCGATGTCGTTCTCGTCGAGGAGCTTGCGGTCCGCCGCCGCCTCGGCGTCGCCGATGAACAGCTTGCCCCCGGTGGGCGGCAGGCCCTCGACGATGAGGCTCATCGGCGGGCGGGGAAAATTGTACTTCGTGACCATCGGCGTCGATCCTGCGTGCAGTGGTGGTGGCCGGCGCCTCAGGCGGCGCTGGCCGGGGCGAGCGAAGCGGGGACGAGGCGCTGGCCCGTCCCGGTGTCGAAGAAGCGGACGTGTTCGGGCGGAAACGACAGCCAGAGCTTGCGTCCGGCGAGGTCGCGCTCGAAGCGTGGCACGAGCACGGTGAGCGGAACGCCGTTCACCGAGACCGACAGGATGGTCTGCGACCCCGTGGGCTGGACCACGTCGACCTCCGCCGCCACCGCGCCAGGAGACGGCTGGGGATGGACCACGATGTTCTCGGGCCGGATGGCCGCGATGGCGCCCGGCGCGTCCGGCGAGACGCCCGCGGGAAGCGGCAGGACGAGGCCAGTCTCGGCCACCTGCAGCACGCGCTGGCCGGCGAGCGACCCGACGGTGCCCTCGATCAGGTTGATGCGCGGGTCGCCGATGAACTCGGCCACGAAGAGGTTGGCAGGCTCGTGGTAGATCTCGTAGGGCGTGCCCTGCTGCTGGATCACGCCGTCCTTCATCACCACGATGACGTCCGACATCGTCAGCGCCTCGACCTGGTCGTGCGTGACGTAGACGGTCGTCGCCTGCAGCTCGCGGTGCAGGCGCTTGAGCTCGGTCCGCATCTCGGTGCGCAGCTTCGCGTCGAGGTTGGAGAGCGGCTCGTCCATGAGCAGGATCGCGTTGCGGGCCGCGATGAGGCGGGCCACCGCGACGCGCTGCTGCTGGCCGCCGGAGAGCTCGGAGGGATAGCGATCCTCCAGCCCGGTCAGCTGCACCTTGGCGAGGGCCTCGGCGAGCCGGGCCGACACCTCGGCCGCCGGCATCTTCCGCTCGCTCAGCGCCAGCGTGACGTTGCGGCCGACCTTCATGTTCGGCCAGAGCGCGTAGCTCTGGAAGATGAAGCCGAGGCCGCGGCGTTCCGGCGGCACGAAGACGCCGGCGCCGGGCGCGTCGACGGTCTGGCCGGCGACGATCACCTCGCCGCCGGAGGTCGTCTCGAGCCCCGCGATGACGCGCAAGGTCGTGGTCTTGCCGCAACCCGAAGGCCCGAGAAGGGTCACGAACTTGCCCTTCTCGATGTCCAGGTCGAGGGCCGGCAGCGCGACGTGCGCGCCATAGGCCTTGGTGATGCGGCGCAGGCTGATCTCGGCCATCGCGGGTGCTCCGTTCGGGCTGTCAGCGGCTCGATTCAGCGGTCCAGAAGTCGCTGATCTTGGCCACGTTGTCGCGGACGAACTCGGCCGAGGCGCCGAGCTTGGGGGCCTTGGGCCAGGCTTCGCTCAGCGGCGGCGCCGGCATGTCGGTGCGCGGCGAAAAGGTGCCGATCTGGTAGAACGAGGCCATGCCCTGCAGCAGTTCGAACGACTTGCCCTGGCGGAAGGGCTGCTCGAACTTGGTCGCCGGCGTGATGTCCTTGCTGCCCATCATGAAGGCGACGAACAGCTTGGCGGCGTTGGGGTGCGGCGCCCGCCCGCCGATGGCGATGAAGGTCGGGTAGGTGAACAGGCCCGCCGGCTTCAGGTCGTAGGCGATGGCGTTGGCGAGCTTGTCCGTCTCGTTGCGCGTCATGTAGTGCATGACCGAGAAGGAGATCGGGGGCTTGGCCTGTCCGCGCGTCCCGGACGCGTTGGCGAGCTTCGAGCTGTTGTCGTAGAACACGACATCGTTGGCCAGCAGCCGCTTGAGGAATTCGTAGCCGGCGTTCTCCACGCCCTTCGACAGCTGCAGCGGCTTGCCCGCGTATTCCTGGTAGGCCTTGGCCATGGCGTCGCTGTTCTCGACGATGGCAGCCAGCGACATCAGCGAGGAGAGCGAGCCGATCGGCGACTTCATGGCGAAGCGGCTCTTCCACTGCGGCTCGGTGAGCTCCCAGATGTTCTTGATCGGCGGGCTGGGATAGGTCTCCGCGTTGTACATCACGGTGTAGGCTTCGATGGCGTGCGTCAGCAGCGGCTCGCGGTAGGCAGCCGGGATCTTGTCGGCTAGGGAGGCCGGCACGTAGTTGACGATGCGGTTGTTGGGCAGCAGGTCGAAGACCATGGCCTCGGTACCGCCGGTGTAGACGACGTCGGCGGCGAAGACGCCGGCCTGGTGCTCGCGCACCACCTTCTCGATCGTCTTCTCGGAGCCGAGATCGTAGACCTTGATCTTGATCTCCGGATACATCTTGGCGAAATCCTCGCCGGCCTTCAGCGTCGTGCTCGACGACGAATAGACGGCGAGCTCGCCCTCCTTCTTGGCCTTGGCGACCACCTCGTCCCAGACCTCGTCCTTCTGGTAGGGGCCAAGCCGGCTCTCCTTCAGCCAGGCGTCGAACTTCGGGTCCGCCTTCTGTGCCGAGGCGGGCGCCGCGAACGCGAATGCGACGGCGGCGAGCGCCGCGGCGCCGGCCGTGAAGCGGATCAGGGTCCTTCTCATTGCTTCGTCCTCCCGTTTGCTTTGTTTGGTTCTAGACAGACGTCGCCCGGCTGGCCGGGACCAGGACACGCACCAGGACGCTGGCGCCCACGACGAGCACGACGAGCAGCGTCGTCGCCACGCCGACGAGCTGGGGCATGTCCTGGTTCTGGTAGTTGTAGATCACGCCCGCGAGCACGTTCGTGGAGGGCGTGACGAGCAGGATGATGAGCGACAGCTCGCGCATGATGCTGACGAAGGTGAGCAGCATGCCCGAGACGAGCCCGCCCGCCGCGATCGGCACGATGATCCGCAGCATCCGGCGAGCCCAGCCGATGCCCTGGACGCGGGCCGCCTCCTCCAGCGACCGATCGATCTGCAGCAGCGCCGCGATGCCGGTCCGCGAGGTGAAGGGCAGCGTCTTCACGGTGCAGATGAGGATCAGCAGCGCGAAGGTGCCGTAGAGCGCCGGCAGCGGACCGAACGGCCGCGAGAACATGCCGATGTAGATCGCGCCGAAGGCGAGCGCCGGGAAGATGTAGGGCAGGAAGGCCACGATCTCGAGCGTGCGCGAGACAAGGCTGCCGCGGGTGCGCACCACGACGTAGCCGATCAGGAAGCCGACGACGCCGGTGGCGAAGGCGGTGGCGGCGGCGAGCTTCAGGCTGTTCCAGGTGGCGTCGAGGATGTTGACGTTGTCGACGAGCGACTGCTGCAGCGGATCGACCCCCTGCCCGCCCCCGCCGATCCAGTAGTGCAGCGTGAGGTTGGACAGGCTGTAGTCGCCGGCGGTCTTCACGAGCGACTGCAGCAGAAGCAGCGCGAGCGGGAAGGCCACCGCGGCCAGCATGGCGAGGCAGACGAGCGCGAAGACCGGCCAGCGCCACGCGCCGAGCCGGATCTGGCGCTGGCGAAAGCCCTTGCCCGACACGGTGACGAAGCTCTTGCGCACGCCGATGAGCTTCTGGTTGATGAAGATGAACAGCCCCGCCATCACCACCAGCACGAGCGCCAGCAGGAAGCCGTCCCCGGCATTGCGCGTGCCCATGGCCGCGTAGATTTGCGTGGGAAGCACGTAGTAGCGCACCGGCAGGCCCAGCACCGCTGGAGTGCCGAACGAGCCGACCACCCGGATAAAGGTCATGACGACCGCCGAGCCGATGGCAGGCAGCAGGAGCGGCGCGGTGATGAGCAGGAGCTGCCGGAAGCGGCCGAGGCCGGCCATGGCGCCCGCCTCTTCCAGCTGGCTGTCGACGCTGGCGAGCGAGCTGGAGACCGACAGGTACGAGTAGACGTAGTAGTGCAGCGACAGGCAGACGACGATCGGCAAGGGCCCGTACGCCACCCAATCCGGCGGCTGGATGCCGGTGAGATAGGCGAACGCCCCGGCGGTGCCGCCGATGCGGTCGTTCTTGAACGCCGTGATCCAGGCCAGCGCCAGCACCCAGGACGGCAGCATGTAGGGGATCAGCACCACGGTGTGCAGCGTGTTGCCGAACGGAATGTCGGTGCGCACGATCAGCCAGGCCAGCGCCGAGCCGCAGAGCACGCAGATGAGCGTGGCCGAGAAGGCCGTGACCAGCGAGTTCAGGAACGGCTTGTAGAAGATCGCCCAGGACAGCCGGCCCGCGAACACCCGCTCGTAGTGGAACAGGGTGAAGTCGCCCGGCGTCGCCTTGGGCAGGTAGGCCCTGTCATAGGGCTGGACCGTCAGGGTCTCGCGCACGAGCTCGACCAGCGGCACCACCACGAGCGCGCCCAGGAGCAGTGTCAGCAGTGCCGCGAGCAGGATCTCGGGCCGGGTGAAAGCCAGCCTCAGCCGCCCGATGACCGTGCGGCCCGCGAGGGGCTCTCCCGAAGTCGTGACCTGCGACACGCGCGTCCTCCGAGCCTTGGCGCCGGTGTTTCGAGCAGAGTCGAGGCGCCTTGGGACGAAGCATTGCACACGTGTGCACAGGCCACAAGCGAGGGCTTGGCAGGCAGGCGCCATGTGCCCCTGGCACGTGTTTTCCGGCGCCACAACCAAGAGCTCTCAATCTGGGGCATGCGAGTCTATCCGTGCCCCCATCTCCCTCATCCTGAGCCGGCCGCGCAGCGGCCGAGTCGAAGGACGCAGAAGGGTGCAGCGGCGCCTAAGTGCGTCCTTCGACTCACGGCCCTTCGGGCCGTGGCTCAGGATGAGGAGCTTGAGGGGCGGTCTGAAGATCGACTCACGCGCTCTCGGGATCGTGGAACGATGGGCGCCGAGACCCGGATCCGCTGCGATCAAGCTCTCTCTGGCGCTGGTCCCTGCCGCGCGTCCTACGCGCCGCTGCGCACCGTGTCGCGTTCGACGAGTTCGACCGGCAGCAGGGACTGGGCGCGCGAGGGGCCGTCATCCGGGGAGCGTGCCAGGGCCGCGACGACGGCGCTCGCCAGGTCGACCGGGCTCTGGCGAATGGTGGTCAGCCGGTAGGCCAGCCAGGCCGACTGGGCGATGTCGTCGTAGCCCATCACGGAGACCTGCTCCGGCACCGCGAGGCCGCAGGCGCGGGCCCCGTCCAGGAAGCCGAGGGCGATGAGGTCGGTGGTGCAGAAGACGCCGTCGATGCCGCTGCCCGGCATGAGCGACCGCGCGGCCTCGAGGCCGGAGTCGTAGGTGCTGGTGCCCTGCGACCAGGTGACGACCTCGCGGCCAGCCTTGGCCATGGCGGAGGCGAAGAGCTGCCGGCGGCGGACCTGCGAGGGCGTCGGCACGCCGCTGCCCACCACCGCGAGCTTCCGGCAACCCGCGCGCAGCAGCCGGTCGGCGACGAGCCCCACCCCGTGGATGTCGTCGCTCACCACCGTGTCGCCCGCGGCCTCGTCGGGTTGGCGGTTCACCAGGATCACGCGCACGCCGTTCTTGAGGCACTCGTCGATGATCGCCGAAGGCGGAGCGCCGGACATGATGACGATGGCGGCGACGCGGAACTCCAGGATCGACTCGATCAGCGGCTCCACCCCGTCGCGCGCATCGGCCGCGTTGAACAGCAGGCACTGGCGGCCCGAGCGCTGCAGCGCGCGGCTCAGCTCGTCGAGCTGGCGGGACATGAAGGGCGAACTGAGATTGCTGCCGACCACGCCGACCAGCGTCGACTCGTCGCTGATCAGGTTGCTGGCGAGCCGGTTGACCCGGTAGCCCATCGCACGGGCCGCGTCCTGGACACGCTCCCGCACCTCCTGCGACACGCTGGCGCCGGGTGTGAAGGTCCGCGACACTGCCGAGCGTGACACGCCCGCTGCGCGCGCCACGTCCGCCGCCGTGATGAAGCCCCGCTGGGGCTTGGGAAGCCCCGTGCGATGCGGCTTGGTCATGCCCGTATCCGAACCAAGGGGCCCGAGGCCCGCCGCGTCCAGATGTACGGGAGCGCGCTCCAAAGTCCAAGCAGCCTGCCCTTGCGCCCGCCGTGAGGGGAACGCGCGTACAGGTCCCCCAGGCGCTACTTTTCTTCCATGAAGCGGCCTTCGGGATAAAAGGTGATCACCATCAACCCGCCCGGTATGGTCGGATTCTTGGCTAGCACGATCGTGAAATGGGAGCACAGCAGCGTACCCCGGTTTCGGCCGTACCGCACCTCCTGTTTCTCGCCGATGTCGATCGTGAAGGAGCGCTTTGCGGCATTGCTGCCCGACTGGGCATAGTAGACGGCCTCGAGTTGCTGTGGCGGGATGCGGTTGAGGACCTTCACGGCAATGCCGATAGCCTGCTTGAACGACACGAAGGCCGTCGCGAGCACGTCATTGTTGCGGTCGTAGAGGCCGCTGTTCGTGATGCCGGAGTGCCTCTCCCCCGTGTGCCCCGTGACGGTCCGCCGCCCGATCGCCAGCGCGGTCCCCTCCGAGCCCTCGAACATGCGCCGCACCAGCGCTTCGTCGAACTTGAAGTCCATGGGTTCACCCGCTCGACGGCACCCTCGACTATCCGCGATTGTCACCGACCTTGACCGACCCTGGCAAGCCTGAGATCTCGAGGATCAGCTTGCGGCGAACCGCGTCGGCGAAGTCGTTGAAATCCTTGGCCGGGATCATGAACGAGCCTGGCCCGCCGATGACCTCGTCGCGGTAGTGCTCGGCCAGGTCCCATTCGACCGCGAGGATCGGCAGGCCGTTGATGACGATGCCCTGCGCCACCGCGGCGTCGCGCGCCACCGTGGCCGGGCGGCCGCTGGCGTTGCGCCCGTCGCCGGACACATCGATCACCCGTCGCCCGCCCTGGAAGGGCGACTGCGGGAAGAGCGTCGCTGAGAAATCGATGGCCCCGCTCACCGACGTGCCGCCGCCGAAGAGCTGGCGCGGCGCCTTATCGATGGCGGCAGCGAGCGCGTCGGCCCCCGCGGGACCGTCGACCATCACCCAGGGCACCACGACGACGTGCAGCCGCGGACCGGTCCATTGCACCATGGTGACGGCGATGCGCCCCAGCGCGCCGCCGCGGATCGCCATCTGGACGTCCTTGTCACGGAAGGCGGCGGCGTAGCCGGCCCGCTGCAGTTCGAAGCGCGTCTGGTTGACGCTGCCCGAGGCATCGACCGCCAGCACGAGGTGAAGGTCCACCTCGCGCTGCCCATCGCTCTGGGCCGAGGCCTCGCTGCCCAGGGCGCAGGCGCCGGCTGCGCCCGCGAGCAGGTCCCGGCGTGTGATGCCTCGGTCGTTCATGCCACCTCCCCCGTGCCGCACCGGACCGCATCAGGCCACAAAGCAAGGATGCCGCCAATTCACGGAGACGCGGGTCTCGTCGCGAACGGCCCGTCGGCCCTAGCCGGCCTTGCGGCTCGCCACGCCCTGCAGTTCCTGGCGCAGCTCGGCCCGCTTCCCGTGGATGGAGGCCAGCACGTAGCCCATGGGAACGCCGATCCCCACGAGGGCGGTCTCGGAGAGCTGGAGGCTCGCCTCGACCGTTTCCGGCACGGCGTCGGTCACCCCGAGGCCGTAGAGATGGCGGGCGTGCGCGGAATCGCGGGCACGGGAGAAGATCGGGATGTCCGGGCGGATCGCCCGCACGGTCTCCACCACGGCCTCGACCGCCTCGGCGTTGCTGAGCGTAACGACGAGCGCGGTGGCCTCCCGCAGGCCGCAGGTCATCAGGAAGGCGCTGCTCGAGGCGTCGCCATAGTAGACGGCATGGCCCTTGCGCCGGTCGCGCCCGACACCGATGGCATCCACGTCGATGGCGAGATAGGGCCGGCGGTGCTCGTCGAGAAGCTGGCAGACGACCTTTCCGACGCGCCCGTAGCCGACGACGATCGTCATGCCGGCGGAGGGGGACGGCATGACCTCGAGTTCGGGGTCGGGAGCCGCCGGCGGGGTCAGGACCTGGCCGGCGCGCCGGCCGAGCGCCGAAAGCGCGGGCATCAGCACCATCGAGAGCGAGGCGATGGTGAGCGCCGTGCCGGCGGCACGCGCGTCGACCACGCCCGCGGCCAGCGCGGCGCCGATCCCGACGAAGGCGAATTCGCCCGCAGGCGCCAGGACCGCCGCCGTCTCGATGGCCGCGGCGGCCGGCAGCCGGAAGGCCCGGGCGAGGCCGAACAGGATCGCGGACTTCAGGATGACGAGCCCCGCGATGCCGGCGAGCACCAGCGCCGGCTCCCGCAGGATCTCCCGCGCGTCGATCGTCATCCCCACCGTGAAGAAGAAGATGCCGAGCAGGAGCGCCTTGAACGGCTCGACGATGGTTTCGATGACCTTGCGGTACTCGGTCTCGGCGAGCAGCAGCCCGGCGACGAAGGCCCCCAGCGCCATCGAGACACCGGCCAGGGCGGCGAGGACTCCGGTCCCCACGATCACGAACAGCGTCACGGCCAGCAGCAGCTCGGACGAGTTCACCGATGCAACGAGGCGAAAGAGCGGGCGCAGCAGCGTGCGGCCGAGAAGCAGGATGACGCCCAGCGCCAGCGCGGCCTGCCCCAGAGCGGAGACGAGGTTGGCGGTGAACGGCACGTCGCCCTTCACCGTGAGCACCGCCACGAGCAGCAGCAGCGGGACCACCGCGATGTCCTGCGCCAGGAGGATGGCGAAGGACGCGCGCCCGGCGCCGCTGTGCAGGCGCCCCTGCGTCGACAACAGCTCGATGCCGATGGCCGTCGAGGACAGCGCCAGGCAGGCCCCCAGGATCGTTGCGGCCGGAGCCTCCTGTCCCAGCCGCGACAGCACGAAGGCGAGCGCCACGGCCGTGACCCCGACCTGCAGGAAGCCGAGGCCGAAAACCATCCTGCGCATGGTCATCAGGCGCGAGAGCGAGAGCTCCAGGCCAATGAGAAACAGCAGAAAAACGATACCGAGCTGGGCAATGCCGGACACGTTCTTCGCATCGACGACGGTCAGCCAGTACAGGATGGGCAGCTTGTCGATGAAGCTGCCGAGCCCCAGCGGACCGAGGACCGCCCCGGCGCCGAGATAGGCCAGGATCGGATTCACGCCGAGCCGGCGCATCACCGGCACGACGACGCTCGCCGTGCCGAGCACGACCAGCGCGTCGCTGTAGACGGGAATGTTGATGCTGTCCGCCACCCGGTCTTGCCTCGCGTTGCCCGACCGGAGCTGATTCCGTGCCGCGGTCCATGGATACAGGAGTTGACGGCGGGCGTCCGGTGCAAGCTCCGGGCCGCGCGATGTGCGCCAGCGCACGCACGACGTTTAACCGAGCGGATACAAACGACACTGCGTCTCTCGGTTGAGGACGCAGCGTGTGGTATCCTCTTCCCGAGGAGGTTCCTCTCATGACCGTCAGAATCGAGCGCTTCCTGGCTGCCGTTCTCACGGCCGTCGTGCTCTTCCTCTTCACCGAGGCGCGCGCCCTCGCCGCGGCCGACAAGGTCGCGCTGGTCATCGGCAACAGCGCCTATGCCAACGTGGCGAGGCTCCAGAACCCGTCCAACGATGCCCAGGACGTGGCCGACGCGCTGCGCAACGTGGGCTTCACGGTGAAGGTGGCGACCAATCTCGACGAACGCGGCATGCGCGCCGCCCTGCGCGATTTCGAGCCTTTGGCCGCCAATTCGAGCGTGGCGATGGTCTACTATGCCGGCCACGGCATCGAGGTGAACGGGGTCAACTACCTGATCCCCATCGACGCGTCCCTGAAGCGCGACACCTACATCCAGGACGAGGCCGTGCCGCTGAGCCGGGTTCTCGAGACCATCGCGCAGGCCAAGACGCTGCGCATGGTCCTGCTCGACGCGTGCCGCGACAACCCCTTCCTGGCCCAGATGGAGCGGAGCAATTCCGGCCGGAGCATCAGCCGTGGCCTCGCCCGCGTGGAGCCGACGGCCGCCACCATCGTGTCCTTCGCGGCGGCCGAAGGCGCCACCGCCTCGGACGGCGACGGTCGCAACAGCCCCTTCGCCCGCGCCCTGCTCAACCACATCGCCACGCCGGGCCTCGAGGTGAAGCTCGTGCTGGGCCGCGCCAGCAACGAGGTTCGCCAGAAGTCCCAGGGCCGCCAGGTCCCCGCCGTCTACTGGACCCCCGGAGGCGAGGAGGTCTACCTCGTCAACGCGCCGGCGAGCCCCGCGCAGCAGCAGGCCACCGAGGATCCCGCCGCGGACTTCCTGCTGGCCCAGAAGCTGAACACGGTCACCGGCTGGGACGCGTTCCTGAAGCGCTACGGCCAGGGCTTCCACGCCGAACTCGCCCGGGCCGCCCGCGCCGAGCTGGAGACCAAGTCCGCCGCCAAGCCCGAGCAGGTCGCCGCCGCCGAGAGGACCGACACGCGCAGCCCCTCGGAGATCCCGCCGGAGGAAGCCTACTGGCGCACGATCCGCAACAGCGTCGTGGCGGAGGACTTCCGCGGCTACCTGCGCCGCTATCCGTCCGGCATGTTCGCCGACCTCGCCCGCACCCGCGTCGAGGCCCTCAAGCGCGCCGCCTCCGTGAACGCGGCGCTCGTCGGCGATGCCGCCAGCCCGGACCGCGCCATGCTGCGCAAGGCCGCGATGGCCAAGGTCGACGCGATGCCCAAGACGATGGTCCAGTACGGCCTCATCGCGCTGGGCTATCCGGTCAAGACGATCTCCGGCGTGCTCGACGCCGACACGCGCCGCGCCGTGCGCCAGTACCAGGCCTCGGTCGACGAGCCGCAGACGGGCACCCTCACCAGCCAGCAGACCATCGACCTGCTTTTGGCCGCCGCCGCGGCCGGCGACCCGCGCGCCCAGACCGCCGTCGGCTTCATGACGGCCTCGGGCGTCGGGCTGGAGCGGGACTACGGCATCGCCCGCCTGTGGTTCGGCAAGGCCGCCGACCAGAGCGAGCCCTTCGCCATGGCCAATCTCGGGGTCATGGTGCGCGACGGCCTGGGTGGCCCGCGCGACCCGCAACAGGGCGCCCAGTACATCGCCAAGGCCGAGTCGCGCGGCATCCGCCTCGACGACATCGCCAAGCAGGGGCTCGGCGTGAAATGAGGCAGGTGACCTGGTGGCAAGTGACCTGCTGGCAAGTGACGTGGAGACATGTGACCTGGATGCTGGCGGCCTTGGCCTGGCTGGCCCTCGCCCCCGCGGGACAGGCGCAGCAGCGCTTCGTCCTGCCGGAGGCGCAGAAGCTCACCTTCTCCGACTGCCAGGGGTGCCCGCCGATGGTGGTCCTGCCGAGCGGCCTGGCCATCAGCCAGACGCCCGTCACAAAGGCCCAGTTCGCCCTCTTCGTGCGCGAGACGAACTTCACCCAGCAGGACTGGGGCTGTGTCTGGGGCGAGCCCGAGTTTCCGCAGGCCCCCAACCATCCCGTCGTCTGCGTGAGCTGGAACGATGCGGCGGCTTTCGCGGCCTGGCTGGCGACGAAGTCCGGCAAGCCTTACCGGCTGCCGACGCTGGACGAGATGCGGTACGCGGCGGCCGGCGGTGAAAGCTCGCCCTACTGGTGGGGCCAGGACGTCGGCACCGGACGCGCCAACTGCCGGCAGTGCGGCAGCAAGTGGGACGGCAAGGGCACGGCCCCGGCCGCCACGTTCAAGCCGAACCGCTACGGCGTGAGCGACGCGGTCGGCAATGTCTGGGTCTGGACGACGACCTGCCATGGCAGCGCGTGCAATGAGCGGATGCTGTTCGGCGGCGCCTGGTCGAGCCCGCCGAGCGACCTGCGCGCCACCCGGTCGATCTGGAACGAGATCGGCCTGCGCTTCAACACCTACGGGTTCAGGGTCGTCATCGATGCAAGCTAGCCTGCGGCCGCTCCTTCTCGTCGCTGCCCTCGCCTGCGCCGGTCCGGCGTCCGCGCAACAGCAAGCGCCTGCCCCAGGGCCGGCCGCCCCTTCACCTGCCACGTCCCCCTCGCCTTCCCCTGCTCCCGCGACACCGGAGCCGTCCGGCCCGCCGAAGGTCGAGCAGGACTGCCCCACCTGCCCCAAGCTCGTCGTTCTGCCGAACGGGCTCGGCTTTGGCCAGTATCCCGTGACGAAGGGCGAATACGCCGCCTACGCCAAGGAGGCCAAGATCAAGACGCAGCCGGGCTGCTATCGCAATAAGGGCACGAGCTGGTTCAAGGACGAGAAGGCGAGCTGGCGCGACCCGGGCTTTCCGCAGACCGATGCCCACCCGGTCGTCTGCGTGAGCTGGGAAGACGCCACGGCGTATGCCGAATGGCTGTCCAGGAAGACCAAGAAGACCTACAGGCTCGCCACGAAGGAAGAGCATCTCGAAGCGGCCGCCCCCGCCGGCGAATTCTGGTGGGGCGCCTCGGCGGACGAGCTTTGTGCGAACGCCAATGTCGGCGACGCCGCCTACGTGAAGGCCACGAAGGACCCGCGCCCCGCGCCCGCCTGCAACGACGGGTTCGCCTACACCTCGCCGGTCGGCTCGTTCAGGCCCAACCGCAACGGCATCTACGACCTCAACGGCAATGTCTGGCAATGGACGAACAGTTGCATGAAGGGCGACTGCACCAACGCCGTTTTCCGGGGCGGCGGCTTCAACGACACCGACGTCTCGACCTTCAAGATCGAGTCGAGCTGGGGCGACCGCATCGTGGTCCGCAGTTTCGCGCTGGGCTTTCGGATCGTGCGCGAAACGGCGAATTGACAAGCAAGAACTGTACACCTCAAAGTTACATCATCATGGGAATGGAGCGCAGAGATGGGTGACGGTGTTTTCGATCTGAAGGCGCTGACCAAGGCACTGCTCGTGGGCTCGTCCCTGATGTCGATGACCGCGTTGTCGGCCTGCGTCACGCCGTCCGGCTACAACGTCTCGGCCATCGAACTGCAGCGCTTCAACGCCGCCGCCCGGTCCAACAGCCGGCAGTTGGTCGAGGCCTATCTGCGCGATTTCCCGACGAGCAGCCTCGTGCCCGCGCTGCTCGAACTGCAGCCCCCGTCCGTGCTCAACCAGCTGTCGCCGGCGGTGGTGCGCAGCCTGCCCGCGTCCTCGCTGCAGCAGTTGTCGCGCGGCGTGCGGGCGCAGCTCGGCTTGCCCGCCCCGTCGGTCACGCCGGTGACGCCCGCCGCCGCGCGGTCGTTCGGCACCGAGGGCGGCGGCAACCGTTACTGACACCCCTTCCCTTCCGCGTTCCGGACCGATGGCGGGTCGCCTCTCCCTCGTGGGACGCGTGGGCGCCCGCGAGACCCTCGTGCGCGCCGCGCTTTCGGCCGGCTGGACGCTCGAGGCCGGCCATCCCGGCGCGGTGGCGGGCGACGCCGCGATCCTGATCGATCCGACGGCGGCGGAGCTGTGCCAGACGCTCGCCGCGGCGGGCGACAAGCCCGTCCTGCTCCTGCGCGACAGCGCGATCCCCGACCGCGCCGATCTCGACTGGCTCACGCCCCCCGCGGGCGTCACGACGCGGCGCGTGCGGGCGGCGCCGATGGCGCGCGCCCTCGACGATGCGGAGATCCTGGCCGAGGCCGGCCCCTTGTCCTGGGCAACGGGCACCGGCCGCGCGGAGCCCGGCGAGATCTGCGTGGCGTGCGAGGCGATCGCCGCCGGCGGCGAACGCCAGGCCCTCGCCGAGGCGCTCGGACCGGAGATGCTGGCGGCGGCCGAGACCGCGGCCGCGTCGAGGGGCTGGTCGCTGCGGGCCGTGCCCCTCGCCGACCTGCCCGGGCAGGCCCACGGCGCCGCCGTGGTGCTGCCCGGACATTCGACAGCGCTGTGGCGCGTGCTCGCGAGCGGCGCCGAGGTGATCCTCGCCGGCCGCCTCGCCGATCCGCCCGACACCTGTCACGCGGCGACCGACGCCGCCGGCCTCGCCCGGGCGATCCTCGACATCGCGGACGGCGTGCAGCGCAACGACCGGGACGGGGTGATGACGGCGCTCGCCGCGGAGAGCCTTTTCCTGGCGCTGCCCGTGTCGGGCCCGGCGCTGGAGGAGGCCCTGCGCGAGGAGCTCGCGCACCTCGCCCGCCAGCGCCCCCGCGTGACGATCGTCGTCAACTGCTACAACTACCGCGAATATGTCCGTGATGCGGTGCTGAGCGCCTGCGACCAGACCGATCCGGCCGACCAGATCCTGGTGGTCGACGACGGCTCGACGGACGGCTCGATGGAGACGCTGGCCGATGTCGGCGGCATCACCATCCTGCGCAAGGAGAATGGCGGGCAGGCCTCGGCCTTCAACCATGCCGTCGCCCGCGTCGAGGGCGACCTCGTGCTGTTCCTGGATGCCGACGACAGGCTTCTGCCCCACGCCCTCGAACGGCTGCGCCAGACCTGGCGACCCGGCCTCAGCCGCATGCAGTTCGCGCTGGAGACCGTCGATGCCCAGGGCCTCGCGACGGGCCTCTATCCCGACGCGGCCGGCATGCTGTCCGGCGACGTCACCGGCAGGATCGCGGGCTGGGGCAACTACCCCTTCATGCCGACCTCCGGAAACATCTTCGCGCTGCCGGCGCTGCGGGCCGTCATGCCCATCCCGGAGGAGCCCTGGCGCCTGTGCGCCGATCACTATCTCAACGTGCTGACGGCCTACGAAGGCGAAATCGCCTCGATCCCCGAGGTGCTGGGACAGTATCGGGTGCATGGCCGCAACGGCCATTTCCATCCTTTCGGCAACCTCGCCTTCCGCGAGCTGCACCACCTCAAGTACCGGGTTCGCGTCTGGCGCGATCTCCTGGCGCATCTCGCCCGCCGCGACCGTCCGGGCGACGGCTTGCGCCGGCTGCAGGTGCACCGGCGGCTGCTCGCCGCCGCGGCGGACGCGCGCACCGCCGGTTTCGTGCCGTGGCCGCGCGAGAGCCTGGCCGCGCTGCGCCTCGCCACGGCGTCGGCCACCGGCGTGGCAGGCGGGGCCACGTGGCGCCGCGCCGCGGAGCATCTCGGCTACGCCGTCCTCGCCGGGCTGCGCCGCCTGTGGCCGTCGCGCGACGATGGTCCGGCGACCGCCGCCAGCACTTGGCCATGGCCGCGCGACGACCGGGCCGAAGCCCGGCTGGCCAGCGCCTCGACATGGCCCGTCCTGGACCACGGCGCCCTCGTCGATGCCACGAGCGTGGCCGGCGCCCGGTCGTGGCCGGGCTGGGGCTGGCGCGTCGGGGCCCGCGGCGAACCGCTGGAAGGCGGCCGCGTGGCGCAGCTCGCTTTCCGGCTGCCATGGCACCCCGCTCACTGGCTTGTGCGGTTGGAACTGGCCCGCCCCCTTCCCGGCCGCCTGATCGTGGACCTGAACGGCCGCAGGCTGATCGACCGCGGCGCCCCGGGTGCCTCCTGCGACATCTTCATTCCCGCGGAGATGCTGGCCCCCGCCGGCCCGCATCGTCTCTGCGACCTGCGCCTGCGCACGCCCGGCAAGATCCCCTTGCGGGTCGCCAGCCTGAAGGTGCTGGCCGTGCCGCGCGGGCCGGACGCGGCCCCGCTCGCCGCTCGGGACCGCTGGCTCGACGTGACGTCGCCCGCCCACGGGGCCTTCGCGCTCGGCCGGGGCTGGACCTGGCCCGCCGCCGGCGAGGTCCGGGCCGAAGGGCTGCAGGCCCGCCTCCATCTGGCGCTGCCGCCCGACCTCGCCCGCTGCATGCTGCGGCTGCGCCTCACGCAGCCGAGCGCGTGCATCCCGGTCGTGTTCGTCGACGGCACGCGCTGCCCGGTCTTCGTCAGCGAGGACGGCGCCACCCTCACCGCCGTCTGGCAGCGCCGCCGGGTCGTCAGGGACCGGGCCATCGTCGATCTCGTGGCCCCGCGCGGCGAGCGACTGGACCTGCGCCTGCGCGCCGTGCGCGTCGATCCGCTCGCGCCCGGACAGGCCGCCTTCGACGAACCGCGCGAGGGCGATCCGGGCAGGTCCGGCGAAGACCATCCCGGCCCCTCCGTCCCCCTTCCGCTTCCGGGCCGGCTCGTCCTGCAGCCGCCGGCAGCGGACACCGAGCGCCGGGCGGTGCTGCTCCTGGTGCGCGACGGCGACGCGACGTCGGTCCAATCCCTGCCGATGGCCGGCGACGGCCTGCGGGCCTGCGTCATGGCCGGCCTCTCGGCCGCAGTTCGCGTGCCCCTGGTGCCCGGCCGGACCGTCGCGCAGGTCGTGGCCTTCGGCGCGGGACGCGAGGCCGTCAGGCTCAAGTCCGTGACCTTCACCGAGGCCATCGCCCGCCAGACCGTCCCGCGGCTGTCCCCCGGCGACGGCATGGCGGGCGACACTCTCGCGGCGGCGACGCTGCACCCCATCGACTGGATGGACCCGGTGGAAGGCGCGCTCTGGCTGCGGGGGCTCGCCGGCAGCCTCGCCTTCGACATGCCCCGCGACGCGACGCTGCGCCTCGAGATCGACGTCCTGGCCCTGCCGGGCGAGGGCCTGGAGATCGCCTGCGAGGCTGTTTCGGCCAGCGTGGACGAGCCTGGCCCGCGGACGATCTCGCTCCTTCTCCCGCCACGCGGTCCCGGCCGAACGGTGATCGCGCTGAGGAGCCGAACGCTGGTGCCCCTGCCCTCGCCGGTGCCGACCCCGGCGATGATCGGCGGCGCGGTGATGCGTGTGGCGGTGCGTGCGGAGGGCTGAAGCCTCTCTCAGCAGAGCCCGGCGATCAGGTCCAGGTGGCGCGCCACGCAGTGCTGCAGTTCGGCCCGCTCGATGACCGTCGCGCGGGCGCGTTCGCGCAGGCGGGACAGGGTCGCCGCCTTATCCAGCGTCCGGATCACGGTCCCGGCCACCGCCTGCGGATCCAGCATCGGAACCAGGATCCCGTTCACGCCGTCCTCGATGAACTCGGTCACGGGGGCCGTGTCGGACGCCACGATCAAAGCGCCGCAGGCCATGGCCTCCAGCAGCGACCAGGACAGCACGAAGGGGTAGGTCAGGTAGAGGTGCACCCGCGAGATCTGCAGGACACCCAGGAAGGCGTCGTAGGGGATACGCCCGAGCATGTGCAGGCGCGCCGGGTCTATGCGGTCGCCGACCTCGCGCATCAGCACGCCGTACCACGTGCCGCCCCCCGGCGGCGGCGCCCCGTAGGAGACGTCGTCCGCCCCCACCACCACCACCTGGGCCTGCGGCCGCGCGGCCATGATGGCCGGCAGGGCGCGCATGAACACGTGGAAGCCGCGGTAGGGCTCCAGGCTGCGCGCGACGAAGGTCAACACCTCGTCGCCGCTGGTCAGCGACCGCCCGTCCGGCAGGTCGACGCGCACGTCCCCGTGGGGGGCGGCGCGCTGCGTGTCGATGCCGTCATGGACCACGTGGACGCGGTCGCGGATGGCGGCCGGGAAGCGTCCCGCCTGCCAGCGCGTCGGGCTCACCAGGACGTCGCTCTCGGCCGCGGCGAACAGGGTCGGCGCGTTGCGCAGGCGCAGCCGCGCCTCGGCTTCGGCTCCCGCGACGGCGAATTCGGGGTCGAAATTCACGTCGCCGCCGGCGAACGAAAACCAGAACTCGAGGTAGGACAGCATGCGGGCCCGCGGAAACACGTCGTGCAGGAACAGCATGTCTCCCCAGCCAGGATGGCCGACGATGACGCCGGGGTCGGCGCCGGCCGACTGCAGGCGGCGCGCCGCGGCCGCCGCCGCCTCGCCGCGCCCGGCATCGAGCGCGAAGCGGCCGACGAGGGGATCGGCATGGGCGGATGACGGTCTCGGCGAACCCCAGCGCTCCAGCTCGACACCTGGCACGGACTTGGCCGTGTCGCCGCCCAGCGCCCACACCCGCCATCCGCCCCTGCGCAGCATCTCGCGCAGGACATGCACGAACTGTCCTGGAAAATTGGGATGAACGAAGAGGATCTCGCGCATGCGGCGGGGTCGGTCCGTGATCGTGAGGCCGAAGCGCACGGAAGGCGGTCGGCTGTTTGCGCCTTATGCACCGCATTTCGTGAAGTTTTCGGTGATGCGTTGACTCAATCCTGAGACGCGGCGTTGTTTGCTGGCATCCCCTGTCGACGAGGTCTCATCCGCCATGAAGGAACGTTTCGTGACCGTGTCGCTCAGCGTGAAGCCGGGTCTGCACGTGCTGCGCTACGTGTCCGCCGCGGACATGAAGCACCCGCCGCGCGTCCTGGTACAGCGCAAGCCGGGGGCTGGCGAAGGGCTCGAGCTCCTGTTCTCACCGGGCGTCGTGGACGGAGCCTTGACCGGCTTCGAGGACATGGCCGTCATCTCCGCGTCCCGAGAAGGCGAATTGCTGGTGACCACGCTGTCGGGCCCGCTGTCCATCTCAACCGACGTCGAGCTGAAGCTGGACCCCATCGGAAAGCTCACGGGCGTGCAGCCCGCGTCCCAGGATTCGGACGCCACACAGGCCATGCCGGGATTCCCCGGCTCCCGGTACCTGCAGCTCGCCGGGCACGTCCAGCGCCTGGGCGACACGCTGCAGCACGAGACCGGATGGCTCGGGGCAGCCTCCGGCCGCGCCAGGCTGGAAGCCTTCGCGGCATCCTGGATCGACTCCATCAAGGGCGTCCGCCTCCACTATGGCTGCGAGATCGAGGGGCGTGGCCGCCAGACGGCCCGCGTGCCCGGCGACCTCGTGGGGACGCGGGGGCAGTCGGCGGCCATCACGGGCGTCTTCTTCGAGCTCAAGGGCTCGCAGGCCGGTGCCTGGGAGTTCGTGGCCACGGCCGCCTTCGCGGGCTGCCTGCCGCGCACGGCCACCGGCAGCCGCATCGAACTCTCCGGCCCCACCGGAGGCGAGCCCCTCGTCGGCCTCAAAATCGACGTCCGCCCCGCGACCGCACAGGCCCAGCCCTCGGCGGCGCCTTCCGAAACGATCCCACCCCTGCCGGAGCGCGGCCGCGTGCGGATCTTCCGGGCCACCGACCGCGTGAAGAGGTGAAATGCACCACCCCGCCCGCGTTGCGCCCGTGACGGACCTGCCGTCGACGCCCGCCGTCGATCCACCCGCCGACACGACCCGGACCGTCCTCCACATCGGCTGCGGCAGACCCGATCCCCGCAAGCTGCACCCGGCCTTCCGGGCGGCCGGGTGGCACGAGCTGCGCGTCGACATCGATCCGCGGGTAAGGCCGCACATCGTCGCCTCCAGCGTCGACCTCGGCTTCCTGCGCGACGGCTCGTGCGACGCCGTCTGGTCGTCGCACAATCTCGAACACCTCTTCGAGCATGAGGTGAGGACGGCCCTGGCCGAGATGGTCCGGGTGCTGAAGCCGGACGGCTTCGCCCTGATCACGGTGCCGGACATCGTCAGCGCCGCGCGCGCCATCGTCGCCGGCCGATTCGAGGAGCCGCTCTACGTGTCCCCGGCCGGCCCGGTGACGCCGGTCGACATGCTGTTCGGGTTCCGCAAGGCAATCGAGGGCGGCAACGCCTTCATGGCCCACCGCACCGGCTTCACCACGGAAAGACTGGGGCGCGTACTCGTCGAGGCGGGCTTTTCGGAGGCCCGCGTCTGGGACGGCGGCGGACACGACCTGTGGGCCGTCGGATTGATGCCGGATGCCGACGCCGGCATCGTCGGCAGGCTCGGCAGGCTCGGCGGCCTGCCCTGATATCACGCCATCCCGTGCCGATGACGTGATCCGTCGATCGGTGCCCGGACACGGCAGCGAGGCTGACCTTCGCTCAAGGTCCCGCTAAGGTGGTGCCGGCAGGACCTTGCATCGGGCCTGCACGGTTCATGGGCACGATGGCGGAAACGCTCGACACCTCCCCTGCTGGGCATGCACCCAAGACCGGCGCCGCGGGGTTGCCGGCACTGCTCGGCCGCGTCCTGCGCGCCGCCTTTCCGGGAGGCCTGTCGCGCCGGCTGACCGTGACGATGGTTCTCCTCGTCACCGTCGCGCTGCTGTTCAACGGCGCCGTCAACATGGCGCTGTCCTACCGGGAGGCCCTCGCCTCGGCCTCCGAGGTCCAGCGGGAGAAGGCCCAGGCGGCGTCAGAGCGGGTCATCCAGTTCTTCGACGGCATCGAGACGCAGATGGGCTGGACCACGCGGGCCGAATGGGCCCGGGCCACCCTCGAGCAGCGACGCTACGACTTCATCCGCCTGCTCCGGCAGTCGCCCCCCATCACCGACGTGATCCAGATCGACGGCACCGGCAAGGAGCGCCTGCGCTATTCGAGGCTGGAGCCGGATGCCGTCGACAGCGGCCAGGACTTCTCCACCGACCCGCGCTTCGCCGAGGCGGTGGCCAAGAAGATCTGGTACGGCCCCGTGACGTTCCGGCGCGGCTCCGAGCCCTACATGACGCTCTCCATGGCCCATGCCGGGCGCAATCCGGGCGTCACCTCCGCCTCGGTGAACCTCAAGCTCATCTGGGACGTGGTGAGCTCCATCCGCGTCGGCGACACCGGCTATGCCTTCGTGACCGACGAGACGGGCAAGCTCGTCTCCCATCCCGACATGAGCCTCGTCCTGCGCGGCTCGGACGTCTCGGCCCGCCCGCAGGTGGCGGCGGCGCTCGCCGGGCGCGACGACGGCGTCGGTATCCAGGTCGCCGGCCTCGAGGGTGGCCAAGGCCTCGCTTCACAGGTCCTTTCGACCCATGTGCGCGTGCCGAGGCTCGGCTGGATCGTGTTCGTCGAGATGCCGCTGCGCGAGGTGCTCAACCCGGTGCTGGTGTCGCTGTCCCAGACCGCGCTGCTGCTGGCGCTGGGCGTGCTGATGGCGATCGTCTTCGGATCGCTGCTGGCCGGCAGGCTGGTCGTCCCGATCAAGCAGTTGCAGGCCGGCGCGCTGCGGCTGGGTGAAGGCGACCTCACCCAGCGCATCCCGGTCACCTCGAAGGACGAGATCGGAACCCTGGCCGTCCGCTTCAACGACATGGCGGGGCGCATCCAGGAGGCGCAGGAGACGCTCGAAGGCAAGGTGGAGGCGCGCACACAGGCGCTCAAGCAATCGCTCGAGGATCTCAGCGCGGCCCAGGATCGGCTCGTGCAGACGGAGAAGCTCGCGTCGCTCGGCCAGCTCACGGCCGGCATCGCCCACGAGATCAAGAACCCGCTGAACTTCGTGAACAACTTCGCCGAGCTCTCGACCGAGCTGGTGCAGGAGCTGCGTGAACGCGTCGACGAGGCGGGGACCAGCCTGCCGGCCGAGAAGAGGGCGGAGCTCGACGAGGTGGCCGACCTGATCAGCGGCAACCTGCAACGCATCGTGCAGCATGGAAAGCGCGCCGACTCGATCGTGCGCAACATGCTGCTGCACTCGCGGGGCGGCGGCGGCGAGGCCCGGTCCGTCGAGATCAACGGCCTCGTCGAGGAGGCCCTGAACCTCGCCTTCCACGGCGCACGGGCGGAGCACCCCTCCTTCAACGTGGCGCTCGAGCGCCGCTACGATCCCCAGGCCGGCATGGCGACGGTGTTGCCGCAGGACCTGACGCGCGTCCTGCTGAACCTCATCGGCAACGCCTTCCAGGCCACCGAGAAGCGCGCCGCCGAGATGCCGGGACACGTCCCGCAGGTCACGGTGAGCACCAGGGCGCGCGACAAGCGCGTCCGCATCAAGGTCCGCGACAACGGCGGCGGCATCCCCCAAGACATTCGCGGCCGGATCTTCGAGCCGTTCTTCACCACCAAGCCAGCCGGACAGGGCACGGGGCTCGGGCTGTCGATTTCCCACGACATCGTCGTGAAGCAGCACGGCGGGAAGATCGAGGTCTTCTCGGAGCCCGGCCAGTTCACCGAATTCGTCGTCACCATCCCGCGAGAAGCACCACACAAAGGGCCCCCCGCATGAGCGCGCTGATCCTCGTCGTCGACGACGAGGCCGACATCGAGCCTCTGTTCAAGCAGCAGTTCCGGCGCGACCTGAAGGCGGGCCGGTTCCAGATGGCGTTCGCCGCCTCCGGCCCCGACGCACTCTCCTTCATCGAGGGCGCGCAGGACGTGCGCATCATCCTGCTGCTGTCGGACATCAACATGCCGGGGATGAGCGGCCTCGACCTTCTCGCCACGGTGAAGTCGGCGAGGCCGGACCTTCCGGTGCTCATGATCAGTGCCTATTCGGACATGGACACGCGCTCCCGCGCCGCGGCGGCCGGCGCCGTCGGGCTCGTGTCGAAGCCCATCGACTTCGAGCATCTGCGCCGGGAGGTCGATGCCCTGCTGCCGCACAGCGGTGACGCGTGACGACGACGGCCCGCATCCTCGTCGTCGACGACGAGCCGGACGTCGAGGAGCTCGTGCGGCAGCGCTTCCGGCGCGCCATCCGCGAGGGCCTTATGTCCTTCGTCTTCGCCGGTGACGGCGTCAGCGCCCTCGACACCCTCGAGCGCGACGGTGCGGTCGACCTCGTCGTCACCGACATCAACATGCCGCGGATGGACGGCCTGACGCTGCTGGGCCGCCTCCAGGACCGCGACGACAAGCCGTGCACCGTGATCGTCTCGGCCTACGGCGACATGGGCAACATCCGCTCGGCGATGAACCGCGGCGCCTTCGACTTCCTGGTCAAGCCGATCGACTTCACCGATTTCGAGACCACCATCACGCGCACGCTCAACCACGTGCAGGAGATGCGCCGGGCGCGCGAGCGCCTGCTGTCCGCCGAGCGTGCCCAGGCCGCGCTGTCGCGCTACTTCTCTCCCAACGTGGCGGCCGAACTCGCCGCCAGCGGCGAGGCGGCGCTGGCGGGCGCACGGCGCGACCTCACCGTGATGTTCACCGACATCGCCGGCTTCACCCGCCTCGTCGAGGACCTGGATCCCGACGTGCTCGCCCGCCTGCTGAACGACTACTTCGGCGGGGTGACCTCCATCGTGTTCGACCACGGCGGCACCGTCGCCAAGGTGATGGGCGATGCCCTCTATGTCCTGTTCGGCGCACCCCAGCACCAGGACGACCACGCGGTGCGGGCGATCGCATGCGCGCTGGCGATGGACGCGTTCAGCGAGGAGGTGCGGCAGCGCTGGGCAGCCGAGGGCCTGTCGCTGGGCCACACCCGCATCGGCCTCAACTCCGGCACCGCGCTGGTGGGCAACTTCGGCCATACCCGGTTCTTCGACTACACGGCCTATGGCGACACCATCAACATCGCGGCCCGGCTGGAGGCCGCCAACAAGAGCCTGGGCACCCGGATCTGCGCGAGCGAGACCGTGCTGGCCCGCGCCCCCGGGGTGAACGCCCGTCCGATCGGCGAGCTCACCCTGCGCGGCCGGAGCACCCCCCTGCTCTGCCACGAACCGCTGCGCGCCGAGGCCGACGTGGCGGCCTACCGCGCCGCCTACGGCAAGCTGGCCGAACGCGACCCCGCTGCCCTGGCCGCGTTCGCGGCGGTGGTCGCGGCCTCTCCTGACGACAAGCTGGCGAGCTTCCACCTGCGACGCCTGCTCGGCGGGGAGACGGGAACCACGCTGGCCATGGCCTGAACCCCGGGGACGTTCCCTTTGAAACCCAGCCGCAATCACTCGATAGTGTTGACGGCTTCGGCTCCGGCCACGCTAGCATTCCACTCAAGGTTGCGTTTCCCATTCAACAAATTTGACGGGGGTTGCATGGACCGCAGGCATTTCCTGGGGGCGATGGCCGCCATGGCGACGCCTTCCATCGCGAAGGCCCAGACGGCATCGTCCGGCCGCATGCGCAAGATCGGCTGGATCACGGGTCAGCGCCGGGCGAGCCTCGAGCCCTACCTCGCCGAAGTGCGGTCGGGCCTCGCCGACCTCGGCTTCGTCGAGGGCAAGACCATCGCCATCGAATATCGCTTCGGCGACGACGACCTGTCCAAGGTCCCGGCGCTGGCCGCCGATCTCGTGGCCCAGGACGTCGAGCTGATCGTCGCCCAGGGCGCTGCCGTCGCCATTCTGGCGACCGCGCAACTGCCGGTCCCGCTGGTCTACGTCACGAGCGGCGACCCGGTGGTGTCCGGCCTGGCTGAGAGCCTGTCGAAGCCCAAGGGCGCGATGACGGGCATCACCTTCATGGCGGCCGAGATGAACGGCAAGCGGCTGGAGATCCTGCGCGACATCAAGCCCGCCATGAAGCGGCTCGCGGTGATCGGCAATCCGGAGCATCCGGGCGCGGAAATCGAGTTCAGTTATGCTCGGGACAAGGCGTCCAGCCTCGGCCTCGAGATGGCCTACTACACCACGCGATCGCTTCCCGAACTCCAGGCGGCCTTCAAGACGATCGCCGACCGTCCCGTGGACGCGATGTCGGTGTTCGCCGACGGGTTCGCCGTGCAGTACCGCGAGCAGATCATCGCGTTCGGCATGGCGCAAAAGGTCCCGGTCGTCTCCGGCTGGGCCGTGTTCGCCCAGAGCGGAGCGCTTTGCACCTATGGTCCGAAGCTGTCGTCGTCCTACCGGCGCCTGAGCGCCTTCGTGGCCAAGATCCTCGCCGGAGCGAAACCGGCCGACATCCCCGTCGAGCGGCCCACCACCTTCGAGCTCGTCCTGAACCTGCGCTCGGCCAAGCAGCTCGGCCTCGCCATGCCCACCGAAGTGGTCGCGCGGGCCGACGACGTGATCGATTGACGGGAGCGGCGCGCCCGCCGCTCAGTTGGTGAGGTGGGCCGACGCCGTCGCCTTCTTGAAGAGGGCGACCATGGCTTCCTCGATGCCCTGCGAGGGCGAAACCTCGAAGAAGAGCCCGGGCGACGCGCACTCCTGCATCTTGGTCGAGATCTGCGTCTGCCAGGGAGAGATCCAGGTCTTGTACCAGCCGTTGGTCGGCAACGGCAGGTACGTCGTGTAGAGCACCGCGACCTTGATGCCGCGGCTCTTCATCTCGCTGCACTTCGCCGGATCCAGCGGCATCTGGCAGCGGCTGCCGGTCAGCGGCTTGCTGCATCCCACCGGAAGCTTCGCGTCGGTCACGCCGTCCGAGACGTAGAACAGGATCTTCTGCGCCTTGGCCTGGGTCGAGCCGTCACCCGGATTGGGGATCTCGTCGGCCATCTGGCTCAGCATCGCGGCATGCGGCGAGTACATGTAGTCGATGTTGCTGGTGTTCACCGCCATCAGCTTGATGTCGGCAGCCTGCGTCTTGGCGTTCGGCAGGTTGCTCTGCAGCGGCGCGTTCTTGGTGAGCTTCAGGGCCTGGGCGCTGGCGCCGTAGGTGTAGATCGCGATGCGGTAGTTGCTGTTGGCGCCCTGCTGCTCGAGCGCGCTGTCGATCAGCTTCTGGGTCGCGCTGCGCACGACGTCGACGCGCAGCGTCACGCCGTTCTTCTGGGCGATGGAATAGTAGTCGTTCTTGTTGTTCGTGTCGTGGCAGGCGAAGGCGCACTGGTCGGGCGTGTTGGCCATCATCTTGTTGATGTCGGCCGTGGTCGCGCCCAGGCCCATCGACGGCGAATTGTCGAGCAGGACGTAGAAGTCCATGAAGGGCGCCTTGCCGACCGAGGCGACGGAACTGCCCGAGAAGGGAATGCCGGTGATGCCGAGCACGCCGATGAAGCTCGTCTTGACCGTACCCGAATAGGTCAGCGTGGCCTTGCGGGAGAGACCCTCGTCGACAACGTCCAGGGTTGCTGCCTCGACGTTGATCTTTCCGCTGGAGCTCAACTGCGCGTTGAAGACGGACAGACCCGTCGCCTTCGCGGAGGACGCGTCAGTGTTATAGCCGGAGAAGCTCACGGCCGCGAGCGTGGCCGAGTCGGCCGCGGCGGCGGCGACAGCCCGGGCCTTGTAGAGCGCGCCATAGTCGATGGCTCCGCCCAGGGCCCCGATCAGGGGCACCACCGACAGCGCGAAGATCGTCGAGACGTTGCCGCGCCGCGACCTCCGGAAACCGGTGGCCAGCTGGCGGGAAGCATCGGCAAGGCGCGCGCGTGTGGTGGCCATGATGGTCGCTACTCAGGACTGGATACCTCCAACCTGGCATGAACTCCCTTTAGATCTCCTAAAGCTAGGCCATGGACCACTTCGGCACCGGTCAAGCTGTCCTTAATGCATTTGCTTTACTCTGGCCTCAGTCATCCGTTCACGAGACGGCACAAATGCCATTCCGCATCCTTTCCTATCTGCGTCATTCTCTTGACTTCTGCCGCCTCCCGATGCTGGCCTTCGCCATGCTCTTCGCGGCGCTCGTGCTCCCGTCCATGGTGGCTCGGGCCGAGGCCCAGGAGCGAGCCTGGAAGGTCACGAAGTGGTCCGGCGCGGTGACCTGGACCACGGCCGCGGGGCAGACCTCGACCTCGCTCGACGGCGCCGTCATCTCACCCGGCGACCGGCTCGCCACCGGCGCCAACGGACGCGTCATGATGGCGCGGGGTTCCGACACGCTCGTGATGTCGGAAAACTCCACGTTGCAGGTTCCCTCCTCCGAGGTCGCCGGCACGACGCCGACCATCATCCAGAGCCGCGGGCGCGTCAGCTACGACGTCGAACCCCGGCCCGTTCAGCACTTCATCGTCGAGACGCCCCACCTGGCCGCCGTTGTGAAGGGCACCCAGTTCATCGTGTCGGCCGACGCCACCGCGAGCTCGGTCCGCGTGTCGCGCGGTCTCGTCGAAGTGGCCGACTTCCGGTCCGGCGGCATCGTGCCCATCGGCGCGAACCAGGAAGCCACCGCGAGCGCCTCCGGACGTCCCGGGCTGTCGGTTGCCGGCGAAGGCGCGCTGCCGCTCGTCCGCCAGGGCCCCGTGCGGTCCGGCGGTGCCGAGAGGCAGGCCACGGCCGCGGGCAACGCCAACCAGTCCTCGTCCGAGCCGACGTCCAGGAGCATCACCCCGGGCGGCACCGCCCCGGAGCAGGCCGCGATCGGCGGCGTGGGCGGTCCTGCCGCCACGCCTGCGCCCACGCCCGAGAAGGAGATGAGCCTGGTCCGGCGCATCGGCGACAAGTTCGGCATCTACCCAGCCGCCTGGCAGAACGATCGCAATGACGAGCTCTTCTATGGGCTGCTGTTCGCCGGCTTCTCCGGCTTCACGGTGATGGTGTTCGTGATGATCCGCGAGCGGCGCCGCCTGGAGGTCGTCAAGCGCGAGCGCGACCACAACCGCTGACGGCCAGCGGGACCGCCGCGCCGTGAGAGACGCGCCCCCGTCATCGCCGGACAACGGAGCGCCGTCACGGGCTCATGCCCGCCCGACGGCGCGGTCCATCGTCCGCGCCGTCGCGCTCTGGTCGCTGACCGCCCTCATCGTGGCCAGCACCGTGAACGGCGCGGTGGCGTGGCTGGGCGGCTGGAACGCCTTCAACTACGCCCTCTACGACGCCCGCTTCGACCTCTCGACGCGCGCCGCGACCGGCGAAATCATCATGGTCGACATCGACGAGCGCAGCATCGGGGCCGTCGGTGTCTGGCCGTGGCCGCGCACGATCCACGCCACGATCGTCGACCGGCTCACCGAAGCCGGCGCCGCCGCCATCGCGTTCGACATCGACTTCAGCTCGGCCTCCGTCGAGGCGAACGACGCCGCCCTGGAGGACGCCCTGGCGCGGGCCGGCGGCGGCGTGATCCTCGCCGCCGAGCGCCAGCGGCTTTCGGCCGCCAGCCCCGAAATCAGCTTCATCGCGCCCCTGCCGCGCTTCGACCGCCACTCATGGGCGGCGCTGGTGGACGTGACGCTCGAGAATGGCGTCGTGCGATGGGTCCCCTATGCCGGCGCATTCGGGCGGGAGATGATCCCCTCGCTGACGGCCGTGCTGGCCGGACGGGCCTCGCCCCCCGACGGGCGGGTCGCGATCGACTACACCATCGATCCCTCCACGATCGACCGCATCTCCGCCATCGACCTCATCGAGGGCCGCGTCCCGAAGCGCCGGATCGAGGGCCGCAAGATCATCGTGGGCGCGAGCGCCGTGTCGCTCAAGGACTACTTCGTCGTGCCGCGCTACGGCTCCATCCCGGGCGCGCTCGTGCAGGCGCTGGCGGTGGACACGCTGCTCCAGGGCCGCGCGATCCAGCACGTCGATCCCCGCTGGATCATCGCGGGCGTGATGGCGATCACGCTGCTCGGCGTCCTCCTGGTGCCGCGGGTCCATCTCGCCCTGTTCCTCCTGTTCCTGGTCGCCACGTCCGCCGGCACGGAACTCGCGGCGGCGCTCATCCATGACCGCAAGTCGATCGCCTTCGACACGGGCGGCTGGCACCTGGCGCTCATGACGCTGGCGCTGCTGGCCGTGGCCCGCGAGATCACGCGCCGGCGGGTCCTGTGGCGGCACGCCCGGTCGGAGCGGCGCAGGGCGCAGGCGATCCTCGACCGCGTGTTCCGGGACAGCGCCGGCGGCATCGTCGTGGCCGACGCGGCCGGCCGCATCCGCGCCGTGAACCCGGCCGCCCTGGCCTTGTCCGACCGCGATCCGACCGCCACCGCCATCGGCGCGCACGTGTCCGACGTCCTGCCGGCGGCACTGGCCACGCTCCTCCTGCCGTCCCTCGACGAAACCGCGACCGCGGCCCGGGAACGGACGGGGACGGCGGTCGCCATGGGCCGCGCGGCGGCCGAGAGGGTCTTCGACTACGCCTTGTCGACCTTCGAGGTGCCCGGCAGCACCGACGAGGAGCCTGGCTGGTCGGCGACCTGCCTGACGTTCAACGACGTCACCGAGCGTGTCCGCTCGCAGCAGCGCGTCGAGCACCTGGCGCGCTACGACCAGCTGACGGGCCTGCCCAACCGCAACCAGTTCATCGAGGCCCTGGCGCGCCCCGGCGCCCTGCTGGGCGCCACGCTGGCGCTCGTCGACGTCGACAATTTCAAGGTCGTCAACGACACGATGGGCCACGCGGCCGGCGACATCGTGCTGTGGGCCCTCGCCGACCGCCTGACCCGAACGGCCGGGAAGGACTGCCTCGTCGCGCGGCTCGACGGCGACGAATTCGCCGTGCTGGGCCGGGTCGACGAGAAGGACCTCGCGCGCCGCCTGCTCGAGGCCTTCGAGCACCCGATCGACGCCAGCGGCCGGCGTTTCGCGCTCACGGCCAGCATCGGCACCGCCAGCTTCGTCGACACCGTGAGCGCCGACGAGGCGACCCGCCAGGCCACCCTCGCCCTCACCGAGGCGAAGGCCTCGGGCGCCGAGCGCGCCAGGCATTACGATGCGGAGCTCGACGCGCGCGAACGCGAGCGAGCCACGCTCGAGAAGGAGCTCGCCGAGGCACTGCGGCAGGGCCAGTTCATGCTGCACTACCAGCCGCAGGTCGCCAGCGACGGCCGCGCGCTGATGGGCGCCGAGGCCCTCCTGCGCTGGCATCACCCCGAGCGCGGACTGGTCTCGCCTGCCCTGTTCGTGCCGGTGCTGGAGAGCACGGGCCTGATCGTCGACGTGGGCGCCTGGGTACTGCGGCAGGCCTGCCGCGACGCGACGTCCTGGCCGGAGCACCTGCGCGTCGCCGTCAACGTCAGCGTGCCGCAGATCGCCGGCGGCGACCTCGCGCAGCTGGTGGCGGCCGTCCTGGCGGAGACGGGCCTGGCGCCCTCGCGCCTCGACCTGGAGCTCACCGAGTCCCTCTTCGCCCACGACATCGGCAGCCTGCGCGACGAACTCTCGGCCATCCGGGCGCTCGGCGTCGGCCTGGCGCTCGACGATTTCGGCACGGGCTACTCCTCGCTCGGCTACCTGCGACGCTTCCCCTTCACGAAGGTGAAGCTCGACAGGACCTTCGTGACGGAGCTGCCGCACGACCGGCAGTCGGTCGCCATCGTCCAGGCCGTGGTGGCCATGTCCGCCTCGCTCGACCTCAGCGTGGTGGCCGAGGGCGTCGAGACGGCGGAGCAGTTCGACGCGGTGCGGCTGCTGGGCTGCAACCAGGTGCAGGGCTACCTCACCGGCCGGCCCGACACTGCGACGGCGCTGGTGCGGCGCGGGACCGCCCCGCCCGCCGCCCAGGCGGTCGCCTGACGGCCAGGCCGCCGGCCGTCAGTTGTCGCGGAAGGCGTGGCGGAACGGCCACGTGATCGGCTCCACGAACGAGGCGAGCGCGGACCGGTTCCGCGTTCCGACGTGGACCTCGACAGGCATCCCCGGCAAGAGCGCGATGGGCCGGGCGAGCTTGTCCAGGGCGCTGCGATCGACCTGGACCTTGATGTCGTAGTAGCGCTGCCCCGTCTGCCGGTCCGCCGTGCTGTCGGCGCCCACATGGATGACCGTGCCGTCCAGCATCGGCGTGTCGCCGGCCTTCGAGGGCATGACGTGCACGAGCGCCGGCAGGCCCGGCTTCACCGTGTCGATCTCGGCCGCCGGAAGCCTCGCGTCCATGACCAGCGGGTCCTCGCGCGGCACGAGGTCGGCGACCGGCTCGCCCGGCTGGACGACGGCCCCCACCACCTTGGGGCGCTGGTTCACGATGGTCCCGGCCGCCGGCGCCACGATGGTCGTCGGCGCCAGCACCTCCCGGCTCGCCACCATCGCCTCGACCGCCTGGGCGATGTCCTTGTTGATCCCGGCGAGCTGGTCGGCACTGTCGGTGCGCACCTGCATCCGCGTGGCGCCGAGCTGCTGCCTGATTTCGCCCGAGCGCTCTTCCAGGGCGGCGATCTCGGCGATGTTGGCGCCGATCCGGGCCCGCACGTCGGCGATGCCGCGCTGGATCGCGAGCGTCTCGGGCTTCTTCGCCGACCT
This sequence comes from uncultured Alsobacter sp., assembly GCF_945952055.1. Lineage (GTDB taxonomy): Bacteria > Pseudomonadota > Alphaproteobacteria > Rhizobiales > Beijerinckiaceae > Alsobacter. The sequence goes on from NZ_CAMFHB010000043.1 coordinate 38,724, forward strand.
CTGGCCCGCGAGCGTCTGCTTGTCCTTCAGGTCCTCCTGCAGCAGGGCGAGCTGCTCGCCGAGGCCCTCCGCCTCCAGGCGCCTGCCTCGGACCTGCTCGTCGAGATGGCGCAATTGCTGGCGCAGCCCCTCCTCGCGCTCGTCGAGACCGCGGCGACGCAGGTCGAGCAGATCGGCCTGCGCCTTGATGAACGAGACGAGGTCGGGAGCGAGGTCCGTGCCCGTGGCCTGGGTGAGTTCCGCCGGCAGGGACATCCGGTCGGCATCGGTCGCCAGCGCCTCGAGCCTGGCCCGGGTCGCCAGCAGCCGCAGCCACTGCTCCCGCCTGGCCGCATAGGTCGACTGCGACGGGGCCACATCGATCCTGTAGAGGGCCTGGCCGGCCGCGACCCGGTCGCCATCGTGCACGAGGACCTCGCGGACGATGCCGCCCTGCGCAGGCTGGATCGTCCGGCGACCGGCCTCGGGGCCGATCACCCCCGCCGCGACGGCCGCCGCCGGGGGCGGTGCCAGGGCAGCCCAGGTCACGGCGCAGAGGCCCGCGACCAGGATGGCCATGCCGGCGATCGGCACGGGTCGCACGAGGGACAACGGCCGTCGTTGCGGTGCGGGCGCCACGGGCGGGCGGGCATCGGGCAACAGGCGATCGAGGAAGCGGTCGAAGCGCTCGCCCCCTCGCGCCATGGTCTTCTCGAACCGCTCCAGCAGCGGTGCCGTGTCCCGCGCCGGGTCGGCAGGAGCGGACGCGCCGGCGGCCCGCCCCGGGAAAGGGCTGACCGACGCCGCCTCTGCGCGCATGTCGGGCTTCGGCTCGCCGGCCGGCTCGACCATCCGCGGTCGCGGCGGGACCTGCGCGTCACGCAGGCGGTCGAGGAGATGCATGGCACGCATCCGGTCGGCGATCGCCGGATCGGTCTGCAGGTTCTCTTTCTGCATCGCGCTCATACGCGCACCGGCCGGGCCGGCTGGGCACCGCTCCCGGCGGGGACGACACGGGGACCGAGGACGACGCCAGAGCCGCTCAGGGCCGGACCGGCGACCCGCGGGAAGCGTGCGGGGGCGGCACGCTGTCGGGTCGGGTCGCGTGCAGTCTTGCCGTCGGTCATCGAGTCTCGCCCCACACGGCCCGCCGTGGCGGAGCCTACGCCGTCGTCAAAAGTCGACCCGCCGTTTTCATTCGGCCGGGGTGCGTTTTTGCAACTTGAGATTGGGACCAAGATTGACCCAGCCAGCGCCCGCCAGCAAGCGAGGCAAATGTCCCCAAATGGCACACCACCAGGAGGAGACGATCGCCGACCGGCCTGGCACCTGCGCAAGCCGGTCGGCAGCGCCCGTCAGCGCACGGCGAAGCAGTAGAAGAGGCCGGCGCCGCCCGTGCTCTTCAGCGCGTCCGGGCTGCACCCGCCCCGCGACGCGTGGGACGTGTTCCAGGACTTCGCGGCGGCGCTCTCGTCGAGACCCGTGCGGTCCGAGTGCCCGAGCATCGCGGATCCCTCGGTGCTGCTCGTCCAGTTCTTGCACGTCATGTCGTCGGCCCCGGCATAGGCCTTCCCGTCCACCGTGGAGCCGGTCAGGACGTCGTGGGTGTTCGGGTTGTCGCCGCGCCCGTTGACCACGGCGCCCTTCTCCGTGAGGGCGGTCTGCTTGGTCAGGTTGACGGCGTCGCTGTGAAGGTCGTCCACGCTCTTGGCGACGACGACACCCTTGGCGTTCTGCCAGGGGCCGGTCCCGATGCGGTCGCGGGCGTTCACCGCGCCAGCGCCCTGGGTGCTCAGATAGGCCCGCCACGTCTTGCCGCCCGCACCGACCGACGCGGCGAGGGTCTGGCAGATCTGGTCGGCACCGGTCAGGCCGCCGAGATCGGCGCCCTTGCCCGATCCTGTGCTGGTCACGAAGAAGGTCATGTCGGCGGCCTGGGCGAAGACCGTCGAGGGAGCCAGGATGGCGATGGGCGCGACGAATACTGCGGCGACGAGGCCGCTGCGAACCTTCATGGGCGTATCCTCCAACGATGTCACGGGTCGGGGAGCGGTTCGTCGACCGGATTGTCCCGACGGCGCGATGCTAGCCCGTCTCGGGGCGACGGTGGTTCACGAGCGTGGGAGCGCGGTCCTGCGACTTAAGCGAAGTTTCACACCTGGAGGTTACGTTTACTTCGTTGATTAAGCGGAGTTCATAAAAAACCGTGCCCGACGATTTGTTGCACGCAGATTCCTTTCACCTGATCGTGAAGCTCAAGCCGGGCATGCTGCCGGGCTGGGAGGGAGGCGGCTGGGTCGGCCTCGAAAGTTTTGCCGAGGAACACCTGGCCCGCGACCGTTTCCACGCTCTTCGCCCCGTGCTCGAAGCCCTCCAGGCCAGCGCGGCCATGATCCGGGGACTGGCCCAATCGGCCACCCAGACCATTTCCCACGACAAGACCGTGATCTCGCGCGATGCCGAGTTCTGGACGCTGGGCAGCGTCGAGATCCGGGTAGCCGGGCCGGAACTCCTCGGCCTGTGGCGCCGGGAGGCCGACCGCCTCACGGCGGAGTTCGCCGCCCGGGAGGCCGCGCGTCAGGCCGCTCGCCCCGTCGTGCTGCCCCCGCCGCCCCCGCCGACGGGCCTGTCGAAACGCTCGGCCGCCTTGCTCTTCGGCGGGAGCTTCGTGGCGGTGCTGGTCGCCAGCAAGCTCCTGATGACGCCGCCCCCCGACCCGGCCGTGTCCATCACCACGGTGAAGCGCGACGGCACCACCATCATGCTGCCGGATCCCAAGGACCCGAACTTCACCATCGAATACGAGCTGAGGCCGGACGGCACGCGCGTCGTGACCGCGCGTTACCCGAATGGGCAGCGGCCCGAGCCCCAGGACCCGAACGACCCGAAGCGCCAGCGGTCCCTGGCCGACGGCGTCAACAACGTCCTCCGCGCGCGCCCATAGCGCGCGTCGGTGGCACGCACCGTCCGGCGCGGCTTGCACGCGCTCGAAACCGCGGGCACCCTGCACCGGACGCGAGAATTGCGGGGGCGGGCGATGATCTGCATGCGGTTGCGAGCGGCCTCGGCCGGCCTTGCCCTCGCGCTGGGCGCCCTGGCCGTGGCCCCGGTCGCGCCGGCGCGGGCCGAAGAACCGCGTTCCATCGGTCTCGTCGACAAGGTCCAGGGCGCGGCTGACGCGGTCTCGGCGGGACGGATGCGCGACCTCGCCGGCCAGGATCCCATCTGGTTCGGGGACCGCTTGCGGACCGGCGAGGACTCCCGGCTCGCCGTCCAGCTCGACGACGAGACCAGGCTCACGCTGGGCGAGAAGGCGACGCTCACCGTCGACCGCTTCGTCTACAACCCCGAGCGCGGGGCCGGAACGCTGGCCCTGAAGGTCGCCCGCGGCGCCTTCCTGTTCGTCGGCGGCAAGGTGGAGGCGGCCCAGGGCGCCCGCGTCAGCATCACGACGGCGTCGGCCACGCTGGGGGTGCGGGGAACGACCGTCTGGGGCGGCCCGCTCGACGGCGGCTTCGGCGTCTTCGTGGCCGAGGGCCGCGTCACGGTCCGCGCACGGCGCGGCACCGTCACCCTCACGCGCGGCCAGGGCACGCTGATCGACGGCAACGGCCGCCCGGACGGCGTCACGACATGGGGCCAGCCCCGCATCCAGCGAGCGCTCGCGACGGTCGCGATCCCCTGAGCGCGCGCCGGCTCGACGACCGCGTCAGTCGGTCGGAGCCGCTCCCAGCGGATAGGTCGCCACCCTCTCCCAGGGCCCGCCCTTGTAGCGCCAGATCCGGATCGCCTCGACCGTGAACGAGAACGGTTCGAAAAGGGGCTCGAGGGCCTGCAGCGTCAGGCGCGCCTTCGACGGCGGAACCTTGTTCTGGATGGTGACGTGCGGGGCGAGCCGCCGCCGGTCCTGCGGCGTGAGCCACCCCGACCACAGTCGCGCGAACTCGGCGCGCAGGCGAACCAGGGCCGGCGAGTCGATCTCGATCGCAACGCCGCGGCCGGTGCCGACCAGGCCCGTCGCCCTGGCGTGGAGCGGGTCGAGGTCCCAGCAGCGTTCGGCCAGGGCATCCTCGATGGTCGCGAGGTCGGCGGCGGGCAGGCTGTGGAACAGGGTGATGTGCGCCGGAACCCGATTGAGATGAGCGGGATAGTGCGCGCGCCGCCAGGCGTCGAATCGCGCCGCCGTTTCGGCGTCCGGCTGGGCCGTCACGATGAGGGGTTCGGGACCCCGATCGCGCCCCTCGGGAGTGAAGAATGTTTTCTGACCCACAGGACACACGTCGGACCGGACACGCCATCCGTCAAGGGTCGGGGGCGCTGAACCATTGATAAATCACGTTCTTTCCGTGTTGATGGAAAGAATTGCGGCTGACCTGCAACACCCCGGGCGAAAACCGACCCTGCAGCGGCACCAACGCCCCGGAAGCGTCCCGAGGTGGGACGTTCATGGTTGACGCAGCCGAGCGAATGTTGATGCAGTGCAGACCGCTGATAGTCGATGATCGAGGTGGGAATGGTCAAGGTCGTGTTAACGGCAGTCGTGGCGGTCTTCGTCGCAGGAGCGGCCCAGGCGGCCGACTTCGCTTCCGAGCGCGCGGCATGCCTTCTGCTCGTCCGCTCGCCGCTTCTGTCGCTCCCCGTCGGCGACATGCAGCAGCAGGTGAGCCTGCGTCTCGACCGCTCGGTCGAGGTGGCGCGGGCCAGCCAGTCGGTTTACAGCACGTCTCCCCGATTCCTCTGGGCGTCCGAGACCAAGGTCGCCTGCGGCATGGCCGTGGGCTTCTTCGGCGGCGGAGAGGTCAACGAGGAGATGGTGAGCAAGTGCGATTGCTTCTACGGCCGCATGCTGGCCTACACGAACGCACTGCGCTGAGAGCGCCAGGCGGGCGGTGGCCGTTCGGGCCACTGCTGCGAGCGCCGGCGCGCGACACGATGCGATGAAGCAGATGATGGTTAGGGCGAATACGATGTCGAAGGGATTGAAGACGCGTCGGACAGGGCTTGTGGCCGCGTTGCGATGCGCTTTGCTCACCACGGTCGCGTTCGCGTCCGCCGGTGGCGTCGCCCAGGCGATGAGCCTGCGCGAAGCCGTGTCCATTGCGCTCGATTCCAATCCGCAGATCGGCCAGGCGATCATGAATCGCGAGGCGATCGAGTTCGAGCTGCGCCAGGCGCGCGGTCTCTACCTGCCGCGGCTGGACCTCGAGAGCTCGGCCGGCGCACGCCGCTACGGCAGCCCGGACCGCCGGCGCCTGGGCACCGACGACAAGGCGCTCAAGCCCGTCGAGGCCGAACTCGTGGCCACCCAGCGCCTGTTCGACGGCTTCGGCCGAGAGGCCGAGGTCGAGCGCCAAGCCTCCCGCGTCGACGGCGCGTCGTTCCGCGTCATCGAGCGCGCCGAGTTCATCGCGCTGTCGATCGCGCGTGAATACATCGAGGTGCTGCTGCAGCAGCGCATCCTCTCGGTGGTGAACGAGAACGCCGCCTTCCACCGGCGCATCCTGGGCGACATCGACGCGGGCGTCCGGTCCGGCACGCTGACCGATGCCGACAAATACCAGGCCTCCGAGCGCCTGACGGCCGCCATCGCCAAGCAGAAGCAGGCCGAGGAAGACCTTGCCACCGCCAAGATCCGTTTCTACACCCTCGTCGGCCAGCCGATCGGGGTCGCGGGCGCCCTGCCCGTCCTCGGTGGCACGCTGCCGAAGTCGCTGGCCGACGCCATCGGACGGGCCAGGACCAACAATCCGCAGATCGCGGGCGCGGGTGCCGACGTCGATGCCGGTGAAGCCCTCGTGAAGGCCGCCCGGTCGAAGTACTATCCCGAGCTGTTCCTCGAGGGCCGGGCCCGGACGGGCAACGACGTGGACGGCAATCGCGGCCACACCAACGACATGACCGGCCGCGCCGTGCTGCGCTGGAACCTGTATGACGGCGGCATCAAGAACGCCAACGAGCAGGAGCAGATCCGGCGGGCCAGCGAGCTGCGCCTGAGGCTGCACCAGACCCTGCGCGAGGTCGAGGAAGTGGTCCGCACCTCCTGGGAGCGCAAGTCGCGCCAGGCCGAGCTGTCGGGCCTGCTGAGCCGCCAGTCCGGCGAGGCCGAACGCGTCGTCTCCGCCTACCAGGATCAGTTCAAGGTGGGCCGCCGCTCGCTCCTCGACGTGCTCGACGCCCAGAACACCCGCGTCAACGCCGCTCTCCTGACCGAGACCGCGCGCTATGCGGTGGTGCTGGCCGAGTACCGCCTGGCGGCCTCCACCGGGGCACTGGTCAAGACGCTGGGCCTGAAGGCCCCGCAGCAGGGCGATGCCTATGCGCGGGCCAAGGCCGGCGTGCCGCCGACCCCGGACGCCGAGACCTACTCGCGCTACTCGCCCACGCGCTGACGAGCCGCCGGTGAACGCCGTTCCGCAGACCCCTGCAGCGGCTCCGAGCGGCCCCGGAGCGGGGCATACGGGCGGCGATCCCGGTATCGACCCGCTGCTGGGCTGCCTGCAGTTCGTGGCCCGGCACTACGAGCGCCCGGCCTCCGAGACCATGCTCACCGCGGGGCTTCCGCTCGACGAAGGCCGCCTGACGCCCGACCTCTTCCGGCGCGCCGCGGCCCGGATCGGCCTGTCGACGGCGGTGACCACCCGGCCGCTCTCCGCCTATGGAACGGTCGACCTGCCGGCCATCATCGCCACGCGCGGCGGCGGCTATTTCGTGCTGCTCGCCCACCGTCCGGACGGTTCGACGCGGATCTTCGTGCCGGAGACGGGCGGCATCGCCACGGTCGACTTCAAGGACGTCCAGACGGTCTATGGCGGGTCGGGCTTCACCATCCTGCCGCACTACGAGGCCGTGGACCACGATGGCAATGCCGGCGACGGCATCCAGCGCGGCCACTGGTTCTGGGGCCCGGTTAAGTCCCACCGCGGCAGTTTCGCGGTCGTGGCCCTGGCGGCCCTGCTGATCAACCTGATCGGCCTGGCCGCGCCGCTCTACACGATGAACATCTACGACCGCGTCCTCCCCAACAAGGCGGTGACGACGCTGTGGGTGCTCGCCGTCGGCTTCGGCGTGGTCCTGGTCTTCGACTACGTCCTGAAACTCGCCCGCGCCTCGCTCCTCGACACCATCGGCAAGAAGCTCGACATCCAGCTCTCCGAGTCGATCTTCGAGAAGATCCTCAACACGCCGCTGATGCACCGGCCCGTCTCGACCGGCGAGTTCGTCAATCGCGTGACGCAGTACGAATACATCCGCGAGTTCTTCACCTCCAACACGCTGTCCGTCTTCATCGACTGCAGCTTCCTGTTCATCTTCCTGATCGTGATCCACCAGCTGTCGGGCTGGATTGTGCTCATCCCGATCACGGCGATGGTGCTGGTGGTGGGCGCCGGGCTGGTGGGCCAGCGCCTGATCGGCAAGAAGATGGCCGCGGCCCAGGCGGAGAGCTCGCTGCGCCACGCCATGCTGGTCGAGGCCGTCGGCGCGCTGGAGACGATCAAGGGCATCCGCGCCGAGGGCGCCCTGCTGCGCCGCTGGGACAACGTGATCCGCACCGGCTCGGTGACGCAGGAGAAGATCAAGACGATCAGCTCCGCCACACTGTACTTCTCCATCCTCGTCCAGCAGATGGTCACCGTGTGGATCGTGGTGGCGGGGGCCTACCGCTTCGCCGCGGGCGAGATGACCACCGGCGCCATCATCGCCTCCGTCATGCTCGCCTCGCGGGCCGTGTCGCCTCTCACCTCGGTGGCCACGACGCTCACGCGGGCCCGCCACGCCTTCTCGGCGATGAACACGCTGAATGGCCTGATGGCCATGCCGGACGAGCGCGTCTCGCAGCGCAGCTTCGTCAACCGCCCGGTCGACGACGGCGCCGTGCAGATCCGCAACGGCGTCTTCTACTATCCCCGCGTCGAGCGCCGGATCCTCGACGGCATCAACCTCGCCATCCGGCCGGGCGAGAAGATCGGCATCATCGGCCGCGTCGGGTCGGGCAAGACCACGCTGGGCCGCATCATTGCCGGCCTCTACACGCTGACGGACGGCGAGCTCCTGATCGACGGCGTCGACGTGCGCCAGTACCACCCCCACGAGGTGCGCAAGGCCGTCACCATCGTCTCGCAGGACACCGACCTGTTCCTGGGCACGATCAAGGAGAACATCCTGATCGCCAGGCCCAGTGCCTCCGACGCCGACGTGGTGCGGGCCTGCCGGCTGGCGGGCGTCGACGACTTCGTGGCGCAGCACCCGATGGGCTACGAGATGCCGGTCGGCGAGCGCGGCCGCAACCTGTCCACGGGCCAGCGGCAGGCGGTCGCCATCGCGCGCGCCTTCCTCATCGCGCCGAAGATCCTGTTCCTCGACGAGCCCTCCAGCGCCATGGACCTGGCCACCGAGCGCATGTTCCTGGCGCGGCTGCAGGAGAGCATGCCAAAGGAACAGACCCTGCTGATCGCCACGCATCGTTTCAGCATGCTGGCGCTGGTCGACCGCCTGATTGTCGTCGACAACGGCCGGATCGCCGCCGACGGACCCAAAGACGACGTGCTCGCTGCGCTTCGTCAAACGGCGGGCTGACCCTCTTTTGCTGCCGTGTCGCCACATTCGCCACGCATTAAGCAGGCGTGTGCTATGGTTGTGCCGTCATTAACCTCGCATCCACGGGCCGCAATCCTTCGCCATGCTGCCGATCATGCGTCTGACGTTCCTCGCTGCGGCCGCCGCCCTCTGGGCGAGCGCCGGCGCGTGGGCACAGTCCGGCCCGATGATTCTGCCCCAGCCGGGCGGTGCCGCGCCCGAGGCCGAGGCCGCCCCGGCACGGCCCGCCCCCCGTGCCACGCCACGGAGCAAGCCGAAGCCGAAGCCCGCCGAGGCCGCCACCGAAGCCGCCGCGCCGCAGGACAGTGCGCCCGGCAACGAGGCGGCCGAGCCCGCGCAGGCTGCCCCCAAGCCGGCGCCGAAGCCCGTCCGCGCCAAGACTGCCAAGCCCGCGCCGGCCGCGCCCGCGGCCGGCACGGCGGAGGCGCCCTCCGCCGAGGAGCCTGGCGCTGCCCCGACCGAAGACGCTGCGAAGCCCCCCGCACCGGTGAAGCCGGCCAAGCCGCCCCGGGCCAAGGCGGCCAAGCCCGCTCCGGCCGCCGCGCCCGTCGCCAAGACGGACGATCCCGCCGGCACGCCGGACCCGGCCGCCGCTGCGGCTGACGATGCGGCGAAAGCCGCGGAAGCGCCGAAGCCCGTGGCCAAGCCGCCCCGCGCCAAGGTCGCGAAGCCCGTGCCCGCCGCGCCGCCTGCGGCCGAGACGCAGGACGCATCGCCCGACAACGGCGCCCAGCCCGGCAACGCCGCCCAGGCGACGGACCCCGCCGCGCCGCCGCCCCCCGCCAAGCCCCCGACCAAGCGCGCCAAGGCGCCGGCCAAGCCGGCTCAGCCGACGGCCGAGGCGAGCCCCGACGGCCAGACTGCGGTCGCTCCGCCCGGTCCCGACGGCGAGCCCGCGCCGGCGAAGGCTCCGGCCCGTGGCAAGGCGCAAAAGGGAAAGGCCGTGGCCGGCAAGCCGGTCGCCCCGCCGGAACCGCCGCGCGACCTGCCGCCGCAGCTGCGGGCCGCCGATCTGCGCGACCCCGACCTGCTGACCGACACAAGGCTCTTGGGGCGTCGCCCGACCATGACGATGCCCCCGGAGACGGGCGATGACGCCGTGCGGGTGGTGACGCGCTCGATGGGGCGTTCGCCCCGATCGCTCTATCTCGCGGAGGCCTGGTCGCCGCCGGGGATCGCGGTCTACGACGCCCTGCTGCAGTCGCCCGACAGCAGCGAGGCGGCTCCCGTGGCGCTGAACTCCTTCGAGGCGATCCAGGCGGGCGCCGCGGCAGGCCCCTTCCGCGCCGGGCTGGTGGAGGAGAACGAGGCCGAGCCGGGGCGGCCCCGGATCGACGCGGGCACGGTCACCTGGCGGTTCCTGCAGCCGGACGGCGGCACCGGTGCCCCGACCGCCCTGTCGGCGGAGGTCGTGATCGACCGGCCGCGGCTCAAGGTGGTCGTCACCTTCCGCCCGGACCGCACGCCGAACGCGCCCTCGCCGCTGGCGATCGACATCGCCTTCGTGAACTCCCAGAGCCCGGTGACGCAGATCGGGATCCCGGAGCTTCGCAACCCGGGTATCGAGAGGGGCATTCCGCTCTACGCGACGCTGGCCGGCGCGGCGACCCCCGGCGAGCCCTATGCGGTGATCCTGTCGGCCAACGACACCGACGGCGACCAGAACATCAAGCTGCTCACCGGACGTCCCTGGATCGACATCCCCATGCGGACGCAGAACGGGAAGCGCTTGACCCTGGCGTTCGAAAAGGGCACCGCCGTGCGCGAGATGATGCGCAGTGCCTTTCGCGCCTGGCGGCTTCCCTGGCTGCCATGATCCTGCCTGACGCCATCCTGCCCGACGTGACGCCGACGTCCACGCGCCCCACCATCCCCTCTTCGACAGTCCGGACCATCGCCCCGTGAGCATTGCCGACCGCTTGACCGGCCCCAAGTCCAAGAAGCCGGCCGCCCTCGACGACGGCAGCACGACGGCGGCCTCCGTCATCATCCTGTCGGCGGCGCTGTTCTTCATGTTCCTCCTCGGCTGGGCCTCCTTCGCCGAGGTCGACGAGGTGACGCGCGGCGAGGGCAAGGTGATCCCCTCCAAGAAGACCCAGACGATCCAGAGTTCCGAGCCCGGCGTCGTGCAGGAAATCATGGTCCGCCTGGGCCAGCAGGTGCACCAGGGCGACATCCTGGTTCGCCTCGACAGCACGCTGAACACGTCCAACCTCGGCGAGGTCGAGGCGAAGTCGCGCACCCTGCAGGCCCAGATCGCCCGGCTCCAGATCGAGAGCGAGGGTCGCGCCGCGGCGGGCTACGTCTGTCCGGAAACGCTCCGGTCGCTGGCCCCGGAGGTCTGCGTCAACGAGGCCAACCTGCTGGCCACGCGCTACGACGCGCTGCGCAAGAAGCTGTCGACCATGGCCGAGCGCGTGGAGCAGCGGCAGCGCGAGCTGAACGAAGCCAACCAAAACGCCTCCCGCATCGGCGAGAGCCTCGAGCTCGCCGAGAAGGAGCTCGAGATCATCACCCCGCTCGCCAACCGCAACATCGCGCCCAAGACGGAGCTGCTGCGGGCCCAGCGCGCCGCGGTCGAGCTGCGCGGCCAGCAGGCCGCCAACAAGGAGACGATCGCCAAGGTGGAGGCCGCCCTGCGCGAAGCCCGCAACGGCACGCAGGAGGTCGACCTGCAGTTCCGCCAGGACGCGCTCGCCGAACTCACGAAGGCCTCGGCCGAGCTCTCCGTGATCAACCAGACGGCGAAGGGTGCGCAGGAGCGGCTGCGGCGCACGGACATCCGCTCGCCCGTCGACGGCATCGTCAACACGCTCACGGTGAACACCGTCGGCGGTTTCGTGAATGCCGGCGGCCACGTGATGGACATCGTGCCTCTGGAGGACGCCCTCGTCGTGGAGACGAAGGTGAAGCCCGCCGACATCGCCTTCCTGCGGCAGGGCCAGCCCGCGCTCGTGAAGATCACGGCCTACGACTTCAGCATCTATGGCGGGCTCGAGGCGGTGGTCGAGCACGTGTCGGCGGACAGCGTGTATGACGAGCAGGCGCGCGAGACCTTCTACATCGTGCAGGTGAAGACCGATCGCTCGTCGCTGCACTACCGCGGCAAGGACTTTCCGATCATGCCGGGCATGGTCGCGCAGGTGGACATCCTGACCGGCAAGAAGACCGTGCTCGACTACCTGCTGAAGCCGATCATGAAGGCGCGCCAGGAGTCGCTGCGTGAGCGCTGACGGCAGCACGGCGGATCGCTCCGCCCTGCCGGCGGGCGACGGCGGCCCGGCCATGCGCTTCAGGATCTTCAAGCGCGGACCGTGGCGCCGGGCGTTCCGGCTGGAGGACGCCTACTGGGAAGTCCTCGAGCAGGCCGCCCAGGAGACGGGCGTGAAGATCGCGGACTACGTCAAGGCTCTCGTCGAACCGCTCGACGGATCCGACGCCAACCTCTCGTCCCTGCTGCGCGTGCATGCCCTGCAATGGATCGGCGCGCGGGCCGAGAAGCTCGCCCAGGGCCAGGACGCGCGCGAGATCCTCCATGCCGCCCTGGCGGCGCCCCTGCCCTGCTTCGTGATCAGCGCGAGCCGCGCGCTGGTGAACTTCAACGGCGAGTTCAGCGCCTACGTCGTCGGGCGGGCCCAGGCCGCGAGCGAGGACGACGTGTCGAAGGCGCGCCTCTCGCTGGACGTTCCGGTGGACAAGCTGATCGAGCTGCTCGCCGCGCAGCCGGGCCGGGCGGTGCTCTGCGGCTTCACCATCCGGACCTCGATGGCCATCGCCACCGGCCGGGCGAAGGTCACCTTGGCGCAGCCGTCCCGCCGGGACCTTGTGGTCGGCTACATCCTGCCGGGCTGAGACGTCGCGCGCCGGACTTCAGAGCTCGTGACTCTTTCTCTCAACCGCCCCCCAAGCCCCTCATCCTGAGCCACGGCCGCAGGGCCGTGAGTCGAAGGACGCACAAAAGTGCCGCTGAAGGCAATCTGCGTCCTTCGACTCGGCCGCTTCGCGGCCGGCTCAGGATGAGGGAGATGGGGGCGGGGACAGAGTCACACGCTCTCAGTTCAGGCTGGGCCGCAGCGCGACCGGGCGGGTCTCGGCGCCGGCGGACACGGAGGCGGGGCGCCGCACGCCGTGCACCCAGGCGCCCTGGGTGCCGACGGTGTAGAGCGGCATGTAGCCGGTCACCGCCGTGTCCGGCCGGACGTCGAGTGCCTGGTTGTCGAGCACCCAGGACACGCCGCCGACGCGGACGACGAGAATGGCGTGGCCGATTCCCTTGCGAAGGTCCTTCACCACGGCGATGCGCATCAGGTCGCCTGAAACGCCCATGGCGCGCAGCATGCCGAACTTGGCGATGGCGAAGTCCTCGCAATCGCCGGCTCCCTTCGACGCGGCTTCGCCGGGCGACGCCCAGTAGTCGCTCACGCCCCAGACCTCCTCGTCGGACCGGAACGCCAGGGAGCGGTTCACGGCGGCGTTGACGTCGCGCAGGAGTTCCAGCGAGAGGCCGGCGGCATGCGCGCCCTTCACCGCCTCGTACGCCTTGTGCAGGGGCGCGCCGCAGGCCTGGCCGGACGTGCAGGCCTGGAAATAGCGGGCGGGGTCGTCGGCGAGGATGGCGTTCCACCGTGCCGAGGCGACCGTGGTGCGGACGGGCAGTTCCACGGAGCCGAAGAGCCCCTCCCCGGTCAGGCCGGGCGCCCGCTCGAGACCGGGGGACGGCAACGCTCCCGTGATGTCGTCGCCGGGCAGGCTGCCGCGCAACTCCGGCGGCGCCGCCGCCTTGCGGACGGACGGGTTCGCGGGGACCTGCAGCGGCCGGCGCGCCTTGGTCGGCGCGGCGCCGGGAACGATGGAAGGGCGCAGGAGAGTATCGGCCCGCGTGTGCTCGACATCCCCGAGCGACACGACGCAAGCGACCGCAACGACGAGGCAGGCACCGAGACGTCTTGCTGATCCTTGTCTCGAAACCACTGCTGCCGATCCGCACTGCTGACGGCGGCAAGATTTGCCTACATCCCCTTGTGACCGCGTGAAGGAAGGCAGTGACTCCGCGGTTGTTGGATTGCCGAAAATTTAAGGCAAACATCCACTCAACCCTGAGTGCGCCGTTGACGGGCGATTCAGCCGCTGGCGCGATCCGGAGACCCAAAGAGATATATCCGGATATAGCTCACCATTAACCCTGAAGGGAGAATGGGAGGTAGAGGCATATCCCAGTATAAATTGCACGTTACGCAACCATTGCGAGCACACGTGGAAAGGGTAGTTATCATTTGAAGCAAATTGAGCTCGCCTTTTCGCCTACGCCCGCCTGATCGAGGAGTATCCCATGCGCATCGAGGCCCCCGGCGCCGCTGGTCTTGGTCCTGTCGCCCCCGCGGAAGACGCACGGCCGCTGATGGTCCGCGTCGCCCAAGCCGCGACGCCGGGCACCACGACGCCCGGCACCGCCACGGATGCGTTCCCCCTCCCCGCTCCCGACAAGATCGTGAAGTTGCAGCCGAGCCCGCTGGGTGGCGGCATCGAGGCGACCGCCTACCGCCTGCCGGAGGGTGCCACCTTCGACACGGTGAAGCTGGTCACCATCGACGGCAAGCAGGTGCTGGCCCTCGTCCAGGCGGACGGTTCGATCATCGTCCTGGAAGGCGTCGGCCCCGCATCGGGCTCCGCCGTGCCGGGAGCGGCCGAAGAGGTCGCCCTTCCCAACCTCCTGATCGGCAACGTCGAAGTGCCGCGCGAAGCCCTCGCGGCCGCATTCCAGGCCAACGGCATCCAGCCGGCCGCCGGCGGCGACCAGATCGTCAGCTCGGGCAACAACTTCAACGATCCGGTGCCGGACATCGGCCCCGGCGGCGCCTTCGGGCCCCTTCTGCCGCCGACCGAGCTGGCCCAGGAGCGCCTGGAACCGGTCGACTTCGGTGGCGATCTCGGCAACCGCAACGGCGCCAACCTGTTCTCGATCGCCGGGTCCGGCTCGCTGACGGGCACGAGCGCTCTGGCGCCCAGCTTCATCTCGGGCACCTTCACGGGCTTCCCGGGCGGCGGCGGCGCGGGAGGCGGCGTAGGCGGCGGTGGCAGCACCGAGCCGGGCGGCGGCGGGACCGGCGGCGGCGGGACCGGCGGTGGCGGCACGGG
>NZ_CAMFHB010000044.1 GCF_945952055.1 uncultured Alsobacter sp.
ACGCCGACCACGAGCAGAACGCCTCGACCTCGACGGTCCGCCTCGCCGGCTCGTCGGGCGCCAACCCGTTCGCCTGCATCGCGGCCGGCGTCGCCTGCCTCTGGGGCCCCGCCCACGGCGGCGCCAACGAGGCGGCGCTGAAGATGCTGCAGGAGATCGGCTCGGTCGACCGCATCCCGCACTACATCGCCCGCGCGAAGGACAAGAACGATCCCTTCCGCCTCATGGGCTTCGGCCACCGGGTCTACAAGAACTACGACCCGCGCGCGAAGATCATGCAGAAGACCACGCACGAGGTGCTCAACGAGCTCGGCATCAAGGACGACCCGCTGCTGGACGTCGCGATCGAGCTGGAGCGCATCGCGCTGCACGACGAGTACTTCATCGAGAAGAAGCTCTACCCGAACATCGACTTCTATTCGGGCATCACGCTGAAGGCGATGGGCTTCCCGACCACCATGTTCACGGTGCTGTTCGCGCTGGCCCGCACGGTCGGCTGGATCGCCCAGTGGAAGGAAATGATCGAGGACCCGTCCCAGAAGATCGGCCGTCCGCGCCAGCTCTACACGGGCTCGCCGCTGCGCCAGTACACCTCGATCAACCAGCGCTGAGGCGCCGGTTCGACGGTTTCGAGAGGCCCGGGGTTTCCCCGGGCCTTTTCTTTTGCGCAGGAGCCGGTTAGCTGGCGTCTCCTCATCCTGCGCCGGAGCCGGGCATGCCCTTCCAGACGTTCAACGCGGGCGAAAGCGCCTATGCCGTGTTCCGCCCCAAGGGCGCGGGCCGCAAGCCGCTGCCGGCGATCCTGTTCCTGCACGGCAAGGGCGAGAGCGGCACCGACGGGCGCCAGGTGAAGGTGGGCCTGCCGCCGCGCCTGCTTGCCGCGCCCGACGACTGGCCGTTCCTGGTGGTGTGCCCGCAAAAGCCCGAGGCCGACCGGCTGTGGCCCGAGTACCAGGACCTCTTGAAGGCGGTGCTCGCCGACGTGGATGCCCGCTTCCGCACCGACCCGGCGCGCCGCTACCTCACGGGCCTCAGCCAGGGCGGCAACGGCACGCTGACGCTGGCCACCGCCCTGCCCTGGCGCTTCGCCGCGCTGGCGCCGGTGTGCGGCTGGGCCGACCCCATGCGCACGGCGCGCCAGCTCAAGGGCATCCCGACCTGGCTCTTCCACGGCACCCACGACGCCATCGTGCCTGCGTCCTGCTCGACGGCCATCGTCGACTGCATGGTGCGGCCCGACCTGCGAGGAGACGACCCCGCCCCTCGCCTGACGCTCTACCCGGGCGTGGGACACAATGCCTGGGATGCGGCCTATGCCGAGCCGGAACTGCCGGCCTGGCTCCTGTCGCACAGGGTGGCCGGCTGAGCCTCAGCGCAGACGCCGGCGCAACGCTTTCCAGGGCCGGCCGTCGATGGCGGCGAGCCCAAGCCCGATGAGCGCCATCCCGGCGACATGGCGCAGCGCGAGTTCGTCGCCGAGCAGGGTGACGCCCAGCATAACGGCCGTGACCGGGATCAGGAACGTGACGAGACCGAGATTCGTGGCCCCGGCCGAGGCCAGGATCCGGAAGAACAGCACGTAGGCGAAGGCCGTCGACGGCAGCGCCAGGGCCGCCACGCAGGCCCAGGCCAGGGGCGAAGCCGGCGCCAGTGTCCAGGGCTGCACCACGACGACCGCGATGGGCAGCATGATGGCGAAGGACACCGTGGTCTGCCCGGCGGCGATCGCCAGCGGGGCGACGCCGAGCCGCGTGAACCGGCGCCCGTAGAGGTTCGACGCCGCATAGCAGGCCGAGGCCCCGAGGCAGGCGAGCTCGGCCAGGATCTCGACCCAGCTGGACAGCGTGGGCGCGGCGCCCAGCATCACGGCCACGCCCAGGAATCCTGCGACCACGCCGAAGAGGCGGTTGCCGGTCGCCTTCTCGTCCTGCGTCGCGAAATGGGCGGCGACCACCAGGAAAAGCGGCGTCGTGGCGTTGAGGATGGACGCCACGGACGCGGCGATGTGCGACTGCGCCCAGGCGAAGAGCGAGAACGGCACGACGTTGTTGAGCAGCGCCATGCCGATGAACGAGAGCCAGACCGACGCTCCGCGCGGCGGGGCGACGCCCATGAGCTTCACCGTGAGCCACAGGGCCGAGGCCGCAAGGCCGACCCGCACGGTCACGATCAGGAGCGGTGGAATCTCCTTCACGGCCACGCCGATGAACAGGAACGAACAGCCCCACAGCACCGACAGGACCAAGAGCATGGTCCAGTCGCGGGCACTCATGGGACGGTTGACGGCGGGGGACGCGGAGGGGGTGCTCATGACCCCCGTCCTGTCGCACGCCGGCGCGGGCTTGGCATCCCGATTCCTGCGCTGTTCAGGCGTGCGCGGAGAGTGTGCGTCCTTCGACACGCCGCTCTCGGCGGCTGCTCAGGATGAGGCTCATTGCTGCTCTTGAAACAGTTGGATGGGTCTTCGTCCTGCGAGCCTGTGAATCAATGCCCGGTGCAGCGTTGCATCTGACGTCTCCAGCGCGCGACCACCTCTCCGCCGTCCTGCCCGGGCTTGGCCCGGGCATCCACGACTTTGCCGGGGCCATCCTGAAGTCGTGGGTGGCCGGGCCAAGCCCGGCCATGACGCGGAGAGGGAGGCGCAAGCTGGACGACCGAAACAGTTACGCGCTCTGGGCTGGCCGGGTAGCGGCCGTGTCGAGGCCCGCAGAGGCGTCAAGCGCCCTTGGCCCTCACCACGTCCAACACGATCCGCGCGGCGCGGGCGCTGGGCGTGTCGCCGTCGGGCAGGCGCATGAGGCCGTCGAGGCGGGCGAGCACGGCGAGCTGGACGCGGCGCTCGGGCGTGTCGGTGAGGAGCGGCGCGAGAGAGGCGGCGAGGATCCCGGGTTCGGCTTCGGCCTGAAGCTTCTCGGGGATCGCGTTCGCGCCGAGGATGAGGTTCGGCAGCACGATCGAGGGCACCTTGATGAGGTACTTGAGCTGCTCCTCGAGCTTGGAGACCTTGTAGGCCACCACCATCGGCACGCCCGACAGCGCCAGTTCGAGGGTCACGGTGCCCGAGGCCGCGAGCGCGGCGCGGGCCTGCCGGAAGGCGGCGTACTTGGCCTCGTGCCCTTCCACGACGCGCACGGGCACCGGCCAGGTGGCGACGGCGGTGCGGATGTCCGGCGCAAGATGCGAGACGGCCGGCAGGACGGCCTCGAAGCGGTCGCCGCGCGCGGCCATGCGGGCGAGCGTCTCGCCGAACACCGCCAGCAGCCGTCCGATCTCCGACCGCCGGCTGCCCGGCAGCACCAGGAGCACCGGCGGCTCGGCGGCGCGGCGCGCGGCCTCCTCCGGCGATGGGCGCAGTTCATCCAGCCGCTCGATGAGCGGGTGGCCGACATAGGTGCAGGCGGGGCCGCCAAGATCGCGATGCGCCTGCGGCTCGAACGGCAGCAGCGCCAGCACGTGGTCGACGTAGCCGGCCATGGCTTTGGCGCGGCCCGGGCGCCAGGCCCACACGGAGGGGCTGACATAGTCGACGACGGGGAGCCCCGGCAGGGCCTTGCGGACCTTGCGGGCGACGCGATGCGTGAAATCCGGGCTGTCGATGATGACGAGCCCGTCCGGGCGGGCCGCCACGATGGCTTGTGCCGTCTCGTCGATGCGGCGCAGGAGGCTGGGCAGCCGCTTGATGACGGGCAGGATGCCCATGACGGCGATGTCCGAGAGCGGGAAGAGGCTCGCCATGCCCTCCCGCTGCATGGCCTCGCCCGCCGTCCCGGTGAAGCGGATGTCGCTCCCGGCGGCGTCGCGCAGCGCGCGCATCAGCTTGAAGCCGAGCTCGTCGCCGGAATGCTCCCCCACGACGAGCGCCAGGTGCAGGGGCCGGCTCATGACGGCACGTGTCCTTCCACGAAGTCACCCGCCTTCACACCGACGAGGGCGATGCCCGCATCCCGGGCGGCCGCGACCGTCGTGGCCCGCTCGATGACGACGACGCCCGCCGCCGCGACCGCGATTGCCCCGATCCTGGCCGCCCGGCCCCGCTCGACGGTGCGGGGGCCGATCGCGGGAAGGTCGACGCGCGTGTCCTGCCCGCGCTTGGGCACCTTGACGAGGACGGCAGCCGCGCCGTCCAGCACGACCCGGCGCCGACGGATCAGGCCGGCCACGCGTTCCAGCATGGCGTCCGTGCCCTCCGGTCCCTCGACCGCGAGGACCCGGCCGGACGACACCACGACGCCCTGCCCCACGTCGTAGGGCCCTGTCGCCGCCAACAGGGCGAGGCCTCGCTCGACGTCGGCGCGCTCGGCCGGCGTCGGCTCGCGGCCGGCGAAGGCGCCCAGGGGGGCCAGCAGCGCGGGGGCGATCTCATGAGCGCCGACGACGTGGAAGCCGGCTTCCTCGATGAACTGGACGACGCCGCGCAGGATGCGGTCGTCCCCGCCCGCGAGCACCTTCGCGATGTGGTCGCGGTTGCGGTAGGCGGAGAAGATGGAGGTGATCGCGCCCGGTCCGGGCCGGGTGACCGAGCCCGCCAGGACCACGGCCGCCGGCGCGACGGCGCGCAGCGTGTCGAGGATGCGGGCGGGATCGAGCATGTCGGCCCACACCAGCGGAAAGCGTTTGAGGCCGCGGTGGGCGAAGCCCTTCAGGGCGACGATCGACACGTCGCGGCCGCAGGCCCGGGCCGCCTCGGCGATCTCCAGCGGGAAGCCCCCGCCCCCGGCGATGATCGCGACCGGACCGGGGGGCACGGCCACCGGATCAGCCTTCGTGGGCGTCGCGCGGGGTGCAGATGGACCGGTTGCCGCCCTCGCGGATGAAGGCGAGGATCTCGTGCACCGTCTCGCGCTGGGCGAACTCGGTGGCGACGTCCTCGACCCGCTCCTGCAGGGTGCCCTCGTCCGCGAAGAGCAGCCGGTAGGCGCGGCGGATGTCGTGGATCACCTCGCGGTCGAAGCCGCGGCGCTTCAGGCCGACGATGTTCAGGCCGGCGAGATGGGCGCGGTTGCCGATGGCGATGCCATAGGGGATCACGTCGTTCTCGACGCCCGACAGGCCGCCGATGAAGGCGTGCGCGCCGATGCGGCAGAACTGGTGGACGGCCGCGCCGCCGCCGATGATGGCGAAGTCGCCCACCTTGCAGTGGCCGGCCAGCATCACGTTGTTGGAGAAGATGACGCTGTTGCCGACGATGCAGTCGTGAGCCACGTGGGCGTTGGCGAGGAAGGTGCAGTTGTCCCCGACGATGGTCGCCAGGCCCCCGCCCTCGGTGCCGGGGTTCATGGTGACGCCCTCGCGGATCGTGCAGTTGGCGCCGATCGTGAGCGTGGAGGGCTCGCCCTTGAACTTGAGGTCCTGCGGCTGGTGGCCGATGGAGGCGAAGGGGAAGATGCGCGCCTTGGGGCCGATCGTGGTGCGGCCGGCCACGACGGCGTGGCTGATGAGCTCGCACCCGTCGCCCAGCGACACGTCGGGACCGACGACGCAGAAGGGGCCGATGACGACGCCCTCGCCCAGCTTGGCCGCGGGGTCGACGACGGAAGAAGGATGAATGGTGGCCATGGGGATCAGTCGGTCACCAGCATGGCACTGACGTCGGCTTCGCAGACGACCTTGCCGTCGACCTTGGCGTCGCCGTGGAACCACCACATGTTGGCGCGCTGCTTGATCTTCTTGAGATGGTACTCGACCACGTCGCCGGGAACGACGGGCTTGCGGAACTTCGCATTGTCGATGGTCATGAAATACACGACCTTCGGCCGCGCCTTGCCGAGCTTCGAGGCGACGCAGAGCGCGCCCGCCGTCTGGGCCATGCCCTCGATGAGCATGACGCCCGGCATCACCGGACGGCCCGGGAAATGGCCGTTGAACTGCGGCTCGTTGAAGGTGACGTTCTTGATGCCGATGCAGCTGTCGTCACCGCGCATCTCGACGATCTTGTCGACCAGCAGGAACGGGTAGCGATGCGGCAGGAGTTCGAGGATCCGCAGGATGTCCGCGGTGTCCAGGCTCTCCGGTGTCGTCTCGGTCATCATCTCACCCTGTCTTGAGCACCGATCGGTTTCCCCGGAAACCCACCGGTGCTTCGTTCGATCATGGTCGCATGCCTGTTGCGGAAAGCCGGTACCCACCTTTCCGCGGCATGCTCCGTCGCGCGCCCTGCGCTCAGCTCTTCTCGTCCTGGCCGGATCCCGGTGCGGCGGGCTTTCGCTTCGCAAGATTGGCGAGCAGCGTCAACTCCCGGAACCATTCCTTCACAGGCTTGGCCGGCGTTCCGCCCCAGCGCGAGCCGGGCGGCACGTCGTCGGCGACGTTGGACGAGCCGGCGATCTGCGATCCGGCGCCGATGCGCACGTGGCCCACCACACCGACCTGGCCGCCGAGCGCCACGAAGTCCTCGACCGTCACGCTGCCGGAGATGCCGACCTGCGCGACGATGATGCAGTGGCGGCCCGCCACGACGTTGTGGGCGATCTGCACCAGGTTGTCGATCTTGGTGCCCTCCCCCACGATCGTGTCGCGGTTCGCCCCGCGGTCGATGGTGGAGTTGGCGCCGATCTCGACGTCGTTCTGGATCACGACACGGCCGATCTGCGGCACCTTCTGGTGGCCCTGGAGACCCAGCGCGAAGCCGAAGCCGTCCTGGCCGATGCGCACGCCCGGATGCAGGATCACCCGGTCGCCGACGAGCGCGTTGAGCACGGTGGCGTTGGGCCCCACCGAGCCGTTGCGGCCGATGCGCACCTGCGGGCCGATGACGGCGTTGGCGCCCACCACCGTGCCGGATCCGATCTCGGCGCCAGGACCGATGACGGCGCCGGGATCGACGATGACGCCGGGCTCGAGACGCGCCTGGGGATGCACGAAGGCGCCCGGCGCGATGCCGGTGGAGCCGAAGACCGACCCCGGCCGCATGGCGTCGGGATAGAACTTCGCGGTGACCGAGGCAAAGGCCTTGTAGGGCTGCGGGCTCACCAGCGCGACCGTTCCGGCCGGCACGCGGGCCGCGAACTTCGGCGCAACGAGGCAGGCCCCGGCCTTGGTCAGGTCGAGATCGGCCGCGTAGCGGGGATTGTCGAGGAAGACGAGGTCGTCCGGGCCGGCGCGGTCGAGCGGGGCGACGCCCGAGAGCGCGAGGTCCAGGTTCGCGCCGTCCGGCGCCTTGGCGCCGGTGATCGAAACGATGTCGGCCAGCGTCAGGGGAGACGCCAGCCGAAAGAAGACGGGTTCTGTCATGTGGGCACCGTGGCCCGGCGCCGGCCCCCGGGGGCCGGCGGCGGTGCCGGTCAGAAGGACGTGCCGCCGGAGAACCGGAAGTACTGGGTGCGGTCGTTCCGGTCCTTGGTGACCGGATAGGCGTAGTCGAACCGGATCGGCCCGAGCGGCGACTGCCACAGCAGGCTGGCGCCGACCGCCGAGCGGATCTTGTGCTCGTCGATGACGGTGATCGTCGTCGGGTAGCCGGTCGCCACCGGGGACGGGCTGACGGCGGCGAAGTTGCGCTTGCCCTCGTAGCCGAACAGCGTGCCCGCGTCGGCGAACACGGCGCCGCGCATGCCCAGTTCCTTCGGCAGGCCCCAGATCGGGAACTGCACCTCGGCCGTGCCGCCGAAGTACTTGGTGCCGCCGAGCGCGTTGTTCTTCGGGTCGGAGGCGTCGCGCGGGCCGATGCCCGACGGAGCGAAGCCGCGAACCAGGCTCGGGCCCATGAAGAACTGGTCCGTGATGCGCAGGTCGTTGCCGTAGAGGTGACCGCCCTGGACCTTCAGCATGCCGACGACGTCGTCGGTGAGCTCCTGGTAGTAGCGCGCCTCGCCGGTGGTGCGGATGAAGCGGCTGTCGCCACCCAGGCCCGCGATGTCCTGCTTCAGCTCGGCATAGATGCCGTTCTTCGGGTTCTTGTTGTTGTCCAGCGTGTTGTAGGCCAGCGTGTAACCGACGAGCGAGGTCATCGTCGTGCCGGTGGCCTCCTTCAGCGCCAGCGAGGCTTCGCCGTTGTCACGGCAGGCCGGCCAGGAGAAGGCGTAGGTCGGGGCGAGCGAGTACCAGCAGTCGTTGTACGGCCGCTTGATCGTGTTCGGGATCGAGATCTTCTGCTGGTAGAGCGAGTAGCGCAGCAGCAGCGAGGTCTCGTCCGTGAGCGGCAGGCCCAGGCGGAGCGTGCCGCCGGTGATCTTGTTCTCGTAGTACGAGTAGCGGGTGTTGTCCTGCTGCTTGGAGAACAGGTCGAAGCCCGCGGCGAGCCGCCGGTCCATGAAGAAGGGCTCGGTGAACGAGAACTCGACGCCCTGCGAGTACTGGCCGCTGGACGCCGCGATGCGCACGTACTGGCCGCGACCCAGGAAGTTCGATTCCGACAGCGACACCTCGGCGATGAAGCCGTCCGAGGTGGAGTAGCCGCCGGCGATCGAGAACTGGCCAGTGGGCTGATCCTCAACGTCCACGTTCACGACGACGCGGTCGGGGGTGGAGCCGGGCTCGTTGGTGATGCGGACGCGCTTGAAGTAGCCGAGGTTGTTCAGGCGGCGCTCCGCCTTGTCCATCAGCACCTTGTTGTAGGCGTCGCCCTCGCCCACGTCGAACTCGCGGCGGACGACGTAGTCGCGCGTGCGGGTGTTGCCGCGGACGTTGATGCGCTCGATGTAGACGCGCGGGCCTTCCTCGACCACGTAGGTGATGTCGATGGTGCCGGCCTGCGGGTTGCGGTTGCCCTGCGGACGCACCTGCGAGAAGGCGTAGCCCTTGCTCGCCACGTCCGTGGTCATGTTCTGGAGGGTCTTCTCGACCTCCTCCGCATTGTACACGGAGCCGGACGAGGTCTTGACCAGGCGCTTGAGCTGGTCGGCGCCGACGTCGGGGATGCGGCTCTCGACCGCGGTGTTGCCGACCTTGTACTGCTGGCCCTCGTCCACCGCGACCGTGATGCGGTAGCCGTTGGACTCGGGGTCGAACTGGACGTCGGTGTTGACGACGCGGAAATCGGCGTAGCCGTGCTTCAGGTAGAAGCGGCGCACGAGCTCGAGGTCGGCGGCGACGCGGTCCGGATCGTACACGTCGCTGGACTTCAGCCAGGAGAGGAAGTTGCTCTCCGTGGTGGTCATCTGGTCGCGCAGGCGGCCCGAGGAATAGGCCTTGTTGCCGGTGAACTCGATCGACTTGATGCCGGTCTTGTCGCCTTCGTTGATGTCGAACACGACGTCGACGCGGCCGTTCTCGAGCGGCACGATGCGCGAGGACACCTTGGCGAGGTTGCGGCCGGCACGCTGGTAGATCTCGCGGATGCGGCCGACGTCGGCGTCGACCGTGGCCTGGCTGAACGGCCCGCGGGCCTTGGACTGCACCTCGCCCTCGAGCTGCTCGCTCTTGAGCTTCTTGTTGCCCTGGAAGACGACGCGGTTGACGACCTCGTTCTCCCGGACGGTGACGACCATGCGGCCGCCGCTCTGGGAGACGTTGACGCTGGAGAACAGCCCCGTGGCCACGAGATCGGCGCGGGCCTGAGCCGCGGACTGCCCCTGAACGTAGGAGCGAATCGTCTCGGTATCGACGCGCCGGTTGCCCTGGACAACGATGCTTTGCGCGTAAGCCTGGGCAGACAGAGCCACGATCATGGCCAGACCGGCGGCGGTTCCTTTGAGAACGCGAACCGTACCCCGGTACCCCGAACGCTCAACAGTCATCGAGTAACCCGCCCTTTTTAGTCGTCCCGGCCGCGCGCGGTGCGGACCGGAATCCCGGATGTCCCGATGCTTTCTACTAAGTTTCACCCGGGCTGCAAACCGCCAAAAGCCCCGGGAGGGCGAATCCCGGGGTGGCGTGGCTGGCAAGACACTTAGCGCATGGTTAAAGCTGCGCGATGTGGAGCATGTCGTTGAACGTGGTGAACAGCATCAGCATCACCACCAGCGCCAGGCCGATGCGGAAACCGAATTCCTGTGTCCTTTCAGACAGAGGGCGTCCACGCACCGCTTCCACTGCGTAAAAGGCCAGATGACCGCCGTCCAGAAGCGGAACCGGAACGAGGTTAATCAGGCCGATCGAAACCGACAGGATGGCGACAAGGTTCATCAAGGCCATCATCCCGGCCGTGGCGACCTCGCCCGACACCTGGGCGATGCGGATGGGACCCGACAGCTGGTCGGTGCTTTCCTTGCCGGTGAACAGCCCGCCGACATAGGAGCCGGTGCGCTCGACGATGAACCACGTCTCGTAGACCGCCGAGGACAGCGATTCGCCGATGCTCATCGGCACGGTCTTCACGTCGCCCGGGTTGGTGGAGCGCTGGACGCCGATCTTGCCGGACCGCTGGTTGCCGAAACGCGTCTTCTCGACCACCAGATCGGGGGTGACGCTGAGGCCCACCTTGGCGCCGTCGCGCTCGACCATGACCTGCAGGGGCGTGCCCGGCGAGATCGAGACGATGCGCTGCATCTCGGTGAAGCTGTCGATGGCCTTGCCGTCGATGGACAGGATGAGGTCGCGCGGCTGGAACCCGGCCCGCTCGGCGGCGCTGCCGGCGATGACGAGGTCGACGCGCGGCAAAATGACCTGCCGGCCATAGGTGAAGCCGATGACGGCGAAGACGGCGATGGCGAGCAGGAAATTGGCCAGCGGCCCCGCGAACACGGTGGCGGCGCGCTTCCACACCGGCTGGTGGTAGAAGCTGACGGCCTTCTCGGCCGGGGTCATCTCGCGCAGCGCCTCGCCGTCGGGCGTGCTGGCGGCGCTGGAATCGCCGAAGAACTTGACGTAGCCGCCGAGCGGAATGGCCGCGAGGCGCCAGCGCGTGCCCTTGCCGTCGGTGAAGCCCGCGATTTCGGGCCCGAAGCCCACGGAGAAGGCGGTGACCTTGATGCCGCACCAGCGCCCGACGAGGAAATGCCCCATCTCGTGCACGAAGACGACGATCACCAGCACGAACAGGAAGGGCAGCAGGTAGCTTCCGGCCATGTTGGCGTAGTGCGTGGCGGAACCGACGAGATCCATGTGTACTCCCTGGCGCGGGGGCGCCGGCGCTTCATCAGACGCCGGCGAGCATACGCCATTTAAGTCCAGTTCTAAGCGTCAGGGTGAATAGTTAGTTAATCTGCCGGACTTGTGACAGGCCCGAGCCGCTCCCGGGCACGCAGGCGGGCTTCCTCGTCCAGCATGAGCGCGGTGTCCACGTCGCCGGGCGCCGCCATGTCGTTGCGCCGCGCCATGTCCTCGATCACGCCCGAGACCAGCGCCGGGATGCCGTAGACCCCGATGCGGCCCGCCAGGAACGCCTCGACGGCGACCTCGTTGGCGGCGTTGAGGATGGTGGGGGCCCCTCCCCCCTCGCGCAGCGCGTCCAGCGCCAGCCCCAGCGCCGGGAAGCGCGCCAGGTCCGGTGCCTCGAAGTCGAGCCGGGCGATCTCGGAGAGGTTGAGGCGGCGCGCGTCGGTGGCGAGGCGATCGGGAAAGCCGAGGCAGTGGGCGATCGGCACCCGCATGTCGGGACAGGCGAGCCCGGCCACGACCGCGCCGTCGCAGAACGAGACCAGGCCGTGCACGATGGATTGCGGGTGCACCACCACGCCCAGCCGGTCCGGCGGGATGGCGAAGAGGTGCCAGGCCTCGATGAGCTCGAGCCCCTTGTTCATCAAGGTGGCGCTGTCGATCGTGACCTTGGCGCCCATGCTCCAGTTGGGATGGGCCAGGGCCTGCGTGGGCGTGGCCGCCTCGATGCGCTCGCGGCTCCAGGTGCGGAAGGGGCCGCCCGAGGCGGTGAGGATCATCTCCTCGACCTCGTCGGCCCGGTGTCGGCCCAGCGCCTGGAAGATGGCGTTGTGCTCGCTGTCGACCGGCAGCAGCGTGGTGCCGGCCGCCGCCGCGTCCCGCATGAAGGCGTGGCCGGCGCACACCAGGCACTCCTTGTTGGCCAGCGCCACGGTGCCCCCGAGCCGGGCGGCGGCATGGGTGGGCCGCACGCCGGCGGCGCCCGCGATGGCCCCGATGACGATGTCGGCCGGGCGGACCGCGGCTTCCATGACCGCCTGCGCGCCCGCGGAGGCCTCGATGCCGGTGCCGCCCAGCGCCTCGCGCAGGGCGCCGAGCCCCGCCGGATCGCTGAGGGCCGCGACGCGCGCGCCCAGCGCGACCGCCGTGCGGGCGAGCGCCTGCGGATCACGCCCGCCGACGACGGCCTCCACCCGGAAGCGCTCCTTGTGGGTGGCGAGAATGTCGGCCGTGGACCGGCCGATGGATCCGGTGGCGCCCAGCACGGTGACGCTGACGCTCATCGCGGCCCCCCGAAGACGTAGACGATGAGGCCGATGAGGACGCAGACGGCCCAGAAACTGTCCAGACGGTCGAGTACGCCCCCGTGGCCGGGAATGAGCGAGCTCGAATCCTTGACCGCGAAGGCGCGCTTCAGCGCGGATTCGGCGAGATCGCCCAGGATGGACACGACCGAGGCGACCAGCGTGAGCGCGACCAGCGGCAGGCCGTGGTACCAGCCGTGGCCCCCGGCATCGGCCGCCATGACCAGGGCGACGGCGCAGGCCGTGCCCCCGACGAGACCGCCGATGGCGCCCGACCAGGTCTTCTTGGGGCTGACGCGCGGCCACAGCTTGGGCCCGCCCAGGGCCCGGCCGGCGAAATAGGCGGCGATGTCGGAGCCCCAGACCACGCAGAACAGCCACAGCACGGCGACGAGCGCGTGGGCGGGGTGGCCGCGCAGGTCGATGGGCACGACCGCGACCACCGCGCAGACGGCGACGCCCGCGAGCGACCACAGCCGCCGGCCGCCCGGCGCGGAGAGCGCGACGGCACCGGCCGCGAGCCCCACCACGGACCAGGCCCGCGGGTCGGCCGCCGCCGAGGCCTCGGCGAGAAGGCCCGCATAGGCGATGCCGAGGGAGCCCAGGAGCCAGGAGATCTGCCGGCGCCCCCCTTCGAGCCCGATGAGGGTGAGCCATTCGCGCAGGGCCAGGATGGCCGCGAGCGTCCAGAACAGGCCGAAGACCCAGCCGCCGGCCCAGGCCGTGCCGAGCGCCGCCCCGGCCATGACCAGGGCGGAGACGACGCGCAGCGCGAGTTCCGAGCGGGGGGCGGCAGGCGTCGGGGACGCCGCCGTGGCGGGGGCGGGAGCGGCCTGGTTGCCGCCGTCGCTCAAGAAACCGCTCCGGAGACCGCGCCGGCCCGCGACAGGCCGCCGTAGCGGCGGTCCCGGCCGTGGAACTCGGCGATGGCGGCCTCCAGCGCGGGGCGGTCGAAATCCGGCCACAGGCAGGGCGTGAACACGAACTCCGAATAGGCGGACTGCCACATCAGGAAGTTCGAGAGCCGCATTTCGCCGGACGTCCGGATGACGAGGTCGGGATCCGGAATGTCGGCCGTTCCCAGGCGGGCGGAGAAGGCCTCCTCGGTGATGGCTTCCGGCGGCAGGCGGCCGGCGGCGACCTCGAGGGCCAGGCGCTGGGCGGCCTGGACGATCTCGGCGCGGGATCCGTAGTTGAAAGCGACGACCAGGGTGAGCCCGGTATTGTCGCGCGTGAGGTTCTCGGCCTCGGTGAGCAGCCCGTCGATCTCGCTGGAGAGGCGCTGGCGCGAGCCCAGGATGCGGACCCGCACGCCCGAGGCGTGCAGCTGGGCGAGATCGTTGCGAATGAAGCGCTTGAGCAGCCCCATCAGGTCGCCGATCTCCTGGGGCGGGCGCCGCCAGTTCTCCGACGAGAAGCTGAAGACCGTGAGGTAGCGGATGCCCAGATCGATGGACGCGCGCACGGTGCGCCGGAGAGCCTCGACCCCGCGCCGGTGCCCCTCGAACCGCGGCAGGCCGCGCGCCGACGCCCAGCGGCCATTGCCGTCCATGATGATGGCCACGTGGGCGGGCGCGCCGGCCGGTGTCATGCGGGCGCTCCGGATGTGCGCGGTTGGGAGGTCGGGCGATGAGCGAGGAGCGAAGAGCGATACGACGCCATGGGTTGCCAACTCGCGAACGAGCACCTGTCCCCATTCGCAACTCGCCATTCGCCGGCCGCCCCGCGGCGGCACAGCGCGGACACCCCGGTCACTCTCTCCCGAAAGCCGATCATGGCGACGCTCCGCGGCCCCGGGGGTCAGACGTGCATGATTTCCTTTTCCTTGGCCGCGAGCGCGGCGTCGATCTCGGCGATCGTCTGGTCGGTGGCCTTCTGCACCTGCTCGGAGTGACGCTCGATGTCGTCCTTGCCGATGTGACCGTCGAGCTTCTTGAGGTGGTCAAGCCCGTCGCGGCGGACGTGGCGGGCGGCGACGCGCGCCTCCTCGGCATATTTGTGCGCCACCTTGACCAGCTCCTTGCGGCGCTGCTCGTTGAGCTCGGGGATGCGGATGCGCAGCACCTGGCCCTCGGTGGCCGGGTTGAAGCCCAGGTTACTGTCGCGGATGGCCCGTTCCACCGCGGCGACCATGGAGCGGTCCCACACCTGGACGGTGATCATGCGCGGCTCGGGCACGTTGACCGTGGCCACCTGGTTCAGCGGCATCATGGAGCCGTAGGCATCCACGTTGACGGGATCGAGCAGGTTCGCGGAGGCGCGGCCGGTGCGCAGGCTCGCGAGGTCCTTCGAGAACGCCTGCACGGCGCCGGCCATGCGGCGCTTGATGTCGGCGAGATCGAACGGTGCGGGTGCGGCCATCAGTGTTATCCGGAGCTTGAAAAAAGATCAGGCCAACGCCTTACGCCCGCAGCCTTGCGGGTTCAAGGGGTGACACGCGTGGCGGGCGCCTTGCCGGCCAGGATGGCGGTGATGGCGCCCGGCCCGTGGGCCGACCCGACGATGATGGGAAGCCGGTTTTCCCGCGCCAGGGCGAAGGCGGCCGTGTCCATGATCTTGAGGTCGCGGGCGATGGCTTCGTCGTGGGTGAGCACGTCGTAGCGCCGGGCCGTGGGATCCTTCTTGGGGTCGGCGGTGTAGACGCCGTCGACCTGGGTGGCCTTGAGCACGGCATCGCACTTGAGCTCGATGGCGCGCAGCACGGCCGCGGTGTCGGTGGTGAAGAACGGGTTGCCCGTGCCGCCACCCAGCACCGCCACGCGGCCTTTGCTGAGATGGTGCAGCGCCGGCTGGCGGGCATAGGTCTCGCACAGCGAGGGCATGGCGACCGCCGAGAGCGTGCGGGCCGGGGTGCCTTTCGATTCCAGGGCGCTTTCGAGCGCGATGGAGTTCATGACCGTGGCGAGCATGCCCATGGCATCGGCCGTGGCCCGGTCGATCCAGCCGGCCGCGCCGACCTTGGCGCCGCGGATGACGTTGCCGCCGCCGATGACCACGGCGATCTCGAACCCCTGCCCCACCGCCTGGGCGATGTCCTCGGCCAGGGTGGAGAGCGTCTGCGGGTTCAGCCAGTAGCCGTCCGGCGCGATCAGCGCCTCGCCGGAGAGTTTCACCAGAACCCGCCGCATCGCCGCCATTCGCTCTCTCCCGCTCACGCGCTCGTCCGCTGCAACGAGCTATCTCCCCCGCGCGGCGGCATCAAGGCCGCCCGACGGGGTCCCCACAAGGAAACGGCGGCGCAGGCGCCGCCGTGACTGACAGAATGCTGACAGGGAGGTGAGCGCGGCTCGCAGGTGCGCTGCACCTCCCGCCAACCTCGTTCGCTCCACCGTCCTGGCGGGGCAGGATGCCGCGTGGGGCCGGATCAGAGAAGGGCGACGCGACGGTCGCCCCTGCCCTGCCTCAGCCCTGGCCGCTGGAGATGGCGGCGACTTCCGCCGCGAAGTCCGATTCCTGCTTCTCGATGCCTTCGCCGAGCGCGTAGCGGAAGAAGCCCTTCACCGCGATGGCGCCGCCAACGCGGCCTTCGGCTTCCTTCACCGCCTGGGCGACGGTCTTGCCGCTGTCGTGCACGAAGGCCTGATCGAGGAGGCAGACCTCCTTGTAGTAGGTCTTCAGGCCGCTCTCGACGATCTTCTCGAGCACGTGGGCGGGCTTGCCGGCGTTCTTGTCGGCGAGCACGGCCTTCTCGCGGGCCACCACGGCGGGGTCGAGGCCCGAGGCGTCCAGCGCCAGCGGGCTGGCGGCGGCGATGTGCATGGCGACCTGGCGGCCGAGCGTGGCGAGCTCGTCGGCCTTGCCGGCCGACTCGAGCGCCACGATGACGCCGATCTTGCCGAGGCCCGGGGCGACCTGGTTGTGGATGTACTGGCCGACCACGCCCTGGTGGACCTGCAGCTCGGCGGCGCGGCGCAGGTTCATGTTCTCGCCGATGGTGGCGATGGCATTGGAGATGGCCTCCTGCACGGTGGCCCCGCCCGGGTAGTGGGTGCCGAGCAGCGCCTCGACGTCGGCCTTCTTCTCCAGCGCGACGTTGGCGATGGTGCGCACCAGCGACTGGAATTCCTCGTTGCGGGCGACGAAGTCGGTCTCGGAGTTCACCTCGACGACGACGCCGCGGTTGCCGGACACGGCCACGGCGACGAGGCCCTCGGCCGCCACGCGGCCGGACTTCTTGGCGGCCTTGGCCAGGCCTTTCTTGCGCAGCCAGTCGATGGCCTGCTCGACGTCGCCGCCGTTGGCTTCGAGAGCGGCCTTGCAGTCCATCATGCCCGCGCCGGTCTTCTCGCGCAGGTCCTTCACCAGAGCAGCGGTGATCGTGGCCATGGTTTCAACCTCTTTGGGTCGTGGATGCGAGACGGCGGCGGGAGGACCCGCCGCCGTGCATCTCAATGGATCGACGATGCGGCGCCATCACGGCGCCGCGTGGCGTTCAGAGATTCAGGCGTTCTCGATGAGCGAGCGGGCCTGCGCGACCCAGCCTTCGCGGTCGATGCGCCCGCCGAGCTTGGCGGCAGCCTCGATGGCGGCGACGTCGGCCGGCGTGGCGGCAGCGAGCTGCCAGTAGTGGAAGATGCCCGCGTCGTTGAGCTTCTTCTCCAGCTGCGGGCTCATGGCCTTCAGCTTGCCCAGGTCGTCCGGCGCGCCGCGCGGCGCGGTGAGCAGCTCGAAGGCTTCGCCGGTGGGCGAGCCGGCCGGCTCGGCCGGCAGGTCCTCGCCCGTGGGGGCCTCGGAGGCGCCGATGTCGATGCCGAGCGAGCCCTGGCCGCGCGAGATGCCGTCGATGGCGGCGCGGGACACGAGATCGCAGTAGAGCGCGATGGCGCGGCCGGCGTCGTCATTGGCCGGCACCGGATAGGTGATGCCGTCCGGATCGCAGTTCGAATCGACGATGGCCGCGACCGGGATGCCGAGGCGCTGGGCCTCCTTGATCGCGAGCTGTTCCTTGTTGGTGTCGATGACGAAGATCAGGTCGGGCGTGCCGCCCATGTCCTTGATGCCGCCGAGAGCACGCTCGAGCTTCTCCTTCTCGCGGGAGAGCATGAGACGCTCCTTCTTGGTGAGGCCCTGGGCCCCGCCGGCGAGGATCTCGTCAACCTTGCGCAGGCGCGAGATGGAGCCGGAGATCGTCTTCCAGTTGGTGAGCATGCCGCCGAGCCAGCGGGAGTTCACGTAATACTGGGCCGAGCGGCGCGCCGCGTCGGCAATGGCCTCGGACGCCTGGCGCTTGGTGCCGACGAACAGCACGCGGCCGCCGGCCGCCACCGTGTCGGAAATCGCCTGCAGCGCGCGATGGAGCATCGGCACAGTCTGGGCGAGATCGAGGATGTGGATGTTGTTGCGCGTGCCGAAGATGAAGGGCGCCATCTTCGGGTTCCAGCGATGCGACTGGTGACCAAAGTGCGCACCGGCCTCGAGAAGCGAGCGCATAGAAAAATCGGGCAGAGCCATGCTGCGTAGTCTCCGGTTTAGGCCTCCGCGGAGCGTGAACCAGGGACGATCCCCGGCCACCGGAACGGCCGAAGCCGAATGTCCGCGTGTGGAATGGCGCGGGCTTTAGCGGAAATGGGGGGGATTGGCAAGGGTGGGGGTGGGGACCGTGCGCCAGCTGGATACAGCACTAATTGTTTGGCGCGCTTGCTCAGCGCAAAAGTAAAAAGCCCAGCTGTGCCGGGCTTTTCTGTCGTATTCGAAAAAATGGTCGGAGTGGCGGGATTCGAACCCACGACCCCTAGTCCCCCAGACTAGTGCGCTAACCGGGCTGCGCTACACTCCGACTGCGCGCCTTATAGGGGGCGGCGGCGCGTTCCGCAACAGGGGGTGTGGAGAGAGTGTCACCTTCCCGAAAAGTGCGTGCGCGAGGGGTGTTGGATGCGAATTCGCTACGATCGCCGAGCGGCCCGCTCGAGGATGAGGACCTTTCCTGGTGACGATTCGACGACTGTCTGAGCAGCCCGCGAGGGCTAGGAGACGAGCGGTCTCACGTCCTGCCGCGGTCGGGACCCGGCCGTGAGCGGCGGGCGCTGGGGCATCGATGGCCACAACCGCCCCGAGTTTCTGGACAGGCTGCGCGCGCAGGGGTTTTCGCAGGCCTATGCCGGCGGGCCGTTCGAGGCGTGGCGGGCGGGGGCGCGGGCGGCGTTCGAGGGGCTGCTGCCTCGCCTGCCGGCCGGGTGGGCGGCGCGGGCGCCGGCGGTGATCTGCGCGGTGGAGCGCGACGGGCTGGTGCTCGAGCGGCTGGTCCTGGAGGGGCCGTGGTGCCCCGTGCCGGCGCTCGTCCTGCGCCCGGCGGGCCCGGGGCCCTTCCCGGCGGTGTTGCTGCTGCACGATCACGGGTCGCGGTTCGACATCGGCAAGGAGAAGCTGGTGCCGGCGTGGGACGATGCGGCGCGCCTCGCCTCCGGCGTCGAATGGGCCGGCCGGTTCTATGGCGGGCGATTCGTGGGCGAGGCGCTAGCGCGGAAGGGCTTCCTGGTGCTGTGCGCCGACGCGCTGGGCTGGGGTGAACGCGAGGGCAACGGCTACGAGGCCCAGCAGGCGCTGGCCTGCACCCTCATGCTGGCCGGGGCGAGCCTCGCGGGCGTGATCGCGCGGGAGGACGTGGCGGCGGCGCAGGCCCTGGCGGCGCGCGACGACGTGCGGGGCGTGGCGGCGCTGGGCTTCTCGCTCGGCGGCTTCCGGGCCTGGCAGGTGGCGGCCCTGTGCGAGACCGTGGCCGCGACCGTCGCCGTGAACTGGATGGCGACGCTGGAAGGCGTGACGCGGGCGGGCAACAACCAGCTGCGGGGCCAGTCCGCCTTCAGCATGACCCATCCGGGCGCGGCGGCGCTGTTCGACTATCCCGACATGGCGGGCCTCGCGGCGCCGCGGCCTCTCTTCGTGCAGGCGGGCGCCCAGGACGCGCTGTTTCCGCCGGACAGCGTCGAGACGGCGCTGGCGCGCCTGCGCCACCTGTGGCGCGCCGCGGGGGCTCCGGCAGCGCTGGCCACTGCGATTCGGCCGGGCGGACACCAGTTCGGCGTGGAAGCCCAGGAGGAGAGCCTCGCCTGGCTCGCCGCCGCGATGGGGCCGTGAGGATCGCCCGGAACGGCCCGGCCCGGGCCGGCGTTCTCCCGTGACGCGCACGGGAGACAGCGATGGCAGACCTTCACCAGCACGATGAAACCAACGAAACCGGCTTCGGCACCGGCGTCATCCTGTCGATCGTCATGGCGATCGTCATTTTCGGCATCCTGCTGCTGTCCCACCGCGGGTGAGGCGCGGGGCTCGGTTCGCGCCACTCTCCTTACCAATTCCCAATGTTTCAGTGGCGTGGCCCTTCAATTCCGCCATACTGCATCCCATATGGTCAGGCGTTGGGCATCCTGCCCCCGATGGATGGACGATGAACACGTTTCCGTTTGCACGTACCGGCCGCACGATGGCGATCGCGGCGGCGATCCTGGCGCTCGGCATTGCCGCGGCGGACGCCCGTCCGGGCGGAGGGTCGAGCTTCGGCAGCCGCGGCGGGCGCACCTACAGCGCGCCGCCGGTGACCAACACGGCCCCGCGCACCGCGGCGCCGATGGAACGCTCGATCACGCAGCCCTCGCAGGTGCAGCCCGGCATGGCCGCGCAGCGCCCCGGCATGGCGCAGCCGTCCACCGGCTGGCGCCCCGGCTTCGGCACCGGCTTCATGGGCGGCCTGCTAGGCGCGGGCCTGCTCGGCATGCTGTTCGGCCATGGCTTCATGGGCGGCTTCGGCGGCCTGTCCTCCCTGTTCGGGCTGCTGCTGCAGGCCGGCCTGATCGTGGGTGGCATCTACCTCGTCATGCGCCTCATCCGCGGCCGGCAGCCTGCCTTCGCCGGCGGCTCCGGCGCGACGAGCCCGCTGGCGGCGAATGCCGGTCCCGGTGGACCGCTGCGGCGTGACGCCATGGGCGGCGCCGGCGGCTCGGGGCTTGGAGGCTCGGGGCTTGGAGGCTCGGGGCTTGGAGGCTCGGCTCTGGGCGGCATGGGCCTTGGTGCGGGTGCCGGCGCGGCGATGGCCTCAGCCAAGCCGTCCGACGCCGTGGGCATCGAGGCCAAGGACTTCGACGCCTTCGAGGCCTCGCTCAAGGCCGTGAACGCGGCCTGGGATCGTGAGGACCTCACGGCCATGCGCGGCCTGGCCACGCCCGAGATGGTCGGCTATTTCGGCGAGGAACTCGCCCGCAATGCCGGCCGCGGCCTGCACGACCGCGTGTCGAACGTGACGCTGGAGCAGGGCGACCTCGCCGAAGCCTGGCGCGAGGGCAGCACCGACTACGCCACCGTCGCGATGCGCTTCTCGCTCGTGAACGCGCTGACCGAGCGCGCCACCGGCAAGGTGGTGGAAGGTGACGCCACGAAGCCCCAGGAGGCCACCGAGCTGTGGACCTTCCGCCGCGATGCCGGCGGGTCCTGGATGCTGTCGGCGATCCAGCAGAGCTAATCCAAGGGGCCTTCGGGCCCCTTTTCCTTTTCACATCGCCCCCCTCGCCGTCCTGCCCGGGCTTGGCCCGGGCATCCACGACTTTGCCGGGGCCATGCTGAAGTCGTGGGTGGCCGGGCCAAGCCCGGCCATGACGGTGGAGGGAAAGCGGGCAACGGGAGTGTTGCAGCCCTACCCCAGCCTCCGCCCTACCCCGCTACGATCACGTCGGCCGGCAGGTCCGTCTTCAGCGCCCGCTGGACGGAGCGGCTGGCGGCCACGGTGCCCTTTTCGGCATAGGCCTCGTGGTTCTCCTCGATGTCGTCGAGGTCGTAGCAGTAGTTCACCATGAGCCCGTGCGACTGGCGCAGGCCCTTCTCGGAGAGGTCGCCGAGCGGGTTGAGGCGTTCCAGGCGGGCGCCGTTGCCGAGATGAAAGCGGGCCACCGGGTCCACCGGCTTGCCGGAGTGGCTCCGCGCCTTGAGGAAATAGACCGCCGCCGCCGGCAGCACGGCCCGCCGCACGGTGTCGGCCAAGGCCGGGTCCTGGGCGTAGCCTTCCTGGTCCAGCACGGCGAGCGCGCGGCGCAGGCCCGCGTCCAGCAGACCGTCCTCCTTGTCGCGTTCCGCGCGAAGCCATCGGGCGAAGCCGGGAACGGGCGAGAGCGTCACGAAGGTCTTGAGGTTGGGCAGGTCCTTCTTCAAATCCTCGGCCACCTGCTTGATGAGGAAATGGCCGAAGGACACGCCGGCCAGCCCGCCCTGCGTGTTGGAGATGGAATAGAATACCGCCGTGTTGGCCTCGTTCGCGGCAATGGGCTTGCGGGCGAGGTCCAGCAGCGGCGCGATCGCGCCGGGCATGTCCGTCGTCAGCGCCACCTCCACGAAGATCAGCGGCTCGTCGACGAGCTGCGGGTGGAAGAAGGCGAAGCAGCGCCGGTCGGTCGGCGCCAGGCGGTTGCGCAGGTCGTCCCAGTCGCGGATCTCGTGCACCGCTTCGTAGCGGATGATCTTCTCGAGGATATTGGCCGGGGTGTTCCAGTCGATCGGGCGCAGCACCAGGAAGCCGCGGTTGAACCATGACGCGAAGAGGTGGACGAAGTCGCGGTCCACCACCGCGAGGTCGGGGTGCTCTGGCAGAGCCTCCAGCAGGTCGGCGCGCATGCGCACCAGCGCGGCCGTGCCGCCGGGCGCCAGGTTGATGCGACGGAAGAGCTCCTGCCGGCGCGCCTCCGCCGCCGTGGCGAGGGCCGAGGCGGCCTCCCCCACGGGATTGTCGCGAAATGCCGCGAGCGCGGCCTCCAGCTTCGCCTCGTCCGGCCCGAAGCGGCTGGCCAGCACCTGCAGGAAGGCGAGCCGCGCCACCGGCGGGGCCGCGCGGTAGGTGTCCACGATGCCGCGCGCCAGGGCCACCCCGGACGCTTCGCCGCGCCGCGACAACAGCTCGTCGGCGAGCGCCGGCAGGTCGGAAGCCTTGAGCGGCCCGCGGGGCAACCCTAAGAGGGCGCGGCTGCGGTCGGTGAGGGAAGAGAGCATGTCGGCGAGAAAGGTCGTCGGCATCGGTATCCTCGTTTTCCCGCAGCTTCGGCGCGCCGTGCGGCATCATCATGACAGGCCGCCCATGGGGGGCAAGCCGCGCGGTTGGCTGCAGATTTGACCGGTCCCCGAGGCCGTCTCCGCCTCTCCGCCGTCCTGGCCGGGCTCCGGCCCGGCCATCCACGACTGCGCGTGGCCCTGGCAAAGTCGTGGGTGCCCGGGCCGAGCCCGGGCATGACGCGGAGAGATGGAGAATGGATCTAAGACGTCCCGCGGCGTTGATTTTCCAGGCGGGGGCATGCAAGCGTCCGAGCTCTCCAGGGAGCCTGCCCATGACCGACCTCCTCACCCGCCCGGCCACCGAGATCCTGGCCGCGCTCGCCCGCAAGGAGCTTTCGGCGGTCGAGCTGCTCGACATGACGCTGGCCCGTACGGCAGCGGTGAACCCGCGGCTCAATGCCGTGGTGGCCATGGACGTGGCGGCCGCGCGCCGGGCGGCGGAGGCCAGCGACGCGCGGCGGGCGCAGGGGCTCGACGGGCTCGCCGAAGGGCTCGCCGTCACCATCAAGGATGCCTTCGACGTCGCGGGCCTCGTCTCCACGGGCGGCGCGCCGGCCTGGCGGGACCGGGTGCCGGAGAAGGACGCCGCCGGCGTGGCGCGGCTGCGGGCCGCCGGCGCGGTCATCTACGGCAAGACCAACGTGCCGCCCTACTCGGGCGACTGGGTGGCCGAGAACCCCATCCACGGGCGCACGCTGAACCCGTGGGACCCGGAG
This sequence comes from uncultured Alsobacter sp., assembly GCF_945952055.1. Classification (GTDB taxonomy): domain Bacteria; phylum Pseudomonadota; class Alphaproteobacteria; order Rhizobiales; family Beijerinckiaceae; genus Alsobacter. Next base: position 23,021 of record NZ_CAMFHB010000044.1, read on the forward strand.
AGAAGCCCCGGCGGCTCATCGGGCGGGGCCTGCGTGGCGGTGGCCACCGGCATGAGCGCGCTCGAGTTCGGCTCCGACCTCGGCGGGTCGATCCGCTGGCCGGCCCATTGCTGCGGCCTGTTCGGCCTGAAGCCCACCTGGGGGCTCGTCTCCACCCGCGGCCACCGCCCTCCCCCGCCCGGGATCGAGGTCGATGCCGATCTGTCCGTCGCGGGCCCCATCACGCGCTCCGCCCGCGATCTCGACCTGGCGCTCGCCATCATGGCCGGTCCGCCCGCGCTGGACGGCGTTCGCCCGCAGATCGCCCCGCCCCGCAAGACCTCGCCCAAGGGCCTTCGCGTGGCGCTGTGGGCCGAGGATCCGTTTGCGCCGGCCGATGCGACGGTGACGGAGGCGGCGCGCCGGGCGGCCTCGCTGCTGGCGGGCGCCGGCGCCGAGGTGGACGACGAGGCGCGGCCGGGCTTCCGCTTCGCCGAGAGCTTCGAGGTCTACTCCATGCTCATGCACGCCATCGTGGCGGCCGGCCTGCCGGACAAGATCCGCGACCGGCTCGCGGCGGAGGCCGCGAACTACGCACCCGGCGACATCTCCCACCCGGCCCTGCAGGCCCGCGCCGCCCGGCTCGACGTGAAGACCTACGCGGCGTTGCAGGACCGCCGGGCCGCGCTCAAGCGCGCCTGGGACGCCTTCTTCACCCGCTACGACGTGGTGCTGATGCCCCCGGCCCCGGTGCCGGCCATCCCGCATCCCCCGGCCGCCATGGCCGAGCGCCGGCTCGTGGTGAACGGCATCGCGCGCCCCTACATGGACATCCTGCATTGGGTCGGTCTCGCCACCGTCGCGCACCTGCCGGCCGCCGTGGCGCCGGTCATGCGCACCGATGGAGGGCTGCCGGTCGGCGTGCAGATCGTCGCCGCCGAAGGCGCCGACCGCACGGCGATCGCCGTGGCGGGGATGCTGGAGGCGCTGGGCTGCCGGTACGAGGCGCCTCCCCTGGACGGCGTTGCCTGAAGGGCGCTCTCTCTCCGGCGTCCTGGCCGGGCTCCGGCCCGGCCATCCACGACTTTGCTGCAACCGGTCCGAAGTCGTGGGTCCCCGGGCCAAGCCCGGGGATGACGAGCGGAGGGATGGCGGGCGGCGACATGGGCCTGCTGCCGTTTGACGCGCCCGCCCCCGCGACTACACTGCCCGGCCTCAGCAAGAACGAAGGGCCGGGCCATGCTCACCAATCTGCAGACGCGCGACGTCGAGACGCTCATCCATCCCTACACGAATCTCGACACGGTCCGGCAGACCGGCACCCTCGTGCTCGAGAAGGGCAAGGGCGTGTGGGTGTGGGACACCGACGGCAACGGCTACATCGAGGGCATGGCCGGCCTGTGGTGCACGGCGCTGGGCTACGGCAACGAGGAGCTGGTCGAGGCCGCGCGCGAGCAGATGGCCAAGCTCCCCTTCACCCATCTGTTCGGCGCCAAGAGCCATGACCCGGCCATCGAGCTCGCCGAAAAGCTGAAGGACATGGCCCCGGTGCCGATGTCCAAGGTGTTCTTCGGCTGCTCGGGCTCGGACGCCAACGACACCCAGATCAAGCTCATCTGGTACTACAACAACGCCATCGGCCGGCCGAAGAAGAAGAAGATCATCGCCCGGCTCAAGGGCTACCACGGCGTCACGGTGGCCTCGGCCTCGCTCACGGGCCTGCCCAACAACCACCTCGACTTCGACCTGCCGATCCAGAACATCCTCCACACCTCCTGCCCGCACCACTACCGCTTCGGGCTGCCGGGCGAGACCGAGGAGGAGTTCGCCACCCGCATGGCCAACGAACTCGAGGAGCTCATCCTCAAGGAAGGGCCGGACACGGTCGCCGCCTTCATCTGCGAGCCGGTGGGCGGCGCCGGCGGCGTCATCACGCCGCCCAAGGGCTACTACGAGAAGGTCCAGGTCGTCCTCGACAAGTACGACGTGCTCCTGATCTCCGACGAGGTGATCTGCGGCTTCGGCCGGCTGGGCACGCCCTTCGGCTGCTCGGCCATGAACATGCGGCCCGACACCATGTCGCTCGCCAAGGCGCTGACCTCGGCCTATTTCCCGCTCTCGGCGGTGATGATCCCCGAGAAGATCAACGAGGCCATGGTGTCGGAGAGCCGTAAGATCGGCGTCTTCGCCCACGGCTACACCTATTCGGGCCATCCGGTGGGCGCCGCCATCGGCGTCAAGACGCTGGAGATCTACGAGCGCGAGAAGATCTTCGAGCGCGCCGCCGCGCGCGTGCCGAAGTTCTGGAAGCGCCTCGACGCGCTGCGCGACCATCCGCTGGTCGGCGAGGTGCGCGGCAAGGGCCTCGTCGCGGGCGTCGAGCTCGTGGCCGACAAGGCCACGAAGAAGGCTTTCGACGGCAAGGCCGGCGTCGGCGCCAAGGTCAACGCCTTCGCGCAGAAGGAAGGCGTCATCCTGCGCAACATGGTCGACACCATCGCCGTGTGCCCGCCCCTGGTCATCAGCGACGACGAGATCGACGACCTGTTCGACCGCTTCACCCGTGCGCTCGACGCCGGCGAGGAGATGGTGCGCCGGGACAACCTGCGCGGCTGATACTCCACGCGAGCTTTGTTCAATTCAGACCCGGCCGTCCTGCGGCCGGGTTTTTTCGTTCTGTCAGGTGAAGCGAACAACAAGCGTCGTCATTGCCAACGGTCAACTTGGGCCACCAGGTGGAAAATCTCGCCGGTTGCCCATTGTTGCGTTGCATCATGTGCGCTTTCGCACTTCTTGAATTTTTCCCAAGCTGTTAATCGAGCATTCACCTTGAGGTTGCCAGAGTCCCCGCGAGTTGCAGGCGACCAGACTGTGCGGCGGCCTTGAAGCCGCCACGCCGAGGCCTAGCTCCGGCTGAAGACGCCGGCCATCCATCGCCCGCCCGATCACCGGGCGTGACGACAACAGAGGAACCATCATGTCTACCGAAGTTCGCGCGGCGCGCACGAGCGAGATGCCGACGATGACGACCCCCGAGCGCACCAAGGCCGCTCCGGCCTTCTCCAGCATCGGCATCCAGGCGGTGGCCGCCGCGGCCGAACAGCTGAAGCGCGCCGAGGCCGCCGACAGGGCCCGCGCCGCCGCCGGACGCGAATGGCCGCCGGCGCTGCGCGCCGAGCTCGAGGCGCTCTGAGCGCATCACTTTCGGAACGACGTGGTGAGGGGCGCCCGGGGCGCCCCTTTTTCGTTGTCGAGACCGCGGCCTCAGACGGCGAACGCCTTGCCCTTCTCCGGCACCACGACCTTGGTGCCCGAGCCCTGCATCGCCGCCACGAAGGCGTCCGGCGAGGCATCGAGCAGGCCGAACGTGGCGTAGTGGCAGGGGATCACGGTGTCGAACGTGAAGAAGCGCCGGCAGGCCAGCGCCGCCGTCTTTGCGCCCATGGTGAAGCGGTCGCCGATCGGCACCAGGCCCACCTTGGGCGCGTGGATCTCGGCGATGAGTGCCATGTCGCCGAAGATGTCCGTGTCGCCCATGTGATAGACGGTCGGCTCGCCGGGAGCCTTGACGATGAGGCCGTTGGCGCTGCCGAGCGGAAAGTTGACGCCCGCCTCCACCATGCCGGCCGAGTGGTCGGCGCGCACCATCGAGACCGTGAAGCCGCCCATGTCCACCGTGCCGCCGGTGTTCATGGGGCTGAAGGTTTTCAGGCCCTGGCTGGCCAGCCACATCAGGAGGTCGTAGTTCGACACCACCGTGGCGCCGGTCTCCTCGGCGATCGCCACCGTGTCTCCCACGTGGTCGCCATGGCCATGGGTCACGAGGATGTGCGTCACCCCGGCGATGGCGGCCGCCCGATCGGCGGAAAACGCCGGGTTGCCGGTGAAGAAGGGGTCGATCAGGACCGCCTTGCCGGCAAAATCGAGACGGAAGGCGGAATGGCCGAACCAGGTGATCTGCATGCGACGTCTCCTTCGGGCGTGTGAAGCGACCGGGAGAATGGAGCGGTCAGGCGGGTTCGGCAATGCGGCAAGGGCAGAGGATGGTCCCGCAGCCGAACAGGAAACGCTTGCGCCCTCGCCTCGCCCGGAGGATCAAGGGGCATGACCCAGCCCACCAGCGACTACGATTTCCTGCTCGATCTGCCGCGCGGCGCGCGCCTGCTGGGGCTCGATCTCGGCACGAAGACGATCGGAATGGCGCTGTCGGACGTCGATCGGCGCATCGCCACGCCGCTCGACACGATTCGGCGGACCAAGTTCAAGGCGGATGCGCAGGCGCTGCTCGGGCACGTGGAGCGCCACGGGGTCGCCGTGCTGGTGCTGGGCCTGCCGCTCAACATGGACGGCAGCGAAGGCCCGCGCGTGCAGAGCACGCGGGCCTTCGCCCGGAACATGGCGGGGCTGACGCCGATCCCGATCGTCTACTGGGACGAGCGCCTGTCGACGGCCGCCGTCACGCGCACGCTCATCGAGGCAGACGCCTCGCGCGCGAGACGCGGCGAGGTCGTCGACAAGATGGCGGCGGCCTACATCCTCCAGGGCCTGCTCGACCGCCTCGCGGCGATGCGGCGGGCCCGGGAGGCCAGCCTGGACGATCAGCGATAGCTGTCGCGGAAGCTGTCGATCTGCCGCTTGCCGGGCCCGCCGGCGTGGTGGCGGACGCTCGGCCGCGGGGCGTAGGTGTAGCCGTAGGCCGGCGCGTAAGCCGGGGCGGGGTCGACGTAGACCGGCGCGGGCTCCTCGTAGACGTAGGTCTGCGGAGCCTCGTAGTAGGTCGCCGCCGGGGCGTAGTAGCCCTGCTGCGGGGCGGCATAGTAGCCCTGCGGCTGGGCGTAGTAGCCGCCGCCGTAGCCCCCGCCATAGGAGCGGTTCTGCGAGGCGATGGCGGCGCCGACGCCGAGCGCGGCGATGCCGCCCACGATCGCCGCCGCGGTCGCATTGCGGCCATTGCGGACCTTCACGATCTGGGCGCCGTCGAAGTCGCCGTCGGCGACGGCGGGGACGAGCCGCGACTGCTCGGGCTGGGCCGTCAGACCCGCCGCGCTCGCGACGGGCATGGGGCCGGCGGCCGCCGGAAGGGCCGAGGCGAGAGAGACGGCGGCGACACCCGCAACGAGCGTGCGGCGCCAGGCCGAAGAGGTCATCGAAATTGCAGACATCATGGTCTCCCTGTGTGGGCGGCTTCCACCCGTCATGACTTCCATCATCGTGGGTGCCGGCTGAATGCACCCTGAATGGAGCGTGGCGGGATCGTGGCGACGGCAAGGCGCCGCAACGATGCCGAAGGTTGTCATCTGGTGACCTGCAATTCGTGAGGCGGCCGGATCGTTCCCGTCGGCATGGATTGGCATGGCGGTCCGGGCGTGCTTCAAGGCCGCGGTCCTTCGCCTCCCGCATGGTTTCCGCCCTTAATGTCACCCGTCGCCGCCAGCCTCGTCCCCGTCTTCCTGCTCATCGTCACCGGCTGGGCGGTGCGCGTCTCCGGAATCGTCAACGAAAGCCACTGGGCCGGCTTCGAGAAGGTGACGTACCTGGTCCTGTTCCCAGCCCTTGTGGTCGAGACGCTGGCGCGCGCCGACCTCGCCCATGCGCCGCTGGCCGCGGTCGGCGGCGCCTTGATGGGCGCCATCCTGCTGATGGCGGCCCTGCTCCTGGCGACCCGCCCTCTGATGGCGCGCTGGCTCGCCATCGACGGCCCCTCGTTCACCTCGGTGTTCCAGGGCGCCCTGCGCTGGAACACCTTCGTGGCCATCGCGCTGTGCGGCAGCCTGTTCGGCAAGGAGGGCACCACGCTGTGCGCGGTGGCGATCGCGGCGATGATTCCGCTGCTCAACGTCACCTGCGTCCTCGTGCTGTCGCGCCATGCGGGCGGCGCGCCGCTCGGACCGGCGGCCCTCGCCGGGACGCTCATCCGCAACCCGTTCATCTGGTCGAGCCTGCTCGGCATCGCCATCAACGCCACGGGCGCGCCGGTTCCGGCCACGGTGCTGTCCTACGCGGAGATCCTCGGCCGGGCCTCGCTGGCGGCCGGGCTGCTGGTGGTGGGTGCCGGCCTGGATCTGGCGCGTCTGCGTCGGCCCAGCCTGGCGCTCGCCCTGGCGACGGTCGTCAAGCTCGCCGGCATGCCCCTGCTCGCGGCCACCCTGGCCCGCCTGTTCGGCGTGGAGGGCGTCCCACTCGCCGTGGTTGTGTTGTGTACGGCAGCGCCAACGGCGAGCGGCTCCTACATGCTGGCGCGACAGATGGGCGGCAATGCCCCGCTGATGGCGGAGATCCTGACCGTGCAGACACTTGTCGCCCTGATCACGATCCCCTTCGCCCTCGCCTGGCTGTCGTGAGGGCCTGGCCCAGTCGCGACAAAATACAACCTCTAGTAGATTTCAATTTCCCTTCGGGGTTGCCAGTTCTGCAGTGCGCGTCTTCAGCACGCAATTTGCAACCCCCGCGTATCCATTTGGTTCTATACATTCTGTGCGTTCAATGGCACTCTGAGTTTCAGCGAATCGTCCTTCGCTCATTTTTCAGAAAAACCATTTCAGAGGCACCGATGACGACAACATTGATGCGCCCGGCCACCGTCACGCACATCCAGCAGCAGCCCATGGCCACGCCCGAGAAGGCGGACGAGGCTGCCCGCTACATCGGCCAGATGACCGGCGAGATGGCCCTGCTCGCCCGCGGCGCCCGGCTCGACACGCTCGCCTATTTCCTGGAGATGGCGCGCATCGAGGCCCAGACCATGGCGTCCCGGCTGGCGCGCTGACGCCACGCATCCGAAGGATCGGGCAAGGGAGCGACGAAGGCCCCGGGCTCGATCAGGCGGAGGTCGGGCGCAGGGACACCTTCGTTCCGGCGTGACGGTCCAGGAGGCCTCGGCTCTCCAGTTCGTACAGGGCCAGGTGGACCGTGCCGGGATGAAGGGACGACATGCGGATCAGGTCGTCCACGCTCACGGGCGAGGGTCCCAGCAGCCCGGCGATGGTGATCGCCGGGTCGACGGCATGAACCCGCTCCTGGCGGACGGGCTCGCGGCGGGCCGGTTCATCCTGCAGCACCAGGGGGCGCCCGGCCCCCGGTTCGGCCAGATAGTCGATCTCGTCGAAGAGCGGCTCGTCGGGTTCGGGGCTCTCCTGCTCGCGGGCGAGGTGCTGTCCGTCGAAGGGTTTGCGCAGGAGCGGCTCCAGCACCTCCAGCACGTCCTCCAGCCCGGTGACCAGGGTGGCGCCCTGGCGGATCAGGTCGTTGGTGCCCTGGGCGCGGGGATCGAGCGGCGAGCCGGGAACGGCCATGACCTCCCGCCCCTGCTCCAGCGCGAACCGGGCCGTGATCAGCGAGCCGGATTTCCGGGCGGCCTCGATCAGCACCGTGCCCAGCCCCAGGCCCGACACCAGGCGGTTGCGGCGCGGAAAGTCACGGCCCCGCGGCTCCCAGCCGGTGGGCATCTCGCTCAACGCGACGCCGGTCTCCAGCACCTGCTCCAGCAAGGCGGCGTGCTCGGGTGGATAAGGGTGTTCGTGCCCTCCGGCGAGCACGGCGACCGTGCCGGTGGCCAGACTCGCCTCGTGGGCGCGGGCGTCGATGCCGCGCGCCAGCCCCGACACGATGGTGAAGCCCGCGCGGCCCAGCCCCGCCGCCAGCGACCGGGCGAACTGCTGGCCCGCCGCCGAGGCGTTCCGGGATCCCACGATGGCCACGGCCGGAGCCGAGAGGCAGCGGGCGTCGCCGCGCAGCCCCAGGATCGGGGGAGCGTCGGCGATGGCGGCCAGGGGCACCGGATAGTCCGGTTCACCCGTGGCCACGAACACCACGCCGAGCCGGGCGGCGAGCTCCATCTCCCGCTCCGCCTCGGCCATGGTCGTGATGCGCGGCACCGGCACATGGCGCTGGCGCGCCAGCCCGGGCAACTCGCGCAGGGCCTCGGCGGCGCTGCCGAAGTGGTTGACCAGCTTGCGGAAGGTGCGCGGGCCGACGCCCTCGCTCCGGATCAGCCGCAGCCATTCGAGCCGCTGCGCGTCGGTCAGCCTGACGACCGGTCGCGCAGCGCCCTCGCTCATCCCTTCTGTCCTATCCTGCCCTCGGTGCCGGCGCGCAGCCGGGCGATGTTGGCGCGGTGCATCCACCACAGGGCGGCGGCGAGGGCGACATAGACCAGTGCGGCCTGCGGGCGCCCGAGCGCCAGCAGCACCAGCGGCGTCGCAGCGCTGGCCACGAGGGCGGCGAGCGAGGAATAGCGGAACAGCACCGCGCAGCCGAGCCAGAGCCCCGCGAAGGCGAGGCCGGCGGGCCAGGCCACGGCGAACAGCGTGCCCAGGAAGGTGGCAACGCCCTTGCCGCCCTTGAAGCCGAGCCACACCGGAAACAGGTGGCCGGTGAAGGCGCCGATGGCGCCGGCCAGCGCGGCCGGCTCGCCCCAGCGCGCCGCGATCAGCACCGCGACCGTGCCCTTCAGGGCGTCGCCCAGGAGCGTCGCGGCGGCCAGCCCCTTGCGGCCGGTGCGCAGGACGTTGGTCGCCCCGATGTTTCCCGAGCCGATGGTGCGGATGTCCTGCGTGCCGGCGAGGCGCGTGAGGACGAGCCCGAAGGGGATCGAGCCGAGCAGATAGCCCACGACGAGGGCGAAGAAGAGCATCAGCGACACGGACGTGCCTCCGGGAAGGGCCAGACTGCGAAACGCCTCGGCCGGGCGTCAAGGGCCGAGGCGCATTTTCAATTTCGAGTGGAATTGTGCAGGTTTACGGCGCGCCGATCAAACTTCGCCGTGAACCAGGCGCCCCGCCACGATGGTGGCGTGGACCCGCCCCTGCAGCCGCGCGCCGTCGAAGGGCGTGTTCTTGGAGATCGAGCGCAGGTCGGCGGGATCGAGCACGAAGGGCTCGTCCGGATCGAACAGGATCATGTCGGCCGGCGCGCCACGCGCGAGCCGGCCCTGGCGCAGCCCCATGATCTCGGCCGGACGGCTGGACATGGCCCGCAGCAGCTTCACCAGAGACAGTTCGCCGGCATGGACGAGCCGCAGGCCCGCAGCCAGCATGGTCTCCAGCCCGATCGCGCCGTCCGCGCATTCGGCGAAGGGCACGCGCTTCGTCTCGACGTCCTGGGGATTGTGGTCGGAGACGACCACGTCGATGATTCCCTCCGCCAGCGCCTCGACCACGCTGAGCCGGTCGTCCTCGTGGCGCAGCGGCGGCGACAGCTTCAGGAAGGTCCGGTAGGGCCCGATGTCGTTCTCGTTCAGCGTCAGGGAGTTGATCGAGACGCCGCATGTGGCGTCGAGGCCGTCCCGCTTGGCCCGGGCCATAATGGCCACCGAGTCAGCGCACGACACCATGGCGGCGTGGTAGCGGCCCTGGGTCAGGCGCACGAGCCGGAGGTCGCGCTCGAGCACGATCGTCTCGGCCTCGCGCGGGATGCCGAGCAGGCCGAGCCGGCTGGCGTTCTCGCCCTCGTTGACCACGCCGTCGCCCACGAGGTCGGGATCCTCGCAGTGCTGGACGATGAGGGCTCCGATGTCGCGGGCGTAGGTGAGCGCCCGGCGCATCACCTGGGGATTGGCCACGGTCTTCAGGCCGTCGGTCACGAACGCGGCGCCGGCCTCGGTGAGAAGGCCGATCTCCGTCATCTCGCGCCCGTGCAGGCCCTTGGTCAGCGCCGCCGCCGGCATCACCCGGACGATACCGGTGTCGCGGGCGCGGCGCATCAGGTAGTCGACCACCGCCGGGTCGTCGATCGGCGGATTGGTGTCGGGCATGCAGACGACCGTCGTCACACCGCCCGCCGCCGCGGCGCGGCTGGCCGAGGCGATGGTCTCGCGGTGCTCGGCGCCGGGCTCGCCCACGAAGGCGCGCATGTCGACGAGGCCGGGCGCCAGGACCCGGCCGCGGGCGTCGATCTCGCGCGCGCCGTCCGGCCGCGACCCGCGCAGGCTCGGACCGAGGTCGCAGATGACGCCGCCTTCGGCGTAGAGGTCGCCGTTCTCCTCGCGCCCGCTCGCCGGATCGACGAGGCGCGCGTTGCGGATGATCAGCGGGGCGGCGGTCACGTCGGGCATGCGCGCCTCACTGGTTCGGCAGGTGGCGCGAGAGCGCCTCGAGGACGGCCATGCGCACCGCCACGCCCATCTCCACCTGTTCGCGGATGAGCGACTGGGCCCCGTCGGCCACCTCCGAGGCGATCTCGACGCCGCGGTTCATGGGCCCCGGATGCATCACGAGCGCGTCGGGGGCGGCGTGCGAGAGCTTCTCGGCGTCGAGCCCGAAGTAGCGGAAATACTCCTTCACCGACGGGACGAAGGAGCCGTTCATGCGCTCGCGCTGGAGGCGCAGCATCATCACGATGTCCGCCCCGGCCAGGCCCTTGCGCATGTCCGTGAACACCGTCACGCCCATCCGCTCGATGCCCGGCGGCAGCAGGGTGGACGGCCCGATGACACGCACCTCTGCGCCCATGGCGTTGAGCAGGATGATGTTGGAGCGCGCCACGCGCGAATGCAGGATGTCGCCGCAGATGGCGACCACGAGCCCGCGGATCCGGCCCTTGTTGCGGCGGATCGTCAACGCGTCGAGGAGCGCCTGGGTCGGATGCTCGTGCGCGCCGTCGCCCGCGTTCACCACCGAGCACTCGACCTTGCGGGCCAGCAGGTGCACGGCGCCGGCGGCGTGGTGGCGCACGATGATGATGTCCGGGCGCATGGCCGAGAGCGTCATCGCCGTGTCGATCAGCGTCTCGCCCTTCTTGATGGAGGACGAGGCCACCGACATGTTCATGACGTCCGCGCCGAGCCGCTTGCCCGCGAGCTCGAACGAGGCCTGCGTGCGCGTCGACGCCTCGAAGAACAGGTTGATCTGCGTTCGCCCGCGCAGCGTCGTCTTCTTCTTCTCGACCTGCCGGGAGACCTCGACGGCCTCGTCGGCGAGATCCAGCAGCATGGTGATGTCATGGGGCGAAAGGCCCTCGATCCCCAGCAGGTGCCGGTGCGGAAAGAGAGGGGGCGGTGTTGCGAGCGCGCTCATCAAAGCGACTGCTATAGGCAGCTTGCCCGTCCCCCGCAAGCGACGGCGGGGCGTTTTGCACCGCGATCGCTCGGCCGAGGCGGTTGTAAAGTTAACTTGACACGCACCGTGTAAATCAAGTAGTTCAACAGAAGCGTAAGGTCACGCTGCCTCCGGCAGAAATTTTTTTCTGTTATTTCATGGATTACAAATCCGATATTCGCGGCGATTGCCAAATCCGCGACTGTCGTTGCTGCCGGCGAATGGCCAAGCTGCCGCTAATCGCTTGGTCGCGGGATGTTTTTTAGCGCTCCTTATTTGTATTTTCGAGGAAACGCCAAAGTCACGCCCGGGATGCGACGCCAGACGATCGCGTCATATTCTCCACAGCGCAGGCGTCTCATCCAGTCGAATGTCACTGGGCCTCGCCCCCTCGACGGTTTGCCCGGCCCTCTAGTCTTTCGTCGTTGCAGCGTTGTTGCGCTTACGGTTTGTATATCCTGAAGTAACATATGCTAATTCCGGCTGTTTCTCACCAATTTCCGGATGGATCATCCGGAAAACAACAGTATTCCCGCGTCTCTCCTTTAATCTCTTGCGTGCTTTGTCGGCCCACACCCGATGTGGAGAACGACGATGGCCCTCATGAAGACGGATGGAAGCAGCAACACCCTGAACGGCCGGTCCTACACCAATGGACATGCGAGGCCGATCGGCGCCACGCCGGAGCTGGCCAGCCTGGTCAAGCGCGCCGTGGACCAGAAGTCCGCTCCCTCCGCCATCGGGACCGCACGGGCCCAGAAGCGCCAGCGGACCTTCTCCCGCCAGCAGAAGGCCGCCGAGCGCGTCGCCTCCGCCACCACCCAGCTCGCCAGCGGCATCGCCGAGGCCGCCGCCGCATCCGAAGAGCTGCGCAAGGCCATGGAGCAGATCGCGGCGGGGGCCGAGCAGGCCGCCAGCGCCTCCCAGCAGTCCCAGCGGGCCATCACCCTCATCGCGACGAAGATCACGGACAGCCGACAGTCCGCCGAGACGTCGCTCGAGAAGACGGACATGCTGAAGCGGCGCGTCGCCGATCTCGGCCAGCAGATCCTCGCCTCGGTGAAGAGCATCTCGCGGGCGGCCGAACGCCAGGAAGCGTCCGTCAGCATGGTGGCGGAGCTCGATCACCAGGCCGCCAACATCGGCGAGATCGTCAAGGCCGTCGCCCACATCGCCGACCAGACCAACCTCCTGGCGCTCAACGCGGCCATCGAGGCGGCACGGGCCGGGCAGCACGGCAAGGGCTTCGCCGTGGTGGCCGACGAGGTCCGCACCCTGGCCGAGACGTCCGAGAAGAGCGCCCGCGACATCCAGGAGCTCGTCGCGCAGATCCAGTCCGAGGTGACCGTCGTGTCCGACGGCATCAAGCGCTCGGCGGCGGTCGCCAAGACGGGCGTCGAGGTGGGCCAGGCGATCAACGAGCAGCTCGCGACGATCGAGACCGACATGGTGACGATCCAGGAGGGCTCGAAGGAAATCCTGCGCGCCTCCAACGAGGCCGATGCCGGCGCCCGTGAGGGGCAGCAGGGCGTCGAGGCCATCGCCACCGCCGCGACCGAGCAGGCCTCGGCGTGCGAGGAGGCCGTCAAGACCGTGATGCAGCAGACGACCGCGCTCGACCAGAGCCAGCAGGCGTCGAGCGAGCTCTCGGAGCTGTCGGAAGAGCTGAAGAACAGCACGGACATCGCCAAGAGCGCCGAGGAAGTGGCCTCGACCTCCGAGGAGCTGTCCTCCGCCATGGAAGAGATCAACCGCTCAGCGACCCAGATCATGACCGCCATCGACCAGATCAGCCGTGGCGCACAGCAGCAGTCGGCCGCCTCCCAGCAGTCCGCCGCCGCGATCCTCCAGATCGAGCGTGCCGCCCAGCTGTCGACGGAACGTGCCAAGGTTGCGACCGAGAAGAGCGACGCCATGACCGCCGCGCTCAAGGCCAACAGCGACTCCGTCCGGCAGATGATCGCCAACGTCCAGACCTCGGTCGAGGACAACGCCACCTCGCGCGACCAGATCAACGCCCTGGAGCAGATCAGCCGGCGCATCGACAAGATCGTGGACGCGATCACGACCGTCTCCATCCAGACCAACATGCTGGCCGTGAACGGCTCGGTGGAGGCCGCGCGGGCGGGCGAGTTCGGCAAGGGCTTCGCGGTCGTGTCGACCGACATCCGCAACCTGGCCCGCGACAGCTCGGAGAACGCCGAGCGCATCAAGGACCTGGTGAAGGCCGTCCAGGACCAGATCGTGACGGTCCGCCGCGACCTCGAGGACATCGGGACCCAGGCGGCCCTCGAGGTCGAGAAAAACAGCTCGATCGGCCAGGCGCTGGCCACCGTGGCCGAGGAGATGGCCGTGGTCGGACAGGGCAACGCCAGCCTCGTGGAGGCCGCCGGCGAGATCCTCTCCGCCCTCGGCGAGGCGCGCAAGGGTGTCGACGAGATCGCCACCGCCGCCGGCCAGGCCATGCAGGCGGCCGGCCAGGCCGCCGGCGCGGCCAAGGAGCAGGCCAAGGGGTCGGAAGACCTCGCCGCCGCCGTCGAGGAGATCGCGTCGATCGCCGACGAGCTCCAGAACACCGACGCCGCCTGATCGCGTCCCGCGCCCGAGGAGACACTCCATGAGCCCACGCAGGAAGACGCCGGCGAAGGCCCCCTCCCGGCCCGTCGTCGAAGAGGTCGCAGAGGTCGCAGCCGCGGCCGCGCCCCCGACCGGGGACGTCCAGCAGTTCGTCACGTTCGAGGTCAACGGCGAGCATTTCGGGATCAGCCTGGCCGAAGTGCGCGAAATCATCCGGATGCCCGACATCGTCCAGGTCCCGCTGGCGCCCCCCAGCCTGCGCGGGGTGGCCAACCTGAGGGGCGCGGTGCTGCCGATCACCAGCCTGCGCAGCGCCTTCGGGGCGCCGCCGCGGGCCGACGACGACACCACCCGCGTCGTGGTCGTCCAGCGCGACGTGATGATGGGGTTCGTGGTCGACCGGATGGCCAGCGTCATCGACGCCTCGGCGGAGCAGTTCGAGGCCACGGACGCCATCGGCTCGACCATCGCCGCGGACCTCGTCAGCGGCGTCGTGAAGAACGACGACAAGATCGTGCTCATCCTCGATCTCGGTCGCCTGATCCAGCTGGGAGCCGCCGTGACGGCCTCCGGGACGGATCCGATGGACGATGCGGCCACCCGCGCCCTCCCCGAGGGCGAGGCCAACGAGATCCAGCTCGTCAGCTTCGAGGTCGCCGGCGAGGAATACGGCTTCCCGATCGAGGAGGTGCTGGAGATCGTCCAGTATCCCGACCGCGTCAGCCACGTCCCGAACGCCGCGCCGCACATCGTCGGCATCATGACGCTGCGCGACCGGCTGCTGCCGCTCGTCTCGCTGCGCGAGATGTTCGGCATGGAGCGGGCCGCCGACGATGCGCCGCGGCGGATCGTCGTCGTCGGGTCCGACCGCAACGCGGACTTCGCGGTCGGCGTGGTCATGGACACGGTGAAGGCGGTCCTGCGGGTCAACAAGAGCCAGTGCCAGGACATTCCGGCCCTGATCCAGGCCCAGGCGGGCGAGCTGACCTCCATCTGCCGCCTCGACGGCGGACGCCTGGTGACGGTCCTGTCGGCCACGCGCATGTTCGACCTGCAGGCCCTGCGCACCGTCGTGGGCCAGGCCACGACGGCCACCCGCGCGGTCGCCGCGCCGGCGGCCGGCCAGCCGGATCCCGACAGCCAGTTCGTCGTCTTCCGCCTCGCCGAGGAGGAGTATGCGGTGCCGATCGAGGCGGTGAAGGAAATTGTCCGGGTTCCCGACACGCTCACGGCCGTGCCCATGGCGCCGAGCTTCATGGCCGGGGTGGTGAACCTGCGTGGCTCCGTTCTGCCGGTCATCGACCAGCGGACCCGCTTCGCCCTGGCGCGCGCCGAGCGCTCGGACAGGCAGCGGATCTTGGTTCTCGTCCTCGACGGGGTCCATGCCGGCTTCGTGGTGGACCAGGTGAACGAGGTCCTGAAGATCAAGGCGAGCTGCCTGCAGGCGGCCCCTCCCCTGTCGGCGGCCCAGGCCGACGTCATCGGGCAGGTCGCCAACCTTGCCGACAGCAAACGGATGATCCTGGTCATTAATCCGGATCGCCTGCTGGCCGACGAGCATCGCAGCCAGCTGGCACGGGCCGCCTGACACGACCGCCGGAGACGAGGCCGCCATGCTGCGACTGCTCGTTGTGGACGACTCCGCGCTCATGCGGCGTCATCTGCGCCAGATCTTCGAGGCCGAGGGCGATTTCCGCGTGGAGCTCGCCCGGAACGGCGTCGAGGCCCTCCAGAAGGTGCGCGACTTCGAACCCGACGTCGTGACGCTGGACGTCAACATGCCCGAGATGGACGGGCTGTCCTGCCTCGAGCAGATGATGGCCGTGCGGCCCACCTCCGTCGTCATGGTGTCGTCCCTGACGGAAGCAGGGGCGGAGGTGACGATGAAGGCCCTGGAGCTCGGGGCCGTCGACTTCGTCTGCAAGCCGGACGGGACCGTGTCGCTGCACTTCAACCGGGTGCGGCCGGCCCTGGTGGAGAAGGTCCGCACCGCCGCCCGGGTGAAGCCGCGCCGCGCCAAGGGGCTGCAGCAGCGGCTCGCCCGCCAGCGCACCGCGCGGCCGGCGTCGGCGGCACGAGGGCCCTCTCTCGGGCTGGCGCCATCGGGCCTCGTCCTCGTCGGCGTTTCGACGGGCGGGCCGCGGACCCTCGAGGAGATCCTGCCCAAGTTCACCGAGACCTTTCCCTGGCCGGTCCTGGTGGCCCAGCACATGCCCCAGAGCTTCACGGGGGTCTTCGCACGACGGATGGACGCCATCTGCCCGCTCGAGGTCGTCGAGGTCGAGCGATCGATGCCGATCCAGCGTGGCCGCATCTACATCGGACGGGGGGATGCCGACCTGGTCGTCGAACGCCGGTTCGGCCGGATCGTGGCGAGCAGCGTCCCGGCGGATGCCAGCCTCTGGCACCCCAGCGTCGACCGGCTGGTCGCCACCGCCATGGACATCCTGCCCGCCAGCGCCCTCGTGGGGGTCCAGTTGACGGGCATGGGCAGCGACGGCGCCACCGCCATGACCGAACTGCATCGCCGGGGCGGTCGGACGGTCGCCGAGAGCGAGGCCACCGCCGTCGTCTTCGGCATGCCGCACGAATTGATCCAGCGCGGCGGCGCCAGTCTCGTGCGGCCGTGCGAGGCGATCGCGGGCACCGTCATCGAATGGATCACCAGTTGAGCGGGGCGTCCGGACGCATCGCGACCTGATGCTGCCGCAGACGCCACCCCGAACCCCCACCAGCAAGCGGGCGACCTGAC
The DNA here is from genome assembly GCF_945952055.1 of uncultured Alsobacter sp. Taxonomy (GTDB): domain Bacteria; phylum Pseudomonadota; class Alphaproteobacteria; order Rhizobiales; family Beijerinckiaceae; genus Alsobacter. The sequence goes on from NZ_CAMFHB010000044.1 coordinate 39,362, forward strand.
GCGGTCAGGTGCGGTCCCCGGCCCACAGCAGGACGCAGTGGTCACCATGAGCGCGCCAGGACCGAAAGTCATGAACGACGACGAGTTCGAGCTCTTCCAGGACTACTTCCGGCGGCGAACGGGGATCCAGTTCGGGGCGGGCAAGCGCGCCTACATCGAGCGGCGGCTCGACGACCGTCTCGCGAAGACGGGCGAGCCCTCGGTGCGCTCCTACGTCACCTACCTCAAATACGCCGATCGCGGCGACGAGATGCAGTCCCTCGTCAACGCGATGACCGTGAACGAGACCTATTTCAACCGCGAGACCTACCAGTTCAACATCCTGGTGAAGGCGATCCTGCCCGAACTGACGACGGAGAGGCCCGACAGGCCGCTGTCGATCTGGTGCGTGCCCTGCTCGACGGGCGAGGAGCCCTTCTCCATCGCCATCTGGCTCCTGGAGAACTGGCCCAGCGTCGACCGGCACCACATCGACATCCTGGGCTCCGACATCGACAGCGCCGTGCTCGCGACCGCACGACGCGGCGAGTACGACAGCCGCTCGCTGCAGCATCTCTCGCCGCGCCTGCGCGAGAAATACTTCCGCCCGGCCGGTCCCGGCCGCTGGCGCGTGATCGACGCCCTGCTGCGCTCGGTGGACTTCTCCAGCGTCAACCTCACCGACGCCGGCCAGATGAAACAGCACGGGGAGCACGACGTCGTGTTCTGCCGCAACGTACTCATCTACTTCGACGACGAGTCCCGCCGCATCGCGGCCGAGCGGCTCTACGAAGCCCTGCGGCCGGGCGGCTTCCTGTGCCTCGGCCACTCGGAGTCGATGGACCGGATCTCGCGCCTCTTCAAGGTCCGCCGGTTCGCCGACGGCGTCGTCTACCAGAAGCCGGTCTGACGGAAAGGAGCACGCCCGTGAGCACCGAAGACAGCGACCTCCTGCGCGCCTTCGTCCTGGAATCCCGCGACCTGATCGCGGACGCCTCCGAGAGCCTGCTCAGCCTCGAGCGCGAGCCCGTGAACCGGCAGGCGATGCAGCGGCTGTTTCGCGCCATGCACACGCTGAAGGGCGCATCCGGCCTGTTCGACATGGCGCCCTACACGCGCCTCCTGCACCACGCCGAGGATCTCCTGTCGGGCCTCGAGGCGCGCGGCGAGCAGCTGGCGCCCGACATCGCCACCACCTTGCTGGAATGCCTCGACGCCGCCTCGGGCTGGACCGACGGGCTCGAGGCACGGGGAGCCCTCCCCGCGGACGCGGAAGGGCTGGCGGCCGCCCTGCTGAGCCGCCTCGCCGCGCCGACGAGCAAGGCCGCCGTGGCGCGCGAGGCGGGATCGGCTCCTGCCGGCCGCGAACCGGCCTGGGTGCGGGACCTCGACCCGGCCTCGCGGCTCGCCATGGAGACGGCCGCGGCGGGGCGCCCCCTCCACTGCATCACCTACCGGCCGGACGAGAACGCGTTCTTCCGAGGCGAGGATCCGCTGCGCCTCGTCCTGCAGGTCCCCGACCTCCTGCACGTCAAGGCCGTCACCGACGAGCCATGGCCGGAGCTCTCGGCCCTCGACCCGTTCCAGTGCCGCCTCGTGTTCCAGGCCGTGAGCGCCGCGGACGCGGGGGACCTGGAGCACCACTTCCGCTACGTCGTCGACCAGATCGCCTGGCATTCGACCGGCGGGCCGGGCTCGCCCGTGGCCGAGGAGGGTCCGGTCGCGGAGCTCCTCGATCCCGCCGCAGCGGACGGCTCCGCAGCGACGAACGACGGCGCGAAGGCGGCTCCCGATACGCGCCAGGCCCGGGCCCCGGTGTCGATGCTGCGGGTGGAGCAGGGTCGCGTCGATCTGCTCATGAACCTCGTGGGCGAGATCGTGGTGATCAAGAACAGCATCCCCTACCTCGCCCGGCGCATCGAGCACGGCGAGGCGACGCCGCGCCAGCTCGCCCGCGAGCTGCGGGAGCGCGAGGCCCAGTTGCACCGCGTCGCGGAGGACCTGCAGGCCGCGATCATGGCGGTTCGCATGATGCCGATGTCCACGGTGTTCCAGCGCTTCCCCAGGCTGGTGCGCGACACCGCGCAGCGGCTCGGCAAGGCGGTGGAGCTGATCGTCGACGGCGAGACGATCGAGGCCGACAAGAACGTCGTCGAGGGCCTCGCCGAGCCCCTCATCCACATGGTCCGCAACAGCCTCGACCATGGGCTGGAGCCCCCGGCGGAACGCGTCGCCGCCGGCAAGCCGGCCGCGGGCCGGCTGTGGCTGAGCGCACGGCAGGACAACGAGAGCATCATCGTCACGCTGCGCGACGACGGCCGGGGCATCGACCCGGACCGCGTGCGGGCGCGGGCCGTCGAGCGGGGGATCCTGGCACCCGACCAGGCCTTGGCCCTGTCGGAGGCCGACGCGGTCCAGCTCGTCTTCGCGCCCGGCTTCTCGACCGCCGAGGCCGTCTCGGACCTGTCCGGTCGCGGCGTCGGCATGGATGCGGTCCGCACCTCGGTGGAGCGGATGGGCGGCCATGTCGCCCTGCGCAGCGCCAAGGGCGCGGGATCGACCGTCACCCTCACGCTGCCGCTCTCGATGGCCATGTCGCAGATCGTCATCGTGGAGGCGGGCGGAGGCCAGATCTTCGGGGTTCCAATGGGTCTCGTCGCCGAGACGCTGAAGATCCCGGTGGGCAGCCTGAAGACGATCCAGGGCCGCGAAGCCTTCGTGCTGCGCGACGAGGTGGTGCCGTTGCGTCATCTGAACGCGATCATGGACCTGCCGGCCAAGGCGAACGCCGCGGATCGCTCGATCCTGGTCATCCGGACAGGGACCGAGCTGGTGGGCCTCGCCGTCGACCGCATCTGCGACAGCATGAAAACCATCGTGAAGCCGATGGAAGGGCCGCTCGCGATCATCCGGGGGTTCGTCGGAACCACCCTGCTCGGCGACGGCCGCGTCCTTTTCGTCATCGACCCGCGGGAGCTGATGTGATGCCGATCGCCTACAGCCCGGGCCTCGCCCGGTTCGAGGACGTCTGCGGACCGGAGGAGGCCGAGGCCTTCCTCGACTGGGTCCGATCCGACCCGCGACCGCGCGTCGACCTGTCGCCCGGCGCGAGCCCCCATGCAGCCCTGCTGCAGGTGCTCCTCGCGGCACGGCCCGATCTGGCCACCCCGCCCGACGACCCCTTCCTCGCCGCCATCCTGGCAGACCTTCCGGTCAGCCCAGACCCCGACGGCAGCGCCGCCGCCCCGCCCCCATCGCCAACCTCGAACCGAGCCCTCGTGTCATGAAATCAGTCTTCCTCGTGGACGACAGCCCCACGATCCTCGCCTCGCTGTCCGCCATCCTGTCGCGTGCCGGCGTCCCGGTCGAAAAGGCGGGAACGGGCGAAGAGGCCCTGTCCGCCTTCAAGGCCGGCAAGACCCCGCTGCGCATGATCGTGACCGACTACCACATGCCGGGGATGAACGGGGTCGAGCTCGTGCGGGAGGCTCGGCGCATCCCGGCGCTGCGCTTCGTGCCGATCCTGCTGCTCACGACCGAGTCGGAGCAGGCCCGCCGCGACGAGGCCCGGCAGGCCGGCGCCACGGGCTGGCTGGTGAAGCCGGTTGATGCCGGGAAATTCCTGTCGGTGCTCAACCAGGTCGCACCGGCCTGAGGGCTCAACGGCGCAAAGCAGACGGAGAGACGAAGGTGAGCGAGGCGCTTTCGAAACGAGACGTCCTGCCGCGACCGCGGTGGGGTGCCGCCACGGGCATGGCGTCCAGGGACCTGGTTGTCGCCGGCCTGGCGGCGGCGCTCGTCCTGGCCACGTTGCGGCTCGCCGCCTTCGCCGGGATCTCCGGCCCTGCCGTCGACCTGGTGGTCAGCATGATGGCGGCCCTGCTCGTGTTCGCGCCGTTGCGGGCTTTCGACGGCGTCCCGGGGACGATCCGGGAGCCTTCGCCGGCGCCGACCGCCGACGCCGGCCCGCCGCCACAACAGACCGTCCTTTCGGACGACCTCGCAGGCGCCGGCATCGTCCCGACGGACGAACCGGAAGAACCGGCACCCATGGACCTGGAGATGCAGGCCGCCCCAGAGGCGCCGGTCAGCCAGCGCGCGCAGGACGTGGCGGCTGAACTGCTGGCCTATGGCGAGGTCACGGATCTGCTGGGCGCCCAGATCGACGCGGCGGTCGAGGAGACCGCCACCTCCGCCCTGACGACGATCACCAACCTGCAGGCCCTCGACACCGCGATCGAGACGCTGCTGCGCGACGTGCGGTCGGCGCAAGAGGTTTCCCACCGCACCATCACGCGCGGACAGGAGGCCGTCAGCGCGAACGCGGCGCTCGTCTCCAGCCTGCGCGACACGATCCTGGCCTCGCTGGAGGATGCCAGCCAGGACCGCAGGACCTACGAGGAGATCGCCGAGCAGGCCAACGTCTTCGGCACGGCGCTCGACTCGATCGCGCACATCGCGCGGCAGACGCGGTTTCTCGCCCTGAACGCCACGATCGAGGCGGTTCGGGCCGGCGGCGCCGGCCAGGGCTTCGTCGTGATCGCCGCCGAGATCCGCAACCTCGCCGACGCGGCGGGAACGACGTCCGACGAGGTTCGCCTGGGTCTGCAGAAACTGCGCGAGACGACCAGCCGCCGGATGAAGCAGAAGCTCGACGCCGTCGACGAGATCAGCCTGCTCGACGACGTGGAGGCCCACTCCAGGGCCGCGGTCGCCGGGTACGAGGACCTGTCTCGCCACCAAAGCGAAACGCTGTCGATGGTGCAGCACGTCACCGAGGAGGCGGCGACGCACCTCGTGGCCGTGATGGCCGAAACGCAGGTCCAGGACATCGTCCGCCAGCGGCTCGGCAACGCCAAGACGGGCCTGCAGCGGCTCGGAGGCCACGCCGCCGCGCTCGCGGACGGGCTTCTGGACGACGCCCTGCCGCTCGAGAGCGTGCAGGCGTCCGTCCTCGACACGATGCGCGCCAACTACGTGATGAAGAGCGAGCACGACGTCCACACCCGCCGGGGCGCCGCGGCGCCGTCGGCCCAGGCCGACGGGTTGCCGGCGATCGAGCTGTTTTGAGGACGGACCAGCGAACAAGATTGCTGTACGAGACCGGGACTTCCGCTGCCCAATCTCCGCGATCACCTGCCCCACTCAGCCGTCCTGCCCGGGCTTGGCCCGGGCATCCACGACTTTGCCTGGGCCGTTCTCAGTCGTGGATGGCCGGGCCAAGCCCGGCCACGACGCGGAGAGGGATGCGCAACCGGGACAAACTGATGACAGCGTGGCCGGTCAGGGTGCTGCCTGCTGCGGAATGGGCCGTCGAGTCCCCCCTCAGTGCTCGCCCTTGCTCAAGGCCACCGTGCCCAGCGCCAGGCGGTCCACATAGGCGATGCCGATGGCCGACAGGATGAAGACCGTGTGGATGATCGTCTGCCAGAGAATGCCGGCCTCGGTGTAGGTGGCGTTGGCCGAACCGAGGTTGCCCGCCTCGATGAAGGTGCGCAGCAGGTGGATGGACGAGATGCCGATGATGGCCATCGCCAGCTTGATCTTCAGCACGCTGGCGTTGACGTGGCTCAGCCACTCGGGCTGGTCCGGATGGCCTGTGAGGCGCAGGCGGGAGACGAAGGTCTCGTAGCCGCCCACGATGACCATGACGAGCAGGTTGGAGATCATCACCACGTCGATGAGGCCCAGCACGATGAGCATGATCTGCTGCTCGGAGAAGGTCGCCGCCTCGGTGACGAGGTGAATGAGCTCCTTCATGAATTTGAACACGTAGACGCACTGGGCGAGGATGAGGCCCAGATACAGGGGCAGCTGCAGCCAGCGCGATCCGAAGATCAGGGCGGGAAGCGGCTTCAGCGGCTGGTAGCCGCTCGGCTTCGTGGGGGACGTCATGGGCGGGGGAGGCTCCTGGTCGAAAGGTCTGGGCGCCCCCTCACATAGGCGCTCGCCGCGGCCACGCCAGAGGTCGTGCGCGCGTGCTTACGTGTGCGCGCGCCTTGGCATCGTCCCGCCCCTCCCCCATTTGACAGGCGCTTTCACCTGAACCACTTTCGCGGCGCGTCGCAGGGGGCGACCGTCGCGGCCCGACCCTCTCCAGAAAATTTCCAACCGGCCGGTACGCCCGCGCCGAGGATCGTTGCCGTATGAAAGTCGTCGTCGTCGAGTCTCCGGCCAAGGCCAAGACCATCAACAAGTACCTGGGGTCGGACTACGAGGTCATCGCCTCGTTCGGCCATATCCGGGACCTGCCGGCCAAGGACGGCTCGGTGGAGCCCGAGCAGGACTTCTTGATGTCCTGGGAGATCGAGCCCAAGGCGTCCAAGCGCGTCTCCGAGATCGCCAGCGCCGTGAAGGGCGCCGACCGCCTGATCCTGGCGACCGACCCGGATCGCGAGGGCGAGGCCATCTCCTGGCACATCGTCGAGGCGCTGCGGGCGCGCCGCGTCCTCAAGGACGTGCCCATCGAGCGCGTCACCTTCAACGCCATCACCAAGGACGCGGTGAAGGAGGCGATGGCGCAGCCGCGCGAGATCGACCAGGCCCTGGTGGATGCCTACCTGGCCCGCCGGGCGCTCGACTACCTCGTCGGGTTCCGCCTGTCGCCGGTGCTGTGGCGCAAGCTGCCCGGCGCACGCTCGGCCGGCCGCGTCCAGTCCGTGGCGCTGCGCCTGGTCTGCGACCGGGAACGCGAGATCGAGACCTTCGTGGCCCGCGAATACTGGTCGCTCGTCGCGACGCTGGCGACGCCGGCCGGCGCGACCTTCGACGCGCGGCTCGTGGGCGCCGACGGACGCAAGATCACGCGTCTCGACATCGGCACCGGCGAGGAGGCCGAGCAGTTCAAGCGCGACCTGGAGCAGGCCCGCTTCACGGTGGCCCGCGTCGACGCGCGCCCGGCCAAGCGCCATCCCTATCCGCCCTTCACCACGTCGACCCTGCAGCAGGAGGCGAGCCGCAAGCTCGGTCTGGCGCCGGCCCGCACCATGCAGGTGGCGCAGCGTCTCTACGAGGGAATCGACATCGGGTCGGGCACGGTCGGCCTCATCACCTACATGCGAACCGACGGCGTCGATCTCGCGCCAGAGGCGATCAGCCAGGCCCGCCGCGTCATCGGCCAGGAGTACGGCGACTCCTACGTGCCGTCCGCCCCGCGCCGCTACACGACCAAGCAGAAGAACGCCCAGGAGGCGCACGAGGCGATCCGCCCGACCGACATGGGCCGGCTGCCCAAGGACATGGCCCGCTACCTCGACGGCGAGCAGGCCAAGCTCTACGAGCTGATCTGGATCCGCACCCTCGCCTCGCAGATGGAATCGGCCGAGCTCGAGCGCACCACGGTCGACATCGCCGCGCTGGTGGGTCTGCAGACGGACAAGCCGCGCCACCTCGACCTGCGCGCCACCGGCCAGGTGGTAAAGTTCGACGGCTTCCTGCGCCTCTACCAGGAGGGCAAGGACGACGAGGGCGACGACGACGAGAACCGCCGCCTGCCGGCGATGCGCGACGGCGATCCGCTCGACAAGCGCAAGATCGACGCGACCCAGCACTTCACCGAGCCACCGCCGCGCTACTCGGAGGCCTCGCTCGTCAAGCGCATGGAAGAGCTCGGCATCGGGCGGCCCTCCACCTACGCCTCGACGCTCGCGGTGCTGAAGGACCGCGAATATGTGCGCATCGAGAAGAAGCGCCTGCATGCCGAGGACAAGGGCATGCTGGTCACCTCGTTCCTCGAGAGCTTCTTCTCGCGCTACGTGGAGTACGACTTCACGGCCGCGCTGGAGGAGGACCTCGACCGCATCTCCAACAGCGAGGTGGACTGGAAGGAGATCCTGCGCCGTTTCTGGAAGGACTTCTCGGCGGCGCTGGACGGCACCAAGGACCTGAAGATCGGCGAGGTGCTCGAGGCCCTCAACGACGTGATGGGCCCGCACATCTTCCCGCCCAAGGCCGACGGCGGCGACCCGCGCGTCTGCCCGACCTGCGGCACGGGCCAGCTCTCCCTGAAGCTCGGACGGTTCGGCGCCTTCGTCGGGTGCTCGAACTATCCGGAGTGCAAGTACACGCGCCAGCTCGCCGCCGGCAACGGCGACGGTGAGGCCAACGCCACCGAGGGCGGAGCCGGCGCCGGCCCGCGTTCGCTGGGACAGGACCCGGCCACCGGGCTCGACGTCACCGTCCGCGACGGGCGCTTCGGGCCCTACGTGCAGCTCGGCGAGGGCGAGAAACCGAAACGACAGACCCTGCCGAAGGGCGTCACGGTCCAGGGTATCGACCTGGAGATGGCGCTCGCCCTCCTGTCGCTGCCGCGCGAGGTGGCCCGCCACCCCGAGAGCGGCGAACCGGTCCTGGCCGGCATCGGTCGCTACGGGCCCTATGTCCAGCACGGCCGCACCTACGCCAACATCCCGAAGGAGGAGGACGTCCTCACCATCGGCGGCAACCGGGCCATCGACCTGATCGTCGCCAAGGAGAGCGGCGCCTCGTTCCGCCGGGGCGGCGCGACGGCGGGACGCGTGCTGGGCGACCATCCCGACGGCGGCCCCGTGACCGTGCGGGCCGGGCGCTTCGGGCCCTACGTCAACCACGGCGCGGTCAACGCCAACCTGCCGCGCGGCTCCAATCCGGACGAGTTCACCCTCGAACTGGCGTTGCCGCTGCTCGCGGCCCGCGCGGCTGCAGCCCCTGCGAAGGGCAAGGGCAAGGCGGCCGCGAAGTCGAAGGCGGCCCCCAAGGCCAAGGCCGCAGCCAAGCCGAAGAAGACGGGTGCGAAGAAGCCGAAGGCCGCCGGCGCGGCCAAGGGATCGGCCTCGGCGGAGTAAAAGGGCCCGCAGCGGCGCCGAGACGGCAGACAGGTCGGCGCCCGCCGGAGATCGGCGGCGCCGCCGGTGGAATCGCCGCCCGATCCGTGTCAGAAGGTGCCTGACGCTGAAAGGACGTGGCCCTTGGCCAAGGACCCCCATGCCATGCGCGGCGGCGAGACGCTGCCGACGCGCGACGAGATCCTCGAGTTCATCAACAAGGAACCCGGCCCCGTGGGCAAGCGGGAGATCTCGCGCGCCTTCAACATCAAGGGCGCGGCGCGGATCGCGCTGAAGCGGCTGCTGCAGGACCTGGAAGACGACGGGGTTCTCGATCGCAAGGGCAAGTCGGTCCACAAGGCCGGCATGCTGCCTCCCGTGGTGATGGCCGACATCGTGTCCCGCGACCGCGACGGCGAGTTCCTGGCCACGCCCACCGAGTGGGACGAGGCCGAGCGCGGACGCCCGCCGCGCATCGCCGTGCACCTGCCCCGCCGACCGAAGCCCGGCATGGCGGTTCCGGGGCTGGGCGACCGGGTCATCCTGCGGGTCGAGCCCGCCCGAGACCGCTCCGCCGCCGCCTATCTCGGCCGGCTGGTGAAGGTGCTCGACAAGTCCAGGGCGCAGGTGCTGGGCGTGTTCCGGGCGTTCCCGGGCGGGGGCGGTGCCATCGCGCCCATCGACAAGAAGCAGCTCGGCCGCGAGATCCCGGTTCCGGTCGGCGACGAGAACGGCGCCGCCGACGGCGACCTCGTGTCGGTGAGCCTGGCCAAGCGGGGCCGCTTCGGGCTCGTCCTCGGCAAGGTGATGGAGAAGCTCGGCTCGCTCAAGAGCGAGAAGGCGATCAGCCTGGTCGCCATCCACGCGCACGGCATTCGCATGGAGTTTCCGCCGGCCGCCCTGGCGGAGGCGGAGGCCGCGCGCCCCGCGACCCTGTCCGGCCGCGAGGACTGGCGTGACCTCCCCCTCGTCACGATCGACCCGCCCGACGCCAAGGACCACGACGACGCGGTCCACGCCCTCCCCGACGACGATCCGAAGAACGAGGGCGGCCACGTGGTGACCGTCGCGATCGCGGACGTTGCCGCCTACGTGGCATCCGGCGGCGCGCTGGACCGCGAGGCGCTCCTGCGGGGCAATTCTGTCTACTTCCCCGACCGTGTCGTGCCGATGCTGCCCGAGCGCATCTCCAACGACCTGTGCTCCCTGCGCCCGCAGGAGGTCCGCCCTGCCCTCGCCGTCCGGATCGTGCTCGACGCGCAGGGGCGCAAGCTGCGCCACAGCTTCCACCGCGTCCTCATGCGCTCGGCGGCCAAACTCGCCTATGCCCAGGCCCAGGCCGCCATCGACGGAGCGGCCGACGACACGACGGGTCCGCTGCTCGAGCCCGTGCTGCGGCCCCTGTGGGCGGCGTACCGCGCGGCCACCAGGGCCCGCCAGGAGCGCGCGCCGCTGGATCTCGACCTGCCCGAGCGCAAGATCCTGCTGAAGAAGGACGGAACGGTCGACCGGGTGATCGTGCCCGAGCGCCTCGATGCCCACCGGCTGATCGAGGAGTTCATGATCCTGGCCAACGTCGCGGCCGCCGAGACGCTGGAGGAGCGCCGGACGCCGCTGCTCTACCGCGTGCACGACGAGCCGTCGCTGGAGAAGATGCGGGCGCTGGGGGAGGTCCTGGCCTCCGTCGGCATCAAGATGACCCTGCAGGGCGCGCTGCGGCCGGCCTTCTTCAACCGCATCCTGGCGCACGTGGCCGGCGGCGAACACCAGGCCCTGATCAACGAGGTCGTGCTGCGCTCCCAGGCGCAGGCCGAGTACGCCAACGAGAATTACGGCCATTTCGGCCTCAACCTGCGCCGCTACGCCCATTTCACCTCGCCGATCCGCCGCTACTCCGACCTCGTGGTCCACCGGGCGCTGGTGCGGGCGCTGCGGTTCGGCGACGACGGTCTGCGCGACGAGACCATCGAGGCCCTGCCGGAGATCGCCGCGTCGATCTCGGGGTCGGAGCGGCGGGCCATGGCGGCCGAGCGCGAGACGATCGACCGGCTCATCGCCCACCATCTGGCCGACAGCATCGGCGCGACGTTCGAGGGGCGGATCACCGGCGTGACCCGGTCCGGGCTCTTCGTGCGGCTGAACGAAACGGGAGCCGACGGGTTCATCCCCGCCGGGACGCTCGGAGCCGACTATTTCCGCTATGATGAGGCCGCCCACGCCCTGGTGGGCGACCGCACCGGCGAGACTCACCGCCTGGGCGACCTGGCCACGGTCCGGCTCGTGGAAGCCGCCCCGCTGGCCGGCGCCCTGAGGTTCGAACTGCTCTCGGAGGGGAAGACCACGACACCGCGCAGCCGGCGCTCCGGCCGGAATGCCGGGAAGACGGGCCGACGTGACGGCCGGGAAGACCACAGAGGACCATCGGCGCGCCGTTCGCGCCGCGGATAGCCATCATGAGCATCGAAGACACCAGTCCCCGCAACCTCGCCCTCGCCATGCGCCGCGGCGCCTTCGGCCGCTGCCCGCACTGCGGTGAAGGACGCCTGTTCACGCGCTTCCTGAAGATCGCCGATCGCTGCGAGGCCTGCGGGGTCGAGTTCCACCACCATCGGGCGGACGACCTGCCGGCCTACATCGTGATCTTCATCGTGGGCCACGTGGTGGTCGGCGGCATGCTGTCGGCGGAAACGAACTTCGACTGGCCCATCTGGCAGCACGTGCTGCTGTGGCCCCTGCTCACGGTCGTGCTGTCGCTGGTCCTGCTGCAGCCCATCAAGGGCGCGATCGTGGGCCTGCAATGGGCCCTGCGGATGCACGGGTTCGGGCACCATCCGGACGGCGACGACCACCCGGCGCTGCGTCCCCATGTGGGCGAGCCGCGTCCATGACCAACGCGACCGTCATCGCGGCGCCCGACTACAAGGATCCGCGCCACGCCTACCAGCGGCCGCGCGATGCGGCCACGCTGATCCTGATCGACCGGTCCAAGCGCAAGCCGAAGGTGCTGATGGGTCGCAGGCACGCCGGCCACAAGTTCATGCCGGGGGTGTTCGTGTTCCCCGGCGGGCGCGTCGATCCGGCCGACCGCGAGATGGTGGCGGCGGGCATGCTCGATCCCGTGGTCGAGACGCGGCTGATGGCGCGCACGCAGCGCCCCACCCTGCAGCGCGCCCGGGCGATGGCCCTGGCCGCCGTGCGCGAGACCTACGAGGAAACGGGGCTGATGCTCGGCAGCCGCGACTACGGCGCGCCGGAGGCCCCGGCAGACGGCCCTTGGGCGGCCTTCGCCGAGCACGGCGTGTTTCCCGTGCTCGAAACCCTGCACTACGTCGCCCGCGCCATCACCCCGCCGGGACGGTCGCGGCGATTCGACACGCGTTTCTTCGCGGCCGACGTGGAGGACGTGGCGCACCGCACGGATCCCAACATCGGTCCGGATTCGGAGCTCGTCGAGCTCGTGTGGGTGGACCTGGACAAGGCGGCCTCGCTCGAGGCGCCCTGGATCACCCATGTCATCCTCGCGGACGTGAAGGCGCGGATCGACGCCGGCTTCTCGCCGTTCCTGCCCGTTCCGTTCTACCACGAGCTGCACGGCAAGCGCCTGCGCGAGGAGATCGCCTGAAACTCGGCGCCCGGCCTGCATCGGCTTTCTTGACTTTCCCTGCGCGATGCGTAGGTTGCGCGCCAACAGGGCCGGTCGCTGACCGGCCCCCTTGCTTTTCGTTCACATGAGGTCGCCGCCCGGGCGGCTCGACATCAGGGATATCCGCCATGGCAAAGGCGACCACCATCAAGATCAAGCTCGTGTCGTCGGCCGACACCGGGTTCTTCTACGTCACCAAGAAGAACTCCCGGACCATGACGGACAAGCTCACGAAGAAGAAGTACGACCCCGTCGCGAAGAAGCACGTGGAGTTCAAGGAAGCCAAGATCAAGTGATCCGGCTTTCCCGGCCATCCTGGTCGTGACGACGAACCGCCCTTCGGGGCGGTTTTTTGTTGGGCGATGCCAAGGATACGTTTTCGTCGGATTGCGACCTTAACCATGGCCGGTCATCGCGCGGTAAGGACCTGAGGCGTTCCTGGGCCGCGGGGCAGGAGCCCCGATCCGAGGACAGACCATGCAAGTCGGTTCCACCGATGCGACGTCGCAGCTGATGGCCACCCTGGCCCAGCAGCAGTCGTCGCAGACGACCCAGAAGAACGACCACGACCAGGACGACGGTGCCAGCGCGCCGCCCGCCCCCACCAAGGCCGCGCCGGCCCCCGGCACGGGCAAGCTCGTCGACAAGACCGCCTGATTGGTCGTGAGCCGCTCTCCGGAGCTGCCTTGCAGCTCCCGTTCCGGTTCGTGACCACCTCTCAGCCGTCCTGCCCGGTCCGAGCCCTTCGGGTATCACACATCTCACTCGAGCCCGAAGGAAGGGCGCTCTCCCTCCCCTGCAGGGGAG
>NZ_CAMFHB010000045.1 GCF_945952055.1 uncultured Alsobacter sp.
CATTCGCCGAGCCCGGCCGACGGCACGCGCGTGGCGGCGGAGGGCTTCGCCGCCGCGGCCGCGGCGCTCGACATCCGGCCGCGACCGGATGCCACACCCGAAAGCGTCGCGGGATCGGCGCGCGCCAACTGACGGCGACGCGACCGGTGAGCTGAGCGGCAGGTCAACGCTGCGGCAGCAGCCGGCACGGTCCCTTCGTTCGAGGGTCCGCAATCCGGAATATGCAATTCTGTAACTTAGCATTTGTAAACCGCCGACTGGTACAACCAGCGCGGGTCTCGAGCGTGCGCATCCAGCCGGATCGTTCCTGAGATCCTGTCCGCCGGGTTCCGCCATGTCGCACGGTCAGCCGCCCTCCGCCCTCGCCATTTCCCGCGATCGCATGACCCTCGGCGTGACCGTCAGGATCCTGCAGGACCTGGGCTATGACGCGGAAGGGGTGACGAGCGGAACGGACGCCATTCGTCGCCTCAGGGAGGGCCCCTGCGACGTCGTGGTGGCCACCTTCGGCGCGCCACCCATGAACGGCTACGGATTGTGGGCCTTGCTGTCGGGCATGCCGCGCCTCGCGGACATCCCGTTCGTGCTGGCCTTGATGCCCATCGAGCGCATGCGGCTGACGAACGAACGGCGGGAGATGCCCGCCACCATCGAAATCCCCTTCACGGCCCAGGGACTCGCCGCCGCGATCGAGCGGGCGCGGCAGGGTGAAACCGTCGAAGTCTTCGAAATCTGAGAGTCGCCGGCCCCGGGCATGCCGGGGCCGGCCGAATTCAACGTCAGAGCTTGCGGTTCACGGCGTCGGCGGCGCGATTGGCCACGTCCTTCGCAGCGTCCTTGGTCTTGCCGACGGCCTGCTGCACTTCGCCCTTGGCTTCCTGCGCGGCGCCTTCGGCGCGCAGGCGATCATTGCCGACCGCCTTGCCCACGCCCTGCTTGATGTTGCCGGCGGCTTCGTTCGCCATGCCCTTGATCTTGTCGCTCGTGCTACCCATGGCGTGCTCCTTTTCGTCGTAGGGCCCCAGTGGCCCCGCCGCGCAAACAACCTTCAGCACGAGCTTCGGTTCCGCCCCCCGGGTGGCGTTGCCACTCACGGATTGGTAAGGATGCGCCCTTCTGTGCGTCCTGGAAGCTGCCCATCGTGACCGTTCCCGCCGACCTCCCCCGACTCTCGGACCAGACGCTCGGCGCGATCCGCGCCGGCGTGACACGTCCCACCTACGACCGAGCGCGCATGAAGCTCGGCATCGTCCACCTGGGCCTCGGAGCCTTCGTGCGGGCCCACGTCGCCACCTACGTGGAAGACGTGCTCGCGCAGGAGTTCGCGCACTGGGGCATTGCGGGCGTCAGCCTGAAACGGCCCGACCAGCGCGACAAGCTCGCGCCACAGAACGCGCTCTACACCGCGCTCCAGCGCGACGGCGACGGTGCGACGGCCCGTATCGTCGGCTGCGTCAAGAAGAGCCTCGTGGCGCCCGAGGATCCCGAATACCTGCTGGCGATGATGACCGACCGCGCGGCCCGCATCGTCAGCCTCACGATCACCGAGAAGGGCTATTGCCACGACCCGGCGACCGGCCGGCTCGACGAGCACCATCCCGACATCGTGCACGATCTCGCCAACCACGGCACGCCGCGGACGGCGGTGGGCCTCATCGTCGAGGCGCTGGAGCGTCGGCGCGTCGCGGGCTTCCCGCCCTTTACCGTGCTGTGCTGCGACAATCTTCCGCACAACGGCCGCCTCGTCCGCGATCTCGTGGTGGACTTCGCCGCGCTGCGCGAGACCGGCCTCGCGACCTGGATCGAAGCCCACGGTGCCTTCCCGTCGACCATGGTGGACCGGATCGTGCCGGCCACCACCGACGCCGACATCGCGGCCGTCGCGACGGCGACCGGCCTGTACGACGCGGCGCCGGTGGTGCACGAGCCTTTCCGGCAGTGGGTCGTCGAGGACACCTTCATCGATGGCGAGCGCCCCGCCTTCGAGCGCGTCGGCGTCGAGCTCGTGGGCGACGTGGCCCCGTTCGAGGAGATGAAGCTCCGGATGCTGAACGGCGCTCATTCCTCGCTCGCCTATCTCGGCTACCTGGCCGGATACGAGACGATCGCCGACACCGTTGGAGACGCCGTGTTCGCGCGCTTCGTGGCGCGGCTGTGGGCCGACGAGATCGTCCCCGTGGTGAAGGCGCCGGCCGGCGTCGACCTCAACGCCTATGCGGGCCAACTGCTCGCGCGCTTCGCCAACAAGGCGATCCGTCACCGGACGTGGCAGATCGCCATGGACGGCTCCCAGAAGCTGCCGCAGCGTCTCCTCTTCACGATCCGCGAGCGGCTCGCGGCGGGCCTTCCGATCCCCTGCCTCGCCCTCGCGGTCGCCGCCTGGATCCGGTACGTCTCCGGCGTCGACGAGAAGGGCGCGGCGATCGACGTGCGCGATCCGATGGCGGCGCAGCTGCGCGACAGGATCGAGGGCGCGGGGCCGGACGCTGCCGCGCGCGCCCGCGCCGTTCTCCAGGTCGAGGCCATCTTCGGCACGGATCTTCCGCGCGAGCCGGCGTTCATCGGCGCGGTCGAGGCCGCGGCCCGCCTGCTGGCCGACAAGGGAGCACGCGGAGCGGCCGCCACCCTGGCGGCCGGCTGAACGGCCTTTCGAAAAGGTTCCCCGGTCTTCGCGTGACGTCATGCCGCAAGCTGCCGCGGCTTGAGAACAAAGAGGGAACTCTGTACGGTCGCGACCCGTCATCGGCGACCTGCATTGGGCTCATGGACATCAAGACGAAGCTGGAGATCCTCGCCGACGCGGCGAAATACGACGCGTCCTGTGCCTCGAGCGGCGGCCAGAAGCGCGACTCGCGGGACGGCAAGGGGCTGGGCTCATCCGGGGGCTCGGGCATCTGCCACAGCTACACCCCCGACGGACGCTGCGTGTCCCTGCTCAAGATCCTGCTGACCAACGCCTGCGTCTACGATTGCCTGTACTGCATCAACCGGTCGTCCAGCCACGTCCGGCGGGCACGGTTCACGGTCGAGGAGGTGGTGAAGCTCACCCTCGACTTCTACAAGCGCAACTACATCGAGGGGCTGTTCCTGTCCTCCGGGATCATCCGCAGTCCCGACTACACGATGGAGGAACTGGTGAGGGTGGCACGCACCCTGCGCGAGGAGCACCTGTTCCGCGGCTACATCCACCTGAAGGTCATCCCCAACGCCGATCCCCTGCTGGTCGAGGAAGCCGGGCGGTGGGCCGACAGGCTCAGCGTCAATGTCGAGCTGCCGAAGCCCGAGAGCCTCCAGGCGCTGGCTCCCCGCAAGGAGATCAAGGACATCCGCAAGGCCATGGGCCGCCTGCGCACGACGATCGAGGAAGCACCACGCTCCAAGGGGCGGTCCTTCGCGCCGGCCGGCCAGTCGACACAGATGATCGTCGGCGCGGACGGGTCGGACGATTCGCAGATCCTCTCCACCAGCGCGTCGCTCTACGGGTCCTACCGCCTGCGTCGCGTCTACTACTCGGCGTTCAGCCCCATTCCGGACGCCAGCCAGGCGCTGCCCCTGAAGCCGGCTCCCCTGGTGCGCGAGAACAGGCTGTACCAGGCCGACTGGCTGATGCGCTTCTACGGTTTCGACGTCGAGGAGATCGTCGACAGGGCGCAGGGCGGCATGCTCGACCTCGACATCGATCCGAAGCTCGCCTGGGCGCTCCGCCACCGCGAGCGCTTTCCGCTGGACGTGAACAAGGCCACGCGCGAGGACCTGCTGCGGGTGCCCGGCCTCGGCGTGCGGACCGTCGACCGGATCCTCGTGTCGCGGCGGGTGCGCAGCCTGCGCACGGACGACCTGGCGCGCCTGAGGGTGCCGCTGCGCAAGGCGCTGCCCTTCGTGGTTCTCCCCGACCACCGCCCGACGAAGCTTCTCGACGCGCCCGACCTCGCCGCCAGGCTTCGGCCAGCCCCGCGCCAGCTGGACCTCTTCGCCGCCCCATGACCCGCGTTCGCCTCGCCGCCGAGACGGACTTTTCGGGCTTCCGGGCCGCGGCACGCGACCTTCTCCGGCAGGGCGTGGAGCCCAGGGACGTGGAGTTCGCGGTGGCAGGGCACGAGCCCGGCCTGTTCGAGGACGCGCCGGCCGGGGGCGGCCCGACGGCCTCGTCGCGGCCCGTCCCCGCGGTCTCCCGCGCCTTCCTGTCGACGATCGCTTCGGCGTCGCTCCATCGCGAGCCCGCCCGGTTCGCCCTGATCTACCGGATCCTCTGGCGGCTGGTCGACGAGCCGGGCCTCGCGCAGGTGGCCTCCGACCCCGACGTGGCGCGCCTCGGCGCCCTGGCGAAGGCGGTGCGGCGCGACATCCACAAGATGCACGCCTTCGTGCGCTTCCGGGCCGTCGAAGGTCCGGACGGCGAAGCCTTCATCGCCTGGTACGAGCCCGATCACCACGTGGTCGAGGCGGCGGCCCCGTTCTTCGCCCGGCGCTTCGCCAGCCTCCTGTGGACGATCCTGACCCCGGAGCGCTGCGTGCGCTGGACGGGCGACGCGCTGGAGTACAGCGACGGGGTCGACCGGGCGGTCGCGCCGACCGGGGACGACCTCGAGGACCTCTGGCGTCGCTACTATGCGAGCGTCTTCAACCCCGCGCGGGTCAATCCCACGGCGATGCGGGCCGAGATGCCGCGTCGGTTCTGGCGGAACCTGCCCGAGGCGCAACTCATTCAGGACCTCGTGGCGGAGGCGCCGAGCCGGGCCGCCGCCATGGTGGCGGCCGCGCCGACGCTGCCGGTGGCACGGCGGGGAGCGAAGCTGGTGGACGAGGACGCAGAACGGTCGGAAGCGGCGGCGCCCGGGCTGCCGGCGCTTGCCGACCGGATCCAGGGTTGCCGCGAGTGCCCGCTGTGGGAGCCCGCGACCCAGGGGGTGCCCGGCGAGGGCCCCGCGCACGCGGCCCTGATGATCGTGGGCGAGCAGCCCGGCGACGAGGAGGACCTGGCCGGCAGGCCCTTCGTTGGACCGGCCGGACGCCTGCTCGACAGGGCGCTGGCGCAGGCCGGCGTGCCCAGGGACGCCGTCTACGTCACGAATGCCGTGAAGCACTTCAAGTTCGAGCCGCGCGGCAAGCGGCGCATCCACAAGAAGCCCGAGGCGCGGGAGATCCGGGCCTGCCTGCCGTGGCTGGAGCAGGAGTTCACGCTCGTTCGACCCGACGTCGTCGTGATGCTGGGCGCATCGGCCGCGCAAGCCGTGCTCGGGCACACGGTCGCCGTCACCCGCGTCCGCGGCGAGGTGCTGGACCTCGCCGAGGGGCGGCGGGGCCTCGTCACGACGCACCCGTCCTACGTGCTGCGCCTGCCGGACCGTGAGGCCGCGGAGGCGGCTTTCGAGGCCCTGGTGCGCGACCTCGCGCAGGCCTGGGCCCTGGCTCGCCCGGCCTGAGCCGGGCAGACGCCGCCCTCGTCAGAATTCGTCCCAGCCGCCGGCCACCTTCTTCGACGCCGTCTTGCGGCCACCCGTGTCGAAGGCGTCTTCGGCGAGCTTGCGAAGCCGGCTCGGCTCGTTGATCGCCACCCGCGCGGCCGGCCGGGCAGCCGGCGCCGGCGTCGGCTTGACGCTGCTGGCGCGCAAGGCATGCTCGCGCACCCGGAAGCTCGACACCAGATCGCTCAGCTGCTCGATCTGCGTGGCCAGCGCATCGGCCGACGCCGCGCTTTCCTCGGCCAGCGCCGCGTTCTGCTGGGTCATGTCGTCCATGTGGGCGACGGCCTGGCTCATCTCGTCGATGCCGTTGGCCTGCTCTGCAGCGGCGGTCGAGATTTCCGACACGGTGCCGGCGACCCGGCGCGACGCGTCGACGATCTGGCCGAGGACGTCACCGGCCGAGCGCACGAGCTTTACGCCCTGGGCGACCTCCGAGGTGGAGGTGCTGATGAGGGCCGAGATGTCCTTGGCCGCCTCGGACGAGCGCTGGGCCAACGTGCGCACTTCGGATGCGACGACGGCGAAGCCCTTGCCCGCCTCGCCCGCCCGCGCCGCCTCGACCGCGGCGTTGAGCGCGAGAAGGTTCGTCTGGAAGGCGATGTCGTCGATGACCGAGGTGATGTCGGTGATCTTGGAGGAGGCCTGCTCGATGCGGGCCATGGCCTCCACCGCGTTGGTGACGATGGAGCCGCCGTGCGTGGCGACCGTGATCGCCTCCTCGGCGAGATCGACCGCCTGGCGCGAGGAGGCCGCCGATGCCTTGACCGAGGCGGCGAGCTCCTCCGTCGTGGCGGCGGTCTGCTCGAGCGAGGACGCCTGCTCCTCCGTCCTCTTGGACAGATCGCCGGCGCCGGCGGTGATTTCGCGCGCCGAGGACGCCACGGTGATGGCCGTCTCCTGGATCCCGCCCATGGTTTCGGCGAGCCGCTCGACGGTCGCGTTGAAGGTGACGCGGAGCGCGTCGTACTCGCCGGGGAACGAGGTCGTGATCCGGTAGGTCAGGTTGCCGGTCGACAGTTCGTTCAGGGCCTCGCCGAGGCTTCCCACGACGCGGGCCTGCGCCGAGTGGGCCTCGCCCTGGAGACGCATGGCTTCCGCCTGCTCCTCCTCGCGGACCTTGCGCTCGCTGTCGCCACGCTGGCGCTCGCGCTCGGCCTCGCGCTCCAGGGCATCCTGGCGAACCGCTGCGGCACGCAGGCGTCCGAAGGCATCGGACATGTCGTCGATCTCCGGCGTCCCCGAGGGCGGGGGCGGCTGGATGACCAGGTCCCCGGCGGCCAGGCCGCCCATGGCCCGTCGCAGGATCAGCAGCGGCGCGAGGCTGCGGCGAACGATCCAGGCGAGCAGCAGCGGCCCGAGGATGGTGGCCAGCACAGCGGCGATGGCGATGTCGCGGAGAAGTTCGCTCTGGGTGGCGAGGAATTCCGACTTCTTCACGCCGACGAAGAGGATGCCCAGAACGCTGCCGTCGGTGCCCTTGATGGGGTCGTAAATGGTGAAGTAGCGCTCGCCGAGAATGTCGGCCTCGCCCTCATAGCGCTTGCCGCTCTTGATGACGGCGTCGTAGGCCGGCCCCTGGGCGAGCCGCGTGCCCACCGCGCGCGTGCCGTCGGGCTTGGCCACGTTGGTCGTGACGCGCAGGTCGCCCATGAACACCGTGGCCACGCCGCCGGCGATGGTGCGGACCCGGTCGACGCTCGAGAAGTCGCCGTTCACGGCCCCCTGGCCGAAGAAGAGCGTGTCCCCTTCGCGACGGGGCGCACCCTTCTGCGACAGCAGGTCTCGCAGGAGGTTGAGATTGGTGTTGAGGGCGGCCTGCGCCCGTGCGCGCAGCGCTGCGTCCGCATCGTCGTAGGCTTTCCAGGCGACCCCTGCCGCCACGATCGACACGATCAGGGCGCCCGCAACGGCGATGCGCGCGCTCAAGGATCGCAGGGCCTTGGGAAAACGGAACATGAGGATCACCCCGGAAACGATGTAACGGAGTGATTTACGCAAAAATGCTTACAACTGGACTAATGCGCACAGTCCAGAAAGCGAGGGGCAGCCCACCGGACGGTCGCCTGCCCTTCGCTATTCACCGCTCTTCTTGGGGTGGGGAGCGTTCAGACCCTTTTGGAGGCGATCGCGGCACCTTCCACGAGGGAGGAGAGCTTGGTCCAGGCGATCTCCGGATCGACCGCGCCGAAGCCGGCGAAGGTCGAGAAGCCGCAATCGGTTCCGGCGATCACGCGGTCCGGTCCCACCGCATCGATGAACGACCGCAGCCGCTGGGCGACGAGCTCGGGATGCTCGACGAAGTTCGTCGTCGAGTCGAGGCATCCCGGGATCAGCACGAGGTCGTCGGGCGTCCGCTGCTGCGTCCAGACCGTCCACTCGTGCGCGTGGCGCGGATTGGAGGCCTCGAAGAGGAGGCCCCCGATCCTGGCCTTCAGCAGCACGGGCAGGATCCGGCCGAGCGCGATGTCGCGCGTATGCGGCCCCTCGTAGTTGCCCCAACACACGTGCATCCGGACGCGGTCCTTGGGGACGTTGCGCAGGGCGTGGTTGAGCACCTCGACATGGATCTCGGCGCGGCGGACGAAGCCCTCCTCGTCGAGAGTCTTGTACATCATGTGCCGCCCGAGCCCGAGATCCGGCGCATCGATCTGCAGCACCAGACCGGCGGCGACGATGGCCTCGTACTCGGCGCGCATGCCTTCGGCGAGGTCGCGGAGATAGTCGTCGAGCGAGGCGTGGTGGTCGGAAGGCTGGAACAGGGCGATGACGCCCGGGCTCGCCGCGTTCATGAAGCCGTCGCGGTACCCCGCGGCGCCCATGGCGGAGGTCATGGCGTCGAGATCCTTGCGCAGCGGCTCCATCGACTTCACCGCGATGGGCCCCACGCACCGTGGGCGGCGGTACTGCGGTGTCCCGCCCGCCTTCGCCAGGCGCATCTTGAAATCGGGATAGTCGTCGAGATCCTGCGGAGGGTCGCGCGGGCTGTCGCCGTCGAACCCGGTCAGCCGGTCCTTGATGTACGTGGCGTAGGAGATCTTGGAGGTCTCCCCGTCCGACGGGATGTCGATGCCGACCTGACGCTGCCTTGCGACGATGGCACGGGTGGCCTGCGTCATCACCTCGTCATAGGCCGAGGCGTCGAAAGGCAGGCCCTTCTCGCGTCCGAACAGGAGGTCGGCCACGAGGGCCGAACGGGGCAGCGAACCGACATGGGTCGTGCGGATGGTGGTCAAGGCGGGCCTCCCTGGTCCTAGCGGGCGCGGAGCATCGCCGGGCCCGGATTGTCGTGGCTTGATGGGCTTGGCGGCCGTCAGCCGGTCTTCAGCAGGATCTGCTTCCAGATCGCCGTCTCGTCGAACAGGATCCATTCCCGCCGCAGCCCCCAGGGGCCGAACTCGGCATGGCTGATGGCCATGACGTGCACGTCGGCGCCGGTCGGCGCGCCGAACATGCCCCATCCCTCGTGGCGTCCGGTGAGTGACCAGCGGATCGCGGCACGCGGAGCAAACCCGGTCTCCTCGAGACCGATGACGTGGTGCAGCTCGAAGCGCGCATTGGGCAGGGCCGCCCGCAGGCTCATCCAGAAGCGGTCGGTGTCGCTCCAGCCGTGGCCGGTGACGCCGCCCGGCATCTCGACCTGGGCGGCGCGGTCGTAGTCGCGCGCGACCGTCGCGATGTCCGCCCCCATGATGCGGGACAGGATGTCGGCGTAGCGCTGCCCCACCGGGTGGCCGTTGCCCGTTCCGTGGTAGCCGCCGTCGACGTCCATGTCGGGCGTGAACGGCCTGGTGGCGCGCTCGGGCCCACCCTCGCGCGCGATCAGGTCGGCGGCATAGGCCTTCGGGTCCCAGCCGAGCTGGCGCACGATGGCCCCCTGGTCGCGTACCAGCCACTCGTCGAAGATCTGGTTGTTGCGGGCGGCGCAGTCGGCAATGACGCGATAGCGCAGTGTCTTGCCCGTGGCCGCACCGTACACGCCGTCGCGCGCATGCGTCGCCGTGGACAGAATCCTGTGGGAGGAGAGGAAGCCGCCGACGGGATCGCCGCACCAGATCACGTCCTCGCCCAGAAGCTGGCGATCGGGGAACTCGGCCAGCGTCGCCATGGTCGCGCCGATGACGTTCTGGTTGCCCAGCACGATGGAGCCCGGCGAGCGCACCGGCATCGTCGGCGCATAGTAGTGGTGCAGCGTGGCGATGCCGCGGTCTTCCCAGATCTCCCTGGTGATGCCGAGGATGTAGTCCGGAAAATCCTTCCAGCGGGGATCGAAGCCTTCGAGTGCCATTTGCGGCTGTCCTGCGTTCACTTGTCGTGGTTGGGGCGGGGCGGCACCTTGCGGCCCGCATCGTACTCCTCCCACCCGTGCCCGTTGAATGGGTCGACGCCGAGCTGGCGCATGACGTGGGGGAAGTCGACCATCACCCAGTTGTCGACGATCTTGCCGTCGACCACCTTCCAGAAATCCATGTAGCGGATCTCGACCCGCTTGCCGGTCGGCGCGATGCCCATGAACTCGCCCGAGTGGATGGCGTGCTGGGCGCCGAAGCAGGCGCCCCACTCCCCCTGGAAGATGCGCGCCTCGTCGATCGCCACCTTGTCGGAGAAGGCGGCCTGGAAGGGCCGCTGCCAGTTGTCCTGGAACTCGCGCAGGCCGTTCTTGGTCCCGCAGCCGGCATTGCCCATCCAGCGGAACGCCTCATGGAAGAAGTCCGCGATGCCGTTGATCTTGTGGTCGTTCAGCCCGTCGACCATGCCCTCGATCACGCGCTGGGTCTCGGCCGTTTTCGAGAGGTCGTTGTCGCGCGTCAGCGCGGCCTGTTCCGGGCGGGCTCCGGCCATGGTCTTCATCCTTTCACGGCGCCGGCGGTGAGGCCGGACACGATTTGCTTCTGGAACACCATCACGAGGAGGAAGAGCGGCGCGGTGATCGACACCGCGGCGGCGATCGCCTCGATCTGGTCGGTGGACGTGGTCTCCCGGTTGAAGAACTGGCTGATGGCGGGGACCATGGTCTGCGACTGCGCGTCGAGCAGGAGCGCGCAGACGAGATAGTCGTTGTAGGCGAGCAGGAACGAGAACAGCCCCGTGGTGATCACGCCGGGCCACATCACCGGCATGATGACCCGCCGGAATGCGCCGAAATGGGAGCAGCCGTCGACGCGCGCGGCTTCGTCCAGTTCGGACGGCACCGTCTGGAAGAACGACCGCAGCATCCAGATGGTGAAGGGCTGGTTGATCGCGACCAGCGCCGCGATGACGGCAATCGGCTTGCCGTAGAGCGTGGGCGGATGCTCCGCGAACAGCGACAGGACCGAACCGAGCACGGGCGCGTCCCACAACGGCTGGAGCAGTTCGCGGCTGCGCACGAAGAACGGCAGGTAGCCGGCCACCAGCGTCGAGTTGGGCAGTGCCCGGAAGATCAAGGCGGCGATGAGGAGGAAAAACGCGAGCCGGGAGCCGTTGCGGGCGAAGGCATAGCCCGCCAGCGTGCCGAAGGTCAGAGAGATCGTGACGACGCCGGCGGTGACCGTGAGCGAATTCACGAAATTGCGCCAGAACCCGTGCCCGGCCCACACGGCGACATAGTGGCGGGCGGTGAAGCCGATGACCGGTTCGGCCAGCATGCCGACCCCGGGAATCGGGCGCACGAGCCACGCCGCGAGCCGAAGCGCCGGCGGCAGGAGCCCCGCCAGGACGACCAGCGCCGCGATCCCGAGCAGTGCGCCGGACAACAGCCAACCGAGCGCCGGGCTCTCGGCAAGGGACAACCGCGCGGCCAGCGGGGAGGCCTGGCGCGCAATCACGCGGACGACCGCGAAGAACACGGCCACCGACAGGAGCGCGTCGAGGATCGAGAGCCCCTCGCCTGCCGCCAGTGTCCGCGGCCCCAGCAGGACGGTCAGCGGGTTGGAGGCGAGCGCATCGACCGGCAGTCGGAACGACATCACGGTGATCCACAGGAGCGGAAACAGGGCGATGACGATCCACAGCGCCAGGAATCCCAGTGTCAGGGCACGGAGGCTGAACGGCACGCGGCGGGCCAGAGAGCTCTGCGAGATCATTCACCGCCCCTTCTGGTCACGCCAGGTGCGACGGATGAGCGGCACGAGAAGGATGACGATGCCGATCATGGTCAGCACGGCGGATGCCGACGCGCGGCCGATGGCGCGGTTGCCCGTGTTGTCGGGCATCAGCAGCTCGAAGGTGAGCCATTGCAGCGAGATGACGTAGGCCTGGCTGGCGAAGCCCACCACCTCGTCGAACATCCGGTAAGCGTCCATGAGGTGTATCAGCGCCACGAAGAGGATCAGCGGCGCGAGATGGGGCAGAACGACGTAGCGCAGGCGCTCGAAGCGCGACGCGCCGTCGACGACCGACGCATCGACGGTGTCGTTGTCCAGCGTCTGCAGCCCCGCGTAGAAGATCACGAAGGCGAAGGGCGCGACGTGCCAGACGCGGTAGAGCATCATCAAGAGCGCGATCGACCAGGAGTTTGACAAGGGCGAGACGTCCTGCCCCACCAGGTGTCTCAGAGCCGCCGTCATGAGGCCGTCGCCGGTGAAGAGCCAGCGGATGGACAGCGCGCCGATCACGGGCGTGATGATGAACGGCAGGAGCGAGATGAAGATGATCGGGCCGCGGATCGCCTGCACGGTCGCGTTCAGGGCGATGGCGATGGCGAGGCCGACCCCGATGACGAGCGGCAGGGTGATGAACGTGAAGATCAGCGTGAAGGCGAGCGCCCGGTAGAAGTCCACGGCGGAGATGGCCTGCCAGAGCGACCGGCCTTCCGCGATCATGCCGGCGATCTGCTCGGTCTTGAGCAGGGTTCGGAAGTTCTCCAGACCGACGAAGACGCGTTCGGTGACCGGATTGCCGCTGGCGTCCATCACCGGCATCTGCCGCCTTTCCTTCTCGCAGGTCGGCGCGGGGAAGCCGGGCGTGCAACGCTCGACGAGTTCCTCCTTGAAGATGCGGCGGGTGTTCTCCGTGCTTTGCAGAAGCACGCTGACGAGCGGCAGCGCGATGAACAGCAGCATCATCGCCAGGGACGGCGCGACGAAGGCGGCGAAGGTGCGCGTCTTCATGAAGGATGTCCCTGGGCGAAGGGGCTGCGGGTCGCGTGGCCACGACCCGCAGCGTTGCCGAGCGGCTTACTTGATCAGGCCGGCTTCCTTGGCGGAGGTGACGTACTTCGCCTCGATCGCCTTCAGGGTTGCCATGGCGTCTGACTTGCCGGTGAAGAAGTCGGCGAGCGTGTTGCCGATGGCGGTGGTGAGCAGGCCCAGGCGCGGCGCCGCCGGGTAGGCGGGAGCGCCACCCTTCATCGAGGCCAGAGCGCCTTCGGCCGAGCGGCCCGGGACGTAACCGTCGATCAGCCACACCGCGTCGGCGTTGTTCGCGGTGACCATCTCCTTGTCCATGCCTTCCATCAGCACGCGGAAGGCGGCATCGGCCTCGGCGTCGCTGATGTTCTTGGCGATGACGGCGCCATCCCACCACACCGTCGTCGCCGGCTTGCCGCCCGGCACGGCCGCGGGTGCCGCGGCCATGGCGATCTTGCCGACCACGGTCGACTCCTTCGCGTCGTCGAGAGCGCCGGCGCGCGAGGCCCAGAAATTGGCCATCGCGATCTTGCCCTGCTGGAACTGCTTCTGCACGACCGTGGAGTCGGCGGTGAGGTATTCCGGGTCCATGTAGGCCGTGAGCTTCTTCATCATCTCGAGCGTCTTCACGCCGGCATCGCCGGTGCTGAGCGCGGGCATGTTGCCCTCGCCGAAGAACTGCCCGCCGTAGCCCATGTACAGGTTCACGAAATCCTGGCCGAGATTGAAGCCGGTGCGCATCGTCGCGCCGATCGGCGTCGCCATCACGCCGGCCGCCTTGATCTTCGCGGCGGCGGCGAGCACGTCGTCGTAGGTCTTGGGCTCGGCGATGCCGAGCTGGTCGAAGACGTCCTTGCGGTACATCAGGTGCTGCGCATTCACCATCATGGCGATGGCCATGACCTTGCCGTCCACCTTGACCAGCTGGTTGGGCGTGAGCTTCTGCCCGTACTTCGCGACCAGGTCGTCCAGCGGACGGATCGTGCCCGCCGTGTTGAGCGGCACGAACGTCTCGGCCGCGACACCACCGATCTGATAGAGCGACGGCTTGGCGGCGAAGGCTTCCGGCTGCTTCTTGCCGAAGTCCTGGTCGAGCTCGGCCTGCACGTTGCCGCACTCGGCCATCGCGGACGTGACCGACTTCCATGCCTGGAAGCCTGCCGTCAGCGACTTGACCGGGACGTCGTTCTTGAAGGCGCAGGCCGCCTGCGCCGATGCGCCGAAGACGAGCGAGAGAGCCGCCGCAGCGGCCAGAGTGCGTATCGTCATGACTTTCCCCTCCTGTTGTCCGACCGGCGAAACGCCTGCCGGGTCTTTTCAGCTAGGCGGCGGCCGGGCCGCCGATACGCCGGCCGGTTGCCCGGTCGAACAGATGGCAGTGGTCGGGCGCCAGCCTGAAGCCGACGGCCTCGCCGATCTCCGCCCTGAACGTCTTGGATGCCTTGGCGGCCACGAGGGCGTCGCCCGAACGCACTGTCACGAGCGTGGAGTCCCCGAGAAGCTCGACGCTGTAGATGGGCGCGGACACCTGCCCCGCCGCCGGCTCGCAGAGCACCGTGTCCTCGGCCCGGAAGCCCAGTGTCACGGGTCCGTCGGACGCGCCGGTGAGGCCCGGCACGGTGATGCTCGGCGCCGTGAAGACGCCGCCGCGGCACTCGCCGTCGACGAGGTTCATCGCCGGCGAGCCGATGAAGCCCGCGACGAAGGTGTTGGCGGGCCGGTCGTAGATCTCGGCGGGCGTGCCCACCTGCTGGAACTCGCCCTTGTTCATCACGACCACGCGGTCGGCCAAGGTCATGGCCTCGATCTGGTCGTGGGTGACGTAGATGGTCGTCACCTTGAGCTCGTGCTGCAGGTTCTTGATCTGGGCGCGGGTGGAGACCCGCAGCTTGGCGTCGAGGTTGGAGAGCGGCTCGTCCATCAGGAACACCGCCGGCTCGCGCACGATTGCGCGGGCGAGCGCCACGCGCTGGCGCTGGCCTCCGGACAGCTCCTTGGGACGGCGCCCGAGCAGGTCGCCGAGCTCGACCATGGCGGCGGCCTTGCGCACGCGGGCGTCGTGCGTGGCGGGGTCGACGCGGCGCACCTTCAGCGGGAACCGGATGTTCTCGTAGACCGTGAGGTTCGGGTAGAGCCCGTAGTTCTGGAACACCATCGCGACGTCGCGATCCTTCGGCTCCAGGTCGTTCACGACCCGGCCGCCGATGCGGATCTCGCCTTCGCTGGGATCCTCGAGGCCGGCGATCATGCGCATCGTCGTGGTCTTGCCGCAGCCCGACGGGCCGAGGAAGACGATGAACTCGCGGTCGGCGATCGACAGGTCGACCTGGCGGACCCCGATGAACGAGCCCCACCGCTTCGTCACGCCCTTGAGAGCGACTTCGACCATTGCGCGCGGACCCTCCCGCTCGGGGGCTCGGGACACGTGGCCCTTGCCACGCGCCCGCCGGACGATCGTGCGGGCAAAAAGCTGGCAGATATTGATTACGTATGCAAGATGGCTGAACCTTCAATCGTGGCCACGCTGACGAGAATCCCATGACCGGGACAAACCACCACATCCAGAACAAGCGCGTCGTGCGCGACGCGCTCTATGCCCTGGCGGATTCCTCGCCGGCGAGCGTCGAGAAGCGACTGGCGGCGGCCTACCACCCCGACGCCGAATGGCGCGGCTCGCACCCGCTCAACGAGATGCGCGGGCTCGGGGCCATCGCGGACGTCGTCTGGCGGCCCCTGGTGCAGGCGTTCCCGGATCTCGAGCGGCGCGACACCATCGTCATCGGCGGCCACTACAACGGCCATGACTTCGTCGGCACCGTGGGCCACTACCTCGGCACCTTCCGCGAGGACTGGCTGACCATTCCCGCCACCGGACGGCCCATCTACATCCGCTACGGCGAGTTCCACCGCGTGTCGAACGGCAAGATCGACCAGAGCACCGTGCTGATCGACGTGATGGACGTCATCCGGCAGGCCGGCTTCTGGCCCGTGGCGCCGAGCCTGGGCACGGAGGAGCAGTGGCCCGGTCCCCTCACCGCGGACGGCGTGGTGCTGACCGAGCAAGACCCGGAGCTCTCGGCCGCGAGCCTCGCCCAGACGCTCGCCATGCACCGCAGCCTGGGCGACTACGACGACACCGCCGGCCACGGGCGCCAGGGGCTGCTCGACATGCCGCAGAAGGTGCACTGGCACCCGAAGATGATGTGGTATGGCCCGTCCGGCATCGGCACCACGCGCGGCCTCCAGGGCTTCGTGGACTACCATCAGCTGCCGTTCCGGATCGCCTTCCCCAACCGCAGGGGCGGCAACCACTACGTCCGCATCGGCGACGGCCCCTATTCGGCGACCTCCGGCTGGCCCAGCGTCTTCGCCTCGCACAAGGGCGGCGACTTCCTGGGCACGGCCCCGACGGGCCGCGACGTGACCATGCGCGTGATGGACTTCTACCTCCACCACGAGGGCCTGATCCGCGAGAACTGGGTGCCGCTCGACATCATCCATCTGCTCAAGCAGATGGACGTGGACGTGTTCGGCCGCATGCAGAGCTTCTTCAAGCGCGGGCGGATCCAGGCGGCTTAGCCATGCTGCGTCCTTCGACACGGCCGCTTTGAGGGTTGCCCAGAGCTTGTGAATCTTTGGATTGTCCAGCTTGCACCACTCTCTCCGCGTCATGGCCGGGCGTGGCCCGGCCACCCACGACTTGAGAGTGGCGCCGGCAAAGTCGTGGGTCCCCGGGCCAAGCCCGGGGATGACGGCTGAGAGGTGGGCCTGAACTGGACTACCACCCGCGCGGAATAAAGACTCACAGGCTCTGAGCAGCCGTCGAAGACGGCGTGTCGAAGGGCGCACAATCCCGCAGCACCGTTCTAACCGCGCCTGCCCATCCCCTTGGGCAACCGCGCCGAGTTGCGCACCACGAGCCGGCAGGGCAGCACGGCGGCCCGGCGCAGGACGACGCGCCTGGTGATCTGCTCGAGCAGGATCTCGACGGTGGCGTCCACCATCTCCTGGGAGGGCTGCGTCACGGTGGTCAGCGCGTAGCCGCCCCAGCCCGCTTCGGGCACGTCGTCGTAGCCCACCACCGAGACGTCCTCGGGGATGCGCAGCTTCAGCTCGCCGCGCAGCACGTCCATGACCGCGAAGGCCATGTGGTCGTTGGCGACGAAGACCGCGTCCGGCTTCTCCTTCGCCCGGAACAGCTGGCGGGCGGCCGCGGCCGCGCCCTCGCGGCGATAGCTGCCGACCCCGCGGGCGAAGAGCGCCTGCCCCTTCTCGGCAAGTCCCTTGCAGAAGCCGGCCTCACGGTCGCGGCTGGTGGAGGAATCCTCCAAACCGGCGATGAAGGCGATGCGCTTGTGGCCGGCCTCGGCGAGCAGATGGGCGAGCTGGCGCGCACCCTCGATGTTGTCGGAGGTGACGCTGCTGGACGGCGAGGAGGGAACGTACCGATTGAACAGGACGACCGGCACGCCCGTCTCCGCGCACTCGCGGGCGAGGCCGGAGGACAGGGTGGCCGAGGCCATCACGATGCCCTCGACCTGGTACTCGAGCATCTGCTGCACGACGCGGTCCTGGTCGCCCGGCGCCGTCATGAACAGGAGCACCTGGTAGCCGTGCGCCTGCAGCGCCCGGGACAGTTGCTCGAGCGCCACCGGGTAGAAGTTGTTGTCGAGATAGGCGACGAGCAGCGCGATCAGACCCGAGCGTCCGCTGATCATCGCGCGGGCGATCGCGTTCGGCCGGTAGCCCAGTTCCTTCGCCGCCGCCAGCACGCGCTCGCGCATCTTGGGCGAGACGCTGGCGCCCGGCGAAAAGGTACGGCTCACCGCCGACTGGGAGACCTTGGCCAGGCGCGCGACGTCTGCGGATGTGACGGACACCTTCTGCATCGGCGGGTCAGGGGCTCCCCAGCGCCTCGTCGAGCGCCTCGACCAGGCGATCGACCTCTTCCAGCGTGTTGTAGTGGACCATGGACACGCGCACGACGCCGTTGCCCGGCGAAAGCCCGAGACGCTCGACGAGACGGCGCGAGTGGAAGTCGCCATGGCGGATGCCGATCCGGCGACGATCCACGGTGGTCACGATCTGCGCCGAGTCCCGGCCGGCGACCTTGAACGAGATCGTCGGCACCCGCTTGTCGCGGGAGGCCTCGCGCTCGCCCACGATGGTCACGTCGTTGCGGGCCCGCAGCCAGCCGAGCAGCCGCTCGGCGAGGAGCTCCTCATGGTGCGCGATCCCTTCGAACGCCGCGACGATAGCCTTGCGCCCCTCGCCGCCGCCCAGACCCTCCAGATAGTCGACGATGCCGGCGCTGCCCCAGGCGAGTTCGTAGTTGGCGTTGCCGGGCTCGAGTTTCCCCGGGACCTTCTCCTTGCCGTAGAACCAGTGGTAGAGGCCGTCGAGCTCGAGGAGCGCGTCGTGGCGGCCCCACTGCACGGCGAAGTGCGGGCCGTAGGTCTTGTAGAACGAGAAGACGTAGTAGTCCGCGCCCGACGCCACCACGTCCACCGCCCGGTGGGGCGCATAGGCGACGGCGTCGACGCACAGGCGCGCGCCGGCGGCATGGACGCGCTCGGCGATCGCCGGGATCGGGTTGATCGTGCCCAGGATGTTGGAGGCGTGCGTCACGCAGACGAGCTTCGTCTTCGGGCCGAGCAGCGCGTCGAGATCGGCAAGGTCGATGGTGAAGTCGGGCCGGACCGACCACCACTTCACGACGACGCCGCGCTCCTGCAGCTGCAGCCAGGGCCCGATGTTGGACTCGTGGTCGAAATCGGTGAGCACGATCTCGTCGCCCGGCGCGAACTGCGAGGCCATGGCCGCGCAGAGGTTGCGCATGAGCTGCGTCGTGCTGGGCCCCAGCACGACCTCCTCCGCCCGGGACGCGCCGATCATCAGCGCGATGCGGGCCCGCGCCTGGGCGAACCGTTCGGCCGCGACGCGCGACGGCTCGTAGGTGGCCCCGAGCTGCACGCTCGTGGTGAGAAGATAGTCCGACACGCGGTGCGCCACGCCGCGCAGGACCTGCGATCCCCCGGCATTGTCGAAATAGGCCCAGTCGGAGGCGGCGAGCGCGGGGAACGCGGAACGGACGGCGGCGAGATCGAGAAGCGGCATCAGCGGGGATTCCGAGGGTGGCGGGACCGGCGCGCCTAGAATGGCCAAGCCCGCGTGACTGTCCAGTGGATGCGGCATCCTGCAGCCCTGAGCCGCCCCGATTGCCGTAGCGAGCCGGCAAGGCGGCGGCTAAGTTCGCGGGCAAGCCCACGTCCGGAGACGCCGCCATGAGCCGCCACCACGATCTTCCGACCACGCCGCAGACCGTCGTCTGGGGCACGTTCGACGCGGCGATCCCCGCGGCGATCGAGATCGAGTCGGGTGACACGGTGTCGATCCGGGCCCTGCCCGCCTGCCGGCCCGCCCGGCTGCCGACCGACCCCGCCTACGAGATCCCGGCCATCCTGAAAGAGGCCATGGCCACGGTGAAGCCCGGGCCCGCGTCGCATTTCATCTCCGGTCCGATCGCGGTGAAGGGGGCGATGCCCGGCGACGTGCTGCAGGTCGACATCCTGTCCGTCACGCCCTGGATGGACTGGGGCTACATGGCCATCGTGCCGCTCCTGGGCACGCTGCCGGAGGACTTCCCGGAGCCCAAGCTCATCCACCCGCGCATCGACCGGGAGGCCGGCATGATCACCATGGTGCCTGGCGTGGAGGTGCCCCTGGACCCGTTCTTCGGCGTCATGGGAGTCGCGCCGCCGGCCCTGTGGGGAGCGCAGTCGACGATGGCGCCCCACGCGTTCGGCGGCAACATGGACAACAAGGAGCTGCGCGCCGGCACCACCCTCTACCTGCCCGTCTGGGCGCCGGGTGGCCTGTTCTCCGCCGGCGACGGCCACGGGGCCCAGGGTGACGGCGAGGTCTGCCTGACGGGCCTGGAGACCGGCCTCGACGGCACGTTCCGGCTGACGGTGCACAAGGGCCTGGGCTGGAGCTGGCCCTTCGCCGAATCGGCGACGCACCTCATCGCGATGGGCATGAACGAGGACCTCGACGATGCGGCCAAGCAGGCGCTGCGCGAGATGATCCTTCACGTCACCCGCCTCACCACGCTGACCCGCGAGGAGGCGTACATGCTGTGCTCCCTGGCCGGCGACCTGCACGTGACCCAGACGGTGGACGGCAACAAGGGCTGCCACATGATGCTGGAGAAGACGCTCCTCGCAGGCGTGCGCCGGGGTTGACGATGGACCGTGCAGAGGCCGCCGCGGCCGCCATTCTCTCGGCCTCGAGTGAGGGGCGGCAGATCCCGCCGTTCACCGCGGCGGACACCGGCTTCGACCTGACGGTCGCCACCGCGGCCGGCCACCGGATCAGGCGGTGGCGCGAAAGCGAAGGCTGGCTGCCGGTGGGGCGCAAGGTGGGGTTCACCAACCGCACGATCTGGGACGAGTACGACGTACACGCGCCCATCTGGGGATGCGTGTACGACCGGACCGTGCGCGAAGCCCGCTCCATCGATGCCCAACCCATCGGACATCTGGTCGAGCCGCGCATCGAGCCCGAGATCATGCTGACGCTGGGCAGCACGCCGAGGCCGGGCATGGACGAGCGCGCGCTGCTGGGCTGCGTCGCGGGGGTGTCGCACGGCTTCGAGATCGTGCAGTCGGTCTACCCCGGCTGGCGCTTCCAGGCCGCCGACACGGTCGCCGCCTTCGCGCTGCACGGCGCGCTCGTCCTGGGCGAGCCGGCGAGCATTCTTCCCGCCGACGCGGACGCGTGGTTCGCCGCCCTGGCGGATTTCCGCATCGTCCTGTCCTGCGACGGCGAGGCGATGGACGAGGGTCACTCCGCCAACGTGCTCGGCACGGGCCCCCTGGGGGCTCTGCGGCACCTCGTGGCGGTGCTGGCCGCCGATCCCGAGGCACCGCCCCTGCAGGCCGGCGAAATCATCTCGACCGGGACGTTGACCCGGGCCCTGCCGGTGTCCCCCGGCCAAACCTGGAGCACGCGGCTCGACGGCGTCGCGCTGCCCGGGATCACCGTGCGTCTCGTGGACTGATGGCCAGCAGGAAGCGTCCCCTCGTCGAGGCCTTCGCCGACCCGCGCTCGGAGCGCCGACGCGAGGACCCGCGCCTTCTCACCGGCCACGGTCGCTATGTCGGCGACCTGCAACCCGAGGGCCTGCTGCATGCCGCCGTGCTGCGCTCGCCCCATGCGGCCGCCAGGATCCGCGGCATCGACGTGGAGGCCGCCAGGAGCCTGCCCGGCGTGGCGGCGATCTTCACCGCCCGCGAGGTCGCGGCCGCCGGCCTGGCCCCCATGCCCTGCTCCCTGGCGCTCGATCCGGCATCCGGGCTCGTCGTCCCGCCGCGCCCGGTGCTGCCGGCGGATCGCGTCCGCCACGTGGGGGAACCGGTCGCCTTCGTCGTCGCGCAATCGGCCTCCGCCGCCCTCGAGGCGCTCGAGGCCATCGTCGTCGACTATGATCCGACCGACGCCGTCGTCGACGCCGACGCGGCGCTCGCGCCGGGAGCGCCGGCGCTCTGGGACGAGGCGCCGGGCAACCTCGCCTATCACTACCGCCGCGGCGATGCCGAGGCGACACGGGCCGCCCTCGCCGCCTCGGCGCACGTGGTCGAGCTCGACCTCGTCCACGCCAGGATCGCCGCGGCCGCCCTGGAGCCGCGCTGCGCGCTGGCGACGTGGGACGCCGCGGCCGGACGGGGACTGCTGGAGGTCAGCGCCGCCTCCGTCCACATGATCCGCGCCGAGCTCGCCGCGGTCATGCGGGTCGATCCGTCGCGCATCGACGTCGCCTGCCCCGACGTCGGCGGCGGCTTCGGCATGAAGAACGTGACCTACCCCGAATACGCCCTGCTGCTGCTCGCCGCTCGTGAGCTGGGCCGGCCGGTGCGCTGGATCGCCGAACGCTCGGAGGACTTCCAGGCGGGCACGCACGCCCGCGCCATCCGGACGACCGCCCGGCTCGGCCTGGACGCGGACGGACGCTTCACCGCGCTGGACTTCACCACGGTCGCCCATCTCGGCTCCCACGTCAGCTCGCTGGGTCCCGGCAGCGCGACGACGGCGATCACGCCCGCGGTGGGAGGCCTCTATGCCATTCCTGCGGTCAGCCTCGACGTGCGTGGCGCCTTCACCAACACGGCTCCCATCGATGCCTATCGCGGCGCCGGCAAGCCGGAGGCCTGCTACATCGTCGAGCGCCTGGTGGACGCGGCGGCGCGACGGCTGGGCATCGACCCCGTGGACCTGCGCCGCCGGAACCTGATCCGGACGTTCCCCCACAGGAGCGCCATCGGGGCGCTGTTCGACGGTGGGGAGCCGCTGGCGGCGATCGATGCTGCGCTTCGGCTCGCCGACCGCGCCGGATACCGCCGTCGCGCGCGCCAGACCGGGCGCGCCGGCAGGCTGCGCGGCTTCGGCCTCGCGATGTTCCTGGAGACGTCGCGCGGCCAGCCGGGAGAGGAAGCCTGGATCGCCGCCGAACCCGACGGACGCTTCGCGCTGGCCGTCGGCACCCAGTCCAACGGACAGGGCCACGAGACGAGCTTCGTTCGCCTCGCTGCGGACCGGCTCGGCATTCCGGCAGAGGCGATCCGCCTCGTGCAGGCCGACACGCGGACGGTGCCGCGCGGCGGCGGTCACGGCGGAGCGCGTTCGCTGCACATGGGCGGGGCGGCGATCCTGCTGGCCGCGGACGACCTCGTCGGCAAGGCCCTGCCCCGCGCGGCCGGCCTCCTTCAGTCAGACCCCGCCCTGCTGCGCTTCGCCGACGGCGTGTTCAGCGTGAGCGGCGATGCGGCCCGGCAGGTCGCCCTCGCCGATCTGGCAGAGGCCCTGGCGGCCTCGGGCCTGACGCCCCTCGCCCAGGGGCACGGCGACAACCGGTGCGACGCGTACACGTTTCCCAACGGCTGCCACGTGGCCGAGGTTGAGGTCGATCCCGAGACAGGGGTGGTGAGCGTCGAGCGCTACGTCGCCGTGGACGACTTCGGTGTCCTGCTGAATCCCCTCCTCACGGAAGGGCAGGTGCATGGCGGGCTGGCGCAGGGCATCGGCCAGGCCCTGCTCGAGGAGGTCGCCTACGACGCCTCCTCGGGTCAGCTGCAGGCGGCGACGTTCATGGACTATGCGGTGCCACGGGCGGACGACCTGCCCGCCTTCGAGATCAGGTTCCGCGAGGTCCCGACCGCGTCCAACCCGATGGGCGCGAAGGGCGTTGGACAGGCCGGCGCCATCGCGGCGCCGCCGGTGATCGTGCTCGCGGTCCTGGACGCCCTCGCCCCGCTGGGCGTGACCCATCTCGACATGCCGCTCACGCCCGAGAAGGTGTGGCAGGCGATCCGAGGAGCGGGCGTCCGGTAGCCCGGCGCTTCAGGAACCGAAGGCGAAGACGAGGCCCGCCAGGGCCGTGAGGCCGCCCGCGATGCGGGGCAGCCGGGTGCCCGACAGGGCGGTGCCGAGCCCCAGGCCCGCGCCGTGAAGCGCGGCGGTGACAAGCCCGAAGCCCAAGGCATAGGCAAGCGGTGACGCCATCGCAGGCATTTCGGCCGCATGGGCCTGCCCATGCGCCAGCGCGAAGACCGCGACCAGGAGCGCCGCGAGCGGCGTGGGGACGCGGACCTGGAACGCCACGGCGACACCGAGCCCGACCACGGAGGCGGCGATCCAGTGCTCGACCCCCGGCATCGCGATGCCCTCGAGACCCAGCGCGGCGCCAACGGCCATCAGGCTCACGAAGGCGACGGGAAGGGCATAGCGAGCGATGCCGCCGAGCGACGCGGCCCAGAGCCCCACGCCCACCATCGCCAGGAGATGGTCCGCGCCGGTCAGCGGGTGCAGCGCCCCGTCGGCGAGGCCGTCCGCGTGGAACCCGGTGTGGGCGAAAGCCGCCGTGGGCAGGACCAGTGCGGCGAGGGCGGCGGCAAGGCGGAAGGGCAGCATCGTCTGGTCTCCATCAGGCCCGCGCGCTCCGGCGCGCGGCGTCGTCCACGGCTCGCAACGACCATGCCATGAATGCCGGCTCAGTGCAGCTTGAGCCGCGGCCGGACCACCTGGTTCACATGCCCGACCAGGATGAGCGCGATGCCCTTCAGCCAGCCGTGGATCCCGATGAGGTGCATGCGGTAGAGCGACAGGTAGACCATGCGGGCCAGCCGCCCCTCCACCGCCATGCGGCCTCCGACCAGGTTGCCCATGAGGCTGCCGACCGTGTCGAAGCGCGAGAGCGAGACGAGCGAGCCGCGATCGCGGTAGACGAAGGGCTTCAGGGGCTTGTTGGCGATCAGCGCCAGGATGTTGTGGTAGGCGGTCTCCGCCATCTGGTGTGCCGCCTGGGCGCGCGGCGGCACGGGCCGATCGGAGCCTTCCAGCTTGCAGAAGCAGCAATCGCCGATGGCGAAGATGCGCTCGTCGTTGGTGGTCTGGAGCGTCGGCTTCACGACGAGCTGGTTGCTCCGGGTCGCCTCCAGGCCGTCGAGATCCTTGAGGAGGTCGGGCCCGCGCACGCCGGCCGCCCACACCTTGAGATCGGCCGGGATCTCTTCCCCTGCCTTGGTCACCATGGACGTCGCCGTGGCCTGGGTGATGGCCGTGCCCGTGAGCACCCGCACGCCGAGCTTCTCGAGTTCCTCGTGCGCCGCCTTGGCGAGGTCCTCCGGCAGGGCCGGGAGGATGCGGGGGCCGGCCTCGATCAGCGTCACCTTGAGGCGGCTCTCGTCAAACACCTCCAGGCCGTAGTGGCGCAGGCCGGCTGCCGCGTTGAACAGCTCCGCCGCCAGCTCGACGCCCGTCGCCCCGCCGCCGACGATGGACACGTTCACGGTCGCGTCCGACTTCGGGTCGGCGCTGAGCGACCGCGACACCCGCAGGCAATGGTTCAACAGCTTGCTGCGGAAGCGGTCGGCCTGGCTGCGGTCGTCGAGGAAGATGCAGTGCTCGCGCACGCCCGGCGTGCCGAAGTCGTTGGCGATGGCCCCGATGGCGAGGATGCAATAGTCGAAACGGATTCGGTGGCGCGCGATGATCTCGCTGCCGTCCTCGTCGAGAACGGGGGCGATCACGACATGGCCCGAGGTCCGGTCGATGCCTTCCAGCGTTCCGTAGAAATAGCGGTAGCACCAGCGGTGCCCGTGGCTGCGGTAACCGACCTCGTCGAGATTGGCGTCCAGCGAGCCCGCGGCGACCTCGTGCAGCAGCGGCTTCCAGATGTGGGTGTTGTTGCGCTCGACCAGGATCACGTCATAGCTGTCGCGCCCGAGCTTGGCTCCCAGGCGCCGCACGAGCTCAAGTCCGCCGGCCCCGCCACCGACCACGACGATCTGCGTTTTCATCGGCGTCCCCGTTCCAGCCACAACCGATACGCCCGGTGGCGGGGACTGGTTCAGTCGAATGCCAATAAATCGATGTAAAAAGGCGTTAGGGGTCTCGAAAGCGCATGGGCGTTGAATGCGGCACCCGGCTGGGCGATCCTCGGGCGGCGTTCCCGATTCACAGGAGGACCCGGCTTGAGCCCCGATTCAGCTCCGTTCTCGATCACAGGGTCCGGTGTCGTCGTGACCGTGTCCTGGAAGGACCAGGTGCACGCCATCGAGATCAGCGCCGGCGACTGGGCGCTGATCATGTCCGGCGCCGGGCTCGAGCTCCAGGGCGAAGACTTCCTGGACAACGGCATCGACTACGAGACCGAGTGGGACTTCGCCGGCGGCATCGACGGCCGGCTGGAGGTGCGCTTCACACCGTTCGACGGCGACGAATGGACGGTCGGCTTCACCGGCCGCCTGCGCGACGCGGCGATCGCCGCCCTCCCCTGACAGCGCGTGACCCGAGGCCCGGGCTGCGCCGCAGCTCTCGAGGGGCCCTGAGGATCAGTCCTCGCCGCCGTCGATCTGGCGGCCCATGATCGCGATCGACTGCTGGTAGACCGAGGCCGCGTTCCAGCCCTGGATGGCCACGAAGTTCGGCTGGCCGGGCTGGTAGCCGGCGCCCGGCTTCCAGCCGTGGCCCTTCAGGAAATTGGCCGTGGAAGCCAGCGCGTCGGCCATGGTGTCGAGGTCGATGCGCCCGTTGCCGTCCCCGTCCACCCCGTATTGCAGCACGTTCTTGGGCAGGAACTGGGTCTGGCCGACCTCGCCGTGCATGGCGCCGCGCGAGGCCACCGAGAGCGTCCCGGCGTCGATCAGGGTCAGCATCGCGCCGAGCTGGTCGGTGAAATACTCCGTCCGGCGGCAGTCATAGGCCAGCGTGGCCACGGCCGAGAGCGTGTTCTGCTTGCCGGTGAAGGCGCCGAAGCCGCTCTCCATGCCCCAGATGGCCAGGAGCGGCCCCGGGGGGACGCCGAAGCGCTTCTCCAGGCCGGCGAAGAACGCCGCCTGGCTCGCCTTGCGCTGGCGTCCCTGGGACACGATGGCCGCCGACCCGCGCTTCTTCATGAACTCGGAGAGCGACAGCTTGAAGCTCTTCTGTCCCCGGTCGGCACCGATGGTGGCATGCGAATAGGTGGTGCCCATGAGCGCTGCGATGGTCGCGGGCTTGTGGCCGGCACCACGAGCCTCCTCCGCCATCTGCCGCTTCCAGGTCTCGAACCCGCCCGACGAATTGCCGCACTCCGCCGCACGGGCCACGCCGCCCGCGGCGAGCAGGCAGGCGGCGGTCATCGTCAATCGCGCAAGTCTCATTCAGTAAATCCCTCGGTTGCAACCTGAGCCTAGCACGGGCGTTGCGGCAAAAGCACGACGTGCGAACGCGTGCACGGCCCGCAAGGTTGCCACGCCGAGACAGGCATGGACCGATCTTCACGCTTTGGCCTAACCTCGGGCGACGTCCATTCCAGGAGACCCCGCCGTGACCGCCCATTCCCTGCCCTCCGAGATCGGACGCATCCTTCCCGACCTCGTCGCCATTCGCCACGACATCCACGCGCATCCGGAAATGGGCCTCGAGGAGACGCGGACGGCGGCCCTCGTGGCGGCCAAGCTCAGGGAATGGGGCATCGAGGTCACCGAGGGCGTCGGCGGGACCGGCGTGGTGGGAACGCTGAAGGGCAGGCTCCCGGGCCGGCGGGCCATCGGCCTTCGCGCCGACATGGATGCCCTGGCGATCCCGGAGCAGACGAACCTTCCCTATGCCTCGAAGAACCCGGGCATCATGCACGCCTGCGGCCACGACGGGCACACGACCATGCTGCTGGGGGCCGCGCGCTACCTGGCCGAGCACCGCGACTTCGCCGGGACGGTCCAGCTCATCTTCCAGCCGGCCGAGGAAGGCCGCGGCGGTGCGCTGGCCATGCTCGCCGACGGGCTGTTCGACCGGTTCCCCTGCGACGCGGTCTACGGCATGCACAACCGGCCCGGCATGGCGCTCGGCCAGTTCGGGATCCGCAAGGGCCCGGCGATGGCCGGCGGCAGCAAGTTCTTCGTGACGTTCACCGGCACGGGCGGCCACGGCGGCTCGACCCCGCACCTGTCGACCGACCTCTCGGTCATCGTCGCCCACTACGTCCTGGGCCTCCAGACCATCGTCGGCCGCAACATCTCGGCCTTCGACCCGGCCGTCATCAGCGTCGGCCACATCGGCGGCGGCGACAAGGAAGCCTGCAACGTCATGCCCGCCTCGATGATGGTGGCCGGCACGACCCGTCACTACGACGACGCGGTGAAAGAGATCACCGAGCGGCGCATGCGCGAGCTGGCGAGCGGCCTGGCGGCGATGCACGGCGCCGGCATGACCTTCGAGATCGACTGGCTGGCGGAACCGCTGGTCAACCACGGCGAGGAGACGGACGCGGCGGTCGCCGCCGCCTCGGCCGTGGTGGGTGAAGCCGCCGTCGATGCCGACCTGCCGGCGACGGGCGGCGGCGAGGACTTCGCCTTCATGCTGCGCAAGAAGCCCGGCGCGTTCATCTTCATGGGCAACGGCACGGCGGAAGAAGGCGGCGACGTCGGCGTGCACAAGCCCGACTACGACTTCAACGACAAGGCCATACCCTACGGCGTGTCCTACTGGGTGCAGCTGGTCCGGCAGGAACTCAGCCTGCCGCCGGGCTGAGACGCCGGCGCGTCAGGGGCCGTACTGCATCCGGCGCTGCTGCTCGCCCATCAGGCAATTGGCCGCCGGCCTGCCCTGGGCCGGCACGATGCGCGGTTCGGGCCCGAGATCGGCGATCTCGCGCACGATCTTGTTGCGGGTGGCCTCGCCGATCTGGGTCTTGTCGCGGATCGGGATGGAGAAGGCGCCGGGGCCGCCGATGACGCAATCCTCGTAGTAGTGGTCGAGGTTTTCGACGTCCCCGAAGCCCGTCGGCTGCTTCACCATGAACGGCAGCCCGTTGATGACGATCCCCTGCGCGATGGCCTCGTCGCGGGCCAGCGTCACGATCCGGCCGGTGTTGTTCGGCCCGTCCCCCGAGACGTCGATGACCCGGCGCAGCGCCGTGACGTTGCTCTGCCGGAACAGCGCGACGCCGAAGTCGATGGCGCCCGAGATCGAGGTCGAGAAGATCCGGCCGATGGGCGCCTTGCCCAGCCGGTCGGCGAAGGCCCGCGAGCCGGACGCGTCGTCGATCACGGTCCAGGGCATCACCACCGCCTGCTGGCCCGGCCCCGACCATTCCATGTAGGTGACGGCGATGCGCCCCACCATGCCGTTGCGGATGGCGTTGTGCACGACCTCCGAGCGGAAGGCTTCGACATAGCCTTCGCGCTGGAGAACCTGCTCCTCATTGTCCATCGACCGGGAGACGTCGACGGCGAGCACCAGCGCGAGGTCCACCTCGAGCTCGTCGGCGCGGGAGGCCGCCGGGTGCAGCAGGGCCGCGATCAGGAACGCCAGTCCGCCAAGCGCACGACATCGGGTCATCGGGGGGCTCCGCTTCCGGTCAGCAAGTGTCGCACAGGCGAACCGGGAGGCAAGGCACCCCCGGATCACAGGCGGGAGAGGTCACCGTCGAGAGGCCCGGTGACGTCCAGCGATGCGCAAGGTGCCATTGACGCCCCCCGACGACCCATTCACGTTTCGATGATCGGAAGCGGCCATGACCGTTTCGCCACGGGAGACCATCACATGACCGACACGCTGGTCGCGCGGGTGCGTGGGCTGTCGTGCTGGCAGGGTCGGACCGTCGGCGTGTCCCCGCTCCAGGGCGGGCTCAGCAACGAAGCGTTCCGGGTCGAGGACGGGGCGGCGCACTACGTCGCGCGCCTGGGCGGCGACATCCCGGCGCACCACGTGTTTCGCGACAACGAATGGGCCGCCGCGCGCGCGGCCCATGCGGCAGGGCTGTCGCCGGAGCTCGTCCACAGTGAACCCGGCGTCTCGGTGTTCCGCTTCGTCGCCGGCCGCACCTGGACCGAGGAGGACATGCGCTCCGGCGTGGAGCGGATCGTTCCCCTGCTGCACCGCTGCCACCGCGAGGTCGGCCGGCGGATGACCGGGCCCGGCCGCATCTTCTGGGTGTTCCACATCCTGCGGGACTACGCGGCGATGCTTGAGGCCGCGCAGAGCCCCTTCGTGCCGGAGCTCGCCCGGTGGATGCCCGTCGTGGATCGCCTGGAAGCGCTGCAGGCGCCCCTGCCTATCGTGTTCGGCCACCACGACCTGCTGCCGGGAAACTTCATCGACGACGGCGACCGGCTGTGGCTGATCGACTGGGAGTACGGCGCCTTCGGGACCGCGATGTTCGACCTCGCCAACGTCGCCACCAACGCGGGCCTGGCGCCGGATGCGGAAGAGCGCCTGCTCGGCCTCTATTTCGAGCGCGAGCCGGACGAGGCCTTGCGCGTCGGCTTCGACGCCATGAAGGTTGCCAGCACGCTGCGCGAGGCGGTGTGGGCGCTCGTCTCCGGCATCCACCTGCGCAAGCCGGGCGTGGACTATGCCGGCTACGCGACCGACTATCTCGCACGCACCGAACGGGCCCTCGCGGCCTTCCAGGACAGGCACGGACCGCTGTGACGACCACCCTCCCTTCGCATGCGCAGGTCGTCGTCATCGGCGGCGGCATCATCGGCTGCTCGACGGCATACCATCTTGCCCGCGACCAGAAGGCGGACGTGCTGCTCATCGAGCGGCACAAGCTGACGTCGGGCTCCACCTGGCATGCCGCGGGGCTCGTGGGCCAGTTGCGCTCCTCGGCCTCGATCACCCAGGTGCTGCGCTACTCGGTCGATCTCTACCGCAGGCTCGAGGCGGAGACGGGGCTGGCGACGGGCTGGACGATGAGCGGCTGCCTGCGGCTCGCCACCAACCCGGAGCGCTGGACGGAGTACCGGCGGCTGGCGACCACGGCCCGCAGCTTCGGGCTCGAGATGCACCTGCTGTCCCCGTCCGAGGTCAAGGCGCTCTGGCCGCTGATGGAGACGTCGGATCTCGTCGGCGCGAGCTACCTGCCGAGCGATGGCCAGGCGAGCCCCTCCGACATCACGCAGTCGCTGGCCCGCGGCGCCCGGATGCACGGCGCCCGCATCGCCGAGGATGTGGCGGTCACCGGGTTCGAGATCGCCGACAACCGGGTCGTCGCCGTGAACACGACCGCGGGCCGCGTCGCCTGCGACCGGGTGGTGATCTGCGCCGGGCAGTGGTCGCGCCAGGTGGGCGCGCTGGCCGGCGTGAGCGTTCCGCTGCAGCCGGTGAAGCACCAGTACATCATCACCGAGAAGATCCCCGGCCTCGCGCCGGGCGTGCCCACGCTGCGCGATCCCGACCGCCTCACCTACTTCAAGGAGGAAGTCGGCGGCCTCGTGATGGGCGGCTACGAGCCCGACCCGATCCCCTGGACCCAGGGCGACGTGCCGGACGATTTCGCCTTCCGGCTCTTCGACGACGACTGGGGCCACTTCGAGCAGCACATGGCGCAGGCCATCGCCCGCGTCCCGGCGCTGGCGCAGGCCGGCGTCAAGCAGATGATCAACGGTCCGGAGAGCTTCACGCCGGACGGCAACTTCATCCTGGGGCGGGCCCCGGAGCGGGCCAACGTCTATGTCGGGGCCGGCTTCAACGCGTTCGGCATCGCCAGCGGCGGTGGCGCCGGATGGGTGCTGGCCCAGTGGGTGATGGCCGGCGAAGCGCCGATGGATCTCTGGGTGGTCGACATCCGCCGTTTCGCGGGGCTGCACAAGGACCGCGCCTGGCTGTGCGAGCGCACGCTGGAGGCCTACGCCAAGCACTACACCATCGTCTTTCCGCACGAGGAATACGAGAGCGCGCGGCCGCGGCTCGTCTCGCCGCTCTACGACCGGCTCAAGGCCCGTGGCGCCGTCTTCGGCTCCAAGCTGGGCTGGGAGCGCCCCAACTGGTTCGCGCCGCCGGGCGTTGCGGCCGAGGACGTCTACGCCATGGGCCGGCAGAACTGGTTCGCCCCCGTCGGCGAGGAGCACCGGGCCGTCCGCGAGCGGGCCGGACTGTTCGACCAGACGTCCTTCGCCAAGTTCGAACTGGTCGGCGCCGATGCGGCGCGGGCGCTGTCCGGTATCTGCGCCAACGACGTGACGCGGGCGACGGGCCGCCTCACCTACACGCAGATGCTCAACGCCCGCGGCGGGATCGAGTGCGACCTCACGGTCGCGCGCTTGGCCGAGGACCGCTTCTACATCGTCACCGGCACGGGTTTCCGCACCCATGACGCCGGCTGGATCGCCGACCACATCCCGCGCGGCTCGGAGGCGCTGCTCGTCGACGTCACCGAGGAGTTCGGCACGCTGTCGCTCATGGGCCCGCAGGCACGGGCGATCCTCGAGACGCTCACGCCGGCGGACGTCTCCAACGCGGCGTTCCCCTTCGGCGCGGTGCGCGAGATCGACATCGCCGGCATCCGCGTCAGGGCGCTGCGCGTCAGCTATGTCGGCGAACTGGGGTGGGAACTGCACGTGCCGATGCCGGGACTGGCTACCGTGTTCGACGCGCTGATGGCTGCCGGCGAGCCGCTCGGACTGGTCCCCACGGGCTACCGGGCGATGGAGTCGCTGCGCCTGGAGAAGGGCTACCGCGCCTGGGGCGCCGACATCACGCCCAACGACACGCCCTACGAGGCCGGGCTCGGCT
The DNA here is from genome assembly GCF_945952055.1 of uncultured Alsobacter sp. Taxonomy (GTDB): domain Bacteria; phylum Pseudomonadota; class Alphaproteobacteria; order Rhizobiales; family Beijerinckiaceae; genus Alsobacter. The sequence goes on from NZ_CAMFHB010000045.1 coordinate 31,631, forward strand.
TCGCCGTGCGGCTCGACACCGGCCGGGACTTCATCGGCCGCGCCGCGCTGGAGCGCGCGCGGGGAATGCCCCTGCGCAAGCGCCTCGCGACCTTCGTGTGCGAGGATCCCGACGTCGTGCTTCTCGGGCGCGAGACGATCCTGCGCGACGGCGAGCCGGTGGGCTACCTGTCGAGCGGAGGCTACGGCTACACGGTCGGCCGGCCCATCGGGCTGGGCTATGTGCGCCGGGCCGACGGAGTCGACGATGCCTTCCTCGCCAGCGGCGCCTGGGATCTCGTGGTCGCGATGGAGCGCACGCCTTGCAGGGTCACGCTGGCCCCGCTGGTCGATCCGCGGGGCGATCGACTGAAGGCCTGACGACGGCCGCCGGAACGCCGGCGCCCCCGCCATCGCGCATCGGATTGAATTGCGTCGAATCCGGCAAGGTCTCCGTAAGCGTAAGGGCAAATCCCCTGCGCGAGTCCGCGGTCGCGGCAACGGTCTCGAAGGCCTTTCGAACGAGGCTCGCCACCGATCCGATGCGGATGGATGGCATGCTCTTCCAGGTCCTGGCTCGCAGCGCGCTGCGGGCCGCTCTTCTTTCGGCCGTCTTGGGGGCGGCCTCGCCCGTCCAAGCGGCGGCGATCGACTCGCGACGCCTCGACAACGGCGTGGTCCTCATCTTCATCTCGGGCGAGATGGTGCTGGGGGACGAGAAGACCTTCGCCAACGTCGCCTTGCCCCACGAGAACGCGATCGTCGTGTTCAAGAGCAATGGCGGCAACCTGAAGGCCGGGATCGAGATCGGCAAGGCCATCCGCATCAAGGGCTTCTCGACCTTCGTGTCCGACGGGGAAAGCTGCGCCTCCGCCTGCGCGCTGGCGTGGCTGGGCGGCCGCAACCGCGCCATGAGCGGCACGGCACGGGTCGGCTTCCATGCCGCCCACGTGCAGACCGGCGACGTGAAGGTGGCGACCTCCGTGGGCAACGCACTGGTGGGCGCCTATGTCGCCCAGCTCGGCCTGCCCGAGCGCGCCGTGGTCTACGTGACGAGCGCGGCTCCCGACGAGATCAAGTGGCTGACCTTCGCCGACGCCCAGAGCATCGGGATCGACGTGCGGCAGGTGAACCTGAACGACGGCCCCAGCCGATCGACGCCAGGGACAGCGTCGGCCCCGCCGTCGAGCCCGCCGACCCCGCCGCCCGGCTCGTGGGGCCAGTATGGCGACTGGATCCAGGTGTTCAGCCGGCCGACCATGCTGGAGGCGACGCAGATCGCGACCGAGGTCAAGCGCCGCTTCGACAACACCTACGTGTTTCGCTACGTCAATGGCTGGTATGCCGTCGTCATCGGGCCGTTCCCGCAGGGCTCGGGCGTCGCCCGCAAGGATGCGCTCGTGGCGACCGGCGCTATCCCCAACGACAGCCTGATCGCACGCACGGAACGCATGGCCGAGGTGGTCTATGGCGGCACTCCGTCGCCGGCGCCCTCCGTCGCATCCGCGGCGCCGGCCACGGGCTCCTCGGCGGAGCAGCGGGCCCGCGACTTCATGGCGACGTTGCAGGCACGCTGGTCGATGGACAACGGCACCGCGATGGCCACCCTGCAGGAAGCCTATGCGGAGGTCGTGACCTACTACGGCAAGCCGCTGGGCAAGCAGACCGTGCTGGACGAGAAGCGCGCCTTCGCGCAGCGCTGGCCCGAGAGGACCTACTCGGTGCGGCCCGGCACGGTGACGGCGAGTTGCTCGCCGGACGGACGGCTGTGCGACGTGAACGCCATCACGGACTGGCGCGCCGCGAGCGCCGCGCGCGGCACGATTTCGACCGGTGCCGCGACATACCAGCTGCAGCTGCGGCTGGAGGGCGGGCGGATCGCCATCGTCGGCGAGAGCGGCGCCATCCTGAACCGCGCGGCGGCGCGCTATTGAAGCGCGCATGAAAAAACCCTCCCCCGCGTCTCGCGGGGAAGGGCTGCGTCGAGCCTGCGACAGTCAGGCGGCCTTGGGCACCGGCACCGGAGCCACGTCGACCACGGGGGCCGGCAGAGGCTGCGGGTGGCCGTCGAGGGCCGCGTGCAGGCGGTCCATGTCGCACTCGCCTTCCCAGCGCGCCACGACCACGCAGGCCACGGCGTTGCCGATGAAGTTGGTGAGCGCGCGGCACTCGCTCATGAAGCGATCGATGCCGAGGATGAGGGCCATGCCGGCGACCGGCACGGTCGGGACCACCGAGAGCGTGGCGGCGAGCGTGACGAAGCCGGAGCCGGTGACGCCGGCGGCGCCCTTGGAGCTCAGCATGGCGACGAGCAGCAGCAGCACCTGGTCGCCCAGCGACAGCGGCGTGTCCGTGGCCTGCGCGATGAACAGCGCGGCCATGGTCATGTAGATGTTCGTGCCGTCGAGGTTGAAGGAGTAGCCGGTGGGCACCACCAGGCCGACGACCGGCTTGGAGCAGCCGGCACGCTCCATTTTCTGCAGGAGCGAAGGCAGCGCCGACTCCGAGGAGGACGTGCCCAGCACCAGCAGCAGCTCTTCCTTGATGTAGCGGATGAGCTTGACCACCGAGAAGCCGTTGTAGCGGGCGACGAGGCCGAGCACGCCCAGCACGAAGATCGCCGAGGTCAGGTAGAAGGAGCCGACCAGGAAGAAGAGGTTCTTGATCGAGCCGATACCGTACTTGCCGATGGTGAAGGCCATCGCACCGAAGGCGCCGATGGGGGCGACCTTCATGATGATGTTGACGACGCCGAAGATGGCCTCGGCGGCGATCTTGATGAAGTCGAGGACCGGCTTGCCGTGGTCGCCCATGAAGGCGAGGCCGAAGCCGAACAGCACCGAGAAGAACAGCACCTGCAGGATCTCGCCGGAGGCGAAGGCGCCCACGACCGTGTCCGGGATGATGTTCATCAGGAAGCCGGTGACCGACTGGTCGTGCGCCTTGGCGGCGTAGGTCGCGACCGACTTCATGTCGAGCGACTTGGGATCGATGTGAAGGCCCGAGCCCGGATGCAGCACGTTGGCGACGATGAGGCCGACGACCAGGGCCAGCGTCGAGAACACCAGGAAGTAGCCGAGCGCCTTGGCGCCCACGCGGCCGACCTTCTCGAGGTTGGTCATGCCGGCGATGCCGCTGACCACGGTGAGGAAGATCACCGGCGCGATGATCATCTTCACGAGCTTGATGAAGGCGTCGCCCAGCGGCTTCATCTGCTCGCCGAGCTGCGGATAGAAGTGGCCCAGAAGGATGCCGCAAGCGACGGCAAACAGCACCTGGACGTAGAGCACCTTGTAGAGCGGCTTGCGGGGCGCTGGGGCGGCGCCGGCGATGGCAGTGGCCATTGATCGTCCTCCTCAGTCGGCGGGCCTTGGCGGGGACGTTACGGTTTGACCGTTCGTGCCACGTGTCGGCCGGATCGCCGGGGTTTCCTCTACCGCCCGCAGAGCCGGACGGTGCTTTTCCGTCCGCAACGGACGTGCCAGAACCGGCGCGGCGAATTCGCCAGTCGTTTCAATGGCCCTGGCGCCGGCGCACGACGCCGCCCGGCGGAAATCGTGACTCCGTCCGCCGGGGCCGTGCGGAAATCCGCACCCGCCCGGCGCTTGGCCCCGGAGCCGCGGCGCGCCTATGCTTGCGGCCATGACAGCCGTCACCAACAGCCCGGCGCCTCCCGTGGCCGCGCCCGCGACGCCCAGCGTCGAGGCGCAGCGCGGTGGGCCGTGGCGCGGCTGGGTCGCCCTGATCGTGCTCACGGCCGCGGTGCTGCTCGCCGCGACCGTCTCGGCCGGCCGGCTCGCACGGCGCGTGGCGCTGGACGACCTGCGCAGGACGGCGGACACCGCCACGACCCTTCACGTGGCGGCGCTGCGCAGCGAGATCGAGAAGCAGAGGGCCCTGCCGGCCGTCCTCGCGCGCGACCCGGACCTGGCGCAGGTTCTGCGCGGCGGCGGATCGCCTGGAGCCCGCGAGCGCTTCGACGCCAAGCTCGAGGACCTCGCCCGCCTGAGCCGTGCCGCGGTGATCTACGCCATGGACACAGCGGGGCTGACCGTCGTCGCCAGCAACTGGCGCGAGAGCACCAGCTTCGTCGGGCAGAACTACGCTTTCCGGCCCTATTTCCGCGATGCCATCACCAGCGGTGGCTACGAGCAGTTCGCGCTCGGCACGGTCAGCAACCGGCCCGGCCTCTATCTCTCGCGCACCGTGCTCGACGACCGGGGGATCGCGGGCGTGGTGGTGGTGAAGCTGGAGTTCGAGACGATCGAGGAAGACTGGGCGCGGGGCAGCGGCCGGACCTACGTGACCGACCGGGACGGCGTGGTCGTGGTCACGGACTGGCCGGCCTGGCGCTTCCGCACCGTCGGGCCGCTCGACGCCGATGCGCGCCGGCGCGTCCAGGCCGAGTTCAGGGTCACCGACAAGGATCTCGAGCCCCTCCCGCTCAGGCCCTGGCCGGCCGGCGAGGACGACGACGTGCTGCTGGTGGCGGGCGGCGGCACCGACGGGCCGGCGCTTCACGTGGCCGACATCGTCCCGGGAACGACCTGGACCCTGCACATGCTGGCCCCGGTGGAGCCGATGCTGAACCGGGCCGAATGGCAGGCCCGCCTCACCGCCGGGCTCGGCACGCTGATCGCCGCCATCGGCGCCGGCCTCTGGCTGGCCGCGCGCAACCGCCAGCAGCAGCGGGCCCGGCGGCAGGAGGCCGTCCGGCAGGACCTCGAGGACAGGGTCACTGAGCGAACCAGCGCGCTGCGGACGGCCAACAGCCGCCTGGAGAGCGAGATCGAGGAGCGGCGGCGCACCGAGGCGGCGCTCAGGCAGCTCGGCGACGAACTGGTCCAGGCCAACAAGCTCGCCACCATGGGGCAGATCGCCGCCAGCGTGGCGCACGAGGTGAACCAGCCCCTCGCCGCGATCCGGACCTATGCCGACAACGCCGCCATCCTGATCGACCGCGGGCGGACGGGCGACGCGCGCGAGAACCTCTCCACGATCGCCACCCTCACCGAACGCATCGGCGTCATCACCCAGGAGCTGAGGGGCTTCGCGCGGCGGGCGTCCGGCGTGGTCGAGCCGGTGTCCCTGCGCCAGGCGATCGAGGGTTCCCTGCTGCTGCTGGAGCACCGCGTGCGGCGGCAGGGCGTCGACCTGGACGTCGCGCTTCCGGCGGGCCCCCTGCCCGTGCAGGGCGAACTCGTGCGGGTCGAGCAGGTCCTCGTGAACCTGCTGCAGAACGCGCTCGATGCGCTGGAGGGCCGGCCCGACGGCGCCATCAGGATCGAGGTGCGCACGCAGGGCGGCGAGACGATCCTGGCCGTCGTCGACAACGGGCCGGGGCTGCCGGACGCGCGGGAGGCGGACGTCTTCGCCCCCTTCGTCACGACCAAGGCTTCGGGCCTGGGCCTGGGCCTCGCCATCAGCCGCGACATCCTGCGGGAGTTCGGCGCCGGCATCGTGGCGGGACGGGCCGATGGCGGCGGCGCCAGTTTCGTGGTGACGTTCCGCGGGGCCGAGGCAGGAGCAACGTCATGACCGGCGGCATCGTGGCCTTCGTGGACGACGAGGACGAGATCCGCAGGGCCAATGCCCAGAGCCTCGAGCTGGCCGGCTTCACCGTGGAGCCGTTCGCCTCCGCGCAGGAGGCCCTGAAGAGGCTCGGACGCGATTTTCCCGGCGTCGTGGTGACCGACGTGCGCATGCCCGTCATCTCGGGGCTGGAACTGTTCCGCACGCTGCGCCGCGCCGACGGGGACCTCCCCGTCATTCTCATCACCGGGCATGGCGACATCGCCATGGCCGTGGAGGCCATGCGCGAGGGCGCGTACGATTTCCTCGCCAAGCCCTATGCCGCCGACAGGCTGATCGCCTCGGTGGGGCGGGCGCTGGAGAAGCGCCGGCTCGTCCTGGAGAACCGTCGCCTGGCGGCCGCTCTCGAAGCCGCGCGCGAGGGCGACGTGACGCTGATCGGCGACACGCCCGCCGTGAGCAGCCTGCGCAAGACCATCCGCGACATCGCCGACACGGCCGTCGACGTCCTCGTCGAGGGTGAGACGGGGACCGGCAAGGAGGTCGTCGCGACCGCGCTGCATCGCTGGAGCGGCCGGCGCGACCGCCCGTTCGTGGCGCTCAACTGCGGAGCCTTGCCCGAGAGCGTCATCGAGAGCGAACTCTTCGGCCACGAGGCCGGCGCCTTCACGGGCGCCCAGAAACGCCGCGTGGGGCGCATCGAGCATTCGAGCGGCGGGACGCTCTTTCTCGACGAGATCGAGAGCATGCCGCTCGGCCTGCAGGTCAAGCTGCTCCGCGTCCTGCAGGAGCGCGAGGTGGAGCCGCTGGGCACGAACGAGCGGCGGCCCGTCGACCTTCGGATCGTGGCGGCGACGAAGGTCGATCTCGCGCAGGCGAGCGCCCGCGGCGCGTTCCGGCCGGACCTCTACTACCGGCTCAACGTCGTGACCCTGAAGCTCCCGGCCCTGCGCGAGCGCCGCGCCGACGTGCCGCTGTTGTTCGAGCATTTCCTCGACCGGGCCGCCGAGCGCTTCCGGCGGCCCCGGCCGGAGGTGTCGCCAGGCTGGCGCGCGGACCTCGCGGCCCGAGAGTGGCCCGGAAACGTCCGGGAGCTCGCCCACCTGGCCGAGCGGGTCGCGCTGGGCCTCGACGGGGTCGGCGTCTCCGGAGACGAACCGGCGGGGTCTCCCGAGGGGTCGCTGGCGGCGCGCGTCGACGCCTTCGAGGCCGGCCTCCTGCGCGACGCGCTCGCGCGCCACAAGGGCGACGTTCGTGCCGTCGGCGAGGATCTGGGTGTCGCGCGCAAGACGCTCTACGACAAGCTCGCGCGCCACGGGATCGAGGCGGCGGGGTTCCGGCGGGGATGAGGACCGTGCGGATCAGCAAGCCCTCCCACGGTCCTCATCCTGAGAGCTTGTGAATCAATGTTCGGCGCCGCTTTGCATCCAACTCCTCCAGTGCGCGACCACCCCTCCGCCGTCCTGCCCGGGCTCGGCCCGGGCATCCACGACTTTGCCGGGGCCATTCTCAAGTCGTGGATGGCCGGGCCAAGCCCGGCCAGGACGCGGAGAGGGAAGTGTCAGCTGGACTGCCGAAAGATTCACACGCTCTTGGCAGGCCGCGCAGCGGCCGTTTCGCAGGCTGCTCAGGATGAGGAGCGCGGGGGCCAGGACGACGACAGCGATTGAATACCTTGCGGAGTGAGAAGCATCCCATGTCCATCGTCCGAAGCGGTGACGCCTTTCCTGCCTGGTGCCAGCTCCAGAGCTTCGAGATCGTCGATCTGGCCCCCGAGGAAACCCTTGATCGCACGCGCCGACATCGGCGCGAGCGCATCCTCGTCACGGCCGGCGTGCTGCAGATCGCGCATGCGGCGGGGTCGCTGTCGCTGCGCGAGGGGCAGTTTTTCGACGTGGCGGACCCGGGGCCCTATTCGCTGCGGAGCCGCTCCGCGCCGTCCCAGTTCATCCGCATGAGCGGGCGTTGGGGCGACGAGGTCGCGGGCTGCGGCGTGTTCAGGATCGCGGACGAGGCCGACCCGACCGACACGGGCGATCCGGTGGCCTATGCCAAGACCACCCGGATGGATTCGCACTACCACGACTACGACGAGTACTGGTTCCTGCTCGAGGGCCGGGCCACCGTGGTGGTGGGTGGGCGCTTCCTCGATATGCGGCCGGGCGACGCGGTGACGATCGGCATGGGGCACCACCATGACCTGGCGCATGCGCCCGAACCGGTGAAGGCCGCCTTCTTCGAGACGACGCTGGAGCGCGGCAAGCGGATGGGGCACCTGTGGGAGCACACCCATGGGCGGGCGGAGCCGGATCCGGAGCGGGTTTGACCGGACCGGCCCACCTTCGCGTTTCGCCGGGCTATCGGACCTGCCCCGGGAAAGACCTCTCCCTCCCAGCCGTCATGGCCGGGCCTGGCCCGGCCACCCACGACTTCCGCTTGGCCCGGCGAAGTCGTGGATGCCCGGGCCAAGCCCGGGCAGGACGGGGAAAAGGTGTGAAAGAGGAAGGCTGAGCCTCAGCGCGCCCCGACCGCGGCCCTGACGGCCGCTTCGGCGGCGGTGAGGAAGCGGGCGCTGGGGCCGCCCGGGCCGACGCTCATGCGGCTGACGCGGGCGCCTTCGATGAGCAGGTGCAGCGTGTCGGCGAGGAGTTCGGGCTCGGCGGCGCCGGCGGCGCGGCAGACTGAGGCGAGCTTGTCGCGCTGGGCGGTCTTGAAGGCCTCGATCACGGCGCGGGCGGGGTGATCGTCCTCGTGCAGTTCGACGGCCGTGTTGGCCAGATCGCAGCCCTGGGCCTCGCGGGCGAGGAATTCGGCGGCGAGGCGGCACCAACCCAGGAGCTGGCCCAGAGGGTCGCCGGGGGCGGCGGCTTCGAGGTCGGCCCATTTGCGTTCGGCCTTGTCGGCCTGGTGGCGAAGGCACTCGGCGATCAGTTCGTCTTTGGAGCCGAAGTGGCGGTAGAGCGTCATCTTGTTGGTGCCGGCCGCCTCGGCGATGGCGTCGACGCCGATACCGCGAATGCCGTGCCGGCGGAACAGGCTGGTCGCCGTCTCCACGATCCGCTCGCGCGGACGGGCTTTCCCGCAAATGTCGATCACCAGGGTCTCCTTCAACCGGCGGGACACTTGCCCCCTTGACATGGGTGTGACCGGTCGGTAACTCTTGGCCTTGTTACTGACAGGTAACACCCACCTTCTAGACCGTCAAGACACGGGAAAACACCAAGCGGGCAGCACCGGTTGCCCGCCCGGTCCGATTCTTGCCGGAGGGAGACATGCCCATGCGCCGCGACGATCTCACGCTCGACGAAGCCCTCTCCGATCCGCTCATTCGCGCCGTGATGCGCGCCGATGGCGCCGACCCGGCTGCGCTGCGCCGCGCCTGGAGCCCTCTTGCCTCGAAGCTGAAGTCAGCTACAAACACGCCCTCTCTGACGGCACTTCTGTCGGATTGCGCTCGCCTCTCACGTCTTGCAGCAGACGTCGGATTGGCGGGGTCCCCCCGCGGAAGATAGCCATGGTCAACTTTTTCATCAGCCGACCCGTCTTTGCCTCCGCCATCGCCATCATCATGGTGCTGGCGGGAGGCATTTGCTACTTCCTGCTGCCGGTCGCCCAGTTCCCCGACATCACGCCGCCCCAGGTGGTGGTGAGCGCCCGCTATCCGGGCGCCAGCGCGCAGGTCGTCGCCGATACGGTGACGACGCCGCTGGAGCAGGCCATCAACGGCGTCGAGGGCATGACCTACATGTCCTCGTCGAGCTCCAACGACGGCAGCGCCAACATCACGGTCACGTTCAACGTAGGCTATCCGCTCGCGACCGCGGCCGTGGACGTGCAGAACCGCGTGTCCCAGGCCTCGTCGTCGCTGCCCGCGATCGTCAACCAGTCCGGCGTGACCATCAAGAAGCAGAACCCCAACTTCGTTCTGATCGTCAGCCTGACCTCGCCGGACGGGTCGGTCGACCCGGTGACGCTGAGCAACTACGCCTTCCTGCAGATCGTCGATCCGCTGAAGCGCCTGGCGGGCGTCGGCGACGTCCAGATCTTCGGCGAGCGGCGCTACTCGATGCGCATCTGGCTCGATCCGGACAAGCTCGCCAAGCTCGGCGTGACCGCGGTCGACGTGCAGAACGCCATCGCCGAGCAGAACGTGCAGGTGGCCGCGGGCAAGATCGGCCAGGCGCCCGCCCCGGCCGGAACGCCTTTCGAGCTGCAGGTCAACGCCATGGGGCGCCTGACCGATCCCGCCCAGTTCGGCGAGATCGCCATCCGCGCCAACGCGACCACCGGCGCCGTGCTGCGCCTGAAGGACGTCGCCCGCATCGAGCTGGGCGCGCTGCAATATGCCTCGTCCGGCTATTTCGGAAAGGATCCGACGGTCGTCCTCGGCGTCTTCCAGATGCCGGGCTCGAACGCGCTGCAGTTGCAGGCCGCCGTCAAGGCGAAGATGGACGAGCTTTCGACGCGCTTCCCCAAGGGCATCGCCTACGCGATGCACTACGACACGACGCGCTTCGTCTCCGCCGCCATGAAGGACGTGCTGGTCACGCTGGGCGAGGCCCTCGTGCTCGTCGTGGCGGTGGTGTTCATCTTCCTGCAGAGCTGGCGCACGACCATCATCCCGACCATCGCCATCCCGGTGTCGCTCGTCGCCACGCTGGTGGTGATGCACCTGCTCGGCTTCTCGCTCAACATGCTGAGCCTGCTCGGCATGGTGCTGGCCATCGGCCTCGTCGTGGACGACGCCATCGTGGTGGTCGAGAACGTGGAGCGACAGCTCGAGGCCGGCCTCAAGCCCCTCGAGGCGACGCGCGTCGCCATGAAGGAGGTGACGGGGCCGATCATCGCGACGACCGCCGTGCTGATGGCCGTGTTCATCCCGGTCGCCTTCATCCCGGGCGTGGCCGGCCGGCTCTACAACCAGTTCGCCCTGACGGTGGCGATCTCGGTCGGCATCTCGGCCTTCAACTCGCTGACGCTGAGCCCGGCGCTGAGCGCCGCGTTCCTGCGCCATCGCGGCCCGCCGCGCTTCCCGCCGTTCCGCTGGTTCAACAGCGCCTTCGACTCGATGTCGCACGGCTATGCACGGGCCGTGGGCGGCCTCGTGCGGTGGCGCTGGGCGCTGATCGTCCTGTTCCTCGCGGGGACGGGGGCGACGGCGGCGCTGTGGCAGCGCATTCCATCGACCTTCCTGCCGGTGGAGGACCAGGGCTACTTCTTCGTGGTGGTGCAGCTGCCGGATGGGGCCTCGCTGGAGCGCACCGATGCGGTCGCCGCGCAGGTCCGCGACGTCCTGCAGGCGCAGCCGGGCATCCAGATCGTCGGCTCGATCAGCGGCCTCAACTTCCTCACCAACGCCGCGCAGTCCAACTCCGCGGTGGAGTTCGCGATCCTGAAGCCGTGGGACGAACGCGGTCCCGAGCTGCAGGCGTCGAACATCGTGAACGCGGTGCGGATGAAGCTCCTGATGATCCCGGACGCGCTGGTGCTCGCCTTCGATCCGCCGTCGATTCCCGGGCTCGGGGCCACCGGCGGCTTCGAGTTCCAGGTGCAGGACCTCAGTGGTCGCGGCGCCGCCGCGCTCAACGAGGTCACGCAGGCGCTGATCGCCGAGGCCCGCAAGCAACCGGAGATCAACGGCCGGCAGCTCTTCAGCACCTTCTCCACGTCGACGCCGCAGTTCTCCTACGACCTCGACCGCAACAAGGCGAAGATGCTGGGTCTCAATCTGCCGGACGTGTTCAACACGCTGCAGATCTATCTCGGCTCGCTGTACGTGAACGACTTCAACCTGTTCGGGCGCACCTTCCGGGTGACCCTGCAGGCTGAGCAGCAGGCGCGCGCCTCGGCCGACGACCTGTCGCGGCTCTACGTGCGGAACAATGGCGGCGGGATGGTGCCGCTCGACACGCTGGGGACGCTCGTGCCCACCGTCGGGCCGGAAACCGTGCCGCACTACAACAACAACACCTCCGCCAAGATCAACGGCGCGGCGGCCCCGGGATACTCCTCGGGCCAGGCCGTCGCGGCGATGGAACGCGCCGCCAAGACCCTGCCGCCGGACTATGGCTACGAGTGGACCGGCATCACCTTCGAGGAGCTCAAGGCGGGCTCGATCGCCACGGTCGTCTTCGTACTCGCCATCGTGTTCGTGTTCCTGATCCTGGCGGCGCAGTACGAGAGCTGGTCCATGCCCTTCATGGTGCTGCTCGCCGTGCCGCTCGCCTTGTTCGGGGCGCTGCTGGCCCTCCAGATCCGGGGCCTGCAGATCGACGTCTACTCGCAGATCGGCTTCGTGATGCTGATCGGCCTGTCGGCCAAGAACGCCATCCTGATCGTCGAGTTCGCGCGGCGCCGCCGCGAGGACGGGCTCGGCATCGTCGAGGCGGCCATGGAGGCGGCGCGCCTGCGCCTGCGTCCCATCCTGATGACGGCCTTCGCCTTCATCCTCGGCGTCGTGCCGCTGATGGTGGCCAAGGGCGCGGGTGCCGCGAGCCGGCAGTCGATCGGCACCACCGTGTTCGGCGGCATGCTCGCCGCCACGCTGCTGACCCTCATCTTCGTGCCCGTCTTCTACGCGACCATCGAGTTCCTGCGCGAGCGCAAGGGCGGCCGCGCGGACGAAGGACATCTCCCCCACGCGCCGGATCGGGGCCCCCTGCCCCATCCGGCCGAATGATCCGGAGCCACACCATGCGTTTGTGGAAAACCTCTGTCGCGCTTCTCGTCCTCGTCGGGGCCGGCGTCGTCGTCGCCCCGCGCGTCGACGACCTGAAGCGCTGGTACGGCGAGATGGCCGGCGCGTCCACGCCGCCCCAGCAGGCCGCGCCGCCCGCCATGCCGCCGATGCCGGTGCCCGTGGTCGCCGCGGTGCGCAAGTCGCTGCCGGTGCTGCTGGAGTATCCGGCCCGCACCGAGGCCGTGGCCCGCACGGCGCTGCAGTCCAAGGTCTCGGGCTATCTGGTCGAGCAGGTGGTGCCGGAAGGCGCCGACGTGAAGGCGGGCGACCTGCTCTACCGCCTCGACCCGCGCGACTACGACCTCGCCATCGAGCAGGCACGGGCGCAGCTCGACCGCAACGTGGCATCGCTGGACTATCTCAAGTCCAGCCTCGACCGCGGCACGGACCTCGCCAAGAGCGGCTACCTGTCGAAGGACACGTTCGACCAGCGCTCGAGCGCGGTGCGGCAGGCCGAGTCCGCTCTCGCCATCGATCGCACGGCGATCAAGGTGGCGGAGCTGAACCGGTCCTACACCGAGATCCGCGCGCCCTTCGCGGGGCGGCTCGGCAAGAACCAGGCCTCGCTCGGCACCCTCGTGGGCGCCGGCTCGACGGTGCTGAACACCCTCGTCCAGATCGCGCCGGTCTACGTGACCTTCGGCCCCAGCGAGCCCGACCTCGTGCGGGTCCGCAAGGCGATGTCGGAGGGCAAGGTGGAGGCCGAGGTGGTCGTCCCCGGCGAAGCGTCGCGCAAGGGCGAGCTGTCCTTCCTCGACAACGCGCTGGACGCCAACACCGGCACCATCCTGGCCCGCGCCACCCTTGCGAATGCCGACGGCGGACTGCTTCCCGGCCAGTACGTGCGCATCCGCCTCCTGCTCGGCCAGGAGCCCGACATGCTGATGGTGCCGCAGGCGGCACTCGGCTCCAGCCAGTTCGGCAAGTACCTCTACGTCGTCGGCCAGGGCAACAAGGTCGAGATGCGCCCGGTCACGGTCGGCCGCACGGACGGCGAGCTGGTGTCGGTGGTCGCAGGCCTGAAGGACAGCGACCAGGTCATCACGGGCAACCTGCAGAAGATCGGCCCCGGCGCACCGGTGTCGCCGATGCCGGCCAAGGTGGCGTCAACGCGATAGCCTTCGTCTGTCCCTTCAGCCTCCCTCTCCCTCATCCTGAGCCGGCCGCAAAGCGGCCGAGTCGAAGGACGCAGACTGCCTGCGGCTGCACCCTGGTGCGTCCTTCGACTCACGGCCCGGCGGGCCGTGGCTCAGGATGAGGGGCTTGGGGGCTGGATGGTTGGGTGGCTCACCGCGTCGGCCCCAGCCACACCGCCACGAGCGCCGACAGCGCGACCAGGGCCAGGAAGCCGTTCACGAACACGAGGATGGGCGTCGGCATGTGCCGCACGTCGGAGGGGGGCGAACTGCGGTCCGGGAAGAGCTGGCGCCAGATGCCGGCGAGGAAGCAGAACGCGCTGAACAGCACCAGCACGGTCCCGGTCGATCGCACCAGCCACAGGGGGATGACCCCCTCCAACAGCTTCTGCGCGCCCAGCCCGCTCGCCAAGGCGCCGAGCCCGGTGCGCACCCAAGCGGCATAGGTCCGCTCGGCGGCGAGCACCGTCCTGTCCATTGCGAGCTGCGTCGTGCGGTCGGCACTCGACATCGTCGAGCGCGCCGCAGCGGCGGCATGGCCGGCCGCGGCCTGCGTGGCCTTGGCCGTCTCCTTGACGGTTCTGGAGGTGGAGTCGTCCTGCGCCATGGGCAGTGAACGCGCGGCGCAGGCAAAAGTGGCTGGAGACGCCCCGGGCGTTTGCCGACTAACCCTGGCCCCAGTGCCGCGCGGCGAGCCATGCCGCCTTGGCGGGAAGGCGCAGGTGCATCGCCTGGGTCACCGTCGCGGGGTCATAGGCCTGTTCGGCATCCAGCATGTTGACGGTGCCGACGACCTTGCCGCCGATCTCGATGGGCAGGTTGACCACCGAACCGCAGCCCAGCGAGCCGATGAGCTCGTGGTCGGGGAAGACCTTGGCGATGTCGGCGAGCGTGTTGGCGACGAAGGGTTCCTTGCGCTTGTGCACCTGGTCGAACCAGTCGCCGTACCGGAAGGGCTTGGTTCCGGAGACGGGATAGGCGACCGGGTCGCTGGTGAAAACGCGGCCGGCGACCTCGCGGACGTTGTCGATCTGCATGACCGTGAACAGCTTCGCCGGGACGGTCGCGCGTCCGAGCGCGCACAGCGCCGTCCAGACCTCGGGCGGCGTGGTCGCCCTGGCGAGGGCGGCATCGAAGGTATCGAGGGCGGCTTGCGGCAGGGTCATGGGGATTCTCGTCTCTTGCGGAGTGGTCAACGGGCGTGAGGCTGGCTGAGGCGGCGCAGCTCGCGGGAATAGGGGTCACGGAACGTGTCGTCGCGCAGCTGCTCGACCGTCGCCGTCTCGACCACGCGGCCCTGCCGCATGACCGCGAGGCGGTCGGCCAGGAAGCTCACCACGGGCAGCGAATGGGTCACGAGCACATAGGTCAGGCCCTGCTCGCGTCGCAGGCGCTTCAGCAGGTTCAGGATCTCGGCCTGCACGGACACGTCGAGCGCCGAGGTGGGCTCGTCGAGGAGCAGCAGGCGCGGCTCCAGCACCAGGGCACGGGCGATGGCCACGCGCTGGCGCTGGCCCCCGGAGAGCTGGTGCGGGAAGCGGAACCGGAAGCGCGGGTCGAGGCCCACCGCCTCCAGGGCCTGGACGATGCGCCGGTCCGTGTCGCCGATGCCGTGGATGGCGAAGGGCTCGGCGAGGATGGCATCGATGGTCTTGCGCGGATGCAGCGAGCCGTAGGGGTCCTGGAACACCATCTGGCAGCGCCGCGCGAAGGACGCCTCGATGCGCCGCGTGCGCGGCTCGCCGAAGGCGACGATCTCGCCGGTCCAGTCGCGGGCGAGCCCGGCCACGGCGCGCAGCACCGTCGACTTGCCCGAGCCGCTCTCACCGACGAGCGCGAAGCTCTCGCCCTCCGCGACGTCGAAGCTCACGTCGTGCGTGACGGTGGTCTCGCCGTAGGACACCGACAAGCCGCGGATCGACAGCGCGCTCATGCGGGCGCCCCCGCGCGGCGGTCCATGACCGGGAGTTCGTCGCGCACCTCGTCGAGGCGCGGCACCGCGGCGAGCAGGCCGCGCGTGTAGGGATGGGTTGCCTCGGAGAGCCGGCCCGCCGCGCACTCCTCGACGATCTCGCCGCGGTTCATGACGAGGATGCGGTCGCAGTAGCCGGCGACGAGGTCGAGGTCGTGGCTGATGAAGATGAGCCCCATGCCGTGGCTGCGCACGAGATCGTCGATGATGTCGAGCACCTGCGCCTGCACGGAGACGTCGAGGGCGGAGGTCGGCTCGTCGGCGATGAGCACCGCCGGGCGCGGGATCAGCATCATCGCGATCATCACGCGCTGGCCCATGCCGCCGGACACCTCGTGCGGATAGAGCTTCGCCACCCGCACGGGATCGTCGATGCGCACGGCCTCGAGCATCTCCAGCACGGGGCGGCGCACGTCGCGGCGGCCGATCCGCTCGTGCGTCTCGAGCGCCTCGGAGATCTGCTCGCCGACGGTCATCACCGGGTTCAGCGAGTATTTCGGGTCCTGCATCACCATGGCGATGCCGGCACCGCGCACGGCGCGCATCGCGCTCTCGTCGAGACTACGCAGGTCCTTGCCCTGGAAGTCCATCCGGTCCGCCGTGACGCGTCCCGGCGGGCGGATGAGGCGCAGGATGGCGCGCCCGGTCATGGACTTGCCCGAGCCGCTCTCGCCGACGATGCCGAGGCGTTCGCGGCCCAGCCCGAAGGTGAGGCCCTTCACGACCTCGACGCGCCCGCCCTGCAGCGTGGGGAAGCTGACCCGCAGGTTGCGGATCTCCAGGAGCGTGTCGCTCATCACCCCTCCTTGCGACGCGGGTCGAGCGCGTCGCGCAGGCCGTCGCCGAGCAGGCAGAAGCCCAGGCTGACGATGACGATGGCGAAGCCCGGCATGGTGGCGACCCACCACTGGTCGAGGATGAAGCTGCGTCCGCGCGAGATCATCGCGCCCCATTCGGGCACGGGCGGCTGGGCGCCCAGGCCGATGAAGCCCAGGCCCGCGGCCGTGAGGATGATGCCGGCCATGTCGAGCGTGACGCGGATGATCATCGAGGACACGCAGAGCGGCAGGATGTTGGACACGATCACCCGCCACGCGGACGCGCCCTGCAGTTCCACCGCCGCAACGAATTCCGAGCGGCGCACGACCAGCGCCTCGGCCCGCGCGATGCGGGCGTAGCCGGGCCACGACGTGATGGCGATGGCGATGATCGCGTTCTCGATGCCCGGACCCAGCGCCGCGACGAAAGCGAGCGCGAGGATGAGCTTGGGCATCGACAGGAAGATGTCGGTGAGCCCCATCAGGGCCCGGTCGATCCAGCCGCCGGCATAGGCCGCCACGGCGCCGATCACCATGCCGAGCGGAGCCGCGATGGCCGCCACCAGCAGCACGATGGTGAGCGTGATGCGCGACCCGTAGACGACGCGCGACCAGATGTCCCGGCCGAGTTCGTCGGTGCCCATCCAGTGCGCGGCCGAAGGTGGCTTCAGCCGCTCCGAGAGCGATTGCGCGATGGGATCGTGCGTGGCGATGAGGGGCGCGAAGGCCGCCGTGAGCACCAGCGTCAGAACGATGACGGCGCCGACCACCGCCAGCGGATTGGCCAGGATGGCGAGCGTCAGCCGGTAAAGGCGGCCGAGCCGCGCCTGCATGCGCGATGTCGGCGTCTCGTCGAGGAGCCAGGCGATCGTCCCGCTCATCGCGCCCTCGGGTCCAGGATGCGATAGAGCACGTCGGAGGCCTTGTTGATGACGATGAAGACCGCGCCGATGACCAGCGTGCCGGCGAGCACGGCGTTCATGTCGGCGTTGAGGAGCGCCGTCGTGATGTAGTTGCCGAGCCCGGGCCAGGAGAAGATCGTCTCGATCATCACGGAGCCTTCGAGGAGGCCGGCATAGGACAGGCCGATGACGGTGATCAGCGGGATGCGGATCGGCCGGAAGGCATGCTTCCAGATGACCTTCCACTCCGGCACGCCCTTCACCCGCGCGGTCACGATGAACTCCTGCCCGAGCTGGTCGAGCATGAGGGAGCGCGTCATGCGGGCGATGTAGGCGAGGCTGAAGAAACCGAGCACGGCGCAGGGCAGCGCGAGGTGCCAGAGCGCGTTGCGGGCGATCGCCGGTTCGCCGGCGAGCAGCGCGTCGATGAGCAGGATGCCGGTGACGGGATCGACCATGCCGTCATAGGCGATGTCGAGGCGGCCCGGGCCGCCCACCCAGCGCAGGCGCGCGTAGAAGACCGCGAGGCCGACGAGACCGAGCCAGAAAGCCGGGACGGCGTATCCCATCAGGCCCAGCACGCGGATGACCTGGTCGATCCACGAGCCCTGGCGGGCGGCGGCCCACACGCCCATCGGGACGCCGAGCAGCACGCCCACGACGATGCCGATCGAGGCCATCTCGAAGGTCGCCGGGAACACGCGCACGATGTCGTCGACGACGCGATTGCCGGTGGAGAGCGACATGCCGAAATCGCCGCGAAACACCGCGACGCAGTAGCGGTAGAACTGTTCGTAGAGCGGCCGGTCGAGGCCCATGGCGAGACGGGTCGCCTCGTAGACGTCCTTGGGCGCGCGGTCGCCCACGGCAGCCGCCACCGGGTCGATCGGGATGACGCGGCCGATGAAGAAGGTGATGGCCATCAGGCCCAGCACCGTGAGGAAGACGGAGATCCCGACGGCCCCCAGGTTCTGCGCGAGCCGGACGATCCTCCGCCCCGCCGTGCCCTGCCGGCGCGACACGCCCGGCACCGGGGCGATGGAGGCTTCGACGGACATGCGTGCCTCCCGGGTCGGCATCAAAAAACTGCTTGGACGGTACAAAAATTTTTGCTTCTATCAAGAAAATTTTGGTGGCCCGTCTCCGCGCATGAAGCCTCACGCATGACCGCTTCCCACGCCGTTGCGCCGGACCGCTCCGGCCACCCCAGGGTCGGTCCCCTCATCCGGGCCCGGCGCCGCCAGGTCGGCATGACCTTGCAGGCGCTCTGCGATGCCGCCGGAATCTCGGTGGGCTACCTCAGCCAGGTCGAGCGCGACCTCGCGACCCCCTCCCTCGGGACGCTGGCCCAGATCGCCCAGTCGCTCGACGTCGGCATCGATTATTTCATCGCGACGCCCTCGCTGGAAGACGGAATCACGCGTGACGGCGAACGCGAGCGCTTCCAGGTCGACGGCTCATCCTGCGTCTACGAGCGCATCGCCGCGGACTTCGCCGGCAACACGCTCTCCTCCTTCGTCATGACCGTGCCGCCGGGCTTCGTCTCGGAGACGGTCTCGCACGAGGGCGAGGAGATCATCTACGTGCTCGAAGGCTCGCTGACGCAGAGCCTCGACGGGCACCGGTCGGTGCTCAACGCCGGCGACAGCATGCATTTCCGTGGCAACCGTCCGCACGCCTGGGCGAACCACACGAAGAAGCCCGTGCGGCTGCTCTGGACCGGAACGCTCGCGATGTTCCGGCCACGCGCCGTGCGCCCGATCCAACCATCGCCGCAAACGGCAAGACCCGCTAAACCTCGGAGGGAGAAGAAGTCATGAAGCTGTTCTCGTTGGCCGGCCTCGCCGGCGCCCTGCTGATATCCGTCGCGCCCGCCGCCGTGCTCGCCGCCACGCCCGCCGACACGCTCGTCATCGCCCAGAACATCGACGACATCGTCTCGATCGACCCGGCCGAGGCCTACGAGTTCTCGTCGGGCGAGTACGTGACGCAGACCTATGACCGGCTCGTCCAGTACGACGCCGACGACGTGCAGAAGCTGGCGGGCGGCCTCGCCGCCTCGTGGGTCGCCGACGACGCCGCCAAGACCATCACCTTCACGCTGCGCGACGGCGTGAAGTTCGCGTCCGGCAACCCGCTCACCGCCGCCGACGTGATCTACTCGTTCAAGCGTGTCGTGGCGCTGAACAAGGCCCCGGCCTTCATCCTGACCCAGCTCGGCTGGAACAAGGACAATGTCGAGCAGATGGTCACCGGCTCCGGCAACACGGTGACGATCAAGTACACGGGCAACTTCGCCTCGGGCTTCGTGCTCAACGTGCTGGCCGCCCGGCCCGGCTCGGTCGTCGACTCCGTCGTCGTGAAGGCCAACGAAGCGAACGGCGACTTCGGCAACGCCTACCTCAAGGGCAAGTCGGCCGGTTCGGGCCCGTTCACGCTGCGCGCCTATCGCAAGGGCGAGATCCTGAGCCTCGCGGCGAACCCGACCTACTTCAAGGGCGCGCCGCCGATGAAGAACGTCGTCATCCGCCACGTGGCGGAGGCCGCGACACAGCAGCTGCTGCTGGAGACCGGCGACGTCGACATGGCCAAGAACCTGACGCCCGACCAGATCAACGGGCTGCAGACGAAGGGCGGCTTCAAGCTGGAGAACTATCCCCAGGCCGCCGTCCACTTCATCTCGTTCAACCAGAAGACGCCGGAACTCACCAACCCGGCGGTGTGGGAGGCGGCGCGCTATCTCGTGAACTACGAGGGCATGACCTCGAGCTTCCTGAAGGGCCAGATGCGGACCCACCAGGCCTTCTGGCCGTCGGGCTTCCCGGGCGCGCTGGAGGACAAGCCGTATTCCTACAACCCGGCCAAGGCCAAGCAGATCCTCGCCGACGCGAAGGTGCCGCTGCCGATCAAGGTCACGCTTGAGGTCATCAACTCCGCGCCCTTCACCGACATGGCCCAGTCGATCCAGGCGAGCTTCGCCGACGCCGGCATCCAGTTCGAAATCGTCCCCGGCACCGGCGCGCAGGTGATCACCAAGTACCGCGCCCGCACCCACAAGGCGGCCCTGTTGTTCTGGGGGCCGGACTTCATGGACCCGCATTCCAACGCCAAGGCCTTCGCCTACAACGAGGACAATTCGGACGACAAGTACCAGTCGACCACCACGTGGCGTAACTCCTGGATGCCGCCGAAGGAGCTCAGCGAGGGCACCAAGGCCGCGCTCGCGGAAGCCGACCCGGCCAAGCGCAACGCGATCTACCTCGACCTGCAGAAGAAGGTGCAGGCCGTGTCGCCGATCGTGGTGATGTTCCAGGCGACCTCGCGCGTGGCCATGGCGCCGGCGGTGTCGGGCTACGTCAACGGCGCGACGTCCGACTTCGTGTTCTATCGTCTCGTGAAGAAGAACTGAGCCGGCTCCAGAGGCAACGTCCAGGGAGCTGCTCCCACCTCTCCACGTCATGGCCGGGCTTGGTGTACAGACCGGAGACATGGTGAACACTCGTTCGGGG
>NZ_CAMFHB010000046.1 GCF_945952055.1 uncultured Alsobacter sp.
GGGTCCTGACCATCCCTCGACGGCTGCGAGCTACAACAACCTGGCTTCCAATCTGGACGCCCAGGGGCGGGCGGGTGAGGCGGAGCCGCTCTATCGCAAGGCGCTCGAAATCCGCGAGCGTATGCTGGGTCCTGACCATCTCTCGACGGCTGCCGCTCACCTTCCGCTTCATACTGATTGAGGTGAGGAGGTATGGTCTTTCCGGCTTGCGTCTGCCCCGGCCGAGCCTAGCCCGGGAAGGCTGACCGCGACGTGGTCGCGAATGCGACCCGCGCGGCGAGTGTTCGTCCGCGAGAAGCCTTACCACCCGTTCAGTCCACGATTCGTCCGCCAGGGCGACAAGGGGCTCGTTCAGCGGGATGCCGGCCCCAACCGCAGACGCCCCGCGGGACGCGTGCTGCGGAGTACGCTGGAACCCCGCGGAGGCTGAGCCGTTGTCGGCTGAACCTCGACGGGGGCGCGACGGGAGAGACATCCCGTCCGGCCCTCTCGAGGGCACTGGCAATCGGGAAGCAGAGCATGCGCACTTTGGTGATTCTGGCCCTCGCGTTCGTGGCCGTCGACGCCTTCGCCTTCCAGTGGCGCTACAGCACCGAGGCGTGCAACACCATGAGGCCGTATTGCCCTTCGATGGTCCAGGACGTCAAAGACATCTTCCGCGGCGCCCGCTAGACGCCGACGGCCCGAGCACGATCGCCGAGGCCGCCGCGCTTTGGCCGCTTTGGCGTCGCATCCTGCGTCCGGATCGATGGACCGGACGATGTTCAGCAAGCTCGCAGCCACGGCCTTCGCCGTCATCGCTCTCGCGGTGGCCCCTGGACGGGCCTTGGCCTCCTGCGCCTCCGCCGGAGCTTCGATCACGTCGCCCACTTCGGCGCCCTGCGCAGCCGTCGCCCCTTCTCGCGAGCGTAAGGTCACCACGGCCAGAACGGCCCCTGCGACTGCGCGGGTCAAGGCGCCGAAGCCGGCCTCCTCCCAGCAGGACGACGACGACCAGGACCCGTCCGTCGCCATTCCCCTGGCCGGCGGCGTGAACCTGGACGGCCGCATCGGGTCCCTGCGCGCCGGCGATGGCCAGGCCACCAGCGTCGACGACGTTTCCAACCGCCGCCGGGGGACGGTGCTGCCCCGGACACGGGCCTTCTCCGGAGACGGCTTCAGGACCGCCGGTCCCCAGGCCCTGCGCAAGCGGGCGGGCGACGGCGCCGCGGTCGGATTGACGTTCGACCTGCCGCAGTAGACGCGACGAGCGTCTGCCGCCCGCCCTCGGCAGCGGCGGTCACATCACGCCGAACGTCGCGAAAGCCTCGCAGGCACTCATGCCACCCCGGATCGCCTTGGCGACCCGGTTTTCGGTACTGGCCTTCTCGAGCGCGCGGGCAATCGCTTCCTGTTCCGCCTCGCGCGGGATGATGAGCACGCCCTCGCGGTCGGCATAGACGAGGTCGCCGGGCGCGACGCGGACGCCGCCGATCTCGACCGTGCAGCGATAGTCGATGACCTTGCCCCGAGGCCCCTGGTCCTGCGCATAGAGACCCCGGCTGAACACGGGGAACCCCAGCGCCTCGATCTCCCCGGCATCCCGCGCGAAGCCATCCAGGATCGCGCCCGCCGCTTTGAGGATCTGTGCGCGCGTCGACATGAGGCCGCCCCACAGCGCGTAGCGCAGCGACGAGCCGGTGGCCACGTAGACCTCGTTCTCCCGCAGGTCGTCGAGAGCCTCCATCATGAGGCCGAAGGGCTTGCGCGCCAGCGGCCCGATCGAGCCGGCGTCGCCATCCGAGAACACGTCCGCCTCCAGCACGGGCATGGCGCGGCCCACGATCTTCATGCCCGGCTGCAACGGAGCGATGCCTGGGCTGAGGAACTGGCGACGGTAGCCCATCACGTCCAGCACGTCGCCGATGACGGCGGTGAAGAGGTCACTTCTCAGCATCTCGAAAAGGGCGGCGTCACCGGCCGCCGCTGACCCTGTGGTCATCGCTCTGTCTCCCCTTGAATGGCCCCTTGAGCATTTTCCGACGAAGTGGATTCCGGTTCGTCGAAAGAAAATGCGACAAAAAAAGAAGCTGGAGCGGTCGACATGACGCAATCAGGTCGACCGCTTTAGAACCCGTGCAGGGCGCCGCCATCGACCACGAGGACGTGGCCGGTCACGTAGGCTGCCGCGGGCGAGGCGAGGTAGGTCATGGCCCAGCCGATGTCGCTCGCCTCGCCGAAGCGGCCCATCGGGATCCGGCCCATGATCCTGCGCAGCCGTTCGGGATCGGTCCGGGTCGCCTGCTGGAGCAGGGCGGTGTCGATCCAGCCCGGCGCCACCCCGTTCACCCGCACCCCGTCGGGCGCGAGCTCGGTGGCGAGCGCGCGGACCATGCCGGCCTGTGCCGCCTTGGCGGCGGAGTATCCGATGACGTTGGGAATGCCGAGGAACGAACTCATCGAGGCGGTGAAGAGGATGCTGCCCCGCGCCGCGCGCAGCTGCGAGAGGAAGGCCCGCGAGAGAGCGAAGGCGCCGCGCACGTGAACGTCGAGCACCGCGTCGAACTCGTCCTGGGTCATCTCGCCCAGGGCCTTTTTCCGGGTGTTGCCGGCGTTGTTGACGAGGATCGAGACCGGGCCTCTCCGCACGGCGACGTCGTCGGCGAAGGCTCCCGCGTTCTCGACCCGCGTCACGTCGAACACCGCGTGCCCCGCCTCCGGCCCGAGCTCCGGAACGGCGGCAGCGAGCTTCTCCGCGTTGGTCCCAGCGATCGTGACGCGTGCCCCGGCCTGCGCGAAGCAGCGGGCGATGGCCAGCCCGAGGCCGCTGCCGCCCCCGGTCACCAGCGCGTGGTGACCCTTCAATCCGAAGATCGCATCGAGGCTCATGCCTCGTCCTCCCCGTCGAGCCTGACCATGATCTTGGTGAAGGCGCCGGGCTCCCGGTCCCACGCGGCCATGGCGTCGGGCGCCTCGTCCAGCGGCACGATCCGGGAGACGATGGTCTGCGAGGTGTCGGGCTCCTGTCGCAGCCAGGCCACCACGGCATCGAAATCCTGCAGCTGGGAGCCGCGCGATCCCCGGATGTCGAGTTCCTTCAGCAGGAACTGCTTGGTGTCGTAGGCCACGGGATGCTTGGCGTAGCCGACATAGACGACACGTGCGCAGGACGCGGCGATGTCGACGGCCTGGAGGAAGGTCACGGCCGAGCCGACGGCCTCGATCACCACGTCGCTGCCTTCGCCGCCGGTCGATGCCCGCACCCGGTCGGCGACGTCCTCGCGCGACGCATCGACGACCTCGTCCGCGCCCAGGCGGCGCGCCACGTCGAGCTTCTCGGCGCTCAGGTCGACGGCGATCGTCCTCGCGCCGCGGGCACGGGCCCCGAGCAAGGCGCCGAGCCCGATGACCCCGCTGCCCAGGATGACCACCGTCTCGTCCGCCTGAATATCCGCCCGCCGCACCGCGTGGAAGCCGACCGCAAGCGGCTCGACCAGCGCGAGATCGCGCAGCCGCAGTCCCTCGGCGGCAACCACCTTGGTGGCCGGCACCACGACGGCACCGGTCATGGCGCCCTCGCGCTGGACGCCCATGGTCTGGTTGTTGCGACAGGCGTTGAGCCGGCCCATGCGGCAGGCGTGGCAGGAGCCGCAGTTGAAGTAGGGCAGGATGGTCACCGCCTGCCCGGGGGCGAGGCCGTCGACGCCGTCGCCGAGCGCCTCCACCGTGCCGGCGATCTCGTGGCCCAGCACCCGGGGGTAGGAGATCAGCGGGTTGGCACCCCGGAACGAGGTCAGGTCGGATCCGCAGTAGCCCACCATGCGCACGCGCACGAGGACCTCGCCCGCGCCGGGTGCCGCCGGCCAGGGCCGCTCCACGATGCTGATGCGGCCGGGCTCTTCGAGTTGAAGCGCGCGCATGCCCGTCACACCTGTGCGATCGTGCAGTTGTCGATGTCGTCCCAATCGATCTCGACGCCGAGGCCCGGGCCGTCCGGCGGAGTGGCCATGCCGTCGCGGATCGGCAGCGGGGCCTTCAGCCCGAACGCGAAATTCTCGATCGGATAGAGGACCTCGAAGAAGTCGCAGTTCTTGATCGCGGCCGCGCAATGCAGGTTCACGATCTCCAGGGGGTGGAAGATCGAGGTGTGCACCTCGCAATTGACCCCAAAGGCTTCGGCCAGCCGCGCCGTCTTCATGACGCCGGTGACGCCGCCGGTCCACGACACGTCGGCCCGGACGCGGTCGACCACCCGCGTCGCGATGCACTCGGCGATGCTGTAGGGGTGCTTCGCCAGCACCTCGGTGCCCACGACCGGGATCTCGAGCGTGCGCGTGAGCTCGCGCAGCGCGTGGACGTCCTCGTCGTAGAGCGGTTCCTCGAGCCAGTAGTAGCCGAGCCGCTCGAGCTCGCGACCGAACCGGATCGACTGCTCCAGGTTGAACATCGAAACCGGGTCCGACATCAGCCGGTAGTCCGGGCCCACCGCCTCGCGAACCTTGCGATGCACGTCGATGTCGTAGTCCAGGTCGTGGCCCGGCGTGTGGAGCTTGTAGGCCTTGAGGCCTTCGGCCTTGGCCCGCAGCGCCTCCGCGACATAGGCCTGCGGGTCGGCCAGGATCATCGAGCTTGCATAGACCGGCACGCTGTCGCGGAAGGCGCCCAGATACTTGTAGAGCGGCTGTCCGGCATCGAGCGCCGACAGCAGCCAGAGGCAGGTGTCGAAAGGACCGTAGCCGTAGATGGGCAGGTGGCCCCACCAGCGATCGGCGACCCGGAAGTCGTGCCACGCCTTCTCCCGGTCCAGAGGGTCGCGCCCCAGGAAGAAGGGACGCAGCGTGTCGGCGATGAGCCGGCCCGCGCCGGCCGCCGACCGACCCGCGAAGCCGAACGTGGTGGCCTCCAGCCCCGTGTCGGTGGTCATGGTGACCACGATGAACTCGAACTTGGCGAGGTCGCCGGTGCGGAACGCGTTGGCCGCGAACTCGCCGGGCCGGCGCTGGCAGCAGCGCACCTTCACGTCGGTGATTTTCATGATAGCTGGCCCTTGTCCGGCGGCATCGACACGGGAGGGAGCGGTCCTGGACGGATCCAGGACCGTGTCCTCGTCAGAAGCGGGGCAGTTCGACTTCGCCGCCCATCCACTTGCGCTGCAGCTCGCCGATCTCCCCATTGGTCTGGAGCATGAAGATCTCGGTGTTGAGCCAGTGCAGGAAGTCCGCGTCGCCGCGACGCAGGCCGATGCCCATCGGCGCCTGCGACACGATGAACTGGACCTTCAGCTTGGGATTGCGCTGCTCGATGGCGCGGGCCAGCGCGCCGCTGGTCACGATGCCTTCGACCTGGCCGGCCAGAAGGGCCTGCGAGGTGGACGCGTCGTCCTCGTAGCGCTGCACGGTGGCGCCCTGCGGGGCCTTGCGGGTCATGACGATGTCGTTGGTGCTGGCCCGGGTGACGCCGGTCTTCTTGCCGACGAGGTCGTCGAGCTTGGTCGCGGGCTTGTCCGACGCACTGACGTAGACCTGGCTGTCGACGTAGACCGTGTTGGTGAAGGCGATGGTCCGCGCGCGCTCGGCCGTGATCGAGAACGAGTAGATGACGATGTCGAGCTTGCCGGAGGTGAGGTTGGGGATGCGGTTGGCCGCGGTCGTGTCGACCAGGTTCACCTTCACGCCGAGATCGCGTGCGATCAGCTTGGCCAGCGACACGTCGTAGCCGTCGGGCTGCATGTTGGCGTCCATCAGGCCGTAGGGCGGGGTGCCCAGCCCGACGCCGACGTTGATCACGCCGCGCTGGATCACGGCGTCGAGCGTGCTCGTGGTGGTCTGGGCCTTGGCCGGAAGCACCGTGGCGGCAAGCGCCACGAGACCCATGGCGAGATTTCTGAGATTCATGATGAAGTCCTCCCTGTTGATTGGTTCAGGCGGGCGTGGTGGCCAGTCGCTGCTCGAGGCGGCGGCTGGCGTAGGCGAGCGTCGAGCAGATCGCGAAGTAGATCGCCGCGACGCAGAGGTAGACCTGGAGGGGCTGGAACGTCGCGCTGGACACGATCTGGCCGGCCCGCGTCAGCTCGATGAAGCCGACGATGGACGCGAGCGCGGTGTTCTTGACCAGCTGGACGCAGAACCCGACGGTCGGCGGCAGGGCCACCCGGACGGCCTGGGGGACCACGATCTTCTGCATCGTCCGCCACCAGCCCAGGCCCAGCGCGAAAGCGCCTTCCCACTGGCCGCGGCCGACCGACTGGACCGCGCCGCGCCAGATCTCGCCGAGGAAGGCACCGCTGTAGAGGGTGAAGCCGATGGCCGCCGCCGCCAGCGCCGGCAGATCGAAGCCAAGTCCGGCGATGCCGAAATACACGATGAACAGGGTCACCAGCAGCGGCGTGCCCTGCAGCACGTAGATGTAGACCCGCGCGATCCCGTCGACCCAGCGGTTGCCGGAGATCCGCATAAGCGCGATGAGGGCACCGCCGACGGCCCCGCCCACCAGCGCGATCGCCGACAGGAGCAGCGTCCAGGTCGTGCTCTGGAGCAGGAAGCCGACGTGGTTCAGGCCGAAGGTCTGGAACATGGCCGCCTACCGCTCCGCCGCGCGGAACGTGAACAGCGAGCGGTCGACCGCGCCGAACGCCGTCTTGAACACGGCCGTCAGGCCGAGATAGAGCGCCGCGACGACCAGGTAGGCCTCGAGGCTGCGGAAGGTCTGGCCCTGGATGTCGTTGGCCACGCCCGTGAGCTCCGGCACCGAGATGGCGGACACCACGCTGGAGGCCAGCATGATCAGGACGAACTGGCTGGTCAGGGCGGGGTAGATCGCCGAAAGGGCAGGGACCAGCACGACGTGGCGGAACACCTGGTGGGGGCGAAGGCCCAGCGCCAGGGCGGCCTCCCGCTGGCCCTTGCCGACCGTGTCGATGCCCGCACGGATGATCTCCGTGAGGTAGGCCCCTGCATAGAGCGTGAGCGAGAGCACCGCGGCCGCCATCTCGGAGATGCGCAGGCCCACCGCCGGCAGCCCGAAATAGACGATGTAGATCTGCACCAGGAAGGGCGTGTTGCGGATCAGCTCCACATAGCCCATGGCGATCCCCGACAGGATCCGCGAGCGCGACCGACGCATCGCGGCCCCGACCATGCCGAGCATCGTGCCCAGCACCAGGGCCGAGGCGGAGAGGATCAGCGTCAGCAGCGCGCCGTGCACGAACAGGTCGCTGCGCGACAGGATGCCGGAGAAGTCGAGGTAGCCCATGGTCCCGCTCACGCCGTGAGGGAGGCCGGGGCCTGTCGCCCGGCGAGAACGCTGAACAGGTGGAGCGTGTTCTTGCGACTGCGCTCCAGGTGGCGGCGCATGGCCTCGACGACCTTGGCGCAGTCGCGCGCCACGACGGCCGCCAGGATGTCCTCGTGCTCTTCGACGGAGCGGCTGTAGTCGCCGGGGACCGACACGAACACCGTGTGCGTCTGGCTCACGATGCGGGCATGCGTCTCCGAGATCATCGGGATCCCGGCCGCGTCCACCAGGGCGCTGTGGAAGAGCCGGTCATGCGTGAGCGCCTTGGCGAGATCGTCGAGGGAGGAACTCGTGGCGTAGCGGCGGTGCTGCTCGACCGCGCGCGTCAGCCGGCGCACCAGCGCGTCATCGATGCGGCCGGTCTCGAACGCGACCTCGACCGCGCCTTTCTCGATCAGGATGCGGGCCGCATAGAGCTGCTCGACATCCGTCTCGGTGAGGCTGCGCACGACCATGCCGCGGCGCGGAACGGTGGTCACCAGCCCGTCGGCCTCCAGCCTCAGGCAGGCCTCCTTCACCGGCGTGGGGCTGATGCCCAGATCCGCCGCCAGCTCGTTGACGAGGAGCCGCTGCCCACCCGCCAGCTGGCCGCCGACGATGCGGGACCGCAGCTCCCGATAGGCCTGCTCGGCCAATGTCGTCTTGATCACGCTCATGCCTCCAGATCAGCGCATCGCGGCTCGCCAGGCAAGAAAAATTAAAAATAAAAAATTTTATTTTTGCTGGCACCCGGAGCCGTGTATGGGTCGAGGGTCACAGGCGGGTCAGGCCGCGGCCCGCGCGGCGCCCGCCGGCCCACGGAAGGGAAACACCGTGAAGATCGTCTCCGTCGACCCGTTCATCCTGCACCTGCCGCTGACCAGCGATTCGATCTCCGACTCGACCCACAGCATCACGCACTGGGGGGTGGTCGGCGCCCGCATTGCCACGTCCGACGGGCTGGTCGGATACGGTTTCACCGGAACGCATGCTCACCTGCCGTCGGACCGGCTCGTCACCTCGTGCATCGCCCATTGCTACGCGCCGCTCCTGCTGGGCGAGGACGCGGGCGACCATGCCCGGCTCTGGACGAAGCTCGCTCGCAATCCCGCCCTGCAATGGGTGGGACGCGCGGGCATCACCCACCTGGCTCTGGCTGCCGTCGACGTCGCCCTGTGGGACCTCGCCGCCAAGCGTGCCGGCGTGCCGCTCTGGCAGCATCTGGGCGGCGCGCGGCCGGCGCCCGTGGAAGCCTACAACACGGACATCGGCTGGCTCTCCTTCGACCTGCCCACGCTCATCGACAAGTCCGCCCGGGCGGTGGAGGAGGAAGGCTTCACCCGCATCAAGGTGAAGGTCGGCCACGCCGATCCCGGCACGGACATCGCGCGGCTGGCGGCGCTGCGGCAGCGGCTCGGCTCGGCCGTGCGGATCGCCATCGATGGAAACGGCAAGTGGGACCTTCCCACCTGCCAGCGCTTCTGCACGCTGGCGCGCGACCTCGACATCTTCTGGTTCGAGGAGCCGCTCTGGTACGACGACGTGGCGGGACACGCGAAACTGGCGCGCTCCACGTCCATTCCCGTGGCGCTCGGGGAGCAGCTCTACACGGTGGATGCCTTCAATGCCTTCGTTTCGGCCGGGGCCGTCGCCTATGTCCAGCCCGACGTGACGCGGCTCGGCGGCATCTCGGAATACATCCAGGTGGCGGATCTCGCTCATGCCAACCGGCTGCCGGTGGCCCCCCATGCCGGCGAGATGAGCCAGGTGCACGTGCACCTGAGCACGTGGCATCCGGCAAGCGGCATCCTGGAATACATCCCCTGGATCAAGGACCAGTTCGAGGAGCCGATCGCGGTGCGAGACGGCCTCTTCGCGCGCCCTCAGCAGCCTGGCGCCAGCACGACGCCCAAGGCGGAGGCGTTCTCCCGCTTCGGGAAGCCGCTGTCCTGAACCGCAGCTAGTCGAACCGCGGCGGTCCCGAGGTTCCGGCCTGGGCCGGGGCCTGTGCGAAGACGTGGGCCGAGCCGGTGACCGTAATGACGACGGCGGACCCCGGGGAGGGGGCCTTCGGGCTCGGGCAGGTGAGGTGGAGCAGGCCCAGCAGGCCGGCCGTCGGCGAGCCCGGAGCCTCGTCCAGGATCTCGACCGTCACGGCCGAGTGCCCGCCCTCGAAGATCACCTGCCGGACGCGGCCGGCCGCGCCGAACGTGGCCGCGGCGCCCGTCGGCGCGGGGCGGAACTCGATCTGCGACGGGCGGAGCATCATCGAGACGGGCCCGACGCGCCCGCCGGGCTCGGCGGCGACGAGGCCCAGCGCGCAGCGCACGCCCTCCGGTCCCGCCGTGCCGCGCAGGATCACCGCATCGCCCGTGAACAGGGCGGTGTCGGGATCGGCGGGGTGCAGATAGACCTGCTGCGGCGAGCCCACCTGGGCGAAGCGCCCATCGCGGATCACCGCGACCTGGTCGGCGAAGGAGAGCGCTTCCGACCGATCATGGGTGACGAGGATGCTGCCGATGCCCGCCTCGCGCAGCACGCGGCCCACCACGTCGCGTATGCTCTGGCGCAGGCCGGTGTCGAGGGCGGAGAAGGGCTCGTCGAGCAGCATCAGCCCGGGCCGGCGCGCCAGCGCGCGGGCCAGCGCGACGCGCTGCTGCTGGCCGCCCGACAATTCGTGGGGGCGCCGGTCGGCCATGGAACGGGCGAGTTCGACGGCGTCCATGAGCCCGGCGATGCGCTTGCCGCGGTCCTCGCCGGCCTCGAGCCCGAACCCGATGTTGTCCGAAACGCTCAGATGGGGGAACAGCGCGCCGTCCTGCGACACGATGCCGATGCCGCGCTTGTGCGCCGGCACCACCGCGCCCGGGCCGGCGAGCAGCCGGTCGCCGAGGCTGATCGTGCCCTCGTCCGGCATCTCGAAGCCGGCGACGAGGCGCAGGAGCGTCGACTTACCCGATCCCGACGGCCCGACGATGGCCGTGCGCCCGCCCGCCTTCACGTCGAGGTCCACGCCGCCGAGCGCCTCGACCTGGCCGAAGCGCTTGGCCAGGCCGCGAATGACGAGGTCGTTCATCGGCCGGACATCCGCCGCGACTGCGCGTGCAGGATCAGGGTCAGGGGCAGGGTCGCGATCACCATGACAGCGGCATAGGGGGCCGCGGCGGCATAGTCCAGTTCGCTGGTGAGCGACCAGAACGCGGTCGCCAGCGTCCGCGTGCCGTTGGGGGCCAGCATCAGCGTGGCCGTGAGCTCGGTGGCGGTGCCGAGCGCCACCAGGCCGAAGCTCGCGGCGACGCCGGGCGCCGCCAGCCGCAAGGTGACCTCCAGCGTGGCGCGCATGGGCGAGCGGCCGAGCGCCTGCGCCGCCCGCTCCAGCTCCACGGGCGCCTGGGCGAGGCTCGGCCGCAGGCCGGCGAGCGCCCGGGACAGGAACAGGAGCACATAGGCGACCATCACCGTGGCGGCGGTCTGGTAGAGGGGCTGGGCGACGCGCACCGTCACCGCCACCAGCGCGAGGCCGACGACGACGCCCGGCAGCGACGAGACGTAGAGATGGCACGCCTCGAGCACGCGCTGGGCCCAGCCCGGCCGGCGTACGCAGAGCCAGGCCATCGGGAAGGCCGCGACGGTGGTGGCGGCCGCGCCCGCGGTGGAGAGCGCCACGGTCTGCCAGAAGGCGGAGACGAGCTCAGGCCGCCAGATCTCGGTCCCGCCTGCCACGATCCAGCGCCCCATGATGACGGCCGGCACGCCGAGCACCAGCGCCGCGCAAAGGACCAGGAACGCGATGCTGGGCCAGCGCCAGGCGCCCAGCCGCACGCGGGGCGCGACCCGCGCCGAGCCGGGTCCCAGGCGGGCGTAGCGCTCGTTGCGCCGCAGGAGGCCGTCGCCGAACAGCAGAGCCAGGCACATCACCACCAGCACCGCCGACATCATGTCGGCGGCCGGGCCCCCGTAGGACGACTGGAACTGGTCCATGATCGCGGTCGTGAAGGTGTCGAACCGGATCATGGCGTAGAGGCCGTACTCGGACAGCAGGTGCAGCGCCACGAGAATGGAGCCTGCACCGATGCCCAGGCGGAGCTGCGGCAGGACGACGCGGTGGAAACGGCGCCAGGGGCCGTTGCCCAGCGAAGCGGCCACGTCCTCCAGCGCCGGATCGAGCCGCCGCAACTGTGCGGCGATCGGCATGTAGAGGAAGGGGTAGTAGGAGAGGACAGACACGGCCACGGCGGCCCACAGGCCGTGGAAGCCGGGCGCCAGGGTGTTCCAGGCGTAGCTCTGGACGAAGGCGGGGACGGCGAGCGGGGCGACTGCAAGCCAGGCCCAGGCGGGAGCGGCGGGAAGGTCGGTGCGTTCCGTGAGCCAGGCCGTCGCCAGCGCCAGCGCGATGGCGGGCGGAAGGGTCAGCGCCTCCAGGAGCAGCGTGTTGACGAGGAGCTCCAGCACGCGGGGCCGCAGCAGCGTCGCGACCACGACCGGGCCGCCCGCGTGGATGGCCGCCCACGCCACGAAACCCAGCGGCACGAGCGACAGCAGGGCGACCAGGAGCGCGGCCCACGTCATCGCGCTGGCCCGCTGCCCGGGATCGCCGCCCCGCAAACGCCACCAGCCGCCGGGGGACCGGCGGCCGGGCACTCTGGATGTCACTGCCGACACGCGGCTCCTCGCATCAGTGGACCTGAAGGGGGCCAGGCCTCACAGGAGACCGGCAGCCGTCATGAGCTCGATCACCTTGGGGCTGTCAAGCTTGGTCGGATCGACTTTCGGGGACTGCAGGTCGTCGAGCGGCACGAGCTTGGGATGGGAGGCCTGGCCGACACCCACCGCATACTCGAAGGCGTTGCCGGTGCGCAGGATCTCCTGGCCGCCCTTGCCCGCCACGAAGCGCAGGAAGGCCTCGGCCTCCGTCGGACGCTTGGTGGAGGCCAGGATGCCGCCGCCGGAGATCGACACGAAGGCGCCCGGATCCTGCCCGCGGAAATAATGCAGGGCCACGTTGCCGCTGTTCTCGCCGGTCTTCGCCTGGTCGCCGAACCAGTAGTAGTGGTAGATCACCGCGCCCTGGATCTCGCCGGCGTTCACCGCCTTCATGGCGGTGCTGTTGCCGCGATAGGCCACCGAGTTCTGCTTCATGGCCACGAGCCAGTCGCGGGTGGCGGCCTCGCCCTTCAGGGCGAGCATCGCGCTGACGATCGCCTGGAAGTCGGCGCCGGACGGGGAGGCGGCCCAGCGGCCTTTCCACTCGGGCTTGGCGAGGTCCATGATCGACTTGGGCAGCGTGTCGGCGTTGAGCTTGCGCTTGTCGTAGGCGAACACGGTGGAGCGCGCGGCGATGCCGACCCACTTGCCGCTCGACGGACGGAACTGCTCCGGCGCCAGCGCCAGGAGCTCTGGCGACAGCGGCTTGAACAGGCCGGCACGCTCGACGACCGCCATGGCGGGCGAGTTCTCGGTCAGGAACACGTCGGCCGGGGAGGCCGCGCCTTCCTGCACGATCTGGTTGGCGAACTGCATGTCGCTGCCCTGCCGCATCACGACCTTGATGCCGGTTTCCTTGGTGAAGGCATCGACCCAGGCCTGCGTCAGCGTGTCGTGCTGGGCGTTGTAGACGACGAGCGGGCCGTTGCCCTGTGCCACGGCCGGCGCTGCCGCAAAGGCGGCCAGCGCCACCACGAGGCCCCTGACGAGGCGGGGGAAGTCTCTGAGCATGTCCTGCAGTCCCATCAACACGGCGTTACGGGGCGACAGCTAGGGCAACTGGACAGAACGCGTCAACAATTATGTTCTTTCTTTATAATAATTCAAAACTGGGAAATTCTGAGCCGCCCGAGCAGACCGGGACGCTTTGCTGGCCGGCGGCAAGTATTGACGGAGAAAGCCCGTTGATTGACCGCGGTCCTCGGGCCGCCGGCCCCTTTGCGCTCTGTCAAGGCGGCGATGCGCGATCTGTGGTTTGCTTGGCACCATGCGGAGGAGCGACATGGGCAAGACAGACGAGATCTCGAACGGCAGGACGCGACCGACCCGGGCCAACGGAGCGCGCCGACCGGCCGCGAAGACGGCATCGCCCGCCACGGCCGACATGCCCGAGCCCGCGGCCGTCGAGGCCGTGGCCATCGAGCCCGCGGCCCCCGCGCCCGACGGCGGCGACACGGGCCGCCCGATCGTGACGGCCGCGGCTGCGCTGGGGGCGGCCACCGGCGCGGAGCGCAAGGCGCGCTCGCCGGCGAAGCGGCGCCACGACCCCGACGCCATCCGGCGGGCCTTCGAGACGGGGGAGTTCCCCTACGCCACCCGGCTCACCGAGAAGGCCTATCTCGAGCACGTGCTGCCGCTCCAGGTCGAGCTGCTCAAGCTCCAGAACTGGGTCAAGGAATCCGGCGAGAAGATCGTGGTGCTCTTCGAGGGCCGCGACGCGGCCGGCAAGGGCGGCACGATCAAGCGCTTCATGGAGCATCTCAACCCCCGCGGCGCGCGGGTGGTGGCGCTGGAAAAGCCGACCGACCGCGAGCGGACGCAGTGGTACTTCCAGCGCTACGTGGAGCAACTGCCGGCCGGGGGCGAGATCGTGTTCTTCGACCGCTCCTGGTACAACCGGGCGGGCGTCGAACGGGTCATGGGCTTCTGCTCGCCGCAGGAGTACCTGGAGTTCATGCGCCAGACGCCGGATCTCGAGCGCATGCTGGTGCGCTCCGGCATCCGCCTCTTCAAGTTCTGGTTCTCGGTGACGCGCGACGAGCAGGCCCGCCGGTTCAAGGCCCGCGAGACGGACCCGCTCAAGCAGTGGAAGCTGTCGCCCATCGACCGCGCCTCGCTCGACAAGTGGGATGACTACACCGAGGCCAAGGAAGCGATGTTCTTCTACACCGACACCGCCGATGCGCCGTGGACGGTGATCAAGTCGAACGACAAGAAGCGCGCCCGCCTCAACGCGATGCAGTTCTTCCTGTCCTCGTTGCCTTATCCCGACAAGGACCAGCACGTGGTGCGCGGGCCCGACCCCCTGATCGTCGGCTCGACGGCCGCGGTGCTGGGCATGGATCCGGGCCTGATCGGGCGCACAGTCCACCCCGATATCAAGCGCGGCGGCTGAGACGGCGCGCCGCGACCGCGGCGCCGACCCGAATCCCGCGAGAGGGGACGCGCGAACCGCCGGTCGGTCGCGGGTCCCCGCGCGTCGTTCTACCCCCTGGGGCATTGCACCTCATCCAAACGGGGCAGTGAGAACGCGCCAAATGCGACCGCCGCGTTAACTTAACCCAATGGTAAACGCAGGCGGAGGCTGGGCGGGCTCGGACCGGCGGCGGAGCTTGCGGTGACGGCCACGCAGCCGGCCCGAGTCTCCGCCTGCAGCCAAAAGACCAATGAATCCAGTGCCTCGACCGTGTCGGCTGTGTCCGATGGAGCCAAAGTGGCCTCCTGGCGGTGTCACGCGCGGGTTGCCTCGGGATTGCCCGGATGAGCCGCACCGGTCCGGTGACAATGTTAAATAGAACTTTACATATAAACGCGAACTGATTAGGTTGAAGCATCACTTAACTCACCCCCCGGAATGAGACGGGGGTGCCGAAACGGTCTTCGACCTTCGGTCATCGGGAGTGCCACATGGGCAACGGTACGCGAGCGATAGTGGTAGAGGCCGATCCGATCTACCGCGAAGGTCTCATCCGGGTGATGACCGCGGCGGGCTTCCACGCGGCGCAGGCGTTCGACGGGCTGGACCCGTTCATGACGGGCGTCGAGCCGTCGTCCGACAACCTTCTGCTGCTCATGGGGCTCGGCCATGCCGCGGCGGGCGTCGGTCCCGACGTCGAGAGCCTTCGCCGCCGGTTCCCCGGCGCCAAGCTGGTGATCCTTGCTGAAACGGGCAGCGAGCGCGATCTCGTCGATGCCCTGCAGGCCGGCGTCGACGGGCTTCTCGTGAAGCCCATCGGCTGCGACGCCCTGGTCAAGTCGCTCGAACTCGTGATGCTCGGCGAGAAGATCTTCCCGGCGCACTTCATCCGCCTGCTCGCCTGCGAGCCGGCGCCGGTCCCGGTCAAGACGGCCGATCATCATCGCGTCTTCGAGAAGCTGTCGGCGCGCGAGATGGACGTGCTGCAGGAGCTCAGCCAGGGCAGCCCCAACAAGATCATCGCGCGCCGGTTCGGCATCACGGAGGCGACCGTCAAGGTTCACGTGAAGGCGATCCTGCGGAAGATCTCCGCCCGCAACCGCACGGAAGCGGCCATCTGGGCGTGCAACTACCTGGCGCAGGTCGACCCCGGCAAACTGCAGTCGAAGGCCGTCCCGCAGCTGGCGTTCGCGGGAAGCCATTGAGCCCTTTCCAGCCCGGTTTTTCCCGAGGGAAATGCCGGGCTCGGCCGTGGCGTTTTGGCATCAC
Organism: uncultured Alsobacter sp.; assembly: GCF_945952055.1. Lineage (GTDB taxonomy): Bacteria > Pseudomonadota > Alphaproteobacteria > Rhizobiales > Beijerinckiaceae > Alsobacter. The sequence continues at coordinate 15,641 of NZ_CAMFHB010000046.1, forward strand.
GTCCGCTCTTTAAATCAATCACTCCGCACGTGTCTGTGAGTGGGTTGATCCGAGGGGAAGAATCAACGTTAACGCGAGTTGACACCCGTTTCCCGTTGCTTAACGGTTCGGATGAGTTCAGGGATTTAGGTGTCTTCCTGATTGGAAATCGAAATGCGCGCAACAAGCTCCGCTCCCGAAGGTCGAGCCATGTCCGGCGACGGTCGCGTTCCGTGGGTCGACTACTCCAAGGGTATCTGCATCATCCTCGTGGTCATGATGCATACGTCCCTGAACGTGACCGCGCGCGTCGGCGACGCCGGGTTCATGGATCATGTCGTCGCCTTCGCGCGTCCTTTCCGGATGCCCGACTTCTTCCTGCTGTCGGGGCTGTTCCTGTCGCGCGTCATCGACCGCAATTGGCGGTCGTTCAGTGACACGCGCGTGGTCCACTTCGCGTACTTCTATGTCCTCTGGACGCTCATTCTGTTCTTGTTCAAGCTGCCGATCGGCCTGGCGAAGCACGACTACGAGCTCCTGACGCCCTTCGCATGGACGTGGATCGAGCCCTACGAAGCGCTCTGGTTCATCTACATGCTCCCGATCTTCGCCGTGGTGTGCAAGCTGGCCATCAAGGTGCCGCCGCTGCTCATGCTCGCCTTCGCGGCCGTCCTGGAGAGCCTACGGATCCACACGGGCTGGACGCTCGTCGACGAGTTCGCGGCCCGGTACTTCTACTTCCTCGTCGGCTGGTACGGAGCGCGCTACTTCTTCAAGTGGGCGCAGTACATGTCGGCGAACCTCGGCGTCGCCGTCGGCTACCTGGCGGTCTGGGCGCTGGTCAACGCCGGCATGGTCTTCGCGACGGCAGGTCTCTTCCCGGGACTGCCGGCCGACATGCCGGCCAGCCAGCTTCCCGTGGTCAGCCTGGTGCTCGGGCTGGCGGGCAGCCTCGCGGTGATCACGCTCGGCTGCATCATGAGCCGCTTCAACCTGTTCGACTTCATCAGGTACTGCGGCGAGAACTCGATCGTGGTCTACTTGTCGTTCTCCATTCCGATGGTCGCCGTGAGGGCCGTGGTCCTGATGGTGCCTGGAATGACGGCAGGCTGGGCGACGCTGATCGTGACGGCCAGTGCGGTGGCCATCCCGCTCGTGTTCCATGCCCTGATCAAGAACACGAGCCTGCGGTTCCTCTATGAGCGTCCGGCGCGGTTCCGGTTGACGGGCCCCCGCACTGCGCCCGTGCCCGCATAGGTGGTGCGGCTTGTTAAGCGCGCCGGGCTAAAGTGCTCGTCCGGCGTGCTTCTTGCCTTCCGTCAAAGTGCGAATTGTAAGTTCATGCTCAGATCCGAATCAAACCGTTGAATTCTGGAACGAGGCCGACTTGATGCTCGACTACCGCCCCAGGACTTCCACCGGTGCCGGCCAATATGCCGTTTCCGCAAGTCTCGTGGCCGCTTCAGAGGAGTGGCTGCGTGAAATCCTGCGCATCCTGCAACGTCGCAGCAGGATGATCATCCTGATTGCCGGAACCATCCTGGCCCTGGGCGTGATCTACACGCTCGTGGCGGCGCGGATTTACACGGCGACGGCCACCATTCTGGTCGGGTCGAACCGGGTCAGCATCATGGCCACCGATCTGGCCAACTCGATGGGCTCGACAGAGACTTTCGTCGAGAGTCAGGTTCAGATCCTCCAGTCGGAGGCCATCGCCCGCCGCGTGATCGCCAAGCTGGAGCTGATGAAGGACCCCGAGCTGAATGGGGAACGTCCCGGTCTGGTCGGCCGTGTGGTCAACAGCGTGATCGACACGGTCGACGGCGTTATTCCTTCCTTCATGCCTCTCGACGGCCTGCGCGCAGGCGTGCAGCCGCGGGATCTGCCGCCCGAGGTGCTCGAGCGGCTGGTGATGCGCAACCTCCTGCGCAACCTCTCGGTTTCGCGACCGGTCCGGACCTTCGTGATCCGGCTGTCCTACTCGTCTCAGAGTCCGTCCAAGGCCGCCACCATCGCCAATGGGTTCGCCGAGGCGTTCATGGTGGACCAGCTCGAGGTCCAGTACGACCAAACGCGCCGGGCCGCGGCCTGGCTGAACGAGCGCCTGGAGGAGATGAGGGGCAATGTCGAGGCCGCCGAGCGGCGCGTGGAGGCCTACAGGGCCGAGAACAACCTGACGGCAGTCAGCGGGCGCCTTCTCGCCGACCAGCAAATGCAGGAACTCGACAGCCAGCTGACGGTCGCCCGTGCCAACGTGGCCGAAGCGCGGGCCAAGCTCGCGCAGATCGAAGCGATCATGAGGTCGGGCGCCGATCCCAGCGCGATGCCCGAGGCTCTGACCTCTCAGGCCATCGCTCAGCTCAAGGCCCAGTTCACCGAGGTGAGCCGCAACGCCGCGGACCTTTCCAACCGCTACGGCGCCAAGCATCCGCTGGTGCTCAGCGCCATCGAGCAGCAGGCCGGCATTCGCAAGCTGATCGACGAGGAAGTGCAGCGTATCGCGCAGACCTACAAGAACCAGGTGGACGTCGCCCTGGCACGCGAAGACTCGCTCAAGCAGACCTATGCTGAGCTCGAGGCCCGGAACGTCGAAGGCAACCGCGCGCAGATCAAGCTGCGCGAGCTCGAACGGGACGCAGCCTCCACGCGGCTCGTGTTTGAACGGTTCTTGAACCGCTTCAAGGAAATGACCGCCAACGAGAACCTTCCCAACCCCGACGCGCGCGTCCTTGCCCCGGCGTCCTTTCCCGCCAGCGCCGACCAGCCCAAGGTTCTGCTGATCATTGCTGCATCGCTCGGATTGGGCCTTCTGCTGGGCTTTGGCGCGGCATTCACGGTCGAACAGCTCGACGCGGGGCTGCGGACTCGGTCGCAGGTGGAGCAGTTGTTCGACCTGCCGTTCCTGACGTTCGTTCCGATGGCGCGCGGACGCTCACAGCAGGTGATGACCAACTTTGCCATCGAGCATCCGCTATCGAGCTACGCGGAGGCGATCCGCTCGCTGCGGATGAGCATCCGCCTCATGTCCGCCGCCGAGGAAATCAAGGTCGTCGCCGTGGCGTCGGCGCTCCCCGGGGAGGGCAAGTCGACCACCGCGATCAACCTGGCGAAGTATGCCGCCTCCTCGGGCAGCAGGACGCTCCTGATCGACGCGGACATGCGGCGGCCGACGACGACCCTGATGATGGCCAAGGCGCCTGGCACCGGCCTGCGTGAGGTGATCCAGGGCACGTCGAAGCTCGCCGACGCGGTGATCAACGACCCGCGCACCGGCCTCGATTTCCTGCCCACGGTGCGCGGCAACACCCAGGCGAACACCGGTGAACTCCTCTCGTCGGAGGAGTTCGCAAACCTGGTAGAAGTCTGCCGCCGCTCCTATGACCTCGTCGTCATCGACGTCTCGCCGATCCTGCCGGTCGTCGATGGTCGGGCCGTTCTCAACTACGTCGACAAGGTCGTGCTGATCGTCGAGTGGAACAAGACCTCCCGGCAGGTTCTGAACGAGGCTCTCCAGCTCATCAGGATGTGGAGGGAAAGCATCCTCGGCGTTGTCCTGAACAAGGCCGACATGCAGCGCATCCATCACTACGAGAGCTACAACGTCAAAAGCTACTCCAGCAAGTATCCGACCTACTACGGTCAGAGCCACTGAGCTGATAGCGGCATTCGCAACGGATCGACACCTGTGAAGAAGACCTTGATCTATCGGCTGGCCGCAGCGCTGGCGCTTGTCGTGGTTGGCTTGCCAGCCGCCGCGCAGGCTCAATATCGTCTCGGTGCGGGGGACAAGATCGAGGTCTCGGTCTACGGCGCTCCGGACCTGCAGCGTCGCGGCGCCATCAGCGCGGACGGCACGTTTCCCATCCCGCTCGTCGGCAACGTGACGCTGAAGGGGCTGACGCTCGACGAGGCCAAGGAGCGCCTGCAGGGGCTCCTGAAGGACAAGGGAATCGTCAAACTGCCGGACGTCTCCATCGACGTTTCGGAGTATCGACCGTTCTTCATGTCGGGCGACCTGTCACGCCCGGGCTCCTATCCCTATCAGCCGGGTTTGACCGTCCGCCAGGCGGTGGCTCTGGCGGGGGGCTACGACCTCGTGCGGTTCCATTTCGGCCAGAACCCGTTTGTTCAGGCCGCCGAGCTGCGCTCGGACTACGACACGTTGCGCAACGACCTCATGCGCGAGCAGCTTCGGCTGCGCCGCGTCATGGCTGAACTCGACGGCAAGCCGACCGCGAATTTCGGCTCGTTCTCCGACGTTCCGACCGATCCGGCCGTCTTCGACGAGGCCGTCGCCATCGAGCGCAGGCGCCTCGCCGAGAACCTGGACAGCGCCAAGCGCGAGCGGGCCTCCCTCGGACGCTCGCTGGACCTGGCGCGCGAGCGCCTCGTGACGCTGAAGGAGCAGGCCACGGAGGAAGTGGCCGGAACCAAGCAGCAGGACGATCAGGTCGACAAGGTTCGCCAGCTCTACGACAAGGGTCTCGTGGCCGCACAGCGGCTCCTCGACGAACAGCGCTCGGCGCTGCTCAACCGCTCGCGCCTGGCGTCGATCACCAGCGAAGCGGCGGCGGCCAAGCGTGCGGTGGAGGAGGCCGAGCGCCAGACGCAGCGCTTCGAAGAGAACCGCACGGCAAGCCTCCTGAAAGAAAAGGCCGAGGCCTTGTCGACGCTCGATCGGCTTCAGTCCCGGATCACGAGCACGGCCGAGAAGTTCGCGATCATCGGTTCCGCGCGCTCGGCGGTCGTCACGGCCGCCGGAACGGTGCCCGAAGTCACGATATTCCGCCGCACCGGTGAAAAGGCGGTCCGGATCCAGACGGACGAGGACGCGACCCTCCTTCCGGGCGACGTGGTGGAGATCACCCTGAAGGCCGGAAAGCTCTTGGGAATGGCCGTTCAGTAGGGAAGGCCGATCGGAGCTCACATGGCCAGCGAAACGCCGTCGTCCCATCCGTTCAGCATCCCTTTCGTCGCGAGGACGGAGGATGAGTTCGCGCAAGAGCTCGCCACCTCCAGCCCGCCGGCGGGCGGCGGAGCGGCGCTGATCGTGACGGCGAACGTGGCGCATATCGTCGAACTCAGGCGCAACGCCCGATTTCGCCGCGCCTACTCCCACGCGTGGCGGGCCACGGCGGACGGAACCCCCGTGTACCTTTATGCGAACGCGCGAGGGGCGAACCTCCCCGGGCGACTGACCGGCTCCGGATGCTTCGCAAAGCTGATGGATAAGTTGCGGCCCGACGCCCACAGGTGCTTCTTCGTTGCTCCGTCCGACGAGGCGGGCGCCCGATGCTGCAAGTGGCTGCAAGAACGTGGCTTTCCTGCCGAGCAGAACGCCTACGTGGTGCCTCAATACGGATTCGAGCAGGATGACGCGGCGTCGCTGAGCTTGGCGCGGGCCATCCGGGCCCACCGGGCGACCCATGTGTTCTTCGCCGTGGGTGCCCCGAAATCGGAGATCTGGATCCACGAGCATAGCGGCGAACTGGGTGATTGTTTCGCGATGTGCATCGGCGCCGGCATCGAGTTTTTCGTGGGCATCAAGAGCAGGGGCCCGCACTGGATGGGGGCCGTCGGCATGGAGTGGCTGTTCAGGTTGCTGAGCGAGCCACGCCGTCTGGGGTCGCGCTACCTCGTCGAGTCGTGGTCGTTCCTGGCTGCCGTCTGGGACGACGTAACCGGTCGCCGCCTCGTGCGAAGCGAGTAGCCCTTCATCGGATCGAACGCGGGGCCCCTGGCCGACGCAACAGTGGCGGTATGAGTATGTCGGACAACGCACCAACCCGTACGATGCCGACGACGTCGGCCCACGGTGTCGCCGCCCGCGCCGCTCCCGCTCGCTTCATTCATCTGGACTTCCTCCGGGGCGTCGCCGCGCTGATCGTCACGGCGGGACACCTGAGACATTTCCTGTTCGAGACCTATGCCAACATGGCGGCGGCCGGCGTTCAGGTCGGGCTCTTCTGGAAGGCGTTCTATTTCATCTCCGGGCTGAGCCACGAGTCCGTCATCGCGTTCTTCGCCTTGAGCGGCTTCCTTGTCGGAGGCAAGGTCCTCTCTGACCTCAGGCGCGATCGGTTTTCGTGGATCACGTTCCTCCTGAGGCGTTTTTCGAGGCTGTGGATCGTCATCCTTCCCACCCTTGCGCTCACGTTCCTGTTCGATCGCCTGGGCGTTGCCTTCTCGGATGGGGCGCTCTACGCGGGAAACTACTACAAGATCTACTCGTCGGGCCCGGATGGCGTATCTGACCTGAAGCTCACGACTTTCCTGGGGAACATCTTGTTTCTCCAGAAGATCTTCGTTCCGACCTACGGCACCAACACGCCGATGTGGAGCCTGGCCAACGAGTTCTGGTACTACATCTTCTTCGCGGCCGCATTCTGGGCGCTGCTGCGGCGCAGCGCCGTGTCGATCCTCGTGGGTCTGCCCCTCGCCGCGGGCGTTGCCTTGCTGGTTCCGACCTATTTCTACGAAGGGGCGGGAATCTGGCTGGCCGGCGCCTGTTCGGCCTGGATCGCCCAGGAACGCAGCTTCCACCGTGTTCTTGCAGACTGGCGGGTGCGCGTCGCGTGCCTGGCGATCGCGGCAGCAGGGATCGTCCTCACCAAGGCGGTACCCGATCACATGTCCGACCTGGCGCTCGGCCTCATGATCAGCGTCGCGCTTCCCGCCCTGGCTCACACCCGGAGTTCCAGCAGGGCTTACGACGCGACGGCCAAGTGGCTCTCCGACATCTCGTACACTCTCTACCTCACGCACATGCCGCTGGTCGTGGCGATCGTCGCGATCGTCTTCGCGCCCCAGCGCTCCGTCCCGAACATCGGTCAGTTCGGGATCTTCCTTCTGCTGCTGACGATCTGCCTGATCTGGGCACGGGCGGTGTGGCACGTCTTCGAGCGGAACACCGATGTCGTCTACGCGAGCCTGAGCAAGACGTTCTCAGGTCCGGCGGTTCGCCTCAGCACCCGCGGGGAACCGTCCCCCTGACACGCCGAGCATCGCCCGCATCCCGCGCACTCTCGCCGCGATCGCGCGGCCTCGCCCGACGACTCGCCTTCATGACACCGCTGTCAGGCATCCGCTTCGTCGGTCAACCTCAGCAGCATCGACGCGCGCAGAGTTCCGAGGAGCAGCCAGAAATACCAATTGAAGCTCAGGTAGCCGAGAATATTGTCCGAGTAACAGATCGACATGTAGAACGCGACGAGGGCGATCGTGAAGGCTGCCGCCTCGCGAGACCTGCGGTAATTCTTGAGAGCCCCCCAGGCTATCCAGAGGAACAGGGCGACGTAGGCGAGAAAACCGAAGACACCGGTTTCGAAGAGCAGTTGCACGTAGACGCTGTGTGCGTTGAAGCCTTCGGTGTCCAGGAAAAAGAAGGTGGGCGCATGGATCTGGAATGAGAACAATCCGTAACCGAAGATCGGGTCCTGTCTGATCCATGTGAACGCGGCGTCCCACAGCATCAACCTCCACTCGTAGGAGTTGACGATGATGCCGTTGCCGATGAACTCTGTTTCGCCCTTGAGGTCGAGCAGGCGCTCCTGGATCTGCGGGACGAGCAGGAGCAAGGGCGCGAACAGAGCGCCCCAGAGCAGCTTGCGATGGTGGAGGAGGGCGATCAGGCCGAAGGCCAGAGCGATCCCGACCCACGCGCCCCGGGTCTGCGTCATGACCAGGAGCAGGCTTGCCGCTCCCCCGACGCCGGCGAGCAGTGCCCGCTCGGCCGTGGTGTGGCTGTAGAGGCGGGAGAACCACACGAAGACGAGCGTGATCAAGAGGACGGCCAGGTAGAACGCAAAGATGTTGGGGTGCGGAAACGTCGACTGCGCGCGCTCCGCGTCGAACCGAATGAAACCGTAGATGATCGGCACGGCACTCGATGCGATGATGACGTTCAGGATCTTGACGATGTCGCGCGGGTGCCGGATCAGCCCGAAGGGCGCCGCGAACAAGGCGCAGTAGGTCAGCAGCGTGGCCAGGTATCGCACCGCCCCGACCTTGTCCGGGGTATGGAGGATGGAAAACCCGCACAGGACGAAGAAAATCGGCCACACCGGTCCGATCGCATTGCGCTTGTCGCCCGAGGACGCTCGCAACAGGATCACCGCTGCCGCGATCACCACGATGTTCAGGACGGCACCGATGGGACCGCCCAGGGCATTCAGGGCATTATCGAGTGACGCACGGACGAGCAGGACCCCGAACAGCACCTGACGTGCCGCATTGGCAAGTCCATAGGAGCCTTGCGGTGCAGCCAGGACCTGGCCATTGGGATCGAGCACTGTCTCTGAAGGCGACTGCACCGGCGATGCTCCATCACGTACGAATGCGTCAGCCGCTGATCATGTGCCGGCGGCTGCGCTCGGCGCTTTCCTGTAGATCAGGATGTTGCCCAAGGCGAAGGGCGATAGCCGGTCCCGCATCATGATCCTGTGATTGAGAGTATACACGAGCCGCTTGCCCCACTGGGTCGGCACGCGCGTGTAAAGCTCGGTCCATTGCTCCGAGAATGCGGCGGCCCTGTGGAACCCTCTCTTTTCGAGGAAGCGGTCGAAGTAGGCGAAGTTGGACTTGCGGACGAGAAGCCCGGCCCCGTCGTCGGTTTGACCGTCGGACGGAAACCATTCCTCCACGCCTCTCTCGCTCCAGTTCCGGGTGTTCCGGCGCCGGCCAAGGATCGCCTTGGCCGCGCGGATCAGCGGCTCGACGACCTTCACGTCGAACGACTCGCAACTGTTTTCCGAAAGGACGAGGTAACCGCCGGGCTCGACGACGCGGCTCAACTCGGAGAGGGACTTGTCCAGTTCGGGGACGTGCATGAGGACGCCCCAACTGAACACGACGGGAAAGGCACTGTCCGGAAACGGCAGTTCCAGCAGGTTGGCTTTCTGAACCGATACGGACATGCCTTTGCTCGCGGCAATCCTTTGCCGAGCGTGTTCCAGCGCAACGTCCGAAAAGTCGACGCCCGTGACGTCGAACCCGTGCGCCGCGAGCCGAAGGGCGTGATAGGCGTAGCCGCAACCGGCATCGAGCAGGCGGGTCCCCGGCGGCATGGACAAATGCTTTGCGATGAGCGCTATGGCGTCATCGTAAAGGGCGTCCATGGCAGGGTTAAGATAGTCGTCCTCCCACTCGGCGTGGATCTGGGGCATTTGCAGGAAAGTCTCGCTGTGCTCGGATTTGCTCACCAGTATGCTCCTCAGGCGAACGAACCATCCATGGACGACGTAGCCTATCTTGCCATGTGTCCAAGCGAAACGGGATTAACCCGAATTGGCTCTGAGCTATCTGTAGTCCACACCAAATTCGCCCTGCTTGGTAAATGTAGCCAGTTGTCAAAGACGTTGCTGGTCTATCCGTTCAGTTGGCGCTCGATACTCTGGCCCGCTCGTGCTACGCAGGCCGAAGCCCTGACCGAATGACGAACGTGGAAAGCTCGCCGTTTGCTTGCTGATGGCGATGGAGTGAACCGAAGGTGCATGACAGATCTCTTCGCATTTTAACAACGCAGGGAGAGTTGGCGTCGGTCAGATCGGATTGGGAGGACCTCGCGCAGGCCGCCGGCAGCGTTCTCCTCGATGTCGATTACGTTCTGGCGTTCCTGGAAGCGTTCGGTCCGGGATCGGTCTGCGTCTTCGTCCTGGAGCGTCAGGGCCGCGTGCGGGCCATCGCTCCGTTGAGGGTTGCGCGGCGCGGTGGAGTCAATTGGCTTGAATTCTTCGATGCCCCGACGCAGGAGGTCCATGCCGGCTTCCTGCACGAGACCGCCGATGACGCCTTCGCTCTTTGCGAGCACCTGGTCCGCCACGGGATGCCCATCAAGCTCGTCCGCATTCCTCGCGTGTCGCCGGTCGTCGAGGCTTTCTCACGGCTTCGCGCACGGCGGACCTGCGTCTGCAGGACCAGCCACGGCGCACCGACTGCCGAAGTCCGCTTTCCCGATGGAGGACCGGACAAGCTCACGAGCGCGGACGGCGCGAAAAAGCTGCGTTATCTGCTCCGCAAGGCCGGGGAAATCGGCGACGTCTCTTTCGCGTTCAACACGCCGGGGGAGGGTGAGGCAGGAGTGCTTTTCGACCAGTTCGTAGACGTCGAAGCCGCCGGCTGGAAGGGCCAGCAGCGGACGAGCCTTTCGCATGATCCGGTCCAGCGCGCCTTTTTCCGACAGGTGGCCGGAAAGGCCGCAGCACGGGGGCAACTCATGATCGGGATTATGAGCATCGCAGGTCGGCCGGCCGCTGCGCGTCTGTGCAGCGCCAGGTACGGTGCGTTGTGGGACCACAAGATCGGCTACGACGAACAGTTCGCGGCCATTTCGCCGGGGATCCTCCTGACGGCCGAGACACTGAGGTGGTCTGCCGCACGGGGGTTCGACCGGCATGTCTTTCTCGGCAATCACGAGAAGTGGCAGGACCGTTGGCGTCCCGATGTCCATGAGACCGTGACGCTCACGATCTATCCGCGCGCAGTGGCGGGGATGATCGGCCTCCTGGCAGACGCATTTTCAGCGGGATTACGCCGCGCCGCGGCGAAGCGCGCCCCGGCTACAACGTCCTGAGGCTCACATGCTTCGCTCGAAGGGCCCGTCGTCGCCACGCACCGCGTTGGCAGAAATGCTTCTCCTGCGCGGCATCTTCGCCGTCGTTTCCCTCGGCTCGCTGGTCGTCTTCGGCCGTCTGCTGGATGCCAAGCAGTTCGGTCTGATGGCCATGGCGACGACCGTATTGTCCGTCGTTGGGATCTTCCGGGATTTCGGACTGGCGGCTGCCTGCATCCAGAGGGAACACCTTTCACAGGACGACCGCGACGAACTGTTTTTCCTCAGCATCATCGTGGCAGGGCTGTCGTTCGCGTTCGTGGTGGTCGCAGCGCCGCTCTTCGCCAGGCTTTATGGCGAGACGGACCTCGTGCCCATTCTCATTGCCTCGTCGGTCTCCTACCTGGCGTGGGGACTGCAGGCGCAGCACGCCGCCAACCTCCGTCGCCAGATGCATTTCCGACCGATCCTCGTCGCCGAAGGTTGCGGCGTCGTGATGGGCCTCGTGGTCGGAGCGTGGGTCGCCTTCGTCCGCCAGGACGTGTGGGCACTCGTCGCCACGAATCTCACGCAGGCGGTGGTCACCGCGATCCTCATGTTCGCGGCCCATCCCTGGCTCCCCGGTGCCTGGAGGCGACCCAGCCACTTGCGGGAATACCTGCTCTTCGGCCGCGACTACATGAGCCACGGCCTCCTGAACTACCTCTCGGGCAACTGGGGTCAGATCGTGCTCGGCATCCGCATGGGGGCCGTCGACCTGGGATACTTCAACCGGGCCCAGCAGATTTCCGCCTTTCCGCAAACGCTCCTGCTGAACCCGCTCCAGGAAGTCTCCACGCCGATGCTGAGCAGGCAGCAGGAGGACAAGGACCGCTACCACGCCACCTACATCGAGCTTCTGCGCCGCGCCACGCTCGTGATGTTCCCCATCGCGATCCTGCTGCCCATCCTTGCCGTGGATGTCGTCCAATTCCTGTTGGGCGGCGGATGGGAGGAGGCCGGCCGCGTGCTCGGATGGCTTGCCCCGACACTGGCGGCGCAGGGCGTCGTGATGGCCGCCCAGGTCGGTCTGCTGTCGATGGGCCGCGTTGCCGAGATGAGAAACTTCGGCCTGCTCGATTCCGCTCTCAAGCTGATGGCGAGTTTGGCCGGCCTTCACTTTGGGACCGTCGGCGTCGCAGCGGGCATGTCGATCGCGAGCCTGCTCGTCGCAGCGCCGGTCGGTCTTTGGATCGTTTCACGTCGGGGGCCGTCGTTCGGCACCCAGGCCGCGGTCGTCCGCGACTCGGCACTCGCTGCCATGGCCGCGGGGCTCGCAGCCCTCGCGGTGTCGAGCAGCGTTCACGCGATGATACCCTCCGCGTTCCTGCGGCTCGTGGCGATCACGGGTTGCGCCATGATCCCCGCCGCGGCGGTCGCCCTCGTCCTGCCCGGGTCCCGCGCGACCATTCTGGCTGTCCTGAAGATTGTGGCGAGGCGACGGTCGGCGGTCGCCTGAAAGGTCAATCGGCCGAGGCTTCCTCGGCCGGATGCGGGCGGTTCTTCTTGACGATCTGGCGGATGCGTCGCGCGCTTTCGCGCAGCCCGAGCGCAGCCGTGCCCACCACGCTGAGCGACTTCCTCAGCTCGAAGAGCGGACTGGTCGCCGGGCTCCATTCCTGCTTGTAGCGTTCGTCTCCGATCGTCAGATCGACGGCCTTGAGGCCGTTGTCGAAGGCCCACATGAGTTCTTGGTCGAGCAGCATCTGGCCAGGAGAGAACGCCGCCCACTGCTCGCCACGGAACGTGGGCATGTACCAGAAGAGACAGCCGCCCTCGACGAGACCGAGGTGAACCGCGATCGGCTCTCCGGACACGCTCAGGACCGCGACGTGAACCCGCGCAACCAGCAAAGGATCCGACACGAGTTGTTCGCAGAAGCGGACCGCGTCGCCATTTTCCAGGACGTTGATGTCCCAGTTGCGTGTCTTGGCCCGTTTGCTCCGCTCTTCGATTGTGAAGGCCAGGGCGCTCCGCCGGGCCTGCGGCTCCTCGACGACCGCGAACGAGACCTCGCCCTTCTGGGACAGCTTCTTTGCCTTCCGGCGACGGGTCGCACGGCTGGACGTGCTGACCTTGGCCGCGAGAAACGTGTCCCATGCGCCATCCAGAACGATGGCATGGCTGGAGTACTCCATGGGCGTCGAATCCGGGTCGCCGGCCAGCGGATTGACGATGCCGCGTTCGCCGATCCGGGGCGGCATCTTCTGCAGGTGCAGGATGTCAGCCCGGGGCAGTCCTGCGTAGAACGCCGTTCGGATCGCGGCCCCCTCGGCTTCGTCGACGTCGTCACGCAGGAGCACCGGCGCGATGTAGTCCGACAGGCCACCGTCCATGCCCTTCAGCATCGATAGACCGTAGGCGCGCCTGCTCACCATCGGCATGAGCATGACGGGGTGACCCTCCTGGTCGTCCACGCGGACGAAAAAGGGGCGCTCGATTTCACGGTCGAGAACCAGATCGATCCAGTTCCTGATCCAATAGGCCGATTGGAAGGGAGACGCGAAACCTCTATTCAGAGCCTCATTCGCGAGATCCGCATAGGCTTCGAACGAGTCCGTTGTGGTCGCCGTGTAACGCATCTAACCATCTTGCAATGAAACGGGCCGCGGGCCATCGAGGAAGCATTACACGAAAATCGACTCTAACAACGTTAACGTTCAGCGATTAAAGCTCGCTTAGTGAACGAAGATATACCTTGTTGCGAGCAGGCGGAAACTGGAGTGATGACGAGCGTCTCGGTTGTAATCCCTGCGTACAATGCGCGGGAGACGGTCGGTCCTGCCGTGCGATCCGTGCTGGAGCAAAGCCGGGCTCCGGACCAGGTGGTCGTGGTGGACGACGGCTCCACCGACGGCACAGGCGCGGTCCTGGCGGAGTTCGGAAACCGGATCGTCGTCGTCCGCCAGAACAATGGTGGCCTCGCTGCCGCGCGCAATGCCGGGTGTTCCCAGGCGACCGGCGACATGATCGCGTTCATGGATGCCGACGATCTCGCCCACCCGGATCGCATCGCCTTGCAATTGGCGGCAATGGAGGCTCGACCCGACGCCGTCCTTTGCCACACGGAGTTCTCGTCGTTCGGCGACGGCGATCCGATCGAGCGCTTCCAAAGTCGATACTACCGCGTCATGCAGGTCCATGCCGATCTGGCGAAGGCGTGTTTTGCCAGTGAAGGGACGCTGCTCCTCGAGGACGTGTCCGGCGCGGGTTCGACGGTCGTCCAGGTGGGACGCCTGCGCGAGCTTCAGGCGCACGGCAATGCGGTTCACCCGCCGACCTTGCTGTTCCGCCGCTCACTCCTGGAGTCCATCGGCGCATTCGATCCGGCGATCCGCAACATGTGCGACTGGGAATGGCTGTTCCGCGCGAGCGGGCAAGGCCCATTCTGCTTCATCGAGAAGCCGCTGCTCGACTACCGCCTGTCGCCCGGCCAACTGTCGGGACCAAGGCACAAACTCGAGGCCATCCGCGACATCATCGCCATCGCCGAGCGGATCAAGGCGACCGAGCCGACACTCTATTTCCGCGAGCGGCGGACTTTCGACCGCGAGATGGGCACTTACCAGCTCGACCTCGCCCGGGCTCTGGCTACATCGGACAAGACGCGAGCGTTCCATGCGTTTCGGCGCGCCCTGTCGCTGGGCTGCGCGCCGGCACAGGCTGGGCGGGTCCTCCTGAGACTTCTCGCCCCCGCCGCCGTGCTGCGCCGGCGGGCCGCGGCGCACTGAAGAAGAGGAAAAGCCCGGAATGGCTCGTGTCGACATCATTATGCCCGTGCGCAACGGAGAGCGGTTCCTCCGGGAGACCCTGGCCACGCTCCAGGCCCAGACCTTCCAGGACTGGCGCCTTCTGGCCATAGAGCACGCCTCGACGGACGCCACGCCCGAGATCCTTGCCGAATGGCGCCGCCGCGATCCGCGCATCGAAATCTTGCCGTTCGCCAGGGAGCGCTCCCTCTCGGAAGCCTTGAACTTCGGACTGGACGCAGCCGACTGCGCGTTCGCCGTGCGGCAAGACGCGGACGACCTCTCCAAGCCCGAGCGCATCGCGACACTGGTGGATGCTTTCGAGGCAGCGCCAGATGTGGCGTTCTTCGGCTCCCACGGTGACATCATCGATCAGGACGGGCGCAAGATCGCTGAAATGGACGTCCCCCTCGGCGACGACGCGATCCGGGCCGTGTGCCTCTTCGGCGGCATTGCCTGTCACCCGTCCGTCGCGTTCCGCATGAGTTGCCTGCGCGAGGTCGGAGCTCGGTATGGGGAGTACTTTCTCGATGCCGACCCGAGAGACCGCGATCACGTCGTCCCGCGGCTCGCCGAGGACTATTTTCTGTTCGGCCAGCTGGCGCTTCTGCGGCCAGGACGAAACCTCCCGCAGAACCTTTTCCAATACCGCGAGCACGGCGGGAACATCAGCAAAGCGAAGGTCGCGGATACCATGCGCGCCGCGGCGCGTGCGTCCGCTTGCCTTGGCCGAGCTTTCTCAGCCATCCACGGGACGGCGCCCGTTCGGCCGCTTCCGTTCGTCAATCACGGTGACATGCTTCTCGATCTCGGCGGGGAGTGGGATTTTCGTGACGACTTCGAAGTCCTGTCTGAAGCTCTGCCGCGGGCCTTCGGTCCCTCCGCCAGTCTGGCGCGCGAACTGAGCTTCCGGTCCTGCCTCAAGGACCGCAGGCGGTTGCCGATGGCACTCGGCTTTGCCATGCACGCGCAACGCCACGGTATGCGCTCGTCCGAGAAGAACAGCGTCAAGACGTGGCTTCTGCGTGGACTGCGTGACTATCCGATCGAAAGGATCGCGGACCCCGTCGCGGAACTGGACGCCTGAAGACGTCCCTGCCGCTCAGCGCGGCTCCACCGGCTGGCCGGTGAAGAGGCGCGCCAGGCGCGCCGCCTCGTCGTTGGACGAATGCATTTCCAGGACGCGATTGCGCCCGGCCGCGCCGCGGGCCCGGACTTCGTCGCTGCTCGCATCGAGGCAGGCGCGCAATGCGACTGCCAGGTCGTGCCGCGAGCCCGCGGGGACGACCCAGCCCTCGACGCCGTCCGACACGAGCTCCGGAATGCCGCCGACGAAGGTGGTCACCACCGGTCGCGCCAACGCAAGGCTCTCCATCAGCGCGACGGGAATGCCCTCCATCAGGCTCGGCAGCACGACGGCTCTGGCGGCGAGGATCTCGTCGCGCACGCGCGCGCCGTCGATCCAGCCGGTGATGCTCACCACGTCCCGCAGGCCGTGCTTGGCGATGAGCGCCTCCACGGGCGCCCGGAGCTCGCCGTCGCCCGCCAGGACGAGCTCGAAGCGCCGACCCTCCCGCACGAGCTCCGCCACGGCCTCCACGAGAAGCAGCTGCGCTTTCTCATTGCAGAGCCGGCCGAGGCACACGAGCCGCTGCGGAAACTCCGCCGGCACGGGCGGCTCGGCGAGGAACGAGTCGTCCACCCCGCAATGCACCACCTGGATCTTCCCCCAGTGGGGCAGCGCGCACCACCGGTAGAGCTGCCCCCGCCCGTAATGGCTGACTGCGACAACGAATCGGGCCTGCGCCACCTTCTCGGGCAGGTTCAGCGCGATGGGCCGGTCGACCTCGTCGGCGCCATGCACGGTGAAGCTGAAGGGCAGGCCGGTCAGGATCGAGGCCAGCAGCGCCACGTCCGTGCTGTTCGTGCCGAAATGCGCGTGGATGTGGTCGAAGCCCTTCTTGCGGGCCAGCGCCGCCACCGCCGCGGCCTCCAGGAGATAGGCCATGTGATGGGCCAGCGTCCGATCGCTGCGGCGAGACATCCGCGCGGCGGTGAGCAGGGCCTTCCAGAAGGCCGCGGGCTTGGACAGCGCCACACCGGCCGCGCCCAGGATCAGCGGCACGAGGCCGGGCCGCAGGATGTACTCGGTGCGCGACTGCTCGCTGAGGTCCGTCGCATCAACCAGGACGTCGCTCCAACCCCGCACCGAGACGCGCTCGACCGCGACGCCGGCCTTCTCCACGCCGAGGATCTCGCGGCGGATGAAGCTGTGGCTGACCTTGGGATAGTGGTTGACGATGTAACAGACGCGCGTGTTCGCCATGACTAAAGCTCGAATTCGCAAGAGAAACGGGGCACGTACACGCGTGTCATGGGCGTGAACGTCCGCAAAGGTCGATGAACTCGAGGCCGCCGGCTTCGTTCAGCGTGTGGAGGCCGGTCCACGCGCGGTCGGTCGGAGGGACGATTCGCGCCATCGTCGTCTGGCGGAAGACGCCCGCCTCCGGATCGAGCGCGTCGACGCGGCAGAGCGTCAGGGCTCCGCCATACGCGCTGCTGCAGTCCTGGGCCGGACGCCAGGCGGTCCCGTCGATGACCTGCATCCGGCCGGCCGGCCGGGACGACCGCGCGTCGACCAGGACGGGATCGGCGGAGAACGCGGTCCAAGGCCCTTCCAGGCGCGGGGCCGACCAGACCATCAGCGCGTCATGGCTGGCGGACCCGGCATGGCGGACGGACGCGAACATGAACAGGCGTTCGCCGCCGAACAGAATGGTCGCGTCCGTGGCGGCCACGCCGTCGACGAGGATGGCGTGACGCTCCCACCCGCGCGGAAAGTCCGTGCAGCGCCACAGCTCGATCGTGTTGTTCCCGGACGTCTCCGGCACCATCCAGATCGTGCCGTCGCGCTCGAAGATGAAGGGATAGGAGAGGTGGTAGCCGGTCTCGATGATCGGAACAGCCGGGCCGACCTGCCGGCCAGCCTCGATCTCGATCACGGAGATGATCCCCCGCATGGTCGCGTAGGGGTACTCCTCGCAGAACAGATGCATCCGGCCGTGGGTTTCGAACGGAAAGGGATCTGCGAAATAGCGGGCGCCGTCGTCGGGGACGAACGTCCATGCGGCGTCGGGAAGCGCGCGCCGGTCCCAGATCCGGTCGCCCGCCGCCGCGGGCCTGAACGCGATGCGCCAATGGTGCGGTCGGCCGGAAGCCAGGCGGGTCAGCCGGTTCGCGACCTTGCCGATGAGCTGGGCGGCGAGGAAGACGAGGGGCGAGCGACCGGCCGAGGCCGGCAACGCCGGACCGTCGAGCCGCCGCCGAGGACCGCCGGCGGCGGCCATCAGGCCCAGGGTCTGTACACGCGAGAAGGCCTGGTCGGCGGAGCGCGAGAGGACGGAGAAGTCGTCGATCGCCACCAGTCCCTCGGCCACGATCTCGCCCGATGCCACGTCGCGGAAAGCGATGCCGGGGGCCCGCTCGTCGAGCAGCGCCGCGAAGATCGCGTCCTCGGACGGCGTTCCGTCATAGACAGGCACGAGGGTGCGCGTGCCGGGGGCCGCGGGGGAGGGCGCGCCGCTGAAGTCGATCACCAGGTCGGGCTCGGCCCGCGACGCGTCCTTCGGCCAGTCCGAGGGGGCCAGCAGGTCCGTCCGCGACGCCTCCGGCCGGCCGAAGAGGGTGTTCTCCAGCGAGAAGAGGAGCGTCAGCGCGCTCGGCAATCCGGGCTGCCCGTCGACCGCCTGGACCGAGACGCGGTGGCCGCGCTCCTCGAGCTGTCGCGCGAACTCCAGGATCCAGCGCCACGGCCGGCTGCGGGCGACGCGGATGTCGATCGAAGGGGCCATGGTGCCGGTTTCAGTCCCGTTCCGTCTTGATCCATCCGTCGGGGCGCCGGCCGAAGAGGAGCGGCAGGTAGAGGCGCACCTTCCACAGGATCAGCGCGGGCGCCATGGCCAGCGCCCGGTAGTGGACGCCGGACGCCCCGGCGATGGCCATGCCGGCCAGCACGTGGAAGGCGAGGCCCACGATGCTCAGGACAGCGAGCCAGACGAGGCCCGAGGACCCGAGGATGGCTCCCCCGAGCAGGCCGACGAGAATGACGGCGACCAGCATGGACAGCGGCGGGACGAGGAGGTCGGCCAGCGAGTCGAGGGCCACGCCGGATCCGCGCAGCGCCTTCGACAGGAGGCGCGGGACATAGGTGCGCACCAGTTCGAGCCGGCCGGCTTCCCAGCGCTTGTTCTGGACCTGTGCTCCCTCGAGCGAGGCCGGGACATGGGCCATCACCGTGGCCGTGTCGTCGAAGATCACGCGCTCGCCCTGCAGGACGAGGTCGAGGTGGAACGCGGCGTCCTCGGCCAGCAGCGATCCCCACGAGTGGCCCCGCAGGAGGTCGGGCGCGAACGCCATGCCGGTGCCCTTCACGCCGGCCGAGCCGCCGAGATTGGAGCGGCCGAGCGGACGCAGCCCGTTGACCAGCAGCATGGCGGCGGCGCGCGCGGCCTTGCTCCACGACGCCTCGGGATCGGCGACGCCGTAGAACACCTGCACCGCCCGGGCGCCGATGGCGAACTGCCAGCCGATCCGCTCCAGGAAGTTGGGCGACACCTGCGAGTCCGCGTCGATGAACACGAAGGCGCTGACGTTGGTCGGGTCGATGCGCTTGATCAGCCAGTCGAGCGCATGGCCCTTGCCGCGCAGCCCGGCATCGGACCGCTCGTGGACGGTGAAGCCCGCCTGGCGACCGATCTTCGCCGTGGCGTCGGTGCAGTTGTCGGCCACCACGTGAACCGTGAAGTTCTGGGTCGGAAGGGTCTGCTTCGCCAGGCTCTTGGCCAGGAGCGGCAATTGGCTGGCTTCGTTGTGGGCCGGTACCAGGATGACGAGCCGGAAGTCGGCCGGGACGGGCACGCGCTCGCTCACGCGAGGCGGACGGAACAGCGCTGCGATCGTCAAGAGGACGAGGTAGGCGACCGCAAGACTGGAACCCAGCGACAGGATCCAGAAGAGGGCCGAAAGCAGCAGTGAGACCAAAGCCATGAGGTCAGGCATTCCTGTTGGGGGCCGCTTTGGGGCGGCGCGAGAAGAGCCGTTGCCGTTCTGCACCTATGGCGAACAACAGGCTACGAATCCATGTACGCAGGGGAACGCTGGCGAAATGCGTGCGCAGATGGCGAAGCAGGAGTGAAGAGTCGCCGGTTCTCATCAGCATGTAGCAGTGGGACGTGTTGACGTGCTTGCGCACGGCCGCTGCCGCGGGGTGCTCGAGCCTTGCCACCGCGTCGACCAGGTGCTGGTGGCTTGCGACGGAGCGGGGAGACGGTGCCCTCGTGAGGGATCCCGAATCGTCGCCGTGGCTGGTGGCCAGCAGTCGGGCGATGAAGGCGCGACGTCCGGTGTTCAACAGGGCCATCCAGCACAGGATGTCCTCGCCAAGAGAGATCCCGACCGGAAAGCCTCCCGTGCTCAGGATCGCGTCGCGCCTGACGGCGACGGCCGAGGACCAGACGGGCGGCCCTCCATAGCTGGCCCAGAGCCCGAAGAAATCGTAGTCGAAGGCGACGTAACCGTTGGTGCCATACCCCCAGTCGTTGACGACAGGATCGGTCGGATGGTCCTCGACATAAGCCGTGCTCACCATCGTCAGGTCGGCCGAACCGTCGATCACGTCCGCGATCGCAGCGAGGAAGCCGGGCTGCCATTCGTCGTCCGCGTCGAGAAAGGCGACCCAATCCGTTCGGGCTGCCAGAACACCCGCATTGCGCGCGGACGAGACCCCTGCATTGTCCTGGCGGATGAGTTCGAACCGGGGATCTCCGCCGATGGCGTGCAACGCACGATCGCCGCTGCCATCCGTGGACCCGTCGTCGATGATGACGGCACGGAAATCACTCGAAGACTGAAGCTTCACCGACGCGATGGCTCTTCCGATAAAATTTGCCTTGTTGAAGAGAGGAATGACGACAGTGAATTGAGAGCCGGCCGGCACGACAACCTTTAGCTTTGCGGATGGAGCGGAGGAGGTGGTTTCAACCATGGTCGATGCGATGTTGCAAGTTCGTCATTTTCCACAGTTGATAAGGGAGTATCATCTATAGATTGTGGTTGATGCCCTAACACAGTCGTTTAACGTGACGCTCTGACGAAGGGTGGTTAAACCGTGCTCGAAAGGCACACATCCCGTTCCACTTATTTGGTAGCAGCAGCCTTGAAGGCAGACGCATTGGACGCATCGGCAGCCGCCTCGGACTTCGGCTTGTCCGTGCAGGCTCACAGGGACCCCTGGATCCTGGAGGCCGACTGGCGGGCTCTCGAGGATAAGGGCGACTGTTCCCCGTATCAGCGGTTCGCGTGGGTCAGCGCCTGGTACAAGCACGTCAGCGCCGCGCGTCGGCAGCAGGTCGTCGTTGTCACCTTCTCTAATTCAGCCGGAAAAATCATCTGCCTCTTCCCGCTGGTCGTCGACACGGCAGGTCCGCTGTCGATCTTGCGGTACGCGGGCGGCGACCACAGCAACATCAACGGCCCGATCCTCGACCCCAGTTCGGTGGGCGACCTTTCGGCGCTGCCCACGTCCGTGTGGCTGACGAGCCTGGCCTCGGCGGTAGGCCGAATCGATCTCATCGACCTGAAGCGTCAGCCGCCCATGTGGGGCGAACATCCGAATCCGCTGGCGCAGGTCCGATCCTACCGGACCGAATCGATGGCGGTCCTCCTGCTGCAGGAAACCCCGGGGCAGTGCCCGCCCAAGCTCAGCAAATCCACCCGCCGGAAATTCACGCAGAAGCAGAAGTGGCTGGACGACATCGCCCCGACATCCTATCGGCGCCTCGTGGAACCTGCGGACATCCAGGCTGCGCTCGACGCCTTTCTGCTCCAGAAACGTCAGAGGCTGGCCAAGCAGAAGATCGCCGATCCCTTTGCCGAGAAGGGCGTGGAAGCCTTCATCCGTGAGGCGGCGACCCCGCAAGCCTCCGGCTGTAAGCCTGGCTTGAGCGTGTACGCACTGACGTGCGGAGCGGAAACGGTCGCGGTCATGGGGTGCTGCGAAAGTCGCGGCCGCCTCAGCGGCTCGATCATCTCCTACGACGCTTCGCCGCAGTACAGCCGGTGCAGTCCCGGTGAGATCCTCGCCCTGTCCGTGATCAGGGACGCCTATCATGATGGGCTCGCCGTCTTCGACCTCGGAGCTGGCAACGATGCGTACAAAGGGCGGTTCTGCGACAAAGGCGAGGATCTCGTCAGCGTGACGTGGCCCGTGACGTTCGCGGGACGGATCATGGACGAGGCGGTCAGGCTGTCTCGATCCGCCAAGCGGCGCGTGATGCGCGCGCGCGAACAGTTGAAGCGGCCCGCTGCGGCGGCGCAACCGGAAACGGCGGAGACGGCCGGCCCGGCGTGACACGGCCCCGGCGATGAGGACAGGACCTTCCCGAGAGGTCGTCAGCCTCGGTGGCTGGGCAGTAGACCCGGCTTCGTGCCAAGCGCCCGATGCGCGTCCCGCATCCCGGCCAGCCGGGCGATGGCCTTGCGCAGGCGCGGCTCGACCACGCGCGCGATCATCCAACTCAGTCCGAGAATGAGTGCGATCGGCGGCAGCGGCAGCAGCGCGTCGGAAAGGGGTAGGCCGGCTTCCCGTTCCTGGATGATCAGCGACACCATCATGTTCTCGTGGAGGAGGTAGACGGGATAGGTGATCAACCCGAGCGCAGGGAGAATGCCTCGCCCGATCACGGCCTGCAGGGGCGCGCTGGTCACGGCTCCGACGAAGAGCGCAGTCATCGACAGCCCGACAAGGACAGCCTCCTCACCCGAAAGGACGAGGCTCGATGCGGCACCCGCGATGAGGGCCATGATCAGGTAGCGATGCTGCCCATGTTTCCAGAAAAGATACATGCACGCACCGACCGCGAACCAGCCATAGTACTCGGTGCCCAGCACGGTCACGAGATCGCCGATGCGCCCGGGATTGCTGCTGAAGGCCGCGTTCGCCAACGACACCGCGTGGGAGGCCACGAACAGGGCGAAGGTCAACACCGCGACACGGACGCTGCCCAGCACGAAATAGCCGATCCCGAAAACGAAGTAGAATTGAACCTCGACGAACAGCGACCACATCGCGCCCTCGGCGAGAGGCCAGCGCAGCCGCGTGACGACGTGGAGCCAATAAGGATCGATCAGCAGCAGCCCCGGGACCAGACTGGCGGCGGTGGGAGTTCCAGCGGGCCTGTGCCAAAGCAGAGGTCCCGTCACGTAGATGATTGCCGAGCAGATCAGAATGGCCGGAAACAGCCGCAACCAGCGCTTGCCGATGAAGATGCTGAAACTGGTGCATTTCTCGAGCGTCATCAGGATGACGAATCCCGAGATCATGAAAAACAATTCGACGCCGGGCTTGCCGCTCGAGAGTACAGGAAGTCCGACATATTTGTCGCCATACGGAAAATACTCGGGCCACCGCGAATAGCCGTGGAACAAGACGACAAGTGCGGTCGCAATGGCACGGAGGCCGTCGATATGACGGAGGCGAGACATTCGGGCATGAGCTCCGCAACGAACTTTGCGAATTTACTCCTGCCTAAAGGCCAATCAATTTAACGTTACCCAATGTTTCGTTAAGCTTAATGTGTCGGATGTCGGGGCTGTCACGGTTTCCCGAAATCGTGAGGCAGGAACTGCAGCCGGTGCCATGGGAAGCCTTCGAGGATCGCGTATTGCGGTGTCCCGGCAAACAGCGCGTCGTAGGGGTTGGGCTCTCCGCGAACCGTGAAGCTCTTGGGATTTTCGGCACGCAGCATGATGGCTCCCGCCTTGTCCCAGACCACGAAACCATAGGTTTGAGCGGCCCTGGCGATCATCTTTCCGATGGGATGCATGTCCAGTGCGTTCACGTCGACCGCGGGGTCGAGACGAAAACGCAGACCCTGAGGTATCCGGTTCGGCGCGTTGTCGGGGTTCTCGCCGTCCGATCGGTTGGCAGGCCAGGACACGACCGAAGACGCGGCCGTTTCGACCAGGGCGATGCCGATCGCGTGCTCGATCCGGCCGGACTTGAGTTCCGCCACTGACAACTGCCCACCGAGGAACGGCAGTCCCGTCGCCGTCGTGCCATAGGGGCGCGGCCAGATACCGGGATTGCGGGACGCATTCGCCATGCGCCCTCCCCAACAGGCTTCCCAACGCCCCTCTGTCTGCCGTGCCTGCCAGAACTCCCAGATCGTGTCGGTGCTCGGCTGGTAGATCGTCATCTCGGCGTCGGTGCCCCCGGCCTGTTGGGCTCCCGGCGGAATGGGAACATCCTCCCATTGCCTGGCCAATCCGGCATCCACGGTCCCCCGCGAGAAGCAATCCCATACCTGGACCTTGGTTGTCTTCTCGTTGCCTTTCACCACGTAGACCGGGCTGGCGTAGTCGACCGTGTTGATGCCGACCGTGCCGTAGTACATGGCCTTCTGACGTTGGAATTCCTTGACGAACTCCGCCGACTCCGGATGAAGCGGGGTATTCGCTGGAAGCTTGCGGTACCAGAAGCTGTCGGGGGAAAAGACGCGCGGCTCTCCTGCGAAAGCGGCCGGGGCAAGCGCGAGCACTGCCAGGAGTGCCATCAGCTTTGTGACCATGGACTGCTTCTTCCCGTAAAAACCCGTGATTTCGCTTCTCATACCGCACACTGCGGGCACGCTTCCTGAAACATCTGCATCGCTTCAAGTTCCATTGGAAGAGCTAAAAATTGCTATGGTTTCGACGAAGACTAAAACGATCGCGATCCTGACTTGTTTCTGCCTCCGGGTCGTTTCGCATTCTGTCCCCGAACAACGCTCACCGGCTTGACCTTGCTGCGGTGCGAGAGCATGTCAGACATGCGGCGGCGGCGGCGAGGGGGCAGCAGGTGATCGGGAGATTGTTTCGAAGGCCTGCCGTGCGCGATCACGAACCGCCTTCCGGCGGAAGCACGGCGTCGATTCCCGGGGGGCTTCGGATCTATGCCGTGGGCGATGTCCATGGCCGCGTCGACCTGTTGCGTGAACTCCGCGATCTCGTCGCTGACGATCTGACGGGCTTCAGCGATCCCGTGATCACGGTCTTCCTCGGGGACTATGTCGACCGTGGGCCGGACTCGAGGCAAGTCCTGGACATGCTGGTCGCGCGCGATTGGCCCACGCCGATCATGGCGCTACGCGGCAACCACGAACTCGCCTTCATGTCGTTTCTCGACGAACCGGCGATGTGGGCGCAGTGGCAGAGCTACGGAGCCCTGCCCACGCTCGCCTCCTACGGCGTCGACGTGCGAAAGCTGATGACGAGCGGCCCGACCGGCGAGGTGCTGACGGCGATCCACGACGAACTTCTCGCCGCGCTCCCGCCCGACCACCTCGTGTTCCTCAAGGACCTGCGGGATCGCACGGCCGCCGGCGACTACTTCTTCTGCCATGCCGGGATCCGGCCCGGCGTGCCGCTGGAGCAGCAGTCGGCCATGGACCTCGTGACAATCCGGGAGCCGTTCCTGTCAAGCGGCGAGACGTTCGGGCGGATCATCGTCCACGGCCACACGCCGCTGGAAATTCCCCAGGTCCGGGCGAACCGCATCGGCATCGACACCGGAGCCTACGCGACGGGGCACCTGACAGCGCTCGTCCTGGAGGAGGACACCCGGGCCTGGCTGACCACGGGCATGGGAACGAAGGGGCGGCGGTCGGAACCCTGATCGGAACTGCGCCAGCCTGGCGGCAGGACCCGGCGCGAGGGACTGCCGGAGCCGGCAGTCCCGGGTCTGCGTTCGCTCAGTAGGCCTGCTTCTGGAAGAACAGCACGGCGACGGTCCGCACCAGGATCTTGACGTCGAGCGCCAGGCTCCACGACGCGATGTATTTGAGGTCGAGCTTCACGCGGGCGTCGATCTTGTCCGGGGTGTCGGCTTCGCCACGGAACCCGTTCACCTGCGCCAGCCCCGTGATGCCCGGCAGGATGTTGTGCCGCTGGGCATAGTTCTCGACCATCTTGATCCAGGCTTCGTTGTGGGCGATTGCGTGGGGGCGCGGTCCGACGAGGGACATCTCGCCCCGGATCACGTTCAGGAGCTGCGGAAGTTCGTCGATGCTGGACTTGCGCAGGAAGGAGCCGACCCGCGTCACCCGGGGGTCGCCGCGAACCGCCTGCTTGATCTGGGCACCGTCCTCGGCGACGCGCATCGAGCGGAACTTGAAGATCCGGAATTCGGTGTTGTTGAAGCCATGGCGGCGCTGGCGGAACAGCACGGGGCCGCGGCTGTCGAGCTTGATCGCGATCGCCGTGAGCAGGAGCAGCGGCGACAGCATGATCAGCGCGGCGGACGCGATGGAGACGTCGAGCGCCCGCTTCATCAGGAGCTCGCTCGGGCCCAGCGCGGCGCGCTTGAGCTCGAACACCGGCAGCGGTCCAAGCTGGGCCGGCCGCGAGATGTACTCGACGCTCTGCAGGTCGGGCAGCAGCATGACGGGGAGGGCCTGCTTGCGCAGCTCCACGATGGCCTGCTCGATCACGTCGGAGTGGGTCCACGGCACGGCGACCAGGATCTGGTCGATGCGGCCGGCGTGGCTCAGCGCGATCACGTCGCGCAGGCGGCCCAGGTCCGGCGTGGAGCCGAGGGCCACATAGGACGCCACGTGAACCGAGGGCTCGTCGGACAGGCGGTGCCGGACGGCTTCCTCCGTCTCATCGGCGATGCCGATGATGGCCAGGCGCATGGGCGGAACATGGTTGGCCGCCAACGTTTGCCGCACCGCCCGAGCGATCAGGAAGCGGCTCGACACAAGGCCAGCGAGACCGATGGGCGTCAGCACCAGGATCACGCCGCGAGAGTAGTAGGCGCCGGACTTAAAGAGGAAGGCAACCGCCAGGAACACGCCCAGAGCGACGAACCACTTCATCGCGATCTTCGGCGCGGAAAGGATCGCCAGGGTCTTGAGCCGGTAAACGTCGCCACCCAGGGAGAAGGTGACGAAGAGGGCGGAGAGGACCAAGGCGCTCTCACGCTGTCGGGAAATGTCGACGTTCACGCCGGTGAGTTGTGAGTACACCAATGTCGCGGCGGTACTTGCTGCCACAATGATGCCGATATCGGCCACAATCGCGACACACGCGAACAGGAATGCAATTGCTTCGGCGCGGGGAATTAACCTTCCGAAGTGCTCCGCCTTTAACCGGCTGCCTTCCAAGTTGTCGTACAGCGCCATTGTTCTCGCCCACGCATCTTATGCTGGACGGAGTGTTAAAGGACGCAACCAATGGTTGTCAATTTGCGGTAATTGTTTGCTAACCAGCTTGCCGGTCGTGTGCCAAAAGGGCGTGCAAAAACAGCAACTTAGGCGACATTAATTTAAGGGCTACCACTTTAGGGCGCTTGAAGGGTTTTGGTAACGGAACCTTCTGCGTCGATACAATTATTAGTTGAATTTGCGCAGAGGTCAGTCTTGTCTTGATTGTGCTTTATTAATTCTGGTTAACCAGTGAACATCGATTTGAGCAGCGACTGTATAAAATCGTAACGCGCAGCGTGACAATGATTCGCGTGTTAAAGATCGATCTAATTCTTAATTATCGCACGTGCGAGATGCATGGCCGCGCCATCGCAACAGCCTAATTCCCGCCTCAAAGCAGTCAAATTAGCGCGGAGCGCGGAGGAAAGTGCTCATCCATCCGGCCGCGAGGTAGGACGCCTGAAGCGCACCTAGAAACGTCGCGACGTCCAGCGGTGAGAACGGTCTCTCGAACGGCGCGATCAAGATCATGCCCGCCGCAAAACTGGAGACCACGAAAAGTCCGATGACACTCAACGTGACAGAACTCAAGGCGCCGAGCAAAATTGGTAAAAAGAGAATGTAACCCTGCATTCCGGCGTGGCTCTCTGCTTTCTTCTTGTCGCGCACTACGACGGTAGACGCGCAATCGTTAATGGCTCATGCGACTCGATGCCAACCCAGCGGCCGAGTCGCAGTTGGTCATCGTTTGACGGTTAATGTGGTCAAAGGGTGTCCCGCCGTCCGCGAGCATACACCCCGCCCGGGAGCACCCGAACTGGACAGACGAACCGGCCTGCGGCAGTGAGAGGCCCTGGCGAGGCCGGGACGCCGAAATCCGTCCCGGCCCCAAGGATGGGACGGTGTGGTGACCTTATCCTCGGTTTTCGAATGGCTCGAGCGAAGCCACCTGCGGGCGGCGGCGCTGCTGTTCGTCCTGGCGCTCGCCTTGTTCCTGCCGGGGCTGAAGGGACTTCCCCCGATGGACCGGGACGAGCCGCGGTTCGCGCAGGCGACCCGCCAGATGCTCGAGACGCGCGACTTCGTGGACATCCGATTCCAGACGGAGGCCCGGCACAAGAAGCCGGTCGGCATCTACTGGATGCAGGCCGCGGTCGTGGACGCCGCCGAGCGCGCCGGCATCGAGGGCGCGCGCGGGCTCATCTGGCTCTACCGGCTGCCGTCGCTCCTGGGCGCGATTCTGGTGGTGCTGCTCACCTATGCCGTCGGCGTGGGCCTGAGCACCCGCCGGGCCGCCTTCATGGCGGCAATCCTGATGGCCGCGGTCATCCTGCTGGGGGTCGAAGCGCGGCTGGCCAAGACCGATGCCGTGCTCAGCGCCACCGTCGTCGCCTGCATGGGGGGCCTGGCGCGGGTGTGGATGACCCGCGAGGATCCCCGCGCGCGGCTGCCCTGGCCCTGGTTCCTGGGGTTCTGGGTGGCGATGGGCGTCTCGGTCCTCGTGAAGGGGCCAATCGCACCGGCCATCGTCGGGCTGACGGCCGCCACGCTGTGCGTTGCCGACCGGTCGGCGGCGTGGCTGCGGCGGCTTCGGCCGCTCTGGGGCCTCCTCATCGTTCTCGTGATGGTGGCCCCCTGGATGGTCGCCATCACCATCAAGACGGGCGGCACCTTCTTCGAGGAGGCCGTGGGCCAGGACATGCTCGGCAAGGTCGCGGCCGGCCAGGAGTCCCACGGAGCCCCGCCCGGCACCTATCTCGCCGCATTCCTCGGCACCGCCTGGCCGCTGGCGCCTTGGGTGCTGCTCGCCATTCCGTTCGGCTGGCGGCAGCGCTGGTCGGACCCGGTGCTGTTCTGCCTCGCCTGGGCGATCCCCATGTGGATCGTGTTCGAGGCCGTGCCGACCAAGCTGCCCCACTACGTCCTGCCGCTCTATCCCGCGCTCGCCATCCTCGCCGCGCTCGCGGCCGAGGCCCGGGCTCTCGCCGTGGCCGGGATGGTCCCCCGCCTCGTGATGGGGCTGCTTCCGGCGCTCGTCGTGGCGCTGGGCGTGGCGGCCACCGCCGGCGCCGTCCGGCTGGACGGGGTCGTCCCGTGGGCGGGCCTCGCGCTGTTCGCACTCGCCAGCGTGGCGGCCGTGCTGGCCTGGCGCTCCTATTTCCGCTCCTTCTTCGGCACCTCCGCCATCCAGGCGGTCGCGGCGTCGGTCCTCGTCGCCTTCGGAGCCTATTGGGCCACGGTGCCCCTCCTGCGCGCCGTGGCGATCAGCCCGCGGCTGGCCGAGGCGGCGAGGGCGGCCGAGTGCGCGCCGACCGGCCTGGCCACGGTGGGGTATCGCGAGCCGAGCCTCGTGTTCCTCACGCGGACGGATCTGGAGATGACGGACGGGCCGGGCGCTGCCGGCTATCTGCGCCAAGGAGCCTGCCGCGTCGCCTTCGTCGAAAAGCGCCAGGAGGAGGCCTTCCTCAAGGCGGCGGGCGAGGCCGGGCTCCAGCCCAAACTCCTGTCGCGCGTGACCGGTCTCAACCTGAACGGCGGCCGGGCTCTCGACATCGGGGTCTATCTCGGTCCATGACGGCGCCATGAGCGAGACCCTGACCACACCCGTCGTGTCCGTCGTCGTGCCCGTGCGCAACGAGGCCGGCAACATCGCGCCGCTCGTCGCCGAGATCCAGGCGGCTTGCGCCCCGAACGGACCGTTCGAAGTCGTCTACGTGGACGACGGGTCGAGTGACGCCACGCCGGCCGTGCTGGCCGACCTGCGCGCCGCCCGCCCGTGGCTGCGGCAGGTCCGGCATGCGCGCTCGTGCGGGCAAAGCGCTGCCGTTCGCTCCGGGGTCCGCGCCGCGCGCGGCAGCATCGTCGTCACGATCGACGGCGACGGACAGAACGATCCCGCCTACATCCCGCGCCTCGTCGAGGCGCTCGTCGCCGGCGGCCCGGGAACCGGGCTCGCGGCCGGCCAGCGGCTGGGGCGCAAGGACACCGGCTTCAAGAAGCTGCAGTCGCGCATCGCCAACAAGGTCCGCAGCTTCGTCCTGAAGGACGGCACGCGCGACACCGGCTGCGGGCTCAAGGCGATCCGGCGCGACGTCTACCTGGCATTGCCCTATTTCGACGCTCTGCATCGGTTCATGCCGGCGCTGGTCCGCCGGGAAGGCTACGCCGTCGCGCTCGTCGATGTCGTGGACCGGCCGCGCCTGACCGGCGTGTCGAATTACGGCTTCTTTGACCGGCTGTGGGTCGGCATCCTCGATCTCGCCGGCGTCTGGTGGTTGATCCGCCGGCGCCGCAGCGTGCCCGAGGCGACGGAGATCACCTGATGCTTCTGGCCTACTACCACGGCCTCGCCGACTATCTCTACGACGTGTTCGTGGCGCGGTTCGACTTCTGGCTCGCCTTCGGCATCGTGGCCCAGCTGCTCTTCACGGCACGCTTCATCGTGCAGTGGATCGCCAGCGAGCGCGCCGGGCGCAGCGTCATGCCCATGGCGTTCTGGATGTTCTCCATCAGCGGCGGCATGATGACGCTGATCTACGGTCTTGTCCGGCGCGAGCCCATCATCATCATGGGGCAGGCGCTGGCGGTGGGGATCTACGTGCGCAACGTGATGCTCGTCCTCAAGGAACGCGGCAAGAGGACCTGAGGCCATGGCCATCGGCCCAGACCTGCAGGCCGTCCTGTCCGAAGCCACCCGTCTCCTGTCGCGCGCCGTCGCCGACCGGCGCAGCCCCATGCACACGCCCACCATCGCCACGGTGGCCGCCGATGGGCGGCCGCGCCTGCGCACCGTGGTGCTGCGCGGCTTCGACACGGCGCGCCGCGAGCTGCGCTTCCACACCGATGCCCGCTCCCCGAAAGTGGCGGAGATGACGGCCGAACCGCGGATCGGAATCCACGTCTACGACCCCGGCGCCAAGGTGCAGATCCGGGTCGACGCGACGGTGAGCCTGCACGCCGACGGAGGCATCGCCGACAACGCCTGGCTGACCTCCCAGCCGATGAGCCGGGTCTGCTACGCGACCCGGCCGGCGCCCGGTAGCCCGATCGGGGAGGGCGGTTCGTTCTCGCTCCCGGCGAACCCGCAGGAGGTGGAGACCGGCCGGGCGAACTTCGTCGCGGTCATCGCGCGGATCGACGCGCTGGAATGGCTCCACCTCGCCCAGACCGGGCACCGCCGCGCCTGCTTCAGCTGGACCGGCGACGACTGCGAAGGCACCTGGCTGGCGCCCTAACGGCCCAGGCCTTCACTTGGCCCGGGCGAGCCTGGCGAAGCCTTCGGCGAGGTCGGCCTTCAGGTCGTCGAGATCCTCGAGCCCCACCTGGATTCGCAGCCCCTGGCCGCCGGGGTTCCACGTCGTCGCCGTGCGGTACTCCGAGCAGTCGAACGGGATGATCAGGCTTTCGTAGCCGCCCCACGAGTACCCCATGCCGAACAGCTTCAGGTCGTCGAGCATGGCGGCGAGCTGGTCGCGCGTGACCGGGTGGATGATGATCGAGAAAAGGCCCGAGGAGCCGCGGAAGTCCCGCTTCCAGATGTCGTGCCCGGGAGCGCCCGGCAGTCCGGGATGCAGCACCTCCTTCACCTCGGGCCGGCCGCGCAGCCATTCGGCGAGATCGAGCGCCTGCCGCTCGTGTTCCTTGAGGCGCAGCGCCATCGTCCGCATGCCGCGCAGCGCCAGGAACACGTCCTCCGGGCCGGGGCAGATCGCCATGGCGTCGTAGGTGTCGCGCAGGGCCTTCCAATGCGCGGCATTGGCGGACACGAGGCCCAGCAGCAGGTCCGAGCTGCCGGACAGGTACTTCGTGCCAGCCTCGATCGCCAGGTCGACGCCCATGGCGTGGGGCGGGAAGAAGAGGGGGGTCGCCCAGGTGTTGTCCATGAGCACGGTGGCGCCGCGCCGGTGCGCCACCTCGGCGATGGCCGGGATGTCCTGCATCTCGAAGGACTGGGAACCGGGAGCCTCGGTGAACACGGCGGCCGTGTTGGGCCGCATCAGGTCCTCGATCCGCGCGCCGACGCCGGGATCGTAGTAGGTGGTCTCCACCCCGAAGCGCTTCAGCATGCCGTCGCAGAACAGCCGCGTCGGGCGATAGACGCTGTCGGTGACGAGCAGGTGGTCTCCCGACTTGAGGCAGGAGAGCAGGGCGATGGTCACCGCCGCCAGGCCGGACCCCACCACGACCGTGCCGGCCGCGTCGCACAGCTGCGTCCAGGCCGCTTCGAGCGAGTCGGTCGTGGGCGTGCCCCGCGTCCCATAGGTGTAGCGCGAGCGCCTGTTCGTGATGGCGTCCAGCGACGGGTAGATCACCGTCGATCCCCGGTAGATCGGGGTGTTGACGAACCCGTGCTGTTCGGCAGGGTCGCGCCCGGCGTGGACGAGGCGTGTGCGGGTGCCGAAACGGGCGACGTCTTCGGGCGTGATCTTGGACATGCGACGGTTCCGTGAAGGAGGAGACCACCCCCTTATCGGTGGCGCCCGGCCAGGGGGTCAACCCCGGCCGGGCGACCCGGCGACCGGGCTTGACCGTCTCCCCAAAGTTCCATCAGATGGGACCATGCGGCGCTTTCCGGCCCCGACGGCGGCCAAGCGCGCAACATCCGATCCCCGGCAAGCGGGGACACAATCTAGAGTGGGAGCCACTACGTCATGAAGACCCTGATCACCGCGGCGCTCGGCGCCGCCCTCGCGCTGTCGGCGACGACCGCGTTCGCCCAGCAGAAGCAATCGACGCTCGACGCCGTGAAGCAGAAGGGTTTCCTGCAGTGCGGGTCGAACCCCGGCCTCGCCGGCTTCGGTCTTCCCGATGCCCAGGGCAACTGGACCGGCCTCGACGTCGACCTGTGCCGCTCGATCGCCGTCGCCATCTTCAATGACCCGACCAAGGTGAAGTTCGTCCCGCTGTCGGCCAAGGATCGCTTCACGGCGCTGCAGTCCGGCGAAGTGGACGTGCTGATCCGCAACGGCACCTGGACGATGTCGCGCGAGACCTCGCTCGGCCTCGAGTTCACGGGCGTGAACTACTACGACGGCCAGGGCTTCATGGTCCGCAAGAGCCTGAAGGTCGCCTCGGCCCTCGAGCTGGGCGGCGCGTCGGTGTGCGTCCAGCAGGGCACCACGACCGAGCTCAACCTCGCCGACTACTTCCGCGCCAACAAGCTCGAGCTGAAGCCGGTCGTGTTCGCCACGTCCGACGACACGTTCAAGGCCTATGACGCCGGCCGTTGCGACGCCTTCACGACGGACGCCTCGGGCCTCTACTCGGAGCGCCTGCGCGCCTCCAAGCCGGACGACCACATCGTCCTCCCCGAGATCATTTCGAAGGAGCCGCTCGGGCCGGCGGTCCGCAAGGGCGACGACCAGTGGCTGGATCTCGTGAAGTGGGTGCACTTCGCCCAGGTCACCGCCGAGGAGCTCGGCGTGACGAAGGCCAACGTCGACCAGATGCGCAAGTCCGAGAACCCGGACGTGAAGCGCCTGCTGGGCACCGAGGGCAAGTTCGGCGAGTCGATGGGCCTGAGCAACGACTGGGCCTATAACATCGTCAAGCACATGGGTAACTACGGCGAAAGCTTCGAGCGCAACGTCGGCGCCGGCTCCCCGCTCAAGATCGCCCGCGGCCTGAACGCGCTGTGGACGAAGGGCGGCCTCCAATACGCTCCGCCGATCCGCTGATCGGCCTGAAGACGACGGGGTGCGGCCGAACCGCACCCCGCATTCGCGGCATCTAAGCTGGCACCAGAATTGCCTGCCGCGAGACAGAGGGTGGGGTAAGTCATGAGCCAGGCACACGGCGGGGCGGCAGGTCCGCCGAAGGTTTCGCCGATCAACGATCCGCGCGTCCGTAGTTTCGTCTTCCAGGCCGTTCTGGTCCTGGTCGTCGTCTTCCTCTTCGTCGAGGCGTTCCTGAACGCCCGCGAGAACCTGCAGCGCCAGAAGATCGCTTCCGGCCTCGGCTTCTGGGACAACATTGCCGGCTTCGGCATCAGCCAGACCTTCATCGCCTATTCGGAGGCCACGAGCACCTATGGCCAGGCCTTCTGGGTCGGCCTGATCAACACGCTCGTCGTCGCCGCCATCGGCATCGTGCTGGCGACCATGCTCGGCTTCACCATGGGTGTGGCGCGGCTCTCCAAGAACGTTCTCGTGGCCGGCGTCGCCCGCTGGTACGTGGAGATCGTCCGCAACCTGCCACTGCTGCTGCAATTGCTGTTCTGGTACAACGCGGTGCTCAAGGCGCTGCCCGCGGTGCGCGACAGCGTCCAGCTGCCCTTCTCGACCTTCCTCAACCAGCGCGGCCTGTTCATGCCGAGCCCCGTGCCGCAGGCGGGGTTCACGGCGGTCTGGGTCTCCTTCCTCGTGGGGCTGGCGGGGTCCTTCGCGTACTCGTCCTGGGCCCGCAAGCGCCAGGCGGCGACCGGCCAGCAGGCTCCCGTGGGGCTCGTCACGCTCGGCCTGGTCATCGGCCTGCCGGTCCTCGTCTTCCTCGCCATGGGCCTGCCGCTGCAGTTCGACGCGCCGAAAGCCGGGCGCTTCAACATCACCGGCGGCATGGTGGTGCAGCCGGAGTTCCTGGCCCTCCTGTTCGGGCTGGTGATCTACACCGGCGCCTTCATCACCGAGGTGGTGCGCGCCGGGATCATGGCCGTGTCGCGCGGCCAGACCGAGGCGGCCTTCGCGCTGGGGCTGAAGCCGAACCTGACGACCAAGCTGATCATCATTCCGCAGGCCCTGCGGGTGATCATCCCGCCGCTGACGAGCCAGTACCTCAACCTGACGAAGAACTCCTCGCTGGCGGTGTTCGTGGGCTACCCCGACCTTGCCAACGTGTTCACGGGCACGGTGCTCAACCAGACCGGCCAGGCGATCGAGGTCGTGGGCATCACCATGCTCGTCTATCTCTCCATCAGCCTGGGAACGTCGATGCTGATGAACTGGTACAATCGCCGCAAGGCGCTGGTGGAGCGGTGAGGGACACGCCATGACCGCGACAACCGACTTCGGCGGATCCCCGATTCCGCGTGGCGACCAGCCGGTCCGCTTCGTCCGGGCCGACACCGTCGCCGCGTCTCCGCCCCCGTCCTCGGAGGTGGGGCCGATCGCCTGGATCCGGCATCACCTGTTCACCGGGCCGCTCAACATCTTCCTGACGGTGGTGATCGCGGCGCTGGCGCTGTGGCTGCTGCCGGGGCTGATCCGGTTCCTCTTCATCGACGCCGTGTGGTCGGGCAAGGACCGCGAGGCCTGCATCATCACCGAGGCCAGGCCCGTCGTCGGCGCCTGCTGG
Source organism: uncultured Alsobacter sp. (assembly GCF_945952055.1). GTDB lineage: Bacteria > Pseudomonadota > Alphaproteobacteria > Rhizobiales > Beijerinckiaceae > Alsobacter. The sequence goes on from NZ_CAMFHB010000046.1 coordinate 50,488, forward strand.
GCCTTCGTGGCCGAGCGGGCCGGTTACTTCACCTACGGGTCCTATCCCATCCCGCAGCGCTGGCGCGTCGACACGTTCTTCGTGCTGCTCGGCCTGGGCGTGGTGTGGCTGCTGAGCATGCGCTTGCCGCGCAAGGATCTGGCGGCGCTCTACTTCTTCGTCGGCCTGCCGATCATCAGCTACGTGCTGCTGGTGGGCGTCCCGGCGCTGGGCCTGCCCTATGTCGAGACGACGCTGTGGGGCGGCATCCTCGTCAGCATCGTCTGCTCGGCCGTCGGCATGGTCGTGTCGCTGCCGCTGGGCATCCTGCTGGCGCTGGGGCGACGCTCCAGCATGCCCGCGGCGCGCCTGTTCAGCGTCACCTTCATCGAGTTCGTCCGCGGCGTGCCGCTGATCACGGTGCTGTTCATGGCCAGCGTCATGCTGCCCTTGTTCGTGCCGTCCTACCTGCAGCCGGACAAGCTCCTGCGCGCCCTGATCGGCATCGCGCTGTTCGCCTCCGCCTACATGGCCGAGGTGGTGCGCGCCGGCCTGCAGGCGCTGCCGAAGGGACAGTACGAAGGCGCCATGGCGCTGGGCCTGCCCTACGGCCTGATGATGCGGCTGGTCGTCCTGCCGCAGGCGCTGAAGATCACCATCCCCAACATCGTCAACACCTTCATCGGCCTGTTCAAGGACACGACGCTGGTGGTGGTGGTCGGCATCTTCGACTTCCTGAAGGCGATCGAGGCCGCCCGCATCGACCCGCGCTGGGCCGCTCCGACCGTGAGCACGACCGGATACGTCTACGCCGCCATCTTCTACTTCATCTGCTGCTACCTCATGTCCCGGTACGCCCGTGACGTCGAGGCACGCCTGGCCAAAGCCGACAAACGCTGAGGGGAAACGACATGAGCGCCGCACCCGCGGGACTGAAGCCTGCGAAGCTCAACAACGAGATGGCGATCGAGATCGTCAGCATGAACAAGTGGTACGGCGAGTTCCACGTCCTGCGCGACGTGAACCTCACCGTGCGCCGTGGCGAGCGTCTCGTCGTGTGCGGACCATCGGGCTCCGGCAAGTCGACCATGATCCGGTGCATCAACCGGCTCGAGGAGCACCAGAAGGGCAAGATCGTCGTCGACGGCATCGAGCTCACCAACGACCTCAAGCGGATCGACGAGATCCGCCGCGAGGTCGGCATGGTGTTCCAGCACTTCAACCTGTTCCCGCACCTCACCATCCTCGAGAACTGCACGCTCGCCCCGATCTGGGTGAAGAAGATGCCGAAGAAGGACGCCGAGGAGGTGGCCATGCATTACCTTCGCCGCGTCAAGATCCCGGAGCAGGCGAACAAGTACCCGGGCCAGCTCTCGGGTGGGCAGCAGCAGCGCGTGGCCATCGCCCGCTCGCTGTGCATGAGCCCCAAGATCATGCTGTTCGACGAGCCGACCTCGGCGCTCGACCCGGAAATGGTCAAGG
>NZ_CAMFHB010000047.1 GCF_945952055.1 uncultured Alsobacter sp.
AACGAGTGTTCACCATGTCTCCGGTCTGTACACTTGGCCCGGCCACCCACGAATTCGGCACGGCCCCGGCAAAGTCGTGGATGCCCGGGCCAGGCCCGGGCAGGACGACGGAGAGGTGGTGGCGCGCTGGAGAAGCCAGATGCAACGCCGCAACTCCACAACTCTCAGGGTGAGGAACGTTGTTTTGTCAGAGGCAGGCTGCCGGAAACGCGGACGCGAAAGGCCTCAGAGCACAATCACCTTCGAGCCGGCCGGGACGCGGTTGTAGAGGTCGATCACGTCGACGTTGCGCATCCGGATGCAGCCCGACGACACCGCGCGGCCGATGGTCTCGGGCTCGTTGGTGCCGTGGATGCGGTACAGCGTGTCGCGGCCGTTCTGGTAGAGGTACAGCGCGCGCGCGCCCAGAGGATTGTCCGGACCGCCCTTGGTGAAATGGACGTGCGGCCAGCGCTTGATCATCTCCGCCGGCGGCTGCCAGTCGGGCCACTCGGCCTTGCGCTGGACGGTGGCGGTGCCAGACCAGCCATAGGCTTCGTCGCCCACGGCGACGCCGTAGCGGATGGCCTTCTTCCCGGGCAGCACGAGATAGAGGAACTTGTTGCGCGTATCGACGACCACGGTGCCCGGCGCCTCGCCGGTCGGATCCTCGATGCGGTAGCGCTCGAACGGCAGGTGCACCTGGTAGGTGGGCACCAGGGCCATGTACTCGCTGTCCTTCGAGCTCAGCGAGGGCTCCGGAACCGGCTCGTAACGGCAGCCGCCGACCAGCAGGGCCAACGTCACAAGGGCGAGTCGCGTCCGGATTGTCATGCCGCCAAAATTCCTCGTGCGATTGAAGCGGCAACAATCAAGCCGCAGTATGGTTAATGTTGGGCTAACGTCTTCGCATCCGAAAAGCGAAGTGGGTCTGCACGGCGCCGTTATGACGGCCGCCATGACCCAGATCAACCCTGGAAAGCCGTAGATTGTTCGATGGACGCGGGGGCGTGCATGACGGACACTATGCGCAACGAACGCCATCGAATGGGTCCCGGAGACGCCGTGAGCACTCTCTACATTTCGCATCCCTGCTTCGTCCGCCACCTGACGCCCGCTGGCCACCCCGAGCGCCCCGACCGGATCCGAGTCGTCGAAAGGATCCTGGAACACGAGCGGTTCCAGCCGCTTGCGCGCGAAGCTTCACCTGTCGCGACGCTCAAGACGCTGTCGCTCGCCCACCCGGAAAGCTACATCCGCTCGATCGAGGAGGCCTCGCCCGCCGAGGGCCTGCTGCAGATCGATGCCGACACGGCCATGTCTCCAGGGACCCTCGAGGCGGCGCAGCGCGCGGCCGGCGGCGCGGTCCTCGCTGTCGATGAAGTGATGACGAAGAAGGTCGCCAACGCCTTCTCGGCGGCGCGCCCGCCCGGCCACCACGCCGAGCGCGCGACGGCCATGGGCTTCTGCTTCTTCAACAACGCCGCCGTCGCGGCACGCCACGCGCAAAAGGTGCACGGCGCCGAGCGAGTCGCGATCATCGACTGGGATGTGCATCACGGAAACGGCACGCAGGACATCTTCTGGAGCGATCCCAGCGTGCTCTACTGCTCGACCCACGAGATGCCGCTCTACCCCGGCACCGGCGCGGCCAGCGAGACCGGCGAGCACAACACCATCGTCAACGTGCCGCTGCGCGCGGGCGACGGCGGCGCCGAGTTCCGGGAGGCGTTCGAGGTGGGCATCCTGCCCCGGGTCGAGGCCTTCCGCCCCGACCTGATCATCATCTCCGCCGGCTTCGACGCCCATGTGCGCGACCCGCTCGCCAACCTCAATCTCGTCGAGGCCGATTTCGGCTGGGCGACGGCACAGCTCATGGACATCGCCGACAAATCCTGCGAGGGCCGGGTCGTGTCGCTGATGGAAGGCGGCTACGACCTCGAGGGCCTCGCCCGCTCCGTCGCCGCCCACGTCATGACGCTGATGCGGGGCGGATAGCCCGCCCTCTCGTCACGCCCCAACCTCCTCATCCTGAGCCGGCCGCGAAGCGGCCGAGTCGAGGCGCGCTCCTTACCCCTCCAGCGGCTCCGTCCCGGCGATCTCGATGCCGAAGCCCGCGAGGCCCACATAGGAGCGCGCCGAGCTCGACAGGTTGACGATGGACGTCACGCCGAGGTCGCGCAGGATCTGCGCGCCGAGGCCGATCTCCCGCCACTGGGCCTGCCGCTGGCTCTCGGAGCTCGATTCATCGTGGCTCTTCACCGGCACACCGGCGGTGCCGTCGCGCAGGTAGACGAGCACGCCGCGGCCGGCCTTGCGGAAGCGCGCGAGCGAAGCCTGGATGGTGACGCCGCCACCCAGCGTGTCGGCGATGACGTCCGCCCGGTGCAGGCGCGTGAGCACGCCCCGGCCATCGCCGATGCCGCCATGGACGAAGGCGAAGTGCTGCACCGTGTCGAAGGGCGTGCGGAACGCGTAGCCGGTGAGTTCGCCGTCCTCGGTCTTGACCGGAAACGTGGCCACGCGCTCGACGAGCTTCTCGCGCGCCTGGCGGAAGGCGATGAGGTCGGCGACGGAGATGCGCTGCAGCCCGTGCTTCTCCGCGAACTCGACGATCTGCTGGCCCTTCATGACCGTGCCGTCGTCGTTGGCCATCTCGCAGATCACGCCCACGGGCGGCAATCCCGCGAGCTTGCACAGGTCCACGGCCGCCTCGGTGTGCCCGGAGCGCATCAGCACGCCCCCGTCACGCGCGATCAGCGGGAACACGTGCCCGGGCCGCACGAAGTCGGAGGCGCCCATGTTGCCGTTGGCCAGGGCGCGCACGGTGTTGGAGCGCTGCTCGGCCGAGATGCCCGTGGTCAGCCCATGCTTCACGTCGACAGACACGGTGAACGCGGTCCCCAGCGGCGCATCGTTGGCGGCGACCATCGGGTTCAGGTGGAGCCGCCGCGCATCGGACGCCGTCACGGGGGCGCAGACGATCCCGCAGGAGTGGCGCACGATGAAGGCCATCTTCTCGGGCGTGCACAGGGAGGCCGCGCAGATCAGGTCTCCCTCGTTCTCGCGGTCGTCGTCGTCGGTGACGATCACGATCTCGCCGCGCTTGAGGGCGTCGATGGCTTCGGTGACGGATTTCTGCACGGTGTGATCCTCCGGCGCGGCCAGGCCGATGAAGTCGTTGGGGGTGACGGCCCCGGCCGTGACACGCGCGATCGTCTCGGCGACGTCGCGCGACATCCAGGCTGCATCGTTGTTGCAGAGCGCCGTCACGGAAGCGGGCGACAGGCCGACGCGGCGCGCGAAATCGATGCGCGCGATGCCTTCCCGCTTGAGCCAGTCCGCCAGTTTCATGGGACGAACTTAGGAGAAACCGGCCATTTCAGTCAAACTGAAATGCTTGCGTCACCGTCGGTTCGCGCTTGCTGAAACGCACAGGCTGATTGCTCAGCCCCCCTGCGCTCAGCCCACCTGCGCCCGGTGCCGCAGGAAGTGGTCCGCGATCACGCAGGCCACCATCGCCTCGCCCACCGGCACGGCGCGGATGCCGACGCAGGGATCGTGGCGGCCCTTGGTCATGACGTCGACATCGTGGCCTTCCCGGTCGACGCTGCGGCGCGGCGTGAGGATCGACGATGTGGGCTTCACGGCGAAACGGGCCACCACCGGCTGGCCGGTCGAGATGCCGCCCAGGATACCGCCGGCGTTGTTCGACAGGAACACGGGCGCCCCGTCGTTGCCGGCGCGGATCTCGTCCGCATTGTCCTCGCCGGTGAGTTCGGCCGACGCGAAGCCCGCGCCGATCTCGACCCCCTTCACCGCGTTAATGCTCATCAGGGCCGCGGCGAGGTCCGCGTCGAGCTTGCCGTAGACCGGCGCGCCGAGCCCCACGGGCACGTTCTCGGCGACCACCTCGATCACGGCGCCGACCGAGGACCCCGACTTCCGGATCTCGTCGAGGTAGGTCTCGTAGAAGGCGGCCGCCTCAGCGTCGGGGCAGAAGAAGGGATTGTTGGCGATCTCGTTCCAGTTCCAGCGGCTGCGGTCGATCTTGTGCGGCCCCATCTGCACCAGCGCGCCACGAACCGTGAGGCCCGGGACGACCTTGCGGGCGATGGCGCCGGCCGCCACCCGCGCCGCCGTCTCGCGCGCCGAGGAGCGCCCGCCGCCCCGGTAGTCGCGCACGCCGTACTTCGCGTCATAGGTGAAGTCGGCGTGGCCGGGCCGGTACTTGTCGCGGATCTCGCCGTAGTCCTTGGAGCGCTGGTCGACGTTCTCGATCAGCAGCGCGATGGGCGTCCCCGTCGTGACCGGGCCGCCTGTGCGGTCGTCCTCGAACACACCCGACAGGATCTTCACCTGGTCGGGCTCGCGGCGCTGGGTGGTGAACCGGGACTGCCCGGGCCGGCGCCGGTCGAGCTCGGCCTGGATGTCGGCCTCCGTCAGCGGGATCCGCGGCGGGCAGCCGTCCACGACGCAGCCCAGCGCCGGCCCGTGGCTCTCGCCGAAGGTCGTGACGCGGAAAAGGTGGCCGAAGGTGTTGTGCGACATGGCGAGCGGTCCCGGCGGAAGGCTCGCTCATAGGGGCAAAGGCCGCGGCAGGTCAAACCCACCGCGGCATTTGCAACCTCATGCGGCGTCTCGGACCAGCTTCAGGACCGGCGCGCTGTGGCGCGGCACGGCGGACTGGGGCACGGCAGGGGCACCGACCCAGGCGGAGTTGGCGGGCAGGCCCTCGCCCTTCATGACCAGCGTCAGCGGACCGAGGCGGGCGAAGTCGCCGACTTGGGTGTCGTAGAGCACCGTGGAGCCGGCGGCGATGGTGACGCCCTTGCCCACGTTGACCCGGCCGACCTTCATGACGCGGTCTTCGTAGAGGTGCGTCTGCAGCGAGGACATCTCGTTCATGGCCACGTAGTCGCCGATGTTCACGCAGTCGAACTCGGTGAGGTCGGTCATGTTGAGCCACACGCCCTTGCCGATCTTCACGCCGAACAGGCGCAGGGCCCAGGGCAGCATCGGGGTGCCGCGCAGGTGGTCCAGCAGGACCTTGCCGGCGAGGCCCCAGTACATGACGGCGACGGCTTCCGTGCGCAGGGCCCACCACGACCACATGGGCTTCATGGTGGGAACGTAGCGGCCCATCAGGGTCCACTTCACCGCGGCCACGACGAGGGTCATCACGACCGGGATCACCACCGAGGCAGCCACGAAGAGGAGCGCGAAGGTGCCCCAGTGCTGCTCGACGACGGAGGGCAGGAACACTTCCACCGCGAGCGTGCCGAAGGTGATGAAGAGCATGGTCGGCAGCGACAGGTTGAAGGCTTCGAACACGGCGCGGCCGATGCGCGCGGCGCGCGAGGGCTCGAAGGTCCAGGAGGCGGCGATCCCGTCGACCTTCTGGCGGGTCGGCAGCTTGATCGGCGGGCTGCCGAACCAGGTGTCGCCCGCGGCCATCTCCTCGTTGGCCGGCGGCTTCGACTTGATGCCGATGAGCACGCCGTCCGGGATGGACGCGCCGGGAGGAACGACGCCGTCGTTGCCGACGAACACACGCGAGCCCGTCTTCACCGGAGCCAGCGTCATCCAGCCGTTGCGGATGTCCTCGTCGCCCAGCACCACCTCGTCGGCGATGAAGCACTTGTCGCCGATCTCGGTAAGGTCGTAGCGGCCCGACAGGTTGGAGGAGATCTCCGAGCCCCTGCCGATCTTGGCCCCCATCAGCCGGTACCAGTGACGCATGTAGACGGTGGCGTAGAGCGACGACAGCGTCTCCAGCGTCACCTCCGTGGCGAGCGCCACGATCCACTTGCGGACGTAGAACCAGCTGTGGACCGAGTAGGTGCCCGCCCGAACCCGCGGCAGGACGGTCCAGCGCACGGCGGCGATCAGGAACACGGTGACCGCGATCATGGCCATGGCCGTCGGCCAGGCGAGGAGCGGCAGGTAGTTCAAGTAGCTCGTCTCCACGAAGCGGGACACGAGGTCATCGATCCGGTCGAAGAGATAGAAGGCCGGGAAGATCGGCAGCAGGCTCACCGGCGGCAGAGCGAGCAGCGCGGCGACGTAGGCGGCCGTCTGCAGGGTGCGGCGCGTACGGCTGGCCAGCGGGGGAACCGGAAGCTCGTCGCGATCGACCTCGCCGACGCGGCGGCCGGGCGAACCGTCCCACATCTCCCAGGCTCCGACGCGGACGTCCTCGCCCACCGAGGTAAGGTCGGCCAGTTCGGCCCCGCGCCCGATCACGGCGCCCTGGCCGATCACGCAGGAGGTGCCCACATAGGCGCCCGCGCCGATCTCGACCGGCCCGATGACGAGCTCGTTGCCGATCACGTCCGCCGTGCACAGCACGACCTTGCCGCCGATCGAGGCTCCCGCGCCGATGGTGACGAGGTCGAGGGCGCCCGACTCGATTTCGCAGACGATCGCGTCGGCTCCGACCTTGGCGCCGAGCGCCCGCAGGTAGCCCCGCATGACCGGGGTGCCCTGGAACCACTTCATGTGGGTCAGGCTGAGCAGGCGCTGCACCAGCCACCAGCGGTAGTAGTAGGCGCCCCAGAGCGGATAACGGCCGGGCTTCGTGCGGCCGAGGATGAGCCACTTGCCGGCGATGGCGATGACCACCGTGGCGACGTTGATGCCCATGTAGACGCCGAGCAGCATCAGGATGCCGGCGAGCACCGTGGTCTCCTCGCCACCCAGCAGCATGTAGGTGACGAAGACGCCCAGCCACTGGGCCGTCATCAGCGCCAGGATGAAGGGCATCGCCGCGGCCTGGGCCAGGCCGCACAGGAACCGGCGGCGCAGCGAAGGCGGCGCGAACGAAAGGTCCTGCGGCTCGGCGTGCCCGCCGGCCGGGGCGCGCGCGTCCAGCGCCGCGGCCATGGCGCGCAGCGAGCGACCCGCATAGACGTCCTGAAGGGTAATGCCCGCGAGCGCCGGGGTCTCGCGAACCGCCGAGATGTAGCGGGCGGCGATCAGCGAGTGGCCGCCGAGATCGGTGAAGAAGTCGGCGTCGAACGGCAGGGCCTGGCCCGGAAACACCCGCTGCGCGGCGGCGAGCAGCAGCGCCTCGGTCGGCGTCTGCGGCGCCTCCTGCTCCTCGCCGCGGTCGGCACCGGTGGCGAGCGGCATGGCCTTCAAGGTCTTGCGGTCGATCTTGCCGGAGACGAGCCGCGGAACGGCCTCGAGCAGCTCGAAGCGGGACGGCACCATGTAGGAGGGAAGCTGCTCGGCGAGCGACAGGCGGAGCTGCATCCGGTCCACGCCGGACCCAACCTCGGGCACCACGAAGGCCACGAGGCGGTCAATGCCGTCGTCCTGCCGCAGCACGACCGCCGCCTGCGCGACGCCCGGAAGCGCGTCGAGGCGCACCTCGATTTCGCCCAGCTCGACGCGGAAGCCGCGGATCTTCACCTGGTCGTCGATACGGCCGTGGAAGACGATGCGCCCGTCGGCATCGAGGCTCACGGCGTCGCCCGAGCGGTACAGGACCGGATCGATTCCGTCCGTCGCGAACGGGTTGGGAATGAACTTCTCGGCCGTCAGCTCGGGGCGCTTGAGGTAGCCCGAGGCGACGCCGGGGCCACCGATCAGCAGCTCGCCCTGCTGGCCCGGGGCGAGCAGCGAGAGGTCCTCGCCCACCACGTAGCAGGTGTAGTTCGGGATCGGACCGCCAATGGTGACGGGCTCGCCGCGCACGACCTCGCAGGCGGTAGCCACGACGGTCGCCTCGGTCGGCCCGTAGGTGTTGAAGATGCGCCGGCCGGGCTTCGACCAGCGCTGCACCACGGACGGCTGCAGCGCCTCGCCGCCGAGCAGGATGAGGCGGAGGCTGGGCACGTCGCGGGTGAACATCGACAGCAGCGTCGGCACCGTGTCGACGGCGGTGATGCCGGCGCCGGCCATGACGTCGGCGAGCGTCTCGGTCTCGGCCAGCACCTCGGGCGTCGCGACCCACAGGGTCGCGCCGACGAGGTAGGGGATCCAGATCTCTTCCATGGAGAGATCGAACGCCACCGAGGCGCTCTGGAACATCACGTCGGTCTCGTCGAGCCCGTAGAGGGCATTCCCCGAGCGCAGATAGTGGCAGATGTTGCGATGGCTGATGACGATGCCCTTGGGCATGCCGGTCGAGCCGGAGGTGTAGATCAGGTAGGCCGGATGATCCGGCGTCAGGCCGAGGCCGCGGGCGTCGACGGCGGCGCCGGCCACCGCGATCTCGGCCGGGACCAACGCCACGATCCCGTGCGCGGAGGCCCTCGGGGCGAGGTCGGCGGAGGTGAGCAGGCCTTTGGCCGCCGCATCCGTCAGGCAGGTCGCGATGCGCTCGACCGGGGCGTCGGCGTCGAAGGGCAGCCAGGCGGCGCCCGACTTGGTGATGGCGATCTGGGCCACGAGCAGGTCCGCGCCACGGCGCATCCACAGGCCCACCACGTCGCCGGGGCCGATCCCGCGGGCGGAGAGCCCGGCGGCGATGGCGTCGGCCCGCTCGGCCACCTGACGGTAGGTCAGGGTCTCGCCGGCGCAGACGATGGCGGGATGATCGGGGCGTCGGTGGACGGTCGCGTCGAAGATGTCGGCGAGAACCTCGTCCCGGATCAGATCCGGAAGAGACGGGCCATGGAGGATGCCCTGTTTGGCCGTCGTGGCGTCAAGCGTGTTCATGCTCAGTCTCCGCCGCGGCCAGGCACGCGACCGACCACGGACCCGCTTGCCGCGGGTCCCGCGATCCGGCTCAGCGTTCTGGCTGCTCCCCGATCCCCCTTGCCGCCGTTGCAGGGCGGCAGACGCGTCAACTCGCGCCTTGCACAGGTTATCGGGGTTTCAGACTGAACCGAGAATGAACGATCCTGAACGGCGGAGGAAAATCGACACGCGGGGTCAGACCCAGCGGTAGGCGCCCGCCTCGAAAACGAGCACCTTGCCCTGCCAGATGTCGGCCGAGGCCGCTTCCGCGGCCGACATCCCGGTCACCAGGCGCATGACGGCGCGGGCGACGCCGCCGTGGGAGACCGCCACGGTCTCCTCGGTGAGCGAATCGAGCCACGGCCTGACCCGCTCCATCAGCATGCCGTAGCTTTCGCCGTCGGGCGGGACGAAGTTCCATTTGTCCTGCTCGCGCAGGCGCGCCATGGCCGGCTCGGCCTTGCGCACTTCTTTCCAGGTGTAGCCTTCCCACAGCCCGAAGGAGATTTCCTTGAGCCGCTCGTCCACCGTGTAGCCGGCCGGGTCGAGGCCGACGGCGCCGCGGCCGAGTTCCGCGGTCTCGCGGGTGCGCCCCATGGGGCTCACCAGCCAGGGTAAGGCGCCCAGGTCCGGCCTGAGCGCGGCGAGCCGGCGCCCGGCCTCGCCGGCCTGGACGCGTCCCTTCTCGTTGATCGGGATGTCGTGCTGGCCCTGCAGCCGGCCTTCGGCGTTCCAGTCGGTCTCGCCATGCCGGATGAAGTACAGACGCGGCCTCGCCCTCACCCGTCAGCCCTTGTCGAGCGTGAGATCGGGGGCGTCGGGGTTCTTCATGCCGACGACGTGGTAGCCGGCATCCACGTGCAGGATCTCGCCCGTCGTTCCCCGGCCCATGTCGGACAGGAGGTAGACGGCGCTGTCGCCGACCTCCTCGATCGTCACGGTCCGGCGCAGCGGGGCGTTGTATTCGTTCCAGCGCAGGATGTAGCGGAAATCGCCGATGCCCGACGCCGCGAGCGTCTTGATCGGCCCGGCCGAGATCGCGTTGACGCGGATGTTCTGCGGGCCGAGATCGGCCGCCAGGTAGCGCACCGACGCCTCGAGCGCGGCCTTGGCCACGCCCATGACGTTGTAGTGGGGCATCCACTTCTCGGCGCCGTAGTAGGTCAGGGTCAGCATCGACCCGCCGTTCTTCATCAGCTTCTCGGCACGCTGCGCGACGGCCGTGAACGAGTAGCAGGAGATCTGCAGGGAGCGGATGAAGTTCTGCTCGGTGGTGTCGATGTAGCGCCCGGTGAGCTCGTCCTTGTCCGAGAAGGCGATGCAATGGACGATGAAGTCGAGGCCGCCCCACAGGCGGTCGACCTCGGCGAACACCGCGTCGATCGAGGCCGGGTCGGTGACGTCGCAGTGCCCGACGACGGCCGCCCCCATCTCCGCGGCGAGCGGGCGCACCCGCTTTTCGAGCGCCTCCCCCTGGAACGTGAAGGCGAGTTCGGCCCCGTGGGACCGCGCGGCGCGCGCGATGCCCCAGGCGATGGAACGGTTGTTGGCCACTCCCATCACGAGCCCGCGCTTGCCGGCGAGCAGGGTCGAGACGGGAGATGTGGGATCGGTCATTGGAACCGCCGGGCGTTGGGCGTGGGGCAAAGCATTCGGCACTCCTTTAGCGGAAGCCGAAGGGGCTTGGAAGCGCCCGCCCTCCTTTCGTTGCATGGAATACGCCGGCCCGGGCGGTGTTCTGCACCGCGAAGGGATGGCACATGCGCGGCGAAGGTCTTACTGTGAGGCGAGAGTTCCGGGGGGTCGACCCCCGGTTTGTGCGCGTCGATGGACCACGGTGGATGCCCGATCTTCGGGGACAGCTGACCGATGAAATACCGCGATTGCGCCGTTTTGCGCGAGCGCTGACGCGGGACCGCGAGACCGCGGACGACCTGGTCCAGGACACGCTGGTGCGTGCGCTGCGGGCGGAAGCCCGCTGGGCCGGCACCAATCTTCGCGTGTGGCTGTTCACGATTCTGGCCAACCTGAACAGGAACCGGCTTCGCGGCCTGGCCCGCAAGGCGCCCCACGCCGAGCTGGAGGAGGCCGACGACGGCCACGCCATCCCGGCCACCTCCGGGGAATCGAGCGACATTCTGCGTGCTTTGGACGCGTTGAGCGCCGAACACCGCGAGGTCATCGTGCTCGTGGGTGTCGAGGGGCTGAGCTACGACGAGTGCGCGGAGGCGCTTTCCATTCCGGTGGGGACGGTGATGTCGCGCCTGTTCAGGGCGCGCTCGATCCTGCGCGACCGGCTGAATGCGGGGGATCCGGGCAGCCCGCCCCATCTGCGGGTGATCAAATGACCAGCCCGCTCGATCCCACCGAGATTCACGCCTTCGTCGACGGCGAACTGGACGCGCAGCGCCGGGCCGAGGTGGAACGCCTCCTGGCCGACGACGCGGACGCGGCGGCCGAGGCCAAGGCGTGGCGCGAGCAGAACGATGCGCTCAAGCGCGCCTTCGCCCCGGTGATGGCCGAAACCGTGCCGGCCCGCCTCGATCCCAAGCGGCTGTCGAGGGCGCTGCCGGGAATGGGGTGGCAGGACGCCCGCGTGCCGATGGCGGCCAGCATCGCGTTCGTGGCCGGCGGTCTCGTCGGCGCGGCCCTCCTGGCCCTGGTCCAGTACGGTGTCATGGGCGGCCCGCAGGCCGGGCCCGACCTGTCGACGCGCCTCGTCGTGCTGGCCGCCGACACGCATCGCGTGTTCGCCCCGGAGGTCCGCCACCCGGTGGAAGTCAGCGCCAGCGAGGAGGGTCACCTCGTCCAGTGGCTGTCCAAGCGGCTGTCCTACCCGATCACCCTGCCCGACCTCGCCGGCGAGGGCCTGAAGCTGGTCGGCGGGCGCCTCCTGTCGAACGCCCCGGGCGCGGCGGCCATGTTCATGTACGAATCGGCCAGCGGCGAGCGGATCACGATCGTGTGCAGCCGCATGACGGGCGCCCGCGACAGCGCCTTCCGAATCTCCGAGGGCAAGGGGCTGAGCACGGCCTACTGGTTCGACGACCAGATCGGGTTCGCCGTGTCGGGCCCGCTGGATCGCGAAAAGCTGCTGCGGGTGTCGCGGCGGGTGTTCGAAGCGATGGAACGGCACGCCGACCGGGCGGGTTGAGGGACGCGCTGACCGGGCGCGGCATTGCCCTGCGCTCAGGTCAAGCCTGCAGAGAGGCTGATGTGCGCCGCACAATGTGGTGATATAAGCCGCGCGCGGAAGACCGGTCCGCGTCAGTCATCCGGCAGAGTCCATGGCCCAACCCGAGTCCCTTCCGTCCAGCACCGACGCGCCCGCCGCAGCCGGCAAGACGGTTCCCCCTGCCGCGGACCCTGCGTCCCCGCCGCCTGCCCCGGCCTCGCCGGATCACGGGCATGGGCATGGCAACGGCAATCTCTTCGCCCTCACGCTGGGCAGCATCGGCGTCGTCTATGGCGACATCGGGACGAGCCCCCTCTACGCCTTCCGCGAGGCGCTGATCGCCGCCGTCGGGGCTCACAACACGACCGGCGCGACGGTTCAGGCGGTGCCGCGCGAGACGGTTCTGGGCGTCCTGTCGCTGATCGTGTGGTCGCTCCTGCTCGTCGTCACGGTCAAATACGTCCTCATCCTTCTGCGCGCTGACAACAACGGCGAGGGCGGCACGCTGTCCCTGATGGCGCTGGCGCAGCGGGTCCTGGGCCGCGGCCGCGTCTACATCGTGGCGGGCGGCATCATCGGCGCCTCGATGTTCTACGGCGACAGCGTCATCACGCCGGCGATCTCCGTCCTGTCGGCGGTGGAAGGCCTGAAGCTCGTGGCGCCCGGATTCGAGCACTATGTGGTGCCCGTGACCGTGTGCATCCTCGTGCTGCTGTTCGCGGTGCAGAGCCGCGGCACGGCCAAGGTCGCGGCCTTCTTCGGCCCGGTCATGGCGGCGTGGTTCCTGCTGCTGGCCGTCGGCGGCCTGATGCATGTAAGCGACGACCCCGGCGTCGTGCTCGCCCTCAACCCCGTCCATGGCATCGCCTTCGTCATCGAGCACAAGATGATCGGGCTGGTGACGCTGGGCGCCGTCTTCCTGGCGGTCACCGGCGGCGAGGCGCTCTATGCCGACCTTGGCCATTTCGGCCGCCGTCCCATCCAGATCGCCTGGCTCGGGCTCGTGCTGCCGTCGCTCGTGATCAACTATTTCGGGCAGGGCGCGCTCATTCTCTCGCACCCCGACCACATCGACAGCCCGTTCTTCCAGCTCTATCCCGACTGGGCCCTCATCCCGGTCGTCGCCATGGCGACCGCGGCGACCGTCATCGCCAGCCAGGCGGTCATCACCGGCGCCTTCTCGCTGACGCGCCAGGCTGTCCAGCTCGGCCTCCTGCCCCGCATCGAGATCCGGTTCACGTCCGAGACCCATTCCGGGCAGATCTACATCCCGCGAATCAATACGTTGCTGCTGATCGGCGTCCTGATCCTGGTGGTGCTGTTCCGCTCCTCGGGCGCACTGGCCTCGGCCTACGGCATCGCCGTCACCACCACGATGGTCGTCGACGCGTCGCTGGCCTTCATCATCATCTGGCGCCTGTGGAACTGGAAGCCGGCCGCCGCCGCCGCGCTCGTGCTTCCCTTCCTGCTGATCGACGCGACCTTCCTGGCTTCGAACCTTCTGAAGCTATTCGACGGCGCCTGGGCACCGCTGCTCTTCGCCTCGTTCCTGATCCTGCTGATGATGACCTGGCGGAAAGGGACGCGCATCCTCGCGGACAAGACGCGCCGCTCCGAGGTGCCGCTCGACATGCTCGTGCGCAACCTCGAAAAGAAACCGCCGCACCGTGTGCAGGGCACCGCGGTGTTCCTCACCAGCGACCCGGACTACGCGCCGACCGCCCTCCTCCACAATCTCAAGCACAACAAGATCCTGCACGAGAAGAACGTCATCCTCACCGTCGCCACGGCCGACACGCCGCGCGTGCGCGAGGAGGAGCGGATCACCATCCAGCCCGTCAGCGAGCACTTCTCCCGGGTGAAGATGAAGTTCGGCTACATGGAGAGCCCGAACGTGCCGCGCGGCCTCGCCATCGCGCGCAAGCTCGGCTGGACCTTCGACATCATGTCGACGTCCTTCTTCGTGTCCCGCCGCTCCATCAAGCCGGCCGCCCAGTCGGGCATGCCTTTGTGGCAGGACAAGCTGTTCATCGCGCTCGCCCGCAACGCCAGCGACGCCACGGACTTCTTCCAGATCCCCACCGGCCGCGTGGTGGAAGTGGGCACGCAGGTGACGGTGTAGACCAGGTCGACGGTCGGCTCGTTCCCGGCGTCCTTCGACGCGCCGCCGGCGAGACTGCTCAGAGCGCGTGACTCTTTCGGTCGTCCAGCGAGCACCTCCCTCTCCGCGTCATGGCCGGGCTTGGCCCGGCCACCCACGACTTGCGGATGGCCCCGGCAAAGTCGTGGATGCCCGGGCCAAGCCCGGGCAGGACGGCGGAAAGGTGGTGGCGCGCTGGAGAAGTCAGATTCAGCAACGCATCGGCGGTCGGTTCATGCTCTCAGAATGAGGACCGTTGTCGTTGAAAAACAACGATCTTCCTCATCCTGAGCAAGCCGCGAAGCGGCCGTGTCGCAGGACACAGAACCGCTCCGACAGCCCCGGTCAGAAATCCTTGCGCGGGTCGAAGTCGAGCGTCTCGCTCCAGCGCTCCATCAGCGCCTTCAACTCGTCGCTGGCCTGAGGCGGCAGGACGATCTCCAGCGTCACGAGCAGGTCGCCCCGGGTGTCGCCCGAGGGCAGGCCCTTGCCGCGCAGGCGCAGCGTGCGGCCGCTCGACGAGTTCGCCGGAATCGTGAGTTCCACCGCGCCCTCGAGGGTGGGCGCCCGCACCTTGGCGCCGAGCACGGCCTCGTCGAGCCGGATGGGCAGGCGCAGGCGGATGTCGTTGCCTTCCACCGCGAAGCGGCGATCGGGGCGCACGTGCACGCTCACCAGCACGTCGCCCGGCGGGCCGCCCGGCGCGGGGCTCGGATGGCCCTGCCCCTTGAGGCGCACGGTCTGGCCCTCGGCGATGCCGGCCGGGATCTTCACCTCCACGTCGCGGCCGCTCGGCAGCGTGACGCGCAGCGACGTGCCCTTGACCGCCTCGGCCAGGGTGATGGTCGCCTCGATCTTCACGTCTGCCCCGCCACGCGGCTTGCGCGGCCCGCCGCGGCCGCCCGAGAACAGGTCGGAGAAGATGTCGGAGGCATCGAACCCGCCAGGACCACCGCGGGCCGAGCGAAAGCCGCCCCCACCCTGGTCGAAGCCAAAGTGGAAGTTCTCGAAGCCGGCCCCGGCCCCGCCGCCGCGCGGCCCGCCCGCCCCGAAGCCCTCGAAGCCGGTGAAGCGCGGCTTGCCCTCCGCGTCGATCTCGCCGGCGTCGAACTTCTTACGCTTGTCGGCATCGCCCAGGATCTCGTAGGCGTTGTTGATCTCGGCGAACGTGTCGCGCGCCTTCGGATCGGTGGGGTTGCGGTCGGGATGGTGGGCTTTGGCCAGGCGGCGGAACGCCTTCTTGATGTCGGCTTCCGTCGCCGAGCGTCCGACACCGAGGACGACATACGGATCGCGCATCGATTCACACCTCTTCTGCCGCAGGCAGTGTGCCATGGCGCCCAGCATGCGCCATCGTCAGACGAGACCCCGCGGCCTTCTGTCGGACACGCATATGGGGAGCCTGTTGCCGAACCGCAACGGTGTGTCGACGAAGCCGCGCTTCAGATGCGGCGCGGCGGCTCGTCCTTGATCGACTTGACCTTGTGGAGCGACCAGGAGCCCGCACCCGCCCGGCAGGCGACGCCGCGCAGGTCGTCCGGCTTCTGCTGGACGACGATGGCGGCGCGGAACGAGCGGCACACCTGGTCGTCGCGGACATAGGCGTCGCCCTCGGCCAGGAAGCTGCCCTGGTTGCCGGTGGAGGGATTGGACCAGCGCACGGCGCCCTTGCGCACGGGATCGAGCGCCTGGTCGAGCGCTCCGCCGGCGATGACGAGATCCTCGCCCGTCGCGGCCTCGGACAGGACGACGGTCTGGACGATCGACCCGGTCGTCAGTTCGGGTTCGGAGAAGGGTCCGAGAGGCAGATTGATGGAGCATCCCGCCGACAGGACCCCGGCGGCAAGCACCGCGCCGGCCGCAGCGCCGATCCGCAAACCACGACCGGACGACACCGGACGCCTTCCTTCAGCAGCGGCTTGTCCCATATAACGGCTTCGACCCTGTTCGTGGCTGTACGCAGCGCCCGTCTTCGCGGGCGCAACCGCCATGATTTAGCCGATGGAAACGTTAATGGCTGGTGACTTCACGGCGTCCGACGACCCCTTTGCCCTCTTCGACACGTGGTTCGCCGAAGCGGCGAAATCCGAAGTCAACGATCCCAACGCGATGGCGCTGGCGACGGTGGACGCAGACGGGCTGCCCGACGTCCGGATGGTGCTCCTCAAGGGCGCCGATCCGGCCGGCTTCGTCTTCTACACCAACACGGAATCGGCCAAGGGCACGGAGCTCGCCGGCAACCCCAAGGCTGCCGTCGTGTTCCACTGGAAGAGCCTGCAGCGGCAGGTCCGCGTGCGCGGCCCGGTGGAACGGGTCACCGACGCGGAGGCCGACGCCTATTTCGCCAGCCGGGCCCGCGACAGCCGGATCGGCGCCTGGGCGAGCCAGCAGTCGCGCCCGCTGGAAAGCCGCTTCGCGCTGGAGAAGGCCGTCGCCTACCACGCGGCCCGGTTCGCCGTGGGCGAGGTGCCCCGTCCGCCCCATTGGACGGGCTTCCGCATCAGGCCCGTCTACATGGAATTCTGGCAGAACGGCCTGTTCCGACTGCACGACCGTGTCGTGTTCCGCAGGCCGGCGCCGGAGGGCGACTGGAACCGCCAGCGCCTTTACCCCTGACCTTTCCGCCGCGTGCTTGACGCGCGGCGCCGGACCTGAGCAGATCGCGCCATGCCCAACAGTGCCCCTTCCAACGAGTCTCGCCGCGCCATGCTGCTGACCGGCGCAAGCCGCGGCATCGGGCACGCCACCGTGAAGCGATTCTCGGCCGCCGGCTGGCGCGTGATCACCTGCTCGCGCCATGCGTTTCCCGAGAACTGCCCCTGGGAGATGGGACCCGAGGACCACATCCAGGTGGACCTCGCCGATCCGGCCAACACCGAGGAGGCGATCGCGGAAATCCGCAGCCGCCTCGAGAACGGCCGCCTCGACGCGCTGGTGAACAATGCCGGCATCTCGCCCAAGGGCCCCGGCGGCGCGCGGCTGGGAACCATCGAGACCGCCATCGCCGACTGGCAGAAGGTGTTCCAGGTGAACTTCTTCGCCCCCGTCATGCTCGCCCGCGGCCTGCGGGCCGAGCTGGAGAAGGCGAAGGGCTCCGTCGTCAACGTGACGTCGATCGCCGGCTCGCGCGTGCATCCCTTCGCCGGCGCGGCCTACGCCACGTCGAAGGCGGCCCTGATGGGCCTCACCCGCGAGATGGCCGCCGACTTCGGCCCCCTCGGCATCCGGGTGAACGCCATCTCCCCCGGCGAGATCGACACCTCGATCCTCTCCCCGGGAACGGACAAGATCGTGGCCCAGATCCCGATGCGCCGCCTCGGAACGCCCGAGGAAGTGGCCAAGGCGATCTATTTCCTGTGCACCGACCAGTCGAGCTATGTCCACGGGGCCGAGATCCACATCAACGGCGGCCAGCACGTCTGAGCCGCAGGCCGACACGCGGCTCTACCCGCCCCGCCCGATCCTGGCGGCGAGCGTCGCCGTGTTCCGCGACGACGGGCGCGTCCTCGTGGCCGCGCGGACGAAGCCCCCGGGCCCGGACGTCTTCTCGCTGCCCGGCGGCGTCGTCGAGATCGGCGAGACCCTGGAGCAGGCCGCCCTGCGCGAGCTGGACGAGGAGGTCGGCGTGCGCGCCCGCATTCTCGGCTTCGCCGGCCATGTCGAGGTGATCGAGCGCGACGAGGCCGGCGCCGTGCGCCGCCATTTCGTCGTCAACGCGTTTTCGGGCACCTGGCTGGAGGGCGAACCGACCACCGGGCCGGAGGCCTCGGAGGTTCGCTTCGTCGCCCTCGACGAGCTCGCCGGCCTGAAGACCACGCCGGGTCTGGCCGGCATCGTCGCGCGCGCCCACGCGGTCTGGCGGGAGCGCCGGCCATGAGGCGCGCGGCCGCCCTCCTCCTGTGTCTCGTCGCGCTCGTGGCGACCGCCCCCGACGAGGCGCTGGCCCAGTTCTACTGGCCCTGGCAGCAGCGCCCCGCGCCGCCGCCTCCCCCGCCCGCGCCGGTGCAGCAGCCCCGCCGCCCCCGCCCGGTGGCCAAGCCCGCGACCCCGCCCACGGCCGACGCCGCGAAGAAGGACGCCGCCGTGGAGCAGCCGGAGGCCCCGCCGCCGCCCTACGAGCCGCAGCTCCTGCGCCTGTCCGAGATCATGGGCGCGCTCGCCTTCCTGCGCCCGCTGTGCGGCGCCCAGGACGAGAACGAATGGCGCCAGCGCATGGGCCAGCTCATGGACGCGGAAGCCGCCACGGCCCGCCGCAAGGAACGCCTCGCCGGCGCCTACAACAAGGGCTACCGCGAATACGCCCAGAGCTACCTGCGCTGCACCCCGGCCGCCGAGACCATCATCGGCCGCTACGTCGACGAAGGCAGCAAGCTCGCCCGCGAACTGGCCAGCCGCTACGGGGGTTGAATCCTGGCCAGTCCAGCTTGCCTCACTCTCTCCGCGTCATGGCCGGGCTTGGCCCGGCCACCCACGACTTGAGCATGGCTCCGGCAAAGTCGTGGGTCCCCGGGCCAGGCCCGGGGAGGACGGCTGAGAGGTCGGTTCGAACTGGACTGACAGTCCTCTGGCAAACGATTCACACGCTCTGGGCCGCCGCAGGCGGCGTGTCGAAGGACGCACCATCTCTCACCCGCGCGGAGCGAGCGTTTCCACGAACTCGACCGGCTCGCCGCGCGAGGGCGTCACCAGTTCGCCGTCCCACATGACGATGGCGCCCCGGACGATTGTGCCCACCGGCCAGCCGGTGACGTCCACCCCGTCATACGGCGTCCAGGCGCTTTTGGAGGCGATCCAGTCGTTGGTGATGGTCTCGCGCCGCTTCAGGTCGACCACCGTCAGGTCCGCGTCGTAGCCCACCGCGATGCGGCCCTTGCGGGCCGTGCCGAAGATCCGGGCCGGTCCGGCGCTCGTCAGGTCCACGAGCCGCTCCAGGGTGAGGCGGCCGGCATTGACGTGGTCGAGCATGATCGGGACGAGCGTCTGCACGCCGGTCATCCCCGACGGGCTGTCGGGGTACGTCTTGCGCTTTTCCTCGAGGGTGTGCGGCGCGTGGTCGGAGCCGAGCACGTCGACGATGCCCTGCTCGAGGCCCTTCCAGATTCCGGCGCGGTGCGCGGCGTCGCGCACCGGCGGGTTCATCTGGGCGAGCGTGCCGAGGCGCTCGTAGCAGTCCGGCGCGACCAGCGTCAGGTGGTGCGGCGTCGCCTCGCAGGTGGCCACGTCCTTGGCGCCGGCGAGGAAGTCCATCTCCTGCGCGGTCGAGATGTGCAGCACGTGGATGCGCGCGCCGGTGCGGCGGGCGATCGCCACGAGGCGCTCGGTGCAGCGCATGGCCGCTTCCGGCGAACGCCAGACGGGATGGGAGCGCGGGTCGCCTTGCACGCGCAGGTCCTTGCGGGCCCGCAGCATCTCCTCGTCCTCCGAATGGAAGGCTGCCCGGCGACGAGTGCGACTCAGGACGGCCTCGATGCCGGGATCGTCCTCGATCAGCAGGCTGCCGGTCGACGAGCCCATGAACACCTTGATGCCGGCCGCGCCCGGCAGGCGCTCCAGGTCGCGCACCTCCGCGGCGTTGGCGTGGGTGCCGCCGACCCAGAAGGCGAAGTCGCAATGCATCCGGTGCCGGCCACGCCGCACCTTGTCGGCGAGCGCCTCCGGCGTGGTCGTCTCGGGCTTGGTGTTGGGCATCTCGAACACAGCGGTGACGCCGCCCATGACGGCGGCGAGCGACCCGGTCTCGAGGTCTTCCTTGTGGTCGAGCCCGGGCTCGCGGAAATGCACCTGGCTGTCGATGACGCCTGGCATGATGTGCAGGCCCGAACAGTCGACACGGCGGCCGGCTGAGGCCTGCGACAGGTCGCCGAGCGCGGCGATGCGCCCGTCGCGAATGCCGATGTCGGTCTCGTGCCGGCCGTCCTGGTTCACGACGGTGGCGCGGGCGAGGACGAGGTCGTAGGTCGCGGCCATGCGGAACTCCGGATCTTGATGCGTCTTCGGCAGGGCATAGGTAACGTGCAGCATCGGCGCAAGCGCGCCGTCACCGCCGTCCCCCGTTCCCAAAAGGAAATCCGCATGCCAGCCGTCTTCCTCGCCGACCGCGGGATCGTTCGCGTCGCGGGGGCCGATGCCCGAACCTTCCTCGATGGCCTCGTGACGAGCGCCATGGACAAGGTCACGCCCCGGCAGTCCCGCTGGACCGCCCTGCTCTCCCCGCAGGGCAAGATCCTGTTCGACTTCATCGTGTTCGAGGCACCCGACGGCGGCTTCCTCCTCGACGTGGGTCGCGCCGTGGCGCCGGACCTCGCCAAGCGCCTCGGCTTCTACAAGCTGCGCGCCAAGGTCGAGGTCGCCGACGTGTCGGAGGGCTTCGGGGTGCTCGCGAGCTGGGACGAGCCGCCGGCGGGCGACGAGGCCGCCGTCGAGACGGTGGACCCGCGCTGGCCGGCGATGGGCCTGCGGGCGATTCTCCCCCGCGACCGCGCCGCGGCCCGCGCGACGGCCGACGGCGACGCGTACCACGCCCGCCGCGTGCTCATGGGCATTCCCGAGGGCGGCCGTGACTTCGTCTACGGCGACGCCTTCCCCCACGAGGCGGACATGGACCAGCTTGCCGGCGTCGACTTCGACAAGGGCTGCTTCGTGGGCCAGGAGGTCGTGTCGCGCATGCAGCACCGGGGCACGGCGCGCACACGGCTTGTGCCCGTCACCTTCGCCGACGGCGTGTCGCCGCCGGAGGGCACCGAGGCCATGGCCGGCGGAAAAGCCGCCGGCAGGGTTTATTCGGCGGCCCCGGGCGGACGGGCACTGGCCATGCTGCGGCTCGACCGCGTCGAGGACGCACTCGCCGCCGGGGAGGCACTGGAGGCCGGCGGCCTCGCCTTCAGCCTGTCGCGCCCCGATTTCGCGACCTTCCCGATCCCGGGGGTTCCGGCTAAACCGGACGCATGACCGCTTCGCCCCTGATCATCCATGCCGACGGCAAGGCCCGTTGCCCCTGGCCCGGCACAGACCCGTTCTATGTCGCCTATCACGACACGGACTGGGGCGTGCCCGAGCGCGACGACCGCGCGCTCTTCGAGAAGCTGATCCTGGACGGTTTCCAGGCCGGCCTGTCCTGGATCACCATCCTGCGCAAGCGCGAGAACTTCCGGCGCGCCTTCGAGGGCTTCGAGCCCGAGCGGATCGCGGCCTGGGGCCCCGAGCGCGTCGAAGAGCTCATGGGAGACGCCGGCATCGTCCGCAACCGGTCGAAGATCGAATCGGCGGTCAAGTCGGCGCGTGCCTATCTCGCCATCCAGGAGCGCCAGGGCTTCTCGACCTTCCTGTGGGACTTCCTCGACGGCCGGCCGGTCCAGAACAGCTTCCGCACGCCCAAAGAGGTGCCGGCCGAAACCGAGATCTCGCGCAAGATGTCCAAGGCGCTGCGGGCCGAAGGCTTCAACTTCGTCGGGCCCACCATCGTCTATGCCTTCATGCAGGCGGTCGGCATGGTCAACGACCACCTCGTCGGCTGCTTCCGTCACGAGGAGGTGCGCGCCCTCTCGGAGAAGACGCGGTGAGCGGCCGGCGCAGCGCCCGGGACGCGGCGCCGCGCGCCTGGCAGCGCATGCTGTCGGGACGCAGGCTCGACCTGCTCGACCCCTCCCCCCTCGACGTGGAGATCGAGGACATCGCCCACGGGCTGGCGCGCGTGGCGCGCTGGAACGGCCAGACGCGCGGCGCGCACATCTATTCGGTCGCCCAGCACTCGCTGCTGGTGGCGGCCATCGCGCGCCTCGCGGATCCGGCGCTGGCGCCGGAGGCGGAGCTCTTCGTGCTGCTGCACGACGCGCCCGAATACGTGATCGGCGACATCATCTCGCCGTTCAAGGCGGTGCTGGGAGACGGCTACAAGGGTGTGGAGAAGCGCCTGCTCTCGGCCATCCACCTGCGCTTCGGCCTCGCCCCCGAGGCACCCAGGGCGATCGCGGTGCTCGCCAAGTCGGCCGACAAGGCCGCCGCCTTCCTCGAGGCGACGCGGCTCGCGGGCTTTGCCACCGACGAGGCCCTGCGCTTCTTCGGCCGCCCCTGCGCGGTGCCCCACGACATCGACCACATCGTGGAACCGTGGAGCGCGGACGAGGCCAAGACACGGTTCCTGGAGCGGTTCGAGGCCATCGAGGCGGCCCGGTCGGAGCCCGCCGTGGCCCGGCCGAGCTGAGGGAGGACGCCATGCCCGCGATCCACGTCACGCCGCTCTCCCGCCTGCACGAAACCGTGGAGGCGAGCGGCGCCAGCCACGTGGTGACGCTGATCAACGTGTCGACGCCGGTGGAGCGCCCCGCCTCGATCCCGCAGGAGCGCCATCTCTTCATCGGCGTGAGCGACATCGTCCAGGACATGGACGGCCACGTGCTGCCGGGCCAGGACCATGTCGAGCGTCTCCTGGGCTTCGTCCGACAATGGGACCGGGAGAAGCCCATGGTCATCCACTGCTGGGCCGGGATCAGCCGCTCCACCGCGGCGGCGTTCATCAGCCTGTGCGCCCTGCGGCCCGACCGCGACGAGGCGGAACTCGCCCGCGAACTGCGCCTGCGCGCCCCCTCGGCGACGCCCAACGCCCGGCTCGTGTCCGTCGCCGACGCCCTGCTGCGGCGCGAAGGCCGCATGACGGAGGCGGTGGCGGCGATCGGACGCGGCGCCGACGCCTTCGAGGGAACGCCCTTCCACCTGAAGGTGGAGTGACATGGCCGCGGCGCGCCCCGAGACCCCGATCGAGATCGGCGTCGCCGCCGCGGTCGTCGCCGTCGAGGGCAACGGGCCGCGCATCCTGGTCTCGCGCGGCGACGACGACGTGCCGGGCCTGCCGTCGGGCCGCTTCGATCCGGTGGGTCACCGCACCATCGAGATCGGTCTGCGCGCCTTCGTGACCGAACAGACCCAGCTTTCGCTGGGCTATGTCGAGCAGCTCTACACCTTCGGCGACCGGGGGCGTAGCGCCACCGCGAGCGACGAGGCGCCCCACGTCGTCTCCATCGGCTATCTCGCGCTCACGCGGCTGGCGGGCAGCACGGCCAGGCTGCCGCCCGGCGTGCGGCTGCGCGGCTGGTACGAGTTCTTCCCCTGGGAGGACTGGCGCGGCGGCCGCCCCGCCATTCTCGACCGCGCCATTCTGCCCAACCTCGCCCGCTGGGTGGCCGACACCGAGGGCGAGCGCGCCGAGGGCGACCGGCGCGTCCTTTCCCGCGCCGAGCGCCTGCGGCTGTGCTTCGGCGTCTCCGCCGATGCCGGCGAGCCGGAGGTGTGGGACGAGGAGAAGGTGCTGGAGCGCTACGAACTTCTGTACGAGGCAGGGCTCGTCGCGGAGGCCGCCCGGGACGGCCGCCCGGCGGCCGACGCCTGGTCGCCGGCCCCGACGCTGGGCGAACCGATGATGTTCGACCACCGCCGCATCCTCGCCACCGCCATGGGGCGGCTGAGGGCGAAGCTCAAATATCGGCCGGTGGTGTTCGAGCTCCTGCCGCCGGTGTTCACCCTCACCGCCCTTCAGAAGACGGTCGAGGCGATCTCCGGACGGCACCTGCACACCCAGAACTTCCGCAGGCTCGTGGAGGGCACGGCGCTGGTCGAGCCCACGGGCGAGTTCGCGACGACGGGGGGCCGCCCCGCTGCCCTCTTCCGCTTCCGCCGCGAAGTCGTGCAGGAGCGCCCCTCCCCGGGCCTGCGCCTGGGCGGCCGCGCCTGACGACGGATCTCCGGCCGCCCTTGCCATGCGACGCGCTGGGACCGGCGCCGGGATAACGGCGGCAGCCCCATCCAGAGGTTGGCAATTGTTGACCTCGCCGCATTAGACTGCGCGCGGGGATACAACCTGCACGGATTGTGCGGGCGGGGGCTCGGCGTCGCATGGAATGGGTCATTCTGGTTCTGATCGCGCTGGCGATCCCGATCCTGGGTTTCGTCGGGTTCTTCATCGCGGTCGGAGCGCGCAACCAGGGGCGCGAGACGTTGGCCCGCCTCGAGCGGCTCGAGGCCGCGCTGAAGGCAGCAGGCCTCAAGATCCCGGACGCGCCCCTCGCACCCGACTTCGCGCCGGCGGGCGAACCGACACCGCAGGCCGCACCGGCGGCGAGCGAGACGGCCTTCAAGACCATCCCGACACCGGACGCGGTGGCGCCGGAGCCGATCGAGGTCTTCGTACCCGCCTCGCAGCCCAACGACGTCGCGTCCGAACCGGAATCGGCCGTCGCGCCTCCGCCACCCCTGCCGCCGCCCGCCGGACCGCGGCCCAGCCTCGAGGAGCGCATCGGCACGCGCTGGGTGGTCTGGGTCGGCGGGCTGGCGCTCGGCCTCGGCGGCCTGTTCCTGGTGCGCTTCGCCATCGACGAGGGCTTCTTCGGCCCCGGCGCCCGCATCGCGGCCGGCACCCTTTTCGCCCTGGGCCTGCTGGCGGCCGGCGAATGGATGCGCCGGCGCGAGAGCGGCGCGCCCGTTCTCCGACTCGGGCTGCTGCCGCCCGCCCCCATTCCCGCGGTGCTGACGGCCGCCGGCACGCTGACGGCCTTCGGCACGGCCTATGCCGCCCACGCGCTCTACGGCATGATCGGGCCCGCGCTGGCGTTCATCCTGCTCGGCGCCATCGCCCTCGCAACGCTTGCCGCCGCCGCCCTGCACGGCCCGGCGCTCGCCGCCGTGGGCATCGTGGCCTCCTACGGCGCGCCGTTCCTGGTCTCGTCCAGCGAACCCAACGCCTGGCCGGTCATCCTCTATGTCGGGATGGTCGCCGCGGCGGGCTACGGGCTGTCGCGGGTCCGGCTGTGGATCTGGCTCGCGGCCGCCACTCTGGCCGGGGCCGGCGTGTGGACCTTCGTGCTGGCCGGGCTCTTCGCCGGGCGCACGGCCGAACTGACGCTCCAGTTCGCCGTGCAGACCGCCTTGGCCGCGGGCTTCCTCGTGCTCGCGCCGCATCGCGGCGACGAGGACGACAGACCCGATCCGCTGGCGCCCGCCGCGCTCGGGGTCTTCGCGGCGCTCGCCTGCATTGCCCTGCAAGCGTGGGGCTTCGGCCTCGGCCGGCCGCTCCTCGCCGGGGTCGTCGTGGCCCTGGTCTGGGGCACGGCCCTGCGCGTTCCCGCCGCCGCGGCCGGTGGCCTGATGAGCGGCCTCGTGGCCCTGGCCGCGCTGTGGGCCTGGCCGGTCGTCGGCGAAAGCGCGGCCGAGCCGGTCACGGTGCTGCCGGGGGCTCCCTCGTCGCCGCCGATGCCGGACGCGCTCTGGCTGTTCCTCATGTTCACGGCGGCCACCGCCGGAGCGCTCGCGCTGGGCGCCCTCGCCCGGCTGGCGCGCAGCGCGGGCCTGCGTTTCGTCGGAGCCGGCCTCTATGCGGCCGCCGGCACGGCAGGTCCCCTCGCCCTGCTGGTGATGGCGTGGTGGCGCGTGGCCGACTTCGACCGCTCGATCCCCTTCGCCCTCGTGGCCGGTGCCATGGCCCTGGCCTATGCCGGCGCCGCCGCGGTCTTCCAGCGCCAGGAAGCGCAGGACCCGACACCGGCCAGCGTCTGCGGGGTGGAGGCCACGGCCGCCGCCGCCCTCGGCGCGCTCGCCGCCGGCCTGACCATGGTGCTGGACAAGGGCGCGCTCACCGTCGCCCTGGCGCTGACCGCCGCCGGCGCGGCCTGGGTGACCACCCGCCGTCCGGTCGGCACGTTGCGCTACGCCGTCGGCGTCATGGGCGTGATCCTGCTGGCGAGGCTCGCCTGGAACCCCACCGTCGTCGCCGGCGACCCCGGGTCGATGCCGGTGCTGAACTGGCTGCTCTGGGGCTACGGCGTGCCCGCGGTCGCCTTCGCGGCCGCATCGGTCCTGCTGCGCCGGCAACGTGACGACCAGGTCGTGGCGCTTGCCGAGGCGCTGGCGCTGATCTTCGCCTGGCTGCTGGTCAGCTTCGAGATCCGGCACGCGGTCAACGGCGCCCTCGACGTGCGGGCGCCGGGCCACGTGGAGGCCGGCCTGCAGGTCTTCGCGACGCTGGGATTCGCGCTGGGCCTGCTGCGGCTCGAGGTGCTGCGACGCAGCCTCGTCCTGCGGCTCGCCACCTATCTCTTCGGCGTGATGGGCCTCGCCGGCGCGGTGGCGGGCCTCATGATCCTCGACAACCCCCTGCTCGATTCCAGCGAGCGGGTGTTCGGCGGGCTCCTCCTGAACACCCTCCTGCCGGGCTACCTGCTGCCGGCCATCGCGGCGGTCCTGCTCGGCCGGACCGCACGCGGCAAGCGCGCCCGCTGGTTCGTGCTGGGCGCCCTCGCGCTGGGCTTCGTGCTGCACTTCCTGTGGATGGTCATGGCCGTCCGGCACGCCTTCCACGGGCTGTCGATCCCGCTCTGGCGCAGCACCTCGGACGCGGAGGGCTACACCTACTCGGCGGTGTTCCTGCTGACGGGCCTGGCGCTGCTGGCCATCGGCATCGTGCTGCGCTCGGCGCCGGCGCGGCTCGCCTCGGCCCTCTACGTGCTGCTCACGGTCGGAAAGGTGTTCTTGCTCGACATGAGCGGACTGGAGGGCGCCTGGCGGGCGCTCTCCTTCATCGGGCTCGGCCTCGCCCTCGTCGGCATCGGGCTCGTCTACCAGAAGTTCGTCTTCGTGCGGCCGCCGGCGCCGCCCGAGGATCAGAGCCCCAGCACGGCCTCCGCCGACACGTAGGCCAGGCCGTGGGCCTCGGCCACCGGCTGGCAGGTGACCTTGCCGTCATGCACATTCAGGCCCGCCCGCAGGTGGCGGTCGTCGGCGAGCGCCCGGCGCCAGCCCTTGTCGGCGAGCGCGAGGGTGAAGGGCAGCGTCACGTTGTTGAGGGCAAAGGTCGAGGTGCGCGCCACCGCGCCGGGCATGTTCGCCACGCAGTAGTGCACCACGTTGTCGACGACGTAGGTCGGGTCGGCGTGGGTCGTCGCGTGGGAGGTCTCGCAGCAGCCGCCCTGGTCGATGGCCACGTCGACGATGACCGCACCGGGCTTCATCGTCTTCAGCATGTCGCGGGTGACGAGCTTCGGCGCCGCCGCGCCCGGGATCAGCACGCAGCCGATCAGGAGGTCGGCGCGCTTGACGATCTCGCGCACCGCGTCGCGCGTCGAGAAGATGGTGCGGACACCCGTCCCGAACTGGCTGGCGAGGCGGCGCAGCACCTCGGCCGAGCGGTCCACGACCGTGACGTTGGCGCCCATGCCGAGCGCGATGGTGGCCGCGTGGGTGCCCGAGACGCCGCCGCCCAGGATGATCACTTCGGCCGCCGGCACGCCGGGTACCCCGCCGAGCAGGATGCCGCGTCCCCCCGCCGCCTTCTCCAGGCAATGGGCCCCGACCTGCGGGGCCAGGCGTCCCGCCACCTCCGACATGGGCGTGAGCAGCGGCAGCCCGCCCGTCGGCGCGGTGACGGTCTCGTAGGCGATGCAGGTGGCCCCCGAGGCCACGAGATCGTGGGTCTGTTCGGCATCCGGCGCGAGGTGGAGATAGGTGAACAGCACCTGGCCGGGCTTGAGCCTCTTGCGCTCGGCGGGAAGCGGCTCCTTGACCTTCACGATCATGTCGGCCTTGGCGAAGACCGCATCGGCATCGTCGAGGAGCGTGGCGCCGGCGGCCACGTAGTCGGCGTCCGGAATGCCCGAGCCGATGCCGGCGCCCGTCTCGACGACGACCTCATGCCCGTGGTGGACGAGTTCGGCGACGGAGGACGGCACGAGGCCGACCCGGTATTCGTGGTTCTTGATCTCCCTGGGAACACCGACGCGCATGTTGTCCTCCGCTGAGTGAGCCCCCCATCAGTGTAGGGGCCGCCGCCGCCGCAGATCCCGCGAAAACGGCTTTCCTTCAACCGCAGGCTTCGCATAACGTTGCGTGGACAGGGCCTCTGGGCGAAGACCATGCGAACGATCGACCTTGACGCGCGGGATCGTGCGATCCTCAACCTCCTGCAGCAGGACGGGCGCATCACCAACGCCGAGCTGGCCGAACGCGTGCACCTGTCCCCTTCGGCCTGCCTGCGCCGGGTCAAGATCCTGGAGGAGAGCGGCCTCGTGAAGGGCACGGTGATGCTGCTGGACGAGGCCGCCGCCGGCCTGCCGGGCACCGCCTTCGTGTTCGTGACCCTCGACCAGCAGGGCCGCCAGAGCCTCGACGCCTTCGAGGCGGCCGTCGCCAAGCATCCCGAGATCCTGGAGTGCTACCTGCTCGCCGGCACGGCCGACTATCTCGTGCGCGTGGTCTTCGCCGACACCGCCGATTTCGAGCGCATCCACCGCAACGCGCTCACCACGCTGCCGGGCGTGGTGCGGGTGCAGTCCACGCTGACGCTGCGCACGGTGAAGCGGACGACCGTGCTGCCGGTGTAGCGCTCCCGTCTGCCGTTTCGCCGCAATGCGGCGCTGCAGCGCTTGCGTGCCGCGGCGTGGCGCTGCTAGACCGGCCGCGTCCCGCGGAGGTCCTCCCTTGCCCGAAGCTCCTGCCTTGTCCGAAGCTCCTGCCCACGCCGACGTCGCCGCCCTTCCCTTCGAGAAGGCCATGGCCGAACTCGAGACCATCGTCGCGCGCCTCGAGCGCGGTGACGTGCCGCTCGAGGAATCTCTCACGATCTACGCGCGCGGCGAGGCGCTGAAGGCCCATTGCGAGCAGCTGCTGCGCGCGGCGGAGGCGAAGATCGAGAAGATCACGCTGTCTGCCGACGGCCGGCCGAAGGGCGCCGAGCCGCTGGACGTGGATCGTTGAGCGGCAAGGTGCGTTGGGCTCGGCGTTGCGCTTGCACGGCCCGGCCTCGGGTGTATGGTTGAGTTGACACTTCGAGTGTCAGTCTGACAGGACAGGGCGCCTTCATCGTGACCAGACCGTCGACCCCTCTTCTCGACACCATCGAGACTCCCGAAGACCTGCGCCTCCTTCCCGCCTCCTCGCTCCGGCAGGTCGCCGACGAACTGCGGGCGGAGACCATCGACGCGGTGTCCGTCACCGGCGGGCACCTGGGAGCCGGCCTCGGCGTCGTCGAACTGACGGTGGCGCTCCACTACGTGTTCGACACGCCGCGCGACCGGGTGATCTGGGACGTCGGCCACCAGGCCTACCCGCACAAGATCCTGACCGGGCGGCGCGACCGCATCCGCACGCTGCGCCAGGGCGGCGGCCTCTCCGGCTTCACCAAGCGCAGCGAGAGCCCCTACGATCCCTTCGGCGCCGCGCATTCCTCGACCTCGATCTCGGCCGGCCTCGGCATGGCCGTGGCGCGCGACCTCGACGGGCGCTCCAACAACGTCATCGCCGTGATCGGCGACGGCTCGATGTCGGCGGGTATGGCCTACGAAGCCATGAACAACGCCGGCGCGCTCGATTCGAAGCTGATCGTCATCCTCAACGACAACGACATGTCGATCGCCCCGCCCGTGGGCGCCATGTCGACCTACCTGTCGCGGCTCCTGTCGGGGCGCACCTATCTCACTCTGCGCGAGATCGGCAAGCAGTTCACGGGGCACTACCTGCCCAAGCGCATCGACCGCACGATCACCCGCGCCATGGAGCATGCCCGCGGCTTCGTCACCGGCGGCACGCTGTTCGAGGAACTGGGCTTCTACTATGTCGGGCCGATCGACGGCCACGACATGGACCACCTCGTCCCCATCCTGAAGAACGCGCGCGACGAGGCGACGGGTCCGATCCTGATCCACGTGCGCACCCAGAAGGGCAAGGGTTATGGCCCGGCCGAGGCCTCGGCGGACAAGTATCACGGCGTCTCGACCTTCGACGTGGTGACCGGGACGCAGGCCAAGCCCAAGGCCAACGCGCCCGCCTACACCCGCGTCTTCGCCGACGCCCTGATCGACGAGGCCAAGCGCGACGACCGGATCGTCGCGGTCACCGCGGCCATGCCGTCGGGCACCGGTCTCGACCTCTTCGGCAAGCTCTTTCCCGAGCGCACCTTCGACGTGGGCATCGCCGAGCAGCACGCCGTGACCTTCGCCGCGGGCCTCGCGACGGAGGGCTACAAGCCGTTCTGCGCCATCTACTCGACCTTCCTGCAGCGCGCCTATGACCAGGTGGTTCACGACGTGGCCCTGCAGAGCCTGCCGGTGCGCTTCGCCATCGACCGGGCGGGCCTGGTCGGCGCCGACGGCCCGACCCATGCCGGCTCCTTCGACGTGGCCTATCTCGGCATCGTGCCGAAGATGGTGGTGATGGCGGCCGCCGACGAAGCCGAACTCGTGCACATGGTCGCCACCGCCTCGGCCTATGACGAGGGTCCGATCGCCTTCCGCTACCCGCGTGGCGAGGGCGTGGGCGTCGAGATGCCGGCCCGCGGGTCCATCCTGGAGATCGGCAAGGGCCGCATCGTGCGCGAGGGCACCCGCATCGCCCTGCTGTCGCTGGGCACGCGCCTGGCCGAATGCCTGGTCGCCGCCGAGGACCTGGCGGCCCGCGGCCTCTCCACCACGGTGGCCGACGCGCGCTTCGCCAAGCCGCTGGACACGCAGATGATCGCCCGGCTCGCCCGCGAGCACGAGGTGCTGGTGACGGTGGAGGAAGGCAGCGTCGGCGGCTTCGGCTCGCTGGTGATGCAGTTCCTCAGCGACGAAGGACACCTGGACAACGGGCTGCGCGTGCGCAGCCTGATCCTGCCCGACGACTGGATCGACCACGACAAGCCCGAGCGCATGTACGCGAAGGCCGGCCTCGACGCGAAGGGCATCGTCGCCAAGGTCCTCCAGGCGCTGGGCCGCCAGGCCCAGGCGACCAAGATCGCCTGAGAAGTTTTTCAGGCTCGCCCTCTCCACCGTCCTGCCCGGGCTTGGCCCGGGCATCCACGACTATGCCGGGGCCACGCGAAAGTCGTGGGTGGCCGGGCCAAGCCCGGCCATGACGCGGAGAGGGAGGTGCGAGCTGAACTTCCGAAAGATTCGCAAGCGCTGAGCAGCCGCCGAAGGCAGTGAAGGTCGCACCGCTGTTCAGCGTCTCCGACTACTTGATCACCGCGCACGCCACGCGCGCCCCGGCATTGCCGATGGGCTGGGTGGAATGATCGTCCTCGGCGGCGTGCACGATGAGCGCCGAGCCGTCGGCGTCCTTGAGGCCGTTGGCGCCCGAGACCTTGGCGAAGGGCGTGAACAGCTCCGCGTTCACCGAACCGTCGGCGGCGGCGTAGATGTTGGGCAGGTCGCCGTTGTCCGGGCCCTCGGCATTGAGCAGCCCGTGCTTGCGGTTGTCGTGGTTCACGTGGGCCTTCGAGTTCATGAACTTGTCGGTGTCGCTGCAGTCGCCGACGGCGTGCAGGTGAACGCCGTGCCATCCCGGCGTCAGCGATCCGGCTTTCAGCGACAGGCGCAGCACGGTGCCGGCCGCGCTGCCGCGCAGTTGCAGGGTGCCGATGCTGGCGCCCTTGGTGTCGATCACCGGCGCGTCGGCGGTCTCGGCGGTCTGCGCGGAGACGGGCATGGGGGCGAGCGCGGCCAGCAGCAGCAGGCAGGGCAAACGGCGAAACATCGGGAGCTCCGGGGGTTACGATGGCGGTCGTCATCGACGCTCGCGATGGTAAGGAGCCGCCGGGAGCGTGCAAGCGGACACTTGGCCGCTCCGTGATGTGCGACGAGGTCCTGCGTCCTTCGCCACGCCCGCTCCGCGGGCTGCTCAGGATGAGGACCGTTGTTGTTGAAAAACAACAAACTTCCTCATCCTGAGCAGCGGCCGCAGGCTGCGTGTCGAAGGACGCAGGATGCCGCCTCGGCCCCCAGAACTTGCACCCGCCCACCAGCGTGATACTGCACCCCCGTCACCGGAGCCGGACAGCATGACTGCGCGCCGCAGGGCGGACGTCGCCCTCGTCGAGGACGGGCATTTCGAAAGCAGGGCGCGCGCGCAGGACGCGATCGCCGCGGGGCTCGTGCGCGTCAACGGCAAGGCGCTGCGCAAGGCCTCCGAGCCCATCCCGCCCGGCGCCACGATCGAGGCCGAGAAGCCGCATCCCTGGGTGTCGCGCGGCGGGGTGAAGCTCGCCGCCGCGCTCGATCGTTTCGGCATCGATCCGGACGGGCGGGCCTGCCTCGACATCGGTGCCTCGACGGGCGGGTTCACGCAGGTGCTGCTGGAGCGCGGCGCCGCGCGGGTGGTCGCGGTGGACGTCGGGCGTGGCCAGTTGCACCCCGCCCTCCACGGCCATCCACGGCTTCTGTCGCTCGAGGAAACCGATGCGCGCGCCCTCACCGCCGAGACGATCGGCACCGTGCCGAGCCTCGTCACCTTCGACGTCAGCTTCATCGGCCTTGCGGCCGTCCTGCCGTCCGTTCTCGCGCTCGCAGCGCCCGATGCCACGCTGGTCGCTCTCGTGAAGCCGCAGTTCGAAGCCGGCCGGGAGCACGTCAAAAAGGGCATCGTGCGCGATCCGCAGATGCATGCCGCAGTCTGCCAGGCCGCCGCCGATGCCGTCGGTGCGCTCGGCTGGACGGTGCTGGGCACTATCCCGTCCCCCATCGAGGGCGGCGACGGCAACCGCGAATTCCTGCTGGTCGCCACGCGCGGCCAAGCGCAGGACAAGGGAGGCGCAGCATGAGCGTCAACACGCTCGCCGGTCGCCGGCTCCACATCGACAGGATCGGCCAGCGCGGAGACGGCATCGCCGACACCGATGCGGGCCCGGTCTTCGTGCCCTATGCCCTGGCGGGCGAAACCGTTATCGCCGAGGTGGACGGCGAGCGGGGCCGCCTCGTCGCGGTGGAAACCGCGTCGCCGGAGCGCGTCGACGCGCCATGCGCCCTGTTCGGCACCTGCGGCGGGTGCGCCACGCAGCATTGGGCCAGCGAGCCCTATGCCGCCTGGAAGACCGGCCTGGTGGCGACCGCGCTGCGGCAGGCGGGCCTCGACGCCCCCGTTCGCCCGCTCGTCATGGCCCATGGCGACGGCCGCCGCCGCCTCACCATGCACGCACGGCGCGGCGAGGACGGCCGGGTGGCGCTGGGCTTCATGGCCGCGCGCTCCCACGCCATCGTTCCCATCCCGGCCTGCCCGCTGCTGGTGCCGGCGCTGGAGCGCGCCTTGCCCAAGGCACGCGCCATCGCCGAACTGCTGGCCCAGACGGGAAAGCCGCTCGACGTGCAACTGACGGCGACGGCCGGCGGCCTCGACGTCGACGTGCGGGGGCACGGACCGGCCGGTCCGTCCCTGCGGGCCCGCCTCGTCGGGCTCGCCAACGACCTCGACCTCGCGCGCCTGTCGATCCACGGCGACGTCGTCGTGGAGCGCCGGCCGCCGCTGGTGCGCATGGGCAAGGCCGACGTCGCCATCCCGCCGGGAAGCTTCCTGCAGGCCACCGCGGCCGGCGAGGACACCCTGGCCCACCTCGTCACCGCCGCCGTCGGCAAGGCCAAGCGGGTCGCCGACCTCTTCTGCGGGTCCGGCCCGTTTGCCCTGAGGCTGGCCCAGGCGAGCACCGTGCATGCCGTGGAGAGCGACGCCGCCGCGGTCGCGGCGCTCGATAGGGCGGTGCGGTTCACGCAGGGGCTGCGGCCGGTGACGACCGAAGTCCGCGACCTGTTCCGCCGTCCGCTGGTCGGCCCCGAGCTCGCGACCTTCGACGCGGTCGTCTTCGATCCCCCGCGCGCCGGGGCTGAGGCCCAGGCCAAGGCGCTGGCCGCCTCCCCCGTCCCGCGGGTGGTCGCCGTGTCCTGCAATGCCGGCACGTTCGCCCGCGACGCGG
This sequence comes from uncultured Alsobacter sp., assembly GCF_945952055.1. Classification (GTDB taxonomy): domain Bacteria; phylum Pseudomonadota; class Alphaproteobacteria; order Rhizobiales; family Beijerinckiaceae; genus Alsobacter. The sequence goes on from NZ_CAMFHB010000047.1 coordinate 33,679, forward strand.
CCGCGCTCGTCGCGGGCGGATACCGCCTCCTCGAGGTCACGCCGGTGGACCAGTTCCTCCACTCCGCCCACGTGGAACTCGTGGGCGTGTTCGACAAGCCGAGGACCAAGGGGCCCCGGCGCGCACTGGGATGACGCAGATGGACGGCGCGGCCTTTCTCGAACGCATCGCCGAACTGATCGGGCCGCGCTACGTGGTGACCGATCCGGGCGAGATGGCGGGCCACCTGGTGGAATCGCGCGGGATCTACCGCGGCACGGCGCTCGCGGTGGTGCGTCCCGGCTCCACCGCGGAGGTCGCGCAGGTCCTGGCGCTCGCCAACGAGGCCGGCTTCGGCATCGTGCCCCAGGGCGGAAACACCGGCCTCGTGGGCGGACAGATGCCTCAGGACGCCAGGCGCGAGGTGGTGCTGTCGCTGACCCGCCTGGACCGCATCCGCGAGGTCGACCCCACCTCCGACACCCTGACGGTGGAGGCGGGCGTGACCCTGTTGCGGGCGCAGGAGGCGGCGCAGGCCGTCGACCGCCTGTTCCCCCTGTCGCTCGCCTCGGAAGGCTCCTGCACCATCGGCGGAAACCTCGGCACCAATGCCGGCGGCACCGCGGTGCTGGCCTACGGCAACGCGCGCGACCTGGTCCTCGGGCTCGAGGTCGCGCTGGCCGACGGCCGCGTCTGGAATGGGCTCGGCAAGCTGCGCAAGGACAACACCGGCTACGACCTGAAGCACCTCTTCATCGGCTCGGAAGGCACGCTGGGGATCATCACGGCCGCCGTCCTGAAGCTGTTCCCCGCCCCGCGCTCGACGGTGACCGCCTTCTGCGGCGTCCCCTCGCCGCACGCCGCGCTCGACCTGCTGAAGGCGGCGAAGGCCCAGGCCGGCACGGCCGTGACCACCTTCGAACTCATGCCGCGCTTCGGCATCGACATCGTCGTCACCCACATGGAGGGGTGCCGCGATCCCCTCGCCGGCCGCCATGCCTGGTACGTCCTGATGGAGCTGTCCTCGGCCTCGCAGGCGAGCCTGGAGGAGACGGCCGAGACCATCCTCGGCGACGCGATCGAGGCCGGCTTCGTGGAGGACGCCACGATCGCCTCCTCGCTCGACCAGCGCAACGCGCTGTGGCGCCTGCGCGAGGCGCTGGCCGTGGGCCAGGTGCATGAAGGCGGCTCGGTGAAGCACGACATCTCGCTGCCGCTGGCGCTCGTGCCGGACTTCATCGACGAGTGCTCGGCGGCGCTACGGGCGCGCTTCCCGGGCTGTCGTCCCCTGCCCTTCGGGCACATGGGCGACGGCAACCTGCACTTCAACATCAGCCAGCCCGCGGGCGGCGACAAACAGGCCTTCCTCGCGCAATGGGGCGAGATGAACGAGCTCGTGCACGGCATGACGGTGGCGCGCGGCGGCTCGATCTCGGCCGAGCACGGCATCGGCCGACTGAAGCGCGACCTGCTGCCCGGGGTGAAGGATCCCGTGGCTCTCGAGCTGATGCATACCTTGAAGGCCGCGCTGGACCCTCGGGGCACGCTCAATCCGGGCAAAGTTCTCCGACCCGGTTTACCCTTCGTCAACCTGAGTGTGGCCTCGTCATAAGGCAACCCGCGGACGAACCGCGGCGGCGGAGCATCCGCATGCCGATCGAGAGCCTTCAGTCGCGCGCCCCCGTGACCGCCTACGCCACCGGCGAAGGTGCCACGACGGCCCTGCCGGCCGGCACGATCGAGGCGCGCGTCACGGCCATCCTCGAGAACGGCATCGCCCGCTTCGCCACGGCGTTCGGGTTCGTCGACCTTGCCACGCCCGAACAGATGTCCATCGGTGCCCGCGCGCAGCTTTTGGTCGAGAACACGGGGATCCGCATTCTCCTGACCCAGCTCGGCACCGCCTCTACCGCATCCGGCGGCGCGCCCGCCGGGACGCAGACCGCGGCCACCGCCTCCAATCGGCCGCTGCCGTCCGCACCGCCGTTCGATCCCGTCGCGACGCAGCTCGCATCCGCCGCCCGATCCGCCACCGCCACGCAGCAGAGCCCGGCGGCCCTCCTGTCGAGGCTCGTGCCCCTGCTCGCCCAGTCGACCGGCGCGCTGCCGCCCGACGTGCAACGGGCCGCCGCCCAGCTGCTGTCGCTGCCCCTGCGGGCGGACCAGGCGCTCGATCCCGCCGTCCTGCAGGCGGCGATGCGCCAGTCCGGCCTCTTCCGCGAAGCCAAGGGGGAGACGTCGGGACGCCCCGACTGGAAACAGGCTCTCGTGGCGCTGCGCGGCGCACTCTCCGCCTGGAGCCCGCAAGCCGCCGACATGCCGTCCACCGCGGCACAGGACACGGCGGACGCTCCCGAGGGGACGCCGCCACGCCCGCCCACATCGGGCCCGGCGACCCCGGGCACCGCTGCCGACGCCGGCGCGGCCGCGAGGCTTCTCGCCTCGGCCGCCTCGCGCGTCACCGGCGGCGGCGCGGATGCGACGGCAGCCCTGATGGCCGGCGGCCAGGACGGCGCGGATCCCGCCGCGCCGCCGCGCACTGCACCGGCCGGCGCCGGAACGCCGGAAAGCCTGCTCATAGGCGACGAGACGGCCCTCGCCTCCCGCGCCGCGTCTCCCGCCATGCTCGGCCAGCTCGTGGCGCGCGCCTTCGGCGCCACGCTCGCGGCCACCGCCGGCCGCCCGGCGGGGCCGATGGACGGAGCCACCGAACAGGACCAGCCGGGAACGGTCGTCGGACTGCCCTCGCGCGACCGCGTCGTGCCACCCCGGGCCGACCAGCCTCCGCGCACGCTGCCTCCCGAGACCGCGCCGGACCAATGGCTGCAGGCCGATCCCGCGACGCAGCGCGACACGCTGCTCGCCCTCACCGAGGGCGCGCTGGACCGGGTCAGGCTGTCGCAATTCGCATCCCTGCCGCGCGAGCAGCCGGCCGCCCAGCAGGCCCAGCCCCAGGTGCAGCAGCAGCCGGCCTGGGTCTTCGACGTGCCGGTCTTCGTCGGCCGCGAAACCGCGGTCGCGCAGTTCCGCGTGTCGAAGGACGGGCGCGGCGCGGGGGCCGGCGGCGGCTCCGCGGAGCGCTGGAGCATGGACGTGGCGATCGACACCTCCGAGACGGGGCCGGTGCATGCCCGCGTGCGGCTCGGCGGCGGTGCCATCGGCATCACCTTGTGGGCCGAGCGGCCCGACATGGTCGAGCGGCTCAAGACCGAGATGCCCGACCTGCGGCGCACGCTCGACGCGGCCGCCTTCACGGTCGACGATCTCTCGATTCTTCCTGGCAGCCCGCAGGCGCAAGCCGTTCGCGCCTCAGGCTATTTCCTGGACACGCGCTCATGAGCGCGCCGCCCGACACCCGCCGGCTCGCCGTCGCCCTGCAGTACGACCGCCAGGGCGCGCCGCGCGTCACTGCCAAGGGCCGGGGCGCCACGGCCGAGAAGATCATCGAGACGGCGAAGTCGCACGACATCCCGCTGGAGGACGACCCCGTCCTCGCCGAGGCTCTGGCCAAGATCCCGCTGGACGACGAGATCCCGGTGGAACTCTACAGGGCCGTCGCCACGGTGATCGGCTTCGTCCTGCGGCACCGCCGCGGGCCGGCACGATGACGTTTCCAGTTTGGGAATTCACCAGCCCCTCCACCGTCCTCCCCGGGCCTGGCCCGCGGATTCACGACTTTGGCCCGGCAGCGCAAAGTCGTGGGTGGCCGGGCCGAGCCCGGCCCTGACGCGGAGAGATGGAACTCGTCTGGAGAGACTGGCGCCGCCTCAGCCCTTGTCGCGCATCAGCCGGGCGCGCTCGCGGGTCCAGTCGCGCTGCTTCTCGGTCTCGCGCTTGTCGTGGAGCTTCTTGCCCTTGGCGAGCGCCAGCTCGACCTTCGCGCGGCCCTTGTCGTTGAAGTAGATCTTGAGCGGGACGAGCGTCATGCCCTCGCGCTGGATGGCGGCGACGAGCTTGTCGACCTCGCGCCGGTGCAGCAGGAGCTTCCGCGGGCGCTTCGTCTCGTGGTTGAACTGGTTGGCCTGAAGATATTCGGGGATATAGGCATTCACGAGCCAGATCTCCCCGTTCTTCTCCCCGGCATAGCTTTCGCCGATCGTGGCCTTGCCGCCGCGCAGCGACTTCACCTCGGTGCCCGAGAGCGCGATGCCGGCCTCGAAGGTGTCGTTGATCGCGTACTCGTAGCGCGCCTTCCGGTTCTCGGCGGCAACCTTGTAGTTCGGGTCGTCCTTTCCCTTGATGGCCACTGCTGCGCGATGCTCCGGTTCAGGCGTTCAGGAGCCCGGCGTGGACCATCGCGGCGCGGATGGCCTTGCGGGTGGGCTCGGTCGCGGGGACGAGCGGCAGGCGCGTTTCGTCCGACATGCGTCCCAACGCCGAGAGCCCGTACTTGGCTCCGGCGAGGCCCGGCTCCAGGAAGATGGCGACGTCGAGCGGCACGAGCCGGTCCTGCAGCGCGAGAGCGCGCTTCATGTCGCCTTCCAGCGCCGCTTCCATGCGCTCGGCGCTGAGGCGCGGCGCGACGTTCGACACCACCGAGATGGTGCCCAGCGCGCCGGCGGCGACCGACGGCATGGCGATGATGTCGTCGCCCGAGAGCTGGATGAACTCCGGGCCCATCGCCGCGCGCTGCTGCGAGATGCGCGCCACGCTGCCGGTGGCGTCCTTCACCCCGGCGATGTTCTTGAGCTCGTAGAGCCGCTTCATGGTGTCGACGCTGAGGTCGACCACCGAGCGCGGGGGAATGTTGTAGATGATGATCGGGATGCCGATGGCGTCGTTGACCGCCTTGAAGTGCTGGTACATGCCCTCCTGGGTGGGCTTGTTGTAGTAGGGCGTGACCACCAGCACCGCATCGGCGCCCGCCTTCTCGGCGTGGACGGCGAGGTCGATGGCCTCGACCGTGTTGTTGGAGCCGGCGCCGGCAATCACCGGCACGCGTCCGCGCGCCTCGGCGATGCACATCTCGACGACCTTCTTGTGCTCGGCATGGCTGAGCGTCGGGCTCTCGCCCGTCGTGCCCACCGGAACGAGGCCGTGCGTGCCATTCTCGATCTGCCAGTCGACATGGGCGCGGAAAGCGGCCTCGTCGAGGCGCCCGTCCTTGAACGGCGTCACGAGCGCCGTCAACGATCCCTGGAACCTGTGGCCCTTCGCCATCTCGCGCATCCCCCGAAAACATCGTCCCGCGCCGCGTCGCGGCGCGTCCCACACATAGACGCTCGATGCGCGTGGGGAAAGGGGACAAGGTGGACGCGAACCACCGAGGGGAGAACTGCGTCGGGAGGCGAGTGGCGAGTAGCGAGTAGCGAAAGGGGGAGCCTTGCCGGATGAGCCGCAAGCAGGCTCACCATGCCTACTCGCTATTCGCCATTCGCAATTCGCTCGCCACCCCGCTCCTCCGCCCCCCTGCCCCCGTCCCGCCATGGTGCTTCGCTATTGAATCGATCGGGCCCGTTCGGTTAACGGCGCGTCAACAAGCGCGCGCCCAGAGTGGACGGTGGGGGGCGAGAGTGAGACTCTACGCCGAAAGGTCGACATGACGCGCTTGACCCCGTCGCGGCTCTTCGCCGTTTTCGCTGCCTGCGCGGCCGTGCCCGTGCTGGTCGATTCCGTGCGTTCCGCCGACGATGGCATCTTCTCGGTCGCCAGGCTCGAGGAGGCCGCCCCCCTGGGCGAGGCGAAGCCCGAACCCGTCGCCGTGCAGCTGGACGCCGCCGATGGTGCCGCGTCGCCGCAGGGGCCTCTGGCCGACCGTCTCGCCCCGCGTCCCGAGCATCCGGACCTCGCCGCGCTGCGGGCCGCGCTCGACGCCTATCGCCGGGGCGACCTGGCAGGCGGCGACGCGAAGGCAGCCACCCTGGACGACCCGGCGGCCCGGACGGTGGCCCGCTGGGCCGCCCTGCGGCTGCTGCCGCGCGAGGCGGGCTATGCCCGGATCCAGGCGTTCCTCGCCGAAGAACCGCATTGGCCCGGACGGGGCCAGATGCAGAGGCGGGCCGAGGAGGCGCTCATGGCGAGCCGTCCGACGGCCGAACAGGTGCTGGCCCACTTCAAGGGCCACGTGCCGATGACCGCCATGGGCAAGCTTGCGCTCGCCCGCGCCTGGTCCGCCAATGGCCGCGCGGCCGAGGCGGCGGCCCTGGTCCGGCGCAGCTGGCGCGAGGACGACTTCAGCGCCGAGATCGAGAACGCGGTGCTGGACGATTTCGGCCGCGTCGTCACGCCGGCGGACCACATGGCACGGACCGAGCGCTTCCTGTTCGGCGAGGACTGGGCCGATGGCCTGCGCTGTGCCGCGCGAGCGGGCGCCGACTACGTGAAGCTGGCGCAGGCGCGCATTGCCGCGGCCAAGGGCACCTCCGACATGGCCGCGCTCGTCGACGCGGTTCCCAAGGCGCTGCAGGAGCAGCCCGCCTGGCTGTTCGCCAAGGCCCAGGTGCTGCGGCGCAAGGACAAGCCGCAGGAGGCCGCCCAGCTGCTGGCGCGGGCTCCGCGCGACGCGGCGGCCCTGGTCGCGCCCGAGGGCTGGTGGACGGAACGCCGCATCCTGGCGCGCAAGCTCCTGGACCAGGGCGAGCAGCGGCTGGCCTACGAGGTCGCCGCCGCGCGCCCGCCCGGCACCGGCGCCTATGCCATCGAGGGCGAGTTCCATGCGGGCTGGATCGCGCTGCGCTTCCTGTCCGACCCGGCCACGGCCGCCCGCCACTTCGCGGACGCCGCACGCCATGCCACGACGCCGATCTCGGTTTCCCGGGCGGCGTACTGGCAGGGCCGTGCCGCGGAGGCGGCCGGCGCCGACCCTCATGCCTTCTACGAGACCGCCGCCCGCCACGGCACGACGTGGTACGGGCAACTGGCCCGCGCCCGGCTCGGACGGACGGACCTCGTGCTGCAGCGCCCGAGCGCCTCGCCCACCGGCCCCGGCGCCCTTCTGGGCGATGCCGTGCGGCTGTTGATGGCGGCCGGCGCCCGCGACCTGGCCCTGCCGCTCCTGGCGGATGCCGCCCAGCCCAAGCGCGACCCCGCCGACATGGCCGCCGTGGCGACGGCGGTCGAGGAAATCGGCGATGCCCGCGCCCAGCTGATGATCGGCAAGGCAGCCCTGCAGCGCGGCATTCCGCTCGAGAGCCAGGCCTTTCCGACAGGCGGCATTCCACTGGACGGCCTCGCGACCGAGGGGATCGAGACCCCGCTCGTTCTGGCTGTCGTGCGGCAGGAAAGCTCGTTCGATCCGAAGGCTCAGTCGACCGCGGGCGCCCGGGGCCTGATGCAGCTCATGCCTGCGACCGCCCGCGAAACCGCCGGAAAGCTGAAGCTCGACTTCTCGCTCGACCGCCTCACCGCGGACCCCGGCTACAACGCCGCGCTGGGCTCGGCCTATCTGTCGGGGCTCGCGGCGGAGTGGCGGGGCTCCTACATCCTCGCCATCGCGGCCTACAACGCCGGCTCGGGCAACGTGAAGAAGTGGGTGGAAGCCTATGGCGATCCACGCAATGCGGCGATCGACCCGATTGATTGGGTGGAGCGGATCCCGTTTACCGAGACCCGAAACTACGTGCAGCGCGTGATGGAGAACCTGCAGGCCTATCGCAGCCGCATGGGCGATCGCGAGGCCATGTTGATCATGCAGGATCTGCGGCGCGGAGCGCCCAAGGGAGAAGCGAGCCGGTGAGTTCCGAAGGGTTCGAGAGCGTCTTCACCACGGCGTCGGACGGATGCCGCCTCCATGCCCGCATCTACGGCGCGCATCTCGAGGACCGGCTGCCGGCGCTCTGCCTCGCCGGACTGACCCGCAACAGCACCGATTTCCATGATCTCGCCCTGGCGCTCTCCGGGCACAAGCACCGGCCGCGCAAGGTGGTGTCGATCGACTATCGCGGCAGGGGCCTCTCCGGCCGGGACGCCGACTGGCGCCGCTACGATCCGCGCATCGAGTGCGAGGACGTGCTGGCCCAGTGCACGGCCCTGGGGATCGAGGAGGCGGCCGTCGTCGGCACGTCACGCGGCGGGCTCGTGGCCATGGCGATCGGCGCCATGCGGCCGGCGATGCTGCGGGCCGTGGTGCTGAACGACATCGGCCCCGTCATCGACTCGCAGGGGTTGATCCGCATCCGCGGCTCGGTCGGCAAGCTGCCGCCGCCGCGCTCCATGCACGATGCCGTGGCGATCCTGCGCAGCGTCTCGGACGCCCGCTTCCCCGGGCTCTCGGACGAGGACTGGATGGCCCTGGCACAAGGCACCTTCCGCGACGACGGCGGCCGGCTCGCGCCCACCTACGACACCGCGCTGATGAAGGGCCTCGCCGAACTCGACCTCGACGCCCCCCTGCCGCAGCTCTGGTCGTTGTTCGCGGGGTTGAACCACGTGCCGGTCCTCGCCATCCGCGGCGAGAACTCCGACCTGCTCAGCGACAAGACGCTGGCCGCCATGGAAGCCGCCCACCCGGCGTGCGAGCGCTGGGTTGTCCCCGGCCAGGGCCACGCGCCCCTGCTGCGCGACGCCCCCACCATGAACCGCATCGCCAGCTTCATCGCCCACGCCGAGGACGGCCGGGCGGGCGTCAAGACACCCGCGGAGGCGGGCGCGTGACTGTCTGATTTATCCTGCGTCCTTCGACACGCCCGCTCCGCGGGCTGCTCAGAGCTTGTGGATCTATCAGCGAAGGACTGGCAGTCCAGTTCAAACCGACCTCTCAGCCGTCATCCCCGGGCTTGGCCCGGGGACCCACGACCTTGCCTGTGCCATTCTGAAGTCGTGGGTGGCCGGGCCAAGCCCGGCCATGACGCGGAGAGGGAGGTGCGAGCTGGACCACCGAAAAATTCACGAGCTCTGAGCAGGCCGCGCAGCGGCCGTGTCGAAGCCTCATGCTGAGCCTGTCGAAGCACGCACGAACCCTCAACCCGACAAAAAAGCCCCGGCCGATGGCCGGGGCTTTTTCGTTCGACCCTGCCGTCAGGATCAGAAATCGCGCTCGAAGCGGATGCGGCCGGCCCAGTTGTCGCGCTCGTCGAAAGCGGCGATCGGGAGCAGGTTGCGCGGGGTCTGGGTGAGCTTCGAGTAGGTGACCTCGGCGCCGATATCGAGGTTCTTCACCGGCGACCAGATCAGGTTGGTGCCGGCCGAGAAGGCGGCGGTGTCGTAGAGCGGGCCCCAGTGGTCGAGACGGCCATAGGCGGCGAAGACGCCCTGGCGGACCGTGGGGGTCCAGTAGTGCAGCAGGCCGCCGGTCACCGACCAGGACTTGGTGGTGTGGCCATTGCCGTTCACGTCGTAGATGACGTCGGCGGTCGCCGGGGTCAGCGTGCCGGCGCCGGTCGCGGCCCAGCCGGTGTAGCTGTTGGCGCCGTTGGCGTAGGCTGCCTGCAGGAAGAGCGCGTCGCCCGGGGCGAGCATCGGCAGGTTGACCTTCAGGCCGCCCTGGATGGCATAGCCGTATTCGGTGTCGCCGATCGTGTTGCCGAGGCCGAACACGTTGTTGACGTTGCTGCCGAGGCCGACGCGGCTCTGGTGCACGGCGGCCGACAGAGCGGCCTGGCCCCAGGCGGCGGTGTAGTCGAGGCGGCCGACGATGTCGGGCATCACGTGCCCGCCGTAGGTCGGGTTGCCGATGATCGTGAAGGCACCGTTGGCGCGGGCGAGCGCGTTGGCCCGGCGCTCCGTGCCGTCCTCGATGGCGATCGTGGCCGAGAAGTCGCCGAAGGTCGCCGTGTAGGCCAGCGTGTTGATGGAGCTGTAGTCAGCGCCGCGGCCCAGGTTGCCGCCGCCCTCGAACGAGATGCCGCCGAAGGGCGCGAACTCGAAGAAGGAGGTCGCCACGCGGCCGGCCGTGATGCCGGCGAACTGGATGTAGGCCCAGTCGAGGACGACGTCGGCGTTGGTGGTGCCGGCACCGTTGCCGATGTTGGCGTTGTTCACGTTGTTGGCGTTGAAGCCGCGGCCGGAGTCGCGCGTCACGTAGATGCGGGTCGAGGCGCGCAGCGGGCCGTAGCCGGTGTTGTTGATCGCGTCGAGCGTGAAGTAGCCGCGGCCACGGAAGGACGTCGTGTTCGCGTCACGCGTGAACGGCTGGTTGTAGTAGTACTCGGCGCGGACACGACCGCCGACCTTCAGGCAGGTATCGGTGCCGGGAACCACGAAACCGGTGACTTCGCCGATGGAGCAGATCCGGACGTACTCAACCGGGGCGGCCTTCTTGGAAGGCAGGTCCGCTGCGGAGGCGACGCCGACGATGGACAGGGCGGCAGCCGAGCCGAGGAAGATCGAGGAAAGGCGCATGGAAGTCTCCGAGCGGAACGTCTGGATGCGTCAGGGGCAAAGGGCCCTGCCATGACCAAACAGTGTCCGCCAGCCGGAAGCTTTGCAACCGTATGTTGCAGTAGCGAAGGCATCGCGGCTCTACACGCGCTTCAGCTGTGTTTTCGACACAACACTCTTCTTGAAGAGATGAACGTTTCAGGGCACTTAGCCTGAATTTTGGGCAGCCAGAATCCAACATTACGCCCTCGTCATCTTGCAAAAGACGACCGACGCAAGAGACCCCGGCACGGGGCCGGGGCTCCTCCTCCACGTCGTGACGAATCGCGAGCTGGGCCGGAGGCCTCAGAAGTCCCGTTCGAAGCGCACGCGGCCCGACCAGGAGTCACGCTGGTCGAAGGCCTGCAGCGGCAGAAGGCTGCGCGGGGTCTGCGTCAGCTTGGCGTAGACGACCTCGGCCCCGACGTCGAGGTTGCGCACCGGCGACCAGATGAGGTTCGTGCCGGCCGACACGGCCGCCACGTCGTTCGACGGCCCGAACTGGTCGAGCCTGCCCCAGGCCGCGAAAACGCCCTGGCGCAGGGACGGCGTCCAGTAGTGCAGCAGGCCACCGGTGACGGACCAGGAGTCCGACAGCTTCGCTTTCCCGGCCGCATCGTAGGCGACGTCGTAGCTCTGCGGCGCGAGCGTCCCGGCTCCCGTGCCGCCCCATCCCGTGTAGCTGTTGGCCCCCGTGGCATAGGCCGCCTGGAGGAACAGCGCGTCGCCCGCGCCGAGCGACGGCAGGTTGACCTTGAGGCCCCCCTGCACGGCGAAGCCATACGCCGTCTCGCCGACGGCGCCGGCGGTGAAGGCGTTCGGGTAAGTCGTGGAGATCGCGAGGACGCCACCAGCACCAATGAACTGGGCCCGGAAGGCCGTCGACGGAGAGGCTGCACGCGACTGATGGATGGCACCCGTCAGCGCGGCCTGGCCCCAGTCGTCAGTGTAGTCGAGACGGCCGACGAGATCGGGAACGGCGTGACCAGCATACGCGGGCGTGTCACCGGAGACCGCGCCGAGCCCGACGCGCCGCTCGGTCCCGTCCTCGATGGCGAGGGTTGCAGTCAACAGGCCCAGGTTCGCGGTGTAGGCTAGGGTATTGATCGATCCGTAGTCGGAGCCACGGCCCAGCGTCCCGCCGCCGTCGAATGAGACGCCACCGAAGGGCGCGAATTCGAAGAAGGACGTGCCGATCCGCCCTGCCGTGAGGTTGCCGAATTGCACATAGGCAAAATCGAGCGTCGGGTTCGCGTCCGTTCCGGAGGGCAGCCGCGTTCCTGCAGGCGCGCCCGACCCGGCGGTGACGCGACCGGTGTCGCGGGTCACGAACACGCGCGCCGCCGTTCGCACGACACCGAACTCCGTGCTCGTGAGAGCGTCCAGGCCCACATAGCCACGACCGCGCGTCGCGGTCGCATGGGAGTCCCGACTGAAGGTCTCCGCATAAAAATATTCGGCCCGCACACGCCCGCTGACCTTGAGGCAGGTGTCCGAGCCGGGGATCACGAAACCGCTGACATCGCCAATCTTGCAAATCCGAACATAGTCGACGGCAGCAGCCTTCTTCGACGGCAGATCGGCCGCCTTGGCACCTGTCGAAAGAAAGACGAGGGTGCTCGCATAAAGAATTGACTTCAACATCGCGCATCCACCGCAAGAAATTAAGGCAATACCACTATTATCTTCATTTTCCCTGAAGATCAATGTAATTTTCGCAGTCGCAGCAAAGTACTAGAAACAATAATACTTATTCGGCAAATCTATCGTTGGTTGTAGTGATGACCAAAAAAGAGCCCTGGCTCACGCCAGGGCTCCATATGCTGTATCGATCGATCAGAAATCGCGCTGGAAGCGAATGCGGCTAAAGTAGTTGTCGCGAGATGAACCAACGGCCAGCGGAAGAGCCGAGTTCGGCGTGTCCGTGAGCTTCTGGTACCCAACTTCGGCGCCGATATCCAAGCCCTTCACCGGCGACCAATACACGTTCGTGCCGACGGTCAAAGCCGCTGCGTCGTACAGTTTGCCGTACTGGTCAAGCTTACCGTAGCCGACGAACACGCCCTGGCGGACCGTGGGCGTCCAGTAGTGCAGCAGGCCGCCGACCACCGAATAGGACTTCGACGTTTTCGCATTGCCCGCCGGATCGTAGATCACGTCAGCCGAGGTGATCGTGCTGAACGTACCGACCCCCGTGGTGCTCCAGCCAGTGTAGCTGTTGGCGCCATCGGCGTACGCCGCCTGAAGGAACAGAGCATCACCAGCAGCGATCATCGGGAGGTTGATCTTCAAGCCACCCTGGATCGCGAAGCCGTATACCGTGTCACCGACGGCGCCATTGGTGTAGCTGTTGCCGAAACCTTCAGTCACGGCGCCAGTGGCAGCAGTCATCGTGCGGGTCTTGGTACCAGGCGAACCGACGCGAGTCTGGTGGATGGCGCCGGTCAGCGCGGCCTGCCCCCAAGTGCCGGTATAATCGAGGCGCCCCACGACGTCCGGCATGGAATGGCCACCGTAGGTCGGAGCCTTCTCACCGGTAAGCAGCTTGAAGTCGGCACCGGCATTGGCAATGCCAACGCGGCGCTCCGTGCCGTCTTCGATCGCGAGCGTGGCCGTGAACCCACCGCCGAACTGAGCCGTATAGGCCAGGACGTTGTTCGCGCCGTAGTCAGAGCCGCGGCCGAGAGCATTGCCGCCAACCATCGACACGCCGCCGAGCGGGGCGAATTCGAAGAAGGAGACGGGGAGGCGGCCAGCAGTAATTCCGGCGAACTGGATGTAAGCCCAATCGAGCGTGATGTTGGCGTCAGTGCCGCTCGGAAGAGTCGTGCCGCCAGCAGCGCCCGAACCGCCCGTCACACGACCAGAGTCACGCGTGACAAAGATTCCGGTCGTCGCGCGCAGCGGACCCCAGTCGGTCGGGGTGTAACTGTCAAGGCGGACGTAGCCGCGAGCGCGGGTCGAGGTCGTGTTGGAATCGCGCGAGAATGGCTGGTTATAGTAGTAGTCCGCACGGACGCGGCCATACACGCGCAGGCAGGTGTCGGAGCCCGGGACGTAGAAGAACCCGGCGCCGAACTGCGAGCAGACGCGCACGTACTCGACAGGAGCCGCCTTCTTCGACGGCAGGTCGGCAGCGAAGCCGACGGTCCCCATGGCGAGCAGGGCCGCCGAGGACAAAAGGGGCGTGGTGAAACGCATGGGTGTCTTTGCTCCTGAAATGGACCCTGCGGCTTGAAAATGAGACGACCGCAGGCACGGCAGCAGAGTTGCTCTGCTTCGGACGGCGCTTCAACATCAGAAAGACATGAAGAGCCCCAAAACAGGCCAATTGCCGTCAGTGTTGCTCAGGAAACACAGAGTATTCGCGTAAGGGTTGTATTTTCTAAGAGATATTACAACTACAGGTTATATTTGTCCCGAAACGTCCGCGGATCCTCTCTTTGCGCAGCTTCCACTCTCCTCGTCCTGAGAGCGTGTGAATCGATCCCAGCACCCATTCCTTCGTCCTGAGAGCTTGTGCACCGAACCCCGGTAGGGCGTTGCATCTGACATCGGCGGCGGGCGACCAACTCTCCGCCGTCCTGCCCGGGCTTGGCCCTTCTGGATTCACACATCTCTGCACGGCCTGGATTGAAGGCGCTCTCCCTCCCCTGCAGGGGAGGGTGGCAGCCGCAAAGCGGCTGACGGGTGGGGACCGCGACGAAGAACGAGGCGGTCAAGCCGGGGCCGGTCCTGTCGTCGTACAAAAGCCTGCCGCACCGCCCCCACCCGTCTCGCGCTTCGCGCGATCCACCCTCCCCTGCA